>CACKMK010000001.1 GCA_902601345.1 uncultured Candidatus Poseidoniales archaeon
CTGCTTCTTCTGAGCCACTCCCATATTACCCATTCCTCCGAACATGGCGTCTGGCAGGTGGGATAGGACCTTGTCAAGAGTTCCGATTTTGCTCATCATCTCCATCTGCGCATACATGTCGGTGAGAGTGAATCTCCCTGACATCAGCCTCTTTGTCAGGCGCATTGCCTCCTGGTCGTCCAGATCCTCGGGTGCTAGGTCGATGAGCCCCTTGATGTCGCCCATTCCAAGAAGTCTGGAGATGAACCGATCGGATTCGAATTTCTCTATATCGCCAATCCTCTCTCCCTCTCCTACGAAGACGATTGGCGCACCTGTCGTAGAAACCGCACTTAACGCCCCTCCTCCTCTCGCAGTTCCATCTAATTTGGTCACAATTGTCCCAGTAACACCTACCAACTCATGAAAGGTCTCAGCCATAGGCCCCGCAGCCTGTCCGACTTGAGCGTCAATTACTAGGAAGCGTTCTGAAGCGTTCGCAATGCTTGCGATCTCCAATAGCTCTTCCTTGAGTTCTCCATCTAGGCTGTCCCTGCCTGCGGTGTCTATAATCACGATGTCAGCGGTTCCAACCTTGTTGAGGCCATTTCTAACTATCTGGGATGCGACCTTCTCTCCGGGCTCCCCGTATACCTCGATGCCCGTACCCTCGAGCATCTGACTGAGTTGTTCGAACGCTCCCGGCCTATGTACGTCCGCTTCGATAACCGCAACCTTTGCTCCGTGAGCCCTTCTCCACCAGTCTGCCAGTTTTGCTGTGGTGGTGGTCTTTCCCTGACCATAGAGGCCTACCATCAGAACTGTTTGGTTGTGTGGCTTGATCTCCCTAGGCGGCCCTAGAATCCTTACTAGTTCCGAATATACCAGGTTCATAGCATGAGTTTCGAGCTTAACTCCTGGCCGTGGTTCTTCTTCCAAAATTCCCCTTTCTACCCTTTCTGTTAGCTCCTTTGCCTGTCTGACGTTGAAATCGGCTTCTAGTAGAGCCCTCCTGAGTGACTTACTAAGATCCTTGACGGTGTCTTGTTCGACTTTCCTCTTTCCCTTCAGGAGCCCTATTGATCCGAGAACTCTACGCTTGAATCCCTCCAGAGCCATATTGTTCGGCTGCAATCGTGCCGTTTGAACGTTATCTGGATATACGTGTCGTTTTACACTTCATTATCCGCTGTACTGAAAGGGTGCGCGGCATGGGGAGAGTGTGGCTGACGCTCCTATTGAGATGTGGGAGATGCAATTGGCCTTTGCAATAGGGTTGCTGGGTATTTATGTTGGCTGGAGGGGAACTATAGCCCGGATGACTGGTTTCTATGACCTATCTGGCGCTGCAAAGTCATTGCTGTTTGGAATCGTCTCAGGGGTGCTTGCAGCCTCAGCAATTGACGCACTAGTTCTGGCCGAAGTTAGGAATCAATCTCAGAACATCATCTCGCTTAGCTCGATAGCTTTCATGATCGCTCTGGCTGAATCGTCTTTCGTACTCTTTCTTCTCGGTAAAACTAGAACCGTTGGATTGAGAGCCTGCGCCCCTTATGGATGGACTTTGGGTTTGGGTTTCGGTGCAATGCGCTCAGCCCACCTCAACGTACGTCTATTCGATCCAGTAGTCTGGGAAGGCACCGGATTCAATGCCCAAAACATCGCTCTAGCATGTTTACTGACAATTACTACCTGCATGGCGCATGCATCCATAGGCTCTTGGCAAGGCTCTAGAATTCTGGCTAATCAGCGATTTCGCCCTCTTGTGTATGCCTCGTTCGCTAGGATGGCCGTTATCCTAGTGACTGTGCTTTCTGTCTTCTTTCCGTTGACCATCGCTCTCTTGGTCCCATTCGTTGTTTGGTCTTGGTTTCCAGCCCAGGAGTCTTGGCTGCCGTCTGGCATGACTCCAGCAGCCAGACAGGCATACAGGCGCACACTTCGGCAATCCGTCCTCAACAGGTCTCGAGCACAAACCAGAATTAGGGGAGAAACCTTGGAATCAGAAGAATAACTCGCTTCTGGGACACTTTAGGGGTTTTTTCATATATGGCGCAGGATTATATCCAGTCTGCATATTCATCTGTTTGAATGCGAGTGATTATCGCAGGTGCCGGCGAGGTCGGCCGGGGTGTTGCCGCAGCGCTTCGAGGCGAGAAGCGAGGAGTTGCGATGATCGATCCCGACCCCAATGCGATTAGCGACTCCCAATCTCTAGATTGCTTACTGATAACCGGCAACGCCCTCTCAAGGGACTCTCTAGTCAGAGCCGGAATCAATGATGCTGAGATCATAGTCTTCGCAACCAATGATGACAATGTCAACATCTTGGGATGCGCTTTCGCCAAGAGGGTGTTCAGCGAACAGGTGGGAGATAGAACTGCTTCCGGTCTGATTACTATCGCCAATGTACGTGACTCAGAGATTACTCACCCTTCGAGGGGTGCCGGGCCGCTGGAGAATTGGGCTCGTACAAACTTCGTTGTTTCACCATCGACAGATGTTGTAGAACAGCTAATCTCCGGATTAGTATCCCCCACCCTTTCTGATGTCATCCCAATGGGCGATAACGCTTGGATTGTTGAATCTGCTGTATCAGTTGGCTCTCCTATGATTGGCTCAACAATCGAAGATGCCAATTCGAACCCCACAAAAGATCCGGATTATCCCCGTATCATAGCAATGAAAGCTGGTAGCAGGAAGGGTCGAATAGTTTCAGGTAATGAAATAATCCAACAGGGGGACATGTTGGTCTTTGTTACAGGTTCAACCAAATTCTTCGGTGAGATTGCACGATTGGTTGGGGATGAGAATTCTGAGATGCCGGACAAACCCACCGTGGCAATTTTCGGAGCAACAAACTTCGGTAGCAAACTAGCGGAGCACTACCTCAATATGGGCTCAAACGTAGTAATCATTGAACCCGATTTAGACTCAGCTAACGCAATAGTTGGATCTCGCATTGGGGTCAATAAGAGGTTGGACGTGATACATGGTGATCCTCAGGATGAGGATCTTCTACGGGAACTAGCAGTGGAAGATCACGATATTGCAATCTCTACCCTCAGTGATGATAATCTGAATATTTCGATAGCTATGAGAACATTCGACAAAGGTGTTTCTAGAACTGGATTAATCCTCAAAGATAGGGCCCTAGTCGAGGCAATTCAGCGTATTGGGCTTAGGCCGGTGAGTAAGCGAAGAGTGGCAATTAAGTCGATTCTCAAAGCTATCCACATGCATGTCCCAGGTCTATACGAGCCAATTCCCAGAATCCCATCTTTGGTATCTATGTCTGCCGAGATAAATTCAGGAAACGGACTACTAGGGAAGGAATTGCCAGAAGTCGAGGACATAATTGGGGCCAATCTAGTCATGTTGGAGAGACTCGATAATGATGGAAAATTCAACAACATAATCGAGGAAAACATCGGAACCATCCAAGAAGGTGACAGGCTATACCTGATCCTTGAGATAGATGATGTAGGCAAGGCCGAGGAGATATTGCGGAGCTAGTATGCGTTGGGGAGTAGTTAGCCTAATTCTCGGCTGGACTATAGGGCTCGTCTCAGTACCATTAGTCCTAGTCGGTCTCTACAGCCTCTATGTCGAGGGAATCGAACAGGCTATTCGCACCTTCGCGCTTCCGATTATTATTTCACTCTCATTTGGCTATTCGATGATTTTCCGCTCAGGCGTTTCTGAACCTTCATCCCTAGTTCGAGATAGAGAGGCATTCGCTTCTGTGGCTCTTGGTTGGATCCCTGTGGTCATAGTGGGGGCTCTTCCTCTTTGGCTAGGGGGTATGTTTCACGGCCCCTTCGGTGATTTCTGGAACCCAGGAGGAGATAACTCAAGCTCTCAGATGGCGTATGGACTACTCCACTCTTGGTTCGAGTCGATGTCTGGATTCACAACTACTGGGGCTTCCATTGTAGACCCAGCAACTAGCCCTCTTTGCGGATCTGGAGCCGCCGGATTAAACGATTTCAATGGTGACTGCCTTGGTAGTCAGAGGAAAAGCCTGATTCTATGGAGGTCAGTTTCTCAATGGATTGGCGGGATGGGAGTCATCATGCTCGGGCTTCTCATCTTCTCGAGGGCCCTAGGGGGGGGCATGGCATTAGCGAGAGCAGAGTTGACAGGGCCATCAGTTTCGAACCTTGGAACCACTCTTGAGAGCACGGCTAGGAAACTCTGGGGAATATACGTAGGCCTCACCTTACTCCAGGCGATACTCCTCTCACAATTGACTAGTATGGGTTCATTCGACGCAGTCAACTACGCTCTAACAACAATGCCTTCAGGCGGTTTTGGAACAACTGATTCTGGAATAATGCAGTTTGATGACTACATTATTGAGTCGATTGTGATGGTCTTCATGCTTTTAACTTGCATTAACTTCAGCCTTCTGTATTTTGCATTTTCAGGAAGGTCGAATGAGATTTGGAAGGACGAGGAGCTTCGAACGTATCTGCTAATTGTCTTCATCGCATGGATCGCTATGGCAGCCAATATATCTCGCTCAAGCAATTTAGATTATGGGATATTGGAATCCATCAGACACTCTATGTTTCAGGCAATCTCAATCACCAGTACGGGTTACTCTAGTGCAGATTTCTCCCAGTGGCCAGTCTTCAGTCAATTTGTTTTGCTACTTCTGATGATAATCGGGGCCAGTGCCGGATCTACTGGCGGCGGGCTCAAGGTGCTCAGGATTCGCATTGCATTCGAACTTGCGAAGAGGGAGGTCATGAAGATAATTCAACCAAGGAAGGTTGTTGCGATTAGGTTCAATAGATCCGTTGTCGATGAGCAGCGGGTTTGGATAATTCTTGGAATGGTAAGCTCATGGATGGTGTTGGTTACAGCGTCTATGCTCACTATTTCCTTCCTAGAGCCAGATTTGACTATGACAGATGTACTCTCTGTCTCCATCTCCCTTCTTGGTAATACTGGCCCCGCATTGGGGGAATTCGGACCAAACGGTGCGGCTGCTGCATGGGCTGGGATGAGCGTCCCCTCGTTACTGGCTTCTACGATATTGATGTGGCTCGGTCGTCTCGAACTTCTGACTGTACTAGTACTTCTACATCCAAGAACTTGGGATTCAGACTAACCAAAACTATCTAGCGTGGATTGGCTCTCTTCTTTGCTTTGCTCCACTATGCCCTTCGATACAATCTCCTCAATCTCGAACCTATCTTCAACCCGCCCAAACTCCTCCAATATTGACTTCCCAACTTTGCTGGTCCTAGGAATACCCAGAACCGCCAGATGATCTTCTCCTGTCATCCCTATCTTCTTCGCTACAGTAAAGTCCCTCTCAGATGCTCCGAGGCTCTTATCGTGAATGGCCAGAAGAGCAGGCCATAGATCTTCTCTGAATGATGATCTGCTAGTTCCAAGTGATCCTGCTAGTTTTTCAATCAAGTCGACGTTCCTCCAAGTCTCACCGCCCCTTCTCAGGAATTCTGGAAAACTAATGAAAACGTCCCCATCGTTCTTTGAATTAGAGACTGCTGAAATGGCCTGAGTGGGCAATGATGACCCCCAATACCATGATCTGAAAGCACGATTGGTGAATTTTGCAGCCAGATAGGAATCCGAATTACACATCGCTCCAGATATCTCCTCAAGACCTCTGCTGCTAATCACCGATTGGTTGTTCCAGGAGAACCATGCTAGAATCTCGTCTGGGTCCTTGTCGGAGTTTAGGATGGCTTCTGATGCTAGAAGGCCCGAACCAGAATTGTAGGCTCTTTTCAGGGATTCGAACACGTTTATTTGTGAGTCCCTGAGTACCGTTCCAGATAACTCACTCACCGAGGCCATGTCTACGTGTCCATTTGCAGTAACAGACAGAGATTGTAAATCCTTCACGAGAGCCCTTAGGTCTCCGGGATTCCTTCGAATTAGAGCATCTAGGGCCTCGGGATCGATTCCTACACTTTCCGAATCAAGAACTCTTAGTGCTATCCTCCTAAGGTCTGAAGCCCCGACTCTCTCGAATATGATATTTTCAGACACTCTGTTTACTCTATCCCTATTCCTCCTCCAATTCCCCCTCCCCCAGAGCTTCATCGGATCATTACAGGTCATAATTACAGGATTTTCGGTTTTGTTGAGTAGATTGAGTAACTCCGCCTTCCCGCCCGAATCTCCCTTCAGTACTGGTCCTTCTTCTGACCCCATGGTAGTGTGGATTCTCTCTTCCGATACCTGTGAGAAGCCTCCGCTGAGGTGATCTACCTCATCTAGGAGTATCACAGTTTTTCCAATGGTTTCGGACCCCGTGGAGAAGTTCTCTAGTGAGACGTATTGCGAACCTCTAGTTGCAGAGGATCTTATTGCGGCCGCATTCCTCTGTTCGGATGCATTCAATTCTACAATTGACCAACCCTTCTCTTTTGCTACAGCATGTGCCAGCGTAGTTTTCCCTACTCCCGGAGGGCCAGAGAGAAGTAAACCCTTTTTTTTCGGGGTTTTTCCGGACTCCCATCCTTCCAGCCAAATCCTCACTCTTCTTATCTTATCTCCATTACCCTCCATATCCGACAAAGTGGAAGGGCGGTATCTCTCCGCCCAGTCATCATCCCCTTTGCCCTGCTCCATGAGGGAAAATTTACGCGGCGCTTCTTGAAGATTAGCCTAGAACATCGAGGATAAAGAACCCGATTTTAGACCACCAATCAAACCGTCTAGATCGGTGCGGACTTGCCTTTGATCATCTCTTCTTCTGATTGTAACAGTGTTGTCCTCCAATGATTGGTGGTCAATGGTCACCGCCCATGGAATCCCAATTTCATCAGCTCTCGCATACCTTCTTCCTATCGATCTGCTGGTATCTATTTCTGCGATTATTCCTCTGAATGAGTTTATGCGCGCCAGAATATCCCTTGCCATTCTGTCCATTCCGTCTTTATCGAAAAGAGGGAGAACAACTAGATCGGCCGGGGCAACTTCGGGATTTAGTGACAAGATCGTATACCCTTCGCCCTCTTTGTCCACTTCCATGTAGTTATGATCAAGAATATGCCATATTATCCTATCAATCCCAAATGCTGGCTCGATAACGTGTGGCGTGAAATATTCTCCAGAAACTACGGATTCCTCTAGAGCGATATTAACCATATCTTCTCCGATATGCACAATGGTCCCATCCGAGAGTTCCAATTCAAACGGGAATGACGATGGGGCCTCTTGTAATTGAGACAGGGCAGAAGAAACTTCGCCTGCCCTTTCTCTGAAAGTTGGACCAATCACCGAACCTACGGGCTTGATAACTTCCACCTTCTTCTTTACTGGTTTTTGGTATGTCCTCCACGCCCGTAGAAGACTAGATTTCGAGTGCTCTTCGTGAGATTCCAGATCATGGCAGGTCCTATTGGCAATTCCTACGACTTCAACCCAACCATGCTCTCCCATAAGCTCACAGTCCCAGCAATCAGATGCATAGTGAGCCATCTCTGAGCCTGCATGTTGCCTGAATCGAACTCTTGCCCTATCTATCCCTACAAACTCGAGAAACTCCATGGTCATTGCTAGGAACCACGCTACAGTGGGGTGCTTCACAATTCCAGACTCAAATGCTTCCTTAAATGACATCTCAAATTCTCCGGGTTGTGGGCCTTCAGGATCGGGGATCATGCAAACTCTATCTGGCCATTTGCTGAGGTCATCAATCGGCGGGTCTTCTGGATCAATGAAGTACTCAAGCTCAGCCATATTGAATTCTCTAAGCCTAATCATCCCCTGTCTCGGACTGATTTCGTTCCTGTATCCCTTCCCTGTCTGCATCGCACCGAAGGGCAACTTCTGTCTGAAGTGCCTGTACAGGGCAGGGAAAAGCATGAACATTCCCTGAGCGGTTTCCGGCCTTAGAAATGCGGTCCTCGATCCGCCCATCGCTCCGATGCTGGTCTGGAACATCAGATTCATCGGCTTTGCCTTCTTCCAATCGAATGCGTCACAGCTCGGACATCGTACGCCCTCTCTTTCAATCAGATTATCGAGTTCACTGGAGCTAAGAGTGTCTGGAGCGTCATGGAAATCAGCCACAAGGTGATCGCTTCTGAAAGCACCGCCGCAAGATATGCATTCTGACATTTTGTCGTTGAACTCTCCAACATGTCCGCTGGCGATAAGCACAGGTTCCGGAGTGATAGTGGGAGAGTCTATCTCTACAACGTTGGTTATGCTGCTCCAATGTTCAACCCAGGCATCAATCACTCTCCTCTTTATCCTTGCACCAACAGGTCCATAGTCAACAAGACCGGAGACTCCACCATAAATTTCGAATGATGGAAGAACTAATCCTCTCCGCCTTAGGAGTGAGACAAGTCTAGACATCCTTTCTCTGTCTTCCACGCTTGTACCACAACCAACGTGGTTTTCAAGCCATCCTAGTATACATCGCCCTTGTTGTTATTGTAGGACCATAGGGGATTCCCCAGCATTTGCGTACTAAAAACGCTGAAAATAGAGAAGCATTCATTTATCCAATCGATAGCCTGAGTCGCAAGGTGATTAGGAAAAAATGCCTGAAATAAAGTATGTGTCTGACATTTCGGAATCTGAGGACATCCTGTCCAAACTTTCAGCGCCGGTGAGAAATTGGTTCTTGGACAAGTTCCCGGACTTTACAGAGCCCCAGAAAGTGGCGATCCCTCAGATTCTTGATGGCGAGCATCTACTACTGTGTTCCCCTACCGGTTCCGGAAAGACCCTGACTGCGTTCCTTTCGATAATTGACGATCTTGTCCGCCAGTCAATGGCAGGATCTCTGTCCGATACAGTTCATTGCATCTACATCTCTCCAATTAAGGCTCTTGCAAATGATATTCAGAAGAATCTGATAGGGCCACTTAATGAGATCAAGGAGAGATTTCTCCCAGGAAGAGCTCAGGACATCAAAGTAGGACTCAGGACGGGTGACACCCCCCAGAAAGAGCGAGAGAGAATGCTCAGAAAACCGCCACATATCCTAATCACAACCCCCGAGTCTCTGGGACTTGCGTTGGCATCCAAGAGATTTCGACCCCTATTGAATGACTTGAAATGGCTGATAGTGGATGAGTTGCACTCCCTTGTACCGACTAAAAGAGGGACTCACCTTTCATTGAGTCTAGCATTGATGGATTCTGTTGTGGAATCCGATGTTCAGAGAATCGGGATCAGCGCGACAATGGAGCCCCTTAACGAGGTCGCTGAATTTCTGGTAGCAAGCGATTCAAGGGAGGATGAAGGAAATACCCAGAGAGTCTCCATAGCAAAGATCTCCGGATCAAGGAAATTAGACCTCGACATCATCTTGCCTACTCCGAGATTCACATCGATACCAGTAAAGGAGATTCTAGATCATAATATTGATCGAATCAAGGAACTAGTCGAATCCCATACTACGACCCTTGTCTTCGTAAACACCAGGAATATGACCGAGACATTCGTCCAACGGCTCAAAGTTGCCGGATTGGAGGGAGTAGAGGGGCATCACGGATCAATGGACAAATCGATCCGACTAGATGTAGAACAGCAACTCAAGGAAGGAATGCTGAGATGTGTTGTCTCCTCATCCAGCCTGGAGATGGGAATAGATATCGGATCCGTCGACCTTGTCATTCAGGTCGGCTCCCCAGGCTCGATTGCTACTGCTCTACAAAGGATTGGGAGGGCTGGGCACCAGGTAGGAGGCCTTCCTAGAGCCAGATTCCTCCCGACTTCCTCGCACGACTTGCTTGAGATAGTAGCCCTCCAGAACGGGATCCTCTCGGGCAATATGGACTTGCTAAAGTTCCCGCAGAATTGCCTAGACGTTCTTGCTCAGTTCTTAATCGGGCTCACTATCATACGAGAATGGGACATAGATGAGGCTTACGAATTGGTTCAGCTATCTTGGCCATATCGAAACCTTCCATACGACGATTACATTGAGGTTCTGGACCTGCTAGAGGAAGAAAGGAGAATATGGGTAGACTGGGAGGAGAATCGTTTCGGAAAGAGAGGGTACGCCCAGATGATCTACTACACCAATATCGGTACAATATCTCCCGACAACAATTACCTAGTATTCACATCTGATGGTACGCTGGTCGGACAACTCTCCTCATCCTTCGTTTCAAGCCTTAGGAACGGAGATGTATTTCTCCTTGGAGGATCTACCTACAGGGTCTCAAGTGTAATTGGAACTAGGGTAAATGTCACGCCTGCGACAGGATTCAGGCCCACAATCCCTTCATGGACAGGAGAGGCTATGAGCAGGACCAGCGAGCTAAGTTTCGAGGTCCTAGAACTGCTTAGTATCCTCACTGTCCAGTATAGGAAGGGCAACTCGATTACTCCTTTCTTAATCGATGTCTTGGGCTTGAACAAGCCAGTAGCCAACGCACTCTCCCAATTTCTTGATGAGCACTCAGCAACTACCTTCCAAGTACCTTCCAAAGATAGAATCCTCGTGGAACAAGTCGAAGCTCCATTGCCCACCTATGTCGTAACTACATGCAGGGGCCGAGCATTTAATCTCGCTCTAGGATACCTTTTCGCAGGAATGGCAGTCAGGGACGAGATTACGGTTCACGAACTTTCATTCGACGAGAATGGATTCATGGCCAAATTAAGCCATGAGGTGGAGATCTCCTCTATCCCCGAGGTTTTTCGTAGCAGAGGGAGTGAGGAAATTCTGAATAAATATCTGATAGACTCTCAACTATTTGCCAAACGATTCAGAGAGGTCTCCTCAAGGAGCATGCTAAATCCGAGAAGAATTGGGGCCGAGGAAGTAAGTCCCAAGCAATTCCAACTCAAAGCCGAGCAGATAATGAATCGGCATCGCACAATGGATGACTCAGTAATTGTTAGGGAGGCCATGAGTGAAATCCTAACCACCGATCTAGAAATGGGCCAGCTTCGACAATTCATGATGAGAATGGCTAGCGAGGATGTAAGAATCGTACATCGTAGGGTGAAGATACCATCGCCCCTGGGACTAACTCTTTTCATGTCCTCTTTCGAGGACCTCCTCTCTCTTAGGACCAGGGCTTACCTAATCAAGGACGTAGACCCGGAGATTTTGAGGAGACTATTGGGCGCGCGTTCCCTCGCTACCGAGCTGGATAAAGAAAAGCTCTCCCAGTACTATCACTCAAAGGTTTCAGTTCCAAAGAATGCCAATGAACTCCTCAGGCTAATGGATATGGGTGGCGGTCTGGAGAGGCAACTCACTCACCCGTTGTACAGCGACAAACTAAAGGATATCGAATTCGAAACCCTCAGGACCTGGGTCCACGAGCTCGCAGATAGGGGCCTTATAACTAAGGTTAGAGGCACCGGACAAGAGAAGATTGACGACAAATGGTTCTCTATGAGGATGACCGAAGTCCATGGGACATTGGGGTGCCTTGCAGTGGCTGGAGCTGCCGAGATGGACGACCTTAGGGAATTGTACACCGGTGGACTAAGCTACGAAGTCGGAGAAGGATTTGTAGGTGGGGAACCGTCAAAATGGAAGGAAAAGCAACTTTCTGACCCATTGGACTGTCTCAGACTGAAGCTGCTTGATATGCTCGGATCAGAAGGCCCACAGACCATCGACTCTCTCAGTGAACGCCTCCCTTTCCCGACAGCTCAGGTGGAAGCCATTCTGCAAGAGCTCGAGATGAGGAATCTTGTATCTATTGGTTTCTTCACTCAAACAGACGAAGGCGAGTTCATCCTGAGGATAGATGAATACAGAATTACTGGCGGGGAATTCAACGTAATCGACTACAGAACTCTTCAGACACTAATCCTCAACAAGTCCTTCTCAAAATTCGAGGAACCCGAAGATGCAATTAGAAATCTAACCTTTGTTCAGAGGAGAGAGGAATTACTCCACAGAGTCGAGAACTACAGATTCCGTGATTGGAAGGATATCAAGCACGACTCAGACATATACAACGGTAGACTCCTACACAACAGAGTCGGATACACACTGAGTGAGAAACTTCCGATGTTAATGGGGCTCAGGGGGGAGCCGTGGTTCGGGACTCTAGAGGAGGAGTTGATCGAGAAAATTCCCGAAGAGGGGATATCTAGAAACGACCTATTCTCCGATTACCCCAAGGGCAAGGAAAATGCTCACATCCAGAGAAGTCTGAAATCAGCACTTTCAAACATGGAAAGACAGCTTGTGGTTGCTAAGCAGTTCGTAGACGTCCCAAATAGAAAGAGATCAATGGCCATATTCAAGCGACTTCATGGCAAGGTGAAACCACTTTCATTCGACAAGGCAATAACCGAGCTAATTTCCAAAATCGGACCAGTCAGGCTGCACACTCTAAGGCTGTTCGTTTCAAGACCCGTGGAGGAATTGGCAGACACGCTAAGGGAACTAGAGAGTAGGGGCTCCATTGCAAGAGTAGTAGCACTGCAGCCAGACCCAACCGATTACTACTCTTCACACGAGGATGCAGAGAGGCTACTTTCACCTATGCAGGAGGATAGGAAAATGCGTATCCTCGCACAATCAGACCCCTTCAGTAGCAGGTTCATCCAGGAAGTCCGACTTCTCCTGAAGCAGGGCTGGTACTACCCTGTCTTCAAGGGAGTCGACCCTATTGGGAGAGTCCTAATGTTCGTGGTTAACGACTACCTCGAAATAAAAGACATCAATATCCCCCACTCTTACCTAGATGATTTCAAGGAGGCATTCGCAGAATTGCTAGAGAACTACAGAGACAGGCTGATCGATGTCTCCGTACTTCATGCATTCAATGGGGTCCCTGTCCATGATTGCGATGAGAATATCCAGCAGATTCTCTCAGAACTCGGATTCTCTTCTATGGGGGATGGTGAGAGATACATCAGAGGGGGAGTGGTTGAACCTAGATCAAGGAAGGAAATCAACAGATTACTATTCTTCCATCATTCCATCCATCAGAATAGTAGATGGGAAAACGAGACCATAGCACTGGAGAACTCCATTGAGCTCCGCGACGACTTCTCGCTGAGGGGAAGATGCGAGATGTTCAGAGTCAATCTTGACTCAATGGTGGCCGCGCACCAGTTGCACCAAGGTTCGAACCTCCGGGGGCATCTAGTTTGGGCTCGATACCAGCACTTTCAACGCTTACTTTCCATTCGTAATGTGCCCACTGAATCCGAGGACGAGGAGATACTTCAGTTCTTCAGGGACACAAATGATCCAGACTTGTATATGGAAAGGAACGCCATGTCTCGCTCTGAGTTTAGGAAGCTAGTTTCCCCCCTGGTCAGGAGTGGACACCTGATACAAGATTACAGAGGAGGGTTCAGGACCGTTGAACCCTTGCGAAAAATAGACTTGTGGGAGGCCAAGCGCAACTACCTTAGAAAATTGGTCGAAGACTATCCCGTAATCACTTTGAAGCAGGTAGAGAGGCTAGCAGGAGCCTCATTTGCTCCAGAAGAGATTAGCGATGTCATGCATGATTTCGAGGACGATGGGACGCTGATCAAGGGGTTCCTTGTGGATGATTTGCAGGACATATGCTGGGGCAGGCTGGATATGCTCGAGGGGATGGGCAAGATTAGTCGTACAAGGGACCTAGTAATTCCTCCCTCGGATCCTCTGATTCACTACTTTGGAAGCCTGCTAAGGGAGAGGTTTGGCTTCGGCTCCGCGTACCTAGTTTTCCACAAGGAGGAGCCGATTGCGGCATTCAAGGCAAACACTAGGAACGACAAGATAGAGCTCACTGATTTTGTAGGTGACTCTGAATTGGAAAAAGAAGCGATAAGAGTCATGAAAGAGTTTGCATGGGAGCACGATATGCCCCTTTCCGGGAAGCTGTTCGATAGGATTCGTTCACGAATTGTCTGAGGGCAAGGCCTCCCTACCTCGGAATCCCAGTGGCCTGAGAATCCTCATGATATGTCGGTGAAGCTCTGGGAGAAGGTCGAACAGGGCGATTGCCATTAGGAACATCGCAAACAGACTAGCCACCTTAGCAGCATAGCTATGTGCGAAGTCAAAAATTCCAATTCCCGAAAGACTCCATTCTGGATATGTATCTGTCAACCAGACTATTCCGGCATTTCTGAAAACATTTAGAATATGAATTGTTGGAATCGCGATAAATAGTGCTCTAGCCCTCCTCTTCCAGTATACCGAATTTAGGGCAACTATGGCACCTATGAATACCGCCATAGATTGCAAAGCTGAACAGGCAAGAATGAATGCAACCACGGCCTCCCCATCTTCATTGACCATAGGCGCGTAAAAGCCACCTTCTCCTAGGGGCTCAGTTAGGATGAACCTGTTCCCCTCCCATTCAGAGATAGGAATAGCGGATTTCTCATGCCTCTCAATCATCATTGGGCCTATTTCATATCCTCCTATTCCCACGAAATCTAGCATCAAGTCCGCACTCACTGCCGTGAACTGAACGAATGCCATGTTCAGATATGGAACCCCGAAGACTAGGTAGTAAGGAACCATCGACCAAACAACAAAACCCCTCATCCAAATCCTCGTGTCTTTATTTGCATCATCTGTCTTCAACTCCCAGAATGACATGGCCATCCCGGCGGGCAAAGCAGCCGCAGTCATAAGTATCAGTACTGGATCTGAAATCTCTACAAAATATCCACAATATAGGTAGAAGAAGAGGCCAATAAGCGGCCAAGCAGCAATAGCAAAGACTGCGGATTTACTGTCGGAATGTCTATGAAATGAGATTGCCATAAGAATCAACCCGATTGTCCCGATTATCAGTTGCATCGTGACATCCGAGACTCCCATGAATACCGCGAGAGAGCCTACGATGGCCGCCACCGGGTCTTGCATGTACACGTTGCTTTCATCAACCCGTAAATAGGATGCCCTCACCCGGGTACATGGGAATATGGGTTTCGAGTTCACAGAATTTGCTGAGTCATACGCCGCCTCGCTTGCGGATACATTGGCAAAACTCCCGTTTTCCAGTATGGAGAAACTATGGGAAATTGTCGAGAGAGCCAGAGAGCAGGGATCGACTGTCCACTTTATTGGAAACGGCGGAAGCGCGGGCACTCCCTCTCACAGTGCTGGAGATTGGTCCAAAGAACTGTCATTGAGAACGATTTCTCATGTAGACAATTCTCCTGCTCTGACCGCATGGGCAAACGACACAGACTTTGAGAATGTATTTGTCGGCCAACTATCGACTTTTGCTTCTCCGGGTGATGTGGTGATTGGCTTCAGCGGTTCAGGAAACTCTACCAATGTGATTAACGGTATTCAGTACTCCAAAGATAATGGATGCAGTACAGTTGCAATCACAGGAAACTATCGAGGTATGAGCGGGGGCAAACTAGCAGAAATCGCTGATCTTACAATCCTAGTTCAATCTGAGTCTATGGAGAGGATTGAAGACGTCCAATTGGTTATCAATCACATCATTAAAGAGGCAGTCAAGTCCAATAATGGACTGTGATGAAAATGCTACCCCCTCACAGGCATCGATCTTCTCTAGAAGAACCCTTGAGACTCTCCAATCTCCCAGCAAATGCTGATTGGTCAGGAAAAATAGCGTATCTGGATAGGGACGGAGTATTGAACAGATGGAGGGAAGGCTACGTAAATAGCGCAGATGAGCTAGAGTTGTTACCCGGTTCCGGATACGCTGTCGGTCTCCTAAGAAGAAACGGTTTCAGAGTCTGTGTAGTCACAAATCAGTCTCCTGTCGGAAGGGGAATATGGGGGCATGAAACACTATCACTAATACACGACGGTTTGCAAGAACAATTGCTGAATGAGGACAGAGATGCAGAGATTGATCTCATACTGTACAGTCCATACCCTCCAGATCAAGGAGCATGGGCAAGAAAACCAAGACCCGGGATGCTAGAGGCTGGGAGGCAGCTGATAGAGATTTCACAAATTAACCCGGACCAACCAATCTCCATTTCATACGGGGAAAATTGGAAGAAACGTCCTAGTGAGAAAGGGTCTATTCTCGTAGGAGACCGCGAATCGGACATTTTGGCAGCGGAAACTTTCGGAGTTAGAGGAATACAGTGCAATCCTGAAACTGGAATAGCAGGGGTGATTGACATGATTATCCCACCAGATTTGGAGGGTCAAAATTGAGATGCCGACTGGGTCTTGATGACACGGATCATGTCGATGAAGGTTGTACGACTTCTAGTTTTGATGAGTTACTCTCAGAAATACAAGAAGCAATGAATTGTGATATCCTCGAGAGGAGACTGGTCAGACTATGGCCCTTTGCCGAAAGGAGGACAAGAGGAAACGGAGCACTAGGTGCTATCATAGACATCTCAGAAAAAGACGAACCGTTATTGGAGAAAATATGCAATGATTGGTTCGATAGGCTGCTAACCCAAGTCGCTGGATATCCGCCATCAAAGATTCCAGTATCCCCGTGCCTTGCCATTTCATTTGACAAAGCCCCAGAACATTGGTACTGGAATGCAGTCAGGGGTTATGTGAATCCAGAAAACATTCTTCGAGAAGCAGGAAATACCGAGACTATTCTGTTTCTGAAGAACGAAATTTCTGGAGTCGTCGGTGCTTGCGCAGCAATCTCATGGGAGAGTAATACACACTCTTCATGGGAACTGATCGCCTGGAGAAATGAGTCATCGCTAGGTTCCGAGAGGAGAGTATCTCCAAAATCAGTATCTCAACTCGAATCCCTATTTCCAGGAACTTTCCTGAATAGGGACCCAACCAAGGGTAGGGGATTAATTGCCCCGAGAACACCATGCCCTGTCCTGTATGGGATTCGAGGATCTTCATATTCCGAGGTCGAAAAGGCACATATTTGGCTACAATCGGAAAAGGGTGTGGAGACTTGCAAATCCTATGCAATCCATCGTTCGAACCAGATTAGCGACGACCACATAGAATCAATCCTTTCGGGGTCAATCATTTGTAAACCTAGAGAGACAAAGGGTGGGCACGCCAGTGTTTCAGTATTCTCTGGTGGTAAATCTCTCAATCTTGTTGCTTTCCAAGAAGGTGGACCTGTTAACAGACTACTCAGAACATTAGAGCCAGGAGACAAAATCACATGGGTTGGACTGAGTTCTCCTGACGGTTCAATACATTTAGAACGCTTGAGGATAGATTCTGCTAGTCCTAGGATTTTCAGTAGGCCCATGTGTTGTAGAAGGACAATGCGAAGCTCTGGGCGTAATCAGGGACTTAGGTGCCTATCCTGTGGAAGAAAGGAGAAAAAAACATGGTATTCCATTAATTTTGACGATATACACGAATACCCCTCAGGCAAGTGGCTAGAACCAACCCCATCCAATCGCCGGCATCTCTCAAGACCACTTTCTCAGGGTCTCCCGAGAACAAACTGAAACGCTTAACAAACTGAAACGCATAGGGATAATCGAATATGGTCGCTGCCACAGAGCTGATACTAACACTAGTCATGGGGGCGATATCCATATTCCTAATCCGTACAATCCTGGTTGTACGGAATCGAAGATTCAGATTTGCTTTAGAAGGAGAAGATGACTATAGTGGAGAGGCGAAGGATCCGGCAGCTCTCTACAATCCAGATCCAGATGCACTTGAAGATATGGACTCTCTAATGGAAAGGGCCGGTTTCTCCGTGTTAGAAGATGAATAGGGGCAATGATAATTACGACTCTGCCTCGAGAAACACCTGTGAGACAAGATAACTCAGTTGAGCGGATTCCAAGAAGACCCCCTCCGGATTTCAACCAATCCGAATCCTCGATTATTTCAGGGGTAATGGAGGAAGGATTCCTGAATGTGGCTCTAGATGACGTCAACCAGTATGGTCCTCACGCCATGATTATGCTTCTTTTCGCTGTAGCCACTGTTACGGCACTTCTGCTCCTAGTGCCATCAGTACTTTGAGCATAGCTCTCTAGCCAATGAAACCGAATTGTCAACTATCTGTTCCGACGAGCCAAGATGTGACTCCGGTGCGAAAAGGTCGGCGACTTCTTCTTCTTCAAAGAACTTCATTATCCCATCTAAATTTCTACAAATCTCTTGTAGATCAGAACCAGATTCGACTGCCTGCATAGATGCCGACCTCAGCTCTTCATGAGCTTGATCCCTCGGCATGCCACGATCTACCAGCTCGAGCATAACCTTCTCTGCCATGATCAGCCCCTTTTGATCCGCTATATTCTTCCTCATTCTTTCTCTGTCGACAACCAACCCTGAAAGTACCTTTTCGCACTTTGAAATAACATCATCTAGCAGAATCATTGAATGCGAGAGAGTAAATCTCTCGCTCGAGGAGTTAGCCAAGTCCCTTTCGTGCCATAACAGTGCGTTTTCGTAAGATGGTATGATCATTGAACGGACTACTCTGGCTAGGCCACATGCGTTCTCTGCAGTAATGGGATTCTTCTTGTGAGCCATAGTGGATGAACCGACCTGCTTCTCCGAGTCAAACTCCTCCGCAACCTCTCCTATCTCAGTCCTTTGGAGGTTTCTGACTTCCTGGAGAATCTTCTCGATACTCGTAGCGACATTTGCCATCCACCCGACCCATTCGATGTACCTGTCCCTTCCAACCACTTGGGTAGTGGCGACGGGGACTTCCAAACCCAAGTCACCGAGAATCAGACTCTGTAACTCTAATGCTCCCTCTCCCTGTGCTGCTCCAGTTCCTACAGCTCCTAGGAATTTCCCTGTTATGCATCGGGGTCGCATTTCCTCTAGCCTAACCAGGTGTCGCCTCATCTCATCCACCCACACCGCAACCTTCAGACCGAACGTGATAGGGACCGCAGCCTGCCCGTGCGTTCTTCCGAGCATCACTGTCCCAGACTCTCTTTCAGCGATTCCACACATATTCAGAATCAGTCCGACAAGGGATTGTCTTTGAACGTCTATGCTGTCCCTTATTTGCAGAGCTACAGCAGAGTCCACAATATCATTACTGGTTGCTCCGAGATGAATGCACCACCCCGCGTCTCCTGCAGCCTCTGCCATGGCCTTTGTAAGTGCCATAATGTCATGTTTTGTCTCTGCCTCTAATTCGTCCACCCTGTCTGCAGTGACGATTCCCGGATCAGAGATCTCCGCAACTGCGTCATAATCCTCTGGAGAAACCCTACCCATTTTGCTATGTGCCCAAATCAACGCTCTCTCAACTTCTAGAGATCTCGCGTGCCTCCCCTCCCTGGACCAGATTTCCTTGGCAATATCTCTTCCATACCTGTAATCCAAAGGGGAAACTGGCATAACTACGAGTCGTCCGACAATGGTCTCCTGTTTGAGTCTAGCGATTTCAAGAGAGTCCGCACGAGAGAACCTCTAATGAACCCCTGGAACCTTTCCAGACACCTTCCCCTTCGAGTATTACGTCCCTTCTCATATGGGGGGCACTAACTACAATCGTCTCGAACTCTCCGCCCTCTCCATCCAAGTTGAACCGATGCCTCTTAGAGAGATCTGTCAATTCGTTCAGAGATTCCTCCTCAAGTGTCCTTCCTACCCAGTCCGCACTCATTCCTTCCGTAGAAACAGAGGTAAATACCACGCCGAACCCATGCTCCAGGAGGGACTGCATATGTTCTCTCGGGTCTTTGTGCCAGAGTGGACTGAATGAAGCAATGCCTAGTCTTTGGCACATCCTCTCAATCCTGGTCTTCTGATAGTCTGAACGAAGTGCACCTACTACTAGTCCGTCTATATCCAGAGGGCCGGAGTGAATCATCAAATCCTCAGGAATCTCGATTCCTGGGGGGAAAATTTCCTTTGAATCGAGAATATCTCCTTCAGCTGTTATTGAAGCCTCTAAGTCTCCTACCTCGTCCTCCTCCTCTCCAAATGATATGATTGGCTTCCAGGGGATGCCCGATGACGAAGCCTGAAATGCGGTTATCCAGGTGTTTTGTAGCTGGAACATCATTGAATCATCCCCTTTTACCAAGACCGTTACTAGCGAAACAACTTCCCATCCCTGAAGTTGAGCCCACCATGACGCATAAGTCGAGTCCTTTCCTCCTGAAGCCAGAACTGCTACTCGCATGGTCCCACCTGGTACTTCTGTCATAATGGCCACTCGATTGAGTCTTCCGCCGACCAATATTGATAAGAGTCCCTCATGACAAGAGCCTGATTACGATGCAGCCAAGCGGACGAGGTTATGACCACGGCGTCTCTACTTTCTCTCCAGATGGTAGGTTATACCAGGTCGAGTATGCTCGGGAATCAGTCAAGAGAGGTACTACTACAGTAGGATTGGTGTACAAAGACGGTGTGGTCTTGATAGTAGATAAGAGGGTTCAGAGTAAATTGGTAATCACAGACTCAATCGAGAAGATGTACCAAATCGACAATCATGTGGGAATTACCACTTCAGGACTAGTAGCCGATGCTCGCCAACTTGTAGACAGAGCAAGAGTTCAATGCCAGATAAATCGAATGACATACGGCGACAATATTCCGGTATCCACTCTAGTCAAGAAGATGTGCGACTACAAGCAGTCCTTCACGCAGTATGGCGGAGCAAGGCCTTTCGGGACAGCCCTACTAATAGCCGGATTCGATGACGAGGGTGCACATCTTTTCGAAACCGATCCTTCTGGTGCTTACCAGTCCTACAATGCAGGAGCAATAGGTAGAGGAAAGGCGACAGCAATAGACTTCTTCGAGGATAAGTGGAAGAAGGGAATGACCCAGAATGCCGCCATCAAGATGGGCCTAGAGGCACTAAGAGACTCTCTAGAGGAGGATTTGAATCCAGATACTGTAGAAATCGGTTGCGTCGACAAGAGC
This sequence comes from uncultured Candidatus Poseidoniales archaeon, assembly GCA_902601345.1. GTDB lineage: Archaea > Thermoplasmatota > Poseidoniia > Poseidoniales > Thalassarchaeaceae > UBA36. The sequence continues at coordinate 20,720 of CACKMK010000001.1, forward strand.
GGCTATGAGAAATTGGATAGGGAGACTACCCTCAAGCATCTGGGCAAGCTCTCCTGATACCCCACCATCATAAGTCAAAGGCCTTATCATGCCCCATGGTAAGTCTTGATGATGCCGTTCTAGCTCGTCTCGAGAAGGGAGGAAGTAGGTACGAGATTCTTGTTGATCCTCAATTAGTAGACAATTGGAAATCAGATAACGAGTCAGTCGAAATCTCAGATTTACTCGCTATTGAAGAAGTCTGGTCTGATGCCAGAGCAGGAGAAAGACCTACCAGCGAGGCTCTCCAGAGAACGTTTGGTACAACTGATATTTCCATTTGTGCTAGTGCTATTCTAGAAAGGGGCAGCATCCAGCTAACTACATCCCAGAGAAGGAATCTGGTAGATGAAAAAAGACGCCAGATCATAAATGAGATAGCTTCCACAGCGACAGACCCTAAGACGAAACTCCCCCATCCCAGAACAAGGATAGAAAACGCCCTGAATGAGATTAGATTCTCGATTGACCCATTCAAGTCAACAGAAAGTCAGGTGGGAGATGCTGTTAAATTGCTAAGACCGGTAATTCCACTTCAATTTATCACGGTCACTTTGGCCTTCATGGTACAGGGCAAGGACTACGGAGCAGTAAGTCAGTTGCTCAGGGACTCAATACAGAAGGAAGAATGGATGAGTAATGGAAATTGGGCATGCGTTGTTTCTGTTCCGGGTGGGATGAAAAATGACATCATAGACAAAGTCGCTTCCAAGTCGCCCGATGTAGAAGTCAGAGAATTAGAATGATTGAGCAAATTTTCCCAGCATCAACGGTTATGAACGGAGGGCCGGTCGCGCGGCTCGATAATATGACGAAAAAGAATGGTGCGGCAGGGCCGCAAGGAAATAAGCGAGGTAATAACCTCGTAGTGCCCGGTGATGATCTGGGCGACTCAGAGGGCTTTGAGGCCGGACATGGCGTATTGGTGATGTCAGGTAGGCTCAAGGCATTAAAGCAAGGAAAGCTAAGGGAAAAGGGTAGATCAATATCAATTGAGCCCTTACACACCAGATACATCCCCAGACCGGGAGATCTGGTAATTGGCTTCATAGAGGGATGCACAAATAATCTATGGTTCATAGAATTAGGAGCCCCGTTTAATGCAATTCTCCCAATGAGCCTAGGACCGGGGAAGGTGGACTTCGGAGGAACTAGATCAGTAATGGATATCGGCGATGCTGTACTGTGCCGCGTCCAGGAAGTAGAGGAAACGCACTCAAGCGTTGTTACCATGAAGGGAATGGGACTACGGAAGATTCGCTCCGGAGTGGTTGAAGAAATCGATCCACATTTGCTTGGAAGGATAATTGGAAAGGGGGGCGAGTCCCTCAGAAGGATGAAAGCGGAGACGGAGTGCCGCATCGTTGTGGCCGACAACGGAAGGATGTGGATAGACGGCGAACTAGACGGAATACTGGATGTCCGCAATAGATTATCCGAAATTTCCAGAGATAGTAGAGGAGTTGGAAACTGATGGGTGGGTACGGAGACGTTCAGATGATCGATGAAAACGGCGTTCGGGCCGATGGAAGGGGCCCAGGAGACATTCGACCAATCACAATTGAAACCGGGGTCGTACCTGTCGCGGATGGATCATGCAGAATGACTTGGGGCACTAATGAGGCAATTGTCGCAGTCTATGGGCCGATGGAGGCCCATCCCAGGAAGATCCAACGGCAAGATCGTGCTGTCTTGGACGTAGCATACAACATGGCTCCTTTTTCGACGACGGATAGAATGAGGCCTGGCTTCAATCGTAGAAGCAGAGAGGTCAGTAAGGTTACACAGGATGCACTAGAAAGCGTTGTTCTTCTGGAGCTATACCCACGCTCGAAGATAAGGATAAGCATTGAGATTGTATCTGCGGAGGCCGGAACAAGATGTGTGGGCCTTACCGCTGCTTCCGTAGCACTAGCAGATGCTGGAATACCCATGACGGACTTAGTAGTCAGCGTAGCTAGTGGCAAAATCAACGACGTAGTCGTTTGCGACCTCAATAAGGAAGAGGACAACTACGGCGAGGCCGACCTTCCTATGGGAATAATGCCTAATTCAGGTGAACTAGTATTTTTACAGATGGACGGAGATCTTTCACAAGATGAATTTGAGCAAGCTTGGAGGTATAATATGGATGCTGCACAGGAGATTCACAAATTGATGGTAGAAGCACTGAATGGAGGGGATTCACAATGACAATCCCAATAGTTCCAAAACTCCTCAGATCACACCTTTCTGATCTTGCAGAAAGAGATGCCAGGATAGATGGTAGGGGGAGATGGGAAGGTAGGGAGCTCGAAGTTCAACACTCAATACTTCCCAGAGCGGAGGGCTCAGCACGAGTAAGAATGGGGGACACCATCGTATTAGCTGGGGTCAAGTTCCAAATTATGACTCCTTATCCAGACCGCCCCAATCAAGGTGGTCTGATGTGCTCAGCAGAGGTCAGACCAGTAGCAGGAAGGAACTGGGAATCTGGCCCACCCAGTCCAGAGTCTATAGAACTCGGGAGGGTCGTTGATAGGGGAATTAGAGAGTCCGGGTGCATAGATGTCGACTCACTGTGCATCATTCCCGGAGAAAAGGCGTGGCAGGTCATTCTAGACCTGTTTGCCATCTCTGACGATGGCAACCTGTTCGACGCGTTTGCATTGGCAGGTATTACCGCACTTAGGAACGCCACTGTACCTGCCGAGCGATTCGAGGTTGGAGAGGACTATCCATTGTCAGTTTCCAAGACTCCGATAATGTGCTCCTATCACAAGGTCGGAGGTAGATTCGTATTCGATGCTACTGCCAGAGAAGAGCTTGGAGGTGACGAGCGTATCCACATCACTCTTGGAGACGATAACAACGTCCACTCCCTACAGAAGGGTCTAAAGGGAATTTTCTCAGCGGAAGAGTTCACTGAAATCATGGATAATGCCATTGAAAGAACAGAGAAACTAAGAAAAATAGTCGATGAATTGTAGGTTTTATTATGGCAAAAAGGACTCAGAAGGCTGGAGCCACTGCTCGATTTGGAGCTAGGTACGGAGTCAGCGTTAGGAGAAGGGCTGGTTCAGCAATCTCGAAGAAATCTAGACTATACACTTGTCCGAGCTGCCATTATCGCAAGGTACGTAGGAAGTCAGCGGGAATTTGGGAGTGCAGGAAGTGTGGCTACACATTCTCTGGTGGGGTCTGGGAGCCTTATACGAGAGCTAGCGATGCAAACAAGAGGATAGTTAGGCGATCCCTAGAGGGCGCTACTGCTACAGATATGACCGTTATAGCACAACAGGCAGCTTTGGAATTCGAAAGAAAAATATCCGAGAGAGAGACAGATGAAGGAACAGAAGAGGAATGACTCGGTTTCACTCAAACTGACCTTGGAGTACAGTGACGCACGCTCCCTATCATCTTCACTAGTCACAGAGGCCCAATTTGTTAGCAAAGACGGAGAAATTTCAATATCCCTTCATTCAGATTCGTTCAATGATACAAGAGCAAGGTGGAACTCAATAATGAGAGCCCTAATAGCCTCTGATAGCTCCCTGAAAGCCACGAGAGGTGAGAGTAATTAGCACCAGACCTTCCACAGAAGATATTCAGGCCTTGGCCAGGGAACTACAAGCCCTAAGGGGACAGATACAGTCAATCTCGTCCCAGTGCTCCGAATATGGCATCACAATAGAATCACTTTCGGCACAAGACCCATCTAAGCCTGTATACAGATCCCTAGGCAATATACTTCTGGAAGTGGATGATCGAGATTCCCTTCTAGAAGAACTAAAGTCCGCAGAAAAGGCTCTAACTGAACACTTAGGCAAATTAGCGGAGAGGGAAGAAAGCATCAGGGAAAAGTACGAAGAAATGGCCGAACAATTCGAGATGGAGTGAAAATCTTGACAGGACCCCAATCCAGTGAAAAAAGCTCCTCTGTCGATTCCCTTCTTTTCAAGTCCCTTCTCTCAGAGGGAAAAAAAGAAGAGGCGCTTAATCTGAGTGAGGATATCCTAGCCAGATCAAGACTATTGAATCAACGCGATTTCGAGACAGAGGCTTGGATTAGGATGGAAAGAGCACTACTCGGGGAGATGGAAAATAATGACCTAGGCCAAGAACTGAGATGGTGTGTAGATCGCCTAGCATCAGTAGCTCCAGGCTCTCCTCTTCACGGAGTATCGTTACTGAATCTAGCAGCATGGCATCGAAACCAAGGTGAGCAAATGATGTCATTGGTCACCCTTTCTGATATCTCTTCAGACAGGGGGCACCCCTCAGACATAATCGGGCTATCAAGATTGGAATCCGGGAGGATCCTCGCTTCAATAGGGGACCTAGAGCCAGCAATGAGGCACCTCTGGATAGCAATGAGGCGCCTATCCTCCGTCGAAATGCCTGCCGAATCAGTAGTCTGCGCTATCGAATGGCTCGACATAGCATTGGATGAGATTGAGGAAGACTCCCCAATGATGGATGAGAGAATAGTCGATGCAAAACCGCGAGATAGTCCAGGAATGACAACAGTTCCCTCGAATCCGAATGACATCAGGGAATGTGTCGAACTTATACTCTCACTGGCACTAATTGACGTATCTGGCAACCAGCGGGACGATCTTGGTTTGGTACTTGACGCAAGTCAGGCAATTCATGAACCCAAATGGAGAGCAGAGATAGAGAAGAGAAGCCACGAGATTCAGGACTCAAGACTTCTTGAAGCCCTCCAATCATGATCGATAACTGACTGTATTTCCTCTCTACCCCATGCAGAGGACTCAGGAATTTGAAGACACCAACCTACTTCCTCGATGGAATCGTCTGAAGAACTCCAAGAATCTGGGCTCACCTCTCTTTCTACTCTTACTAAAACAACATAGCCTCCAAGTACCAAATTCTCCTCAACGGCCTTTGCAGTACCTAGAATGCCAGTCTCTTCATACAACTCCCTAAGTGCTGCTTCCTCTGGTAACTCGCCCGTTTCCAAATGCCCTCCTGGAAACTCCCAACCCCTACTCTTGTTCTTCACCATAATCCAGGAATCGTCCGTATCCATGGGTAGGGCCAATATCACGACGAACGCCTTTTCATCCATCTAAATCACTCAAAATCTCCTTCACCAATTCTTCTGCCCCCTCGACTCCTTGTGCAGCCATATTTCTTGCCAGGAAGAAGGCCTCAGTATTCCTTCCTTGTTGTCTTAGCTCTTCTAAATGTGATACTTCTAGATTCTCCTCATCATCAGGCGGCCTCTCATCATCATGAGCTTGCTTTCTAGATAGGCGACCAAGACGGCTGAGGAATTGAGATCTGTCGGTAATCGACGGCTCTCTCCAAGGTTTATCAGGAGTTCCACCTACTCTCGACTCCATCCTTTCTCTGAACCCATCCCTAGCGGAGGATCGAGGATAAACGACATTCGCTTGGTCGTAGCAATGCCATGCTTCATCATATTCCTTCCTTCTCTCATACAACATCCCCAATTGTTCCCATGATTCATGATTTGTCGGTCTTTGGGATAGGAGAACCCTGGACAGCTCGAGGAACTCATCCTCGTAACCCCCTTTTCTTATTCTTTCAAGCCTTCTTGAATATATTATATTCGATCTCTGATTAGAAATATCGAGAGTACGGAGTCTCTCTGAGAATACTTGCAACTCCTCGGGTTTATCGCAGATTCCAGACCACCATTTGTCAGGATCAAGAGGGTCTGATAAGAAAGCCCCTTCGAGTAAATCCTCGCAAGATGATATGATATCTATGCCAGATAGTTGAGACATAAGTTTTGGGTCTCTGCCCAGAACAGAAAATAGGTCCGATAACACGGATCTGGATCCCTCCGAGTCTCCCATCAAAACCTTGATCCGAATCAAAACCCTCCAGTTTTCTTCATTCGTGAAGTCATATAGGATACTCTGTTTTGCACTCTGCTCGGCCCAAGATAGATTGCTCACATCGTTGCCTAGTCTAAGGAACTTCTCGGCTTGGCTCCTATATCTGTTACCAAGACTTCTACGAGGATGATGTAGGGACTCAGAAAGCGTAAGATCTTCTTCCATCTTGATTACTCACAGTACAGATTCGAACGGGCTTCTGTCGACACCGGGATCAATCGTCGCGTCAATACCTATCTTGCTAGTAGTGCCATCTGGAGAACGGCTGGGATCTAGGCTAGACCCCTTTTGGTCTGATAGGATCAACGTATCCTTGTCTGGCTGCCACCTGGTCATCAGGGCCCACTCAACTCTGGTTGAATTGGTTACGTCGATATCGGTATCAACTACGATTACTTGTTTCATTGATTTGTGGCCGTCAAGTGCAGCTTCTATGGCCCTCATGCTATCACCAGAATTCTCAGGAATGATTTGGACCACCGAAGAGAGCCAACCGCTTCCCCCGTCTGTCAAGTAAACATCTGTGCAAGTAACCACTTCTGAGACGGCTGTCTTGATAGTTGGAGCTCTGGGCATCCCCATCAAAGTCATGTGCTCCACTCCCGCCGGAATCAATGCATGGAATATCGGCTCGTTCCTGTGGTATATTGAGTCATATTCGATTACTTGCTCCTGTCTTATGTCGTCGACGGTCCCTGTAATGTCTACATATGGGCCCTCATCATCCAATTTCGTGGTAATCCTTGCCTCCATGGCATATTCGGACTCTGCTGGGACTTGAACCCCATTTGGCATCTCCACCAGTCCCAATTTAGCACCGTATAACCGCTCATGCAAAGCAGACGCCACTCTCAATTCATCTATCGGCTCGTTGAATGACATTGCAGCTGCAAGTAAAACCAATGGATCGGGACCATTTACAACTACAATAGGGACATCCTCGTTGTTCTCGAAGGCCTGATCAGCCATTGTTCGGAGATGACGGGGTACCAGCCTTACAGTAGTCCTATCCGGGCCTTTCAAGAGTTGCCTGTGAAATGAGGTATTCCTTTGCATTCCGTATTGGGCGACGATAATTGACGAAGACTGGTACCTGCCGCCATCCTCTCTATAATGACGGGGTATGGGGAGAACGGAGATGTCAGTTCGCTCCATCTTGTTCTCCAATACAGGAGCCGAATCGGCCTCTACCAGAACAGTATCGGAGGGGTTTTCCATGGCCCATGAAAGTATATCTATTAATTCTCCAGGCTCAACATTGAACGCCTCACAGAGCCTATGCCGAGTTAGTATGTTTGTGACTGCTCTTTGCCCTGGGGATTCTATGATTTCACTGAAAAGTAGAGGTTCGTTGCCTGTAGACTCAGAAGCAATTTTCATGTCATATTTCACACTAATTGGGTCTTTAACTATCCGAATTCCGTCAACAAACTCCCTGAATCCCATGTTTTACTCCGGACTACTAAGCCGCTTGAATGTTCGGCTCCTATTGTTGCAATTAGGGCCGATATTCATTGGTGGCTACCCGTCAGTCTCATAAATGGACTGCAGGTCGCCAAGTCGTCATTTTGAGGTGCATTATTTGGGACGAGGCCTTTTCTCCGGTTCTAAGATGAAGTCTGACCGTAAGAGATACAGGTGGAAAGAAAGGAAGTTTAGGAATAGGCAGGCTAAGAGAAAACAGGGAGGAGTTCTGAAGCACGACCCCCTAAGAGGAAGCCCCCAAGCCAAGGGGATAGTCATCGAGAAAGTAGGATTCGAGGCCAAACAACCAAACTCAGCAATTAGGAAGGCAGTGAAAATCAGCCTTATTCGTACGGGAAACCGACTAACTGCGTTTGCACCCGGCGATGGGGCAATTTCATTCATCGACGAGCACGACGAAGTTATGGTGGAGGGAATTGGGGGCAGCAAGGGTAGATCCTATGGCGACCTCCCCGGAGTTAGATACAAAGTAATCAAGGTAAATGGAGTATCTCTTGATGAGATGGTCAGAGGAAGAAAGGAGAAGCCAGTACGCTGAGGTATTTCTTATGGAAGAGGATATCGAAATTTCAGATACACCGGACGTCACAGAGGAGCCAGAATCTCCAATTGCCGGAATTGGAACTATGGTTTTTGGTAAGTGGGATGCGAGTGAGGTTGTTTGCAGCGATCCGGGAATCTCTAGATACGTGAATCTGAAAATGATTGGGGCGCCGCACACTGGAGGACGTCATGCGAATGCGTGGTTTGGGAAACAGGATCTCTCAGTAACTGAGAGGTTCATCAACAACCTAATGAGATCTGGAAAGAATAGTGGCAAGAAGCAGTATTGTGCAAAATCTCTAGACGAAGCCTTCGACAGAATTCACGAAAAGAGTGGAGAAAACCCGCTTCAGAAATTCATAGACGCAATTACAGAGGCGGCCCCATGTGAAGAGACCACTAGAGTTAGGATTGGTGCTGTAAGCCAACCAAAGGCCGTCGACTCCTCTCCCAGTAGGAGACTCGATGTTGCATTGAGGAACCTAGCAATAGGTGCCGCTTCGGCAACTATGAAGAGCAAAAAGTCACTCACAGAGGGGATAATCTCTGAACTCACTAAGGCAGCAGATGGAGACGTCAACTCCTTTGCCGTGGGGAAAAGACATGAGGTAGAGAGGATAGCTGCATCTGCTCGATAATATCAATCCACGAAACAACTCTGAATTTCTTCAATTCCACTCAATTGTCTTTATGAACCGTTTTCAGGTCGGAAATATAACTAGGTGAGGATATGGGTCGAAAGGAAGACAACATCAAGCGCGCTACTGAGGTTATGCACAACCGTGAAAGAATCCGAAATCTCGCGATAGCTGCCCACATCGACCATGGAAAGACCACTCTTTCCGACAATCTGATCGCTGGAGCGGGGATGATGTCCGAAGAGCTTGCGGGAAAATCACGAGTATTGGACTTCGATGACCAAGAAAGCGCTCGTGGCATCACAATCAATGCTGCTAGCGCATCCATGGTGCACGGAGTAGATGGCGAAGACTATCTGATCAACCTAATTGATACTCCTGGTCACGTAGATTTCGGAGGTGACGTTACTAGAGCAATGAGGGCTGTGGACGGATGTATCATACTTACCTGCGCTGTAGAGGGGGCGATGCCTCAAACTGAGACCGTAGTCAGGCAGGCTCTGAAGGAGAAAGTTCGCCCAGTCCTTTTCATAAACAAGGTAGACAGACTAATCAACGAACTACAGGTAACACCAGAGGATATGATGGCTAGGTTCCAAAAGCAGATAATCAAGGTAAATGACCTGATTAGGAAATTTGCCCCAGAACAGCACAAGTCAAATTGGCAAGTTGACGTCGCGAAAGGAACAGTCGCTTTCGGATCTGCATACCACAATTGGGGGATAACAGTCCCATTCATGCAAAAGACCGGAGTAAACTTTCCTGAGATTTTCGAATACTGTAACAATGAACAACAAAAGGAGCTAGCTAAGAAGGCACCAGTTCACGAAGTTTTACTCGATATGGCAGTAGAAAAACTCCCATCCCCCTTGGTTGCTCAGGAATATAGGATACCGAATATCTGGCAGGGCGATCTTGACTCGGAAGTAGGCAAGACCATGGTCAATTGCGATGCGGATGGTCCGCTTTCCCTCATGATAACCAAGATTTGGATGGATCCCCATGCAGGAGAGGTAGCAGTCGGAAGAGTGTATTCTGGCACAATAAAGCAAGGAGAGACAGTTTGGGCGAGTGGAGCCGGCAAAGCCGAGCGTGTTCAGCAGGTCAGTATGATGGTAGGTGGTGACAGGATCCAAGTTCCAGGAGTATCCGCAGGGAACATTGCTGCACTGACCGGGGTGAGGAGCGCTGCTGCAGGAGTCACAATCACAAGGGACAAGGATGAGACTCCATTCGAGGCAATCAGGCACTACTCAGAACCAGTTGTTACGGTGGCAATTGAACCAAAATCAATGAAGGATCTCCCCAAATTCATAGGAGCTCTACGAAGTTTGGCCAAATCGGATGCATCTCTATCTGTAGATACCAACCATGAGACTGGAGAGGCGCTTCTCTCCGGGATGGGGGAGCTACACCTTGAGATCACTATCTATCGATTAGAGGAGGAACAGGGAATCAAGGTAAATCAGAGTAATCCGATAGTGGTTTACAGGGAGTCAATAGGAGCGGACAACAAGGGCAGGGCCTTCGAGGGTAAGTCTCCCAACAGACACAACAGATTCTACGTGGAGGTGGAGCAACTTCCAGAGAATGTAATCACTGCTTTGAGAGAAGGAGATTTAGGAGACGGACCAGTTAGAAACAAGGATGCCAAGGAGGTCGGCAATAAGTTTGGAGAACTTGGAATGGATAAGGATCTGATGAGGAAGATATACGCAATAAACGCCACTACTGTCCTTGTAAACGATACTAAGGGTATTCAGAATCTGCATGAGACGAGGGAGCTTATCATTGAGGCATTCAATGACGTCTGCAAGAAGGGACCAATAGCCGATGAACCACTGACCGGAGTCTTGGTTAGACTAGTAGACGCAAAGTTGCATGAGGATGCTATCCACAGAGGCCCCGCACAGACTATTCCTGCAGTAAGGAATGCAATAAAAGGCGCCTTACTGAGGGCTAATTCAGTACTCTTTGAACCAATTCAGAAAATTCGCATCGACGCCCCTTCTGAGTGGGCTGGAGGAATTACTAGACAACTAATCACTCGAAGAGGCGTGATTGAAGATATGCCTGTCGAAAACGATGTTACATGTGTAATTGGTAAAATGCCGGTGGCCGAATCATTCGGATTCTCAAACGACATTAGGGCCGCAACTCAGGGAAGAGCCGTTTGGAATACTGAGAATGCTGGATATGACCAAGTGCCTCCAGAACTTTTCCACAAGATAGTCGGCGATATTAGGCAAAGGAAGGGACTCAAGGAAGAAATTCCAGGAGAGGCCCAATACACGGACTGATTAGCTTATTCTAATCAATTGGAAGTCGGTCAACTCCCTCAATACTGACAAAGAAGGTGACTCCTCGAGCTTGTCTAGACATTCATGTGCAAGTGAATGGTGGTGCATTGCTCTCTTCTTCGCGTAAGCAATTGAACCGGAAGCTTCCAGTTCTGAAACGGCTCTAGACAAATCCTCCTCACTACACTTTCCGGATCCGAATACCTCATTGAAGCTGGAAAGATCCGAATCATTTTGTAACGCATGAATCGCAATGAGCGTCCTCTTCCCTTGGACGATGTCTGATCCAGCTGGTTTACCTAGTGTCTCGGTATCTCCAGTGATGTCAATCAAATCATCCATTAACTGGAAGCATAATCCTAGATTAAGGCCCCATTGCGCCATGTTGGAAACTTCCTCATCGCTAGCCCCTGCGAGTATTGCACCAGTTCTGGCACAGGTCTCGAACATAGCACTGGTCTTCCCTGCAATCATGGCTATGTATTCATCCTCGGTTACCTCATCTCTGGCTTCGAACTCAATGTCTTCCTGTTGTCCTTCTGCGACCTTCCTTACCATTTTACCAATTGATCTTATCAGGTGTCCTAGCAGTTCGTCAGGTACATCTTCTGACTCCGCTAGAATCTCGAACCCTACTGCGAGCATGGCGTCTCCGGCATTGATTGCAGTAGCATCATCGTATTCAACGTGAACAGCGTCTAAGCCCCTCCTAATGGGGTCTTGATCAATAATATCATCGTGAATCAATGTAAAATTATGAATAATTTCTATCGATGCACCCAGAGTGTAGTGGCCATCATTTGCATTCCCAACTGCCTCTCCAACAAGCCTAGGCAGTATTGCCCGCAGTCTCTTACCCCCTCCCTTGAATAGATGCGTCATTGCACCATGGAGGTTCTTCTGCTTCATCTTCGATAAACTAGACATGATCTCTCCCTCTACCTTATCCCTATGTCCAGAAAGAGCATCCAGCAACGTCTGACCGGGAGTTACTGAACTGCCATCCATGTCTACTTCCCCACAATAAGTAATAACATCATTTATTTCATTTGTCATAGACACAAAATCACAATCGTTCGGAATTACATAATGTTGCCAAATTAGTCTGAACCACGGAGCAATCACTTGATCTTGCCATTTTCCTTCTCCCTCCATCATCCTCTTGACTTCATCAGGTTCAGCCCAGAGAACCTCCGAAATCTCATTGAGATTATGGTCCACAGTCGCATCTGCCCGAACCACCATGATGTGATCAATCTCCCTCTCAATCCAATCCTCGTTCCACCTGCAGGAGTATTCCATCCTTCCAACATGATGGAAAGTCCATTGATCGGTTTCGTTTTGCGAAATTCCTAACTCCTGCCATAGTTTCCTTTTCGCAGCCGTTATGGCTCCCTCTGGGCCGTTTTTCTCTGATTCTAAGTCAAGTGGATGACTGCAGCAACTATTAGCCCAAACACCCGGAAAGGTAATTTTTTCCGAGGCTCTCTTCTGAACCAGTATCCTTCCTTCAGAGTCAAAGATTAGAACGCTGAAAGCTCTATGCCTGCTTCCTCCATTTCTATGACAGTTTAGTTTTGTCTCTGAACCAATCACTCTGTCCTCTGAATCCACCAATAGGCACATTTCATCCATCATCTGTAACTGGGAGGAATCATGGTCATCCAGATTAAATTCTCTCGTGGACATATTGGTCAGTCGGAAGGAGACGCGTATATGAAGACTCAATAAGGCAGAATCTTGGTACCTCTAGTTTCTCCGCTGCTCAATAATTCTACGACTCTTTCAGGATATCGCCCGTCTAATATCCATACCTCCTCAACACCCGATGCAATTTTCCTGGCCCTGTCTATTTTCAGGCCGATTCCCCCAGTTACATCGATTTCAGTGTAATGGGGCCCTTCAATCTCCTCTTCTGCCCCTAATTTACTAATCAAACTCGATCCTTCCTGGTTGGGTGGTCCGCTCAAGACCCCCTCTGCATCTCCAATTAGGAAAATACAGTGTGATACCTCCAATTCTCTAGAAAGTCTCACCATCAAATCATCTCCGGAAAGTATTCCGAACTCTAGCTGATCATTTGTATTCACAACATCTCCAAAGGTAATGGGAATCGGCGCCTGGACCACTCTTTCGAAAGCTGTAATATCACCTTGGAAACCCGGCCCAGTACCAATCGCCCATTCCGAGGGAGGCAGACCCTCAGAATCTAATTCTGAGTCTGAAAGCCTATCAATCACTAATCTATTCAACTCTCTCATATCCGAACGTATTTCATCGACAATCATTCGCTGCTCTTTAGCAATCTTCTGATCCACTCCTTCCGATATTGACCATTCCTTTGCTAGTAAATGGCCGAAAGATCCCGCACCATGGACTATTATTACGGGAACCCCCATCTCAACGATTGAGGATATTGAATCGGCGACCCTTTCCACAGAACCAGCATCAAACTTCTTCATTGAACTCTTGTCAGTAATCAGGCCCCCACCCAGTTTTATCACCACCCTTGATACCATCAGGATCGAGTGTAAGGGGACTCGTATTCTAACATTTTCAAGTCAATACATACAGTTTAACGCTAATGCTCTATCCATAAGTTGTGTTAGACACATCCGAACTTGAAAGGTTTCAGCGATGGCTACAATCTGAATTAGCCAATGCATCTCTTATTGACGACAAAGATGACAGAGGACGCCGAACCCTCCAAATTGAGCTTGCTATTTCCGAGGTTGTTAGATACAGGGAGATCCTAAGCAGTCTTGATCAATCTCATTCTTCTCCATTCGTTGAGAGGGAGGAATCAGTACGCGTACAGAATAACTCTGAAGTGAAACCAGTTACTAAATCCGGGGTGTGCCACTCCTGCGGGGCTGAGAAATTGAGTGATTTACAATTCTGCCCCGTTTGTGGCGAGTTCTGACTATTCTTCTTCAAACCAGGTCTCTCTCAAAAGAGATAGCTCTGGGTCATCTCGACCAACTATTGAGAGATACTCACCCGCGACACTCTCGGATAGGTAGACTGTAACCCCTGCATGCCAAATCGTTTCTCCAGAGGCAACCATCCTAGCAGTATCGACCTCAATTATCGATGGATCATCGTAATGCACCCTTCCTGCCTCAGCGGCATGCCTGATCGATGCGGAAAGATGGACATGAGCTCTATCTCCCGGGCTTATCCCAACTTCAACTAGATTTCCTGCCTCACCCGGTTCACAAGGATAGTATAGAGAATCCGGGATATCACTCGATGGTAGGTCCAACTCTATCTCGACTGTATGCCCGTAAGTAGCCCTCATCATATTCCCTCGTACCTCGTATCTTCCCTTTGGATCGGTTTCTGAGATTGCAACTAGATGGTGGGGCCTCAGCCAGTGCTGCCGACGCCTCCCACCATCTTTGAATTTCCTTACTATGTCTCTGACGTCTATCCAACCATTGATGTCCATTTCCAGATCAAACTTCTCAGGAGCATGTCTGAGAACGAGGGCTAGCTTTCTTGCCATCCCATCTCTTTCTCTGGTGCTCATGATGAACTTGCCTTCTGAGTTACATGCGGGACATAGGTCATCATCTGAGAAGTATCCGTGTACCGGGCATTCCCTAATCATGATTAACGCCCGTTGAGGATTATTCAAGAACCCCTCGGTCATTCAAAAAATATTACTCTGGGAATTGTTATGGGGTCGTTACATGTCGGCATATCGTGAGTTCAGTAATTGTTGATTGGCGTCGAACCCCATTCAGTAGGTCCCACAAGGGGGAATTATCTGAAGTAAGGCCTGATGAATTTGCCTCACAGGTGCTAGTTGATCTGCTTGACAACCTAAACATCGATCCGGCCGAAATAGATGACGTGATAGTCGGCTGTGCATATCCGGAAGGAGAGCAGGGATACAATATTGGACGCTTAATGGCACTTATGGCGGGTCTGCCGAAAGAGGCCCCTGGAATAACAATAAACAGACTCTGCGGGTCTTCCATGCAGGCAATCATGTACGCATCGGCAAACATTTCTGCTGGCTGGGGAGAATGCTTCGTATGCGGTGGTATAGAATCAATGTCTCGGGTTAAGAGGAGGGGATTCAATTGGAGCCCACATCCAAAATTCGAAACCGATTTTCCGGAGGCCTACGTGAACATGGGCATCACTGCGGAGAATGTTGCAGAATTGTATGGGATATCCAGAACGGAACAGGAGGAATTTTCCCTTCTGTCTCATACAAAGTCATCAAATGCCGAACAGTCGGGTAAGTTCGCCGAGGAGATAGTCCCCATAGCACACAACGATGTTTTAATCTCCAAGGATGGGTGTATCAGGCCGAACTCTACTCTGGAATCAATGTCTCGTTTAGATCCAGCCTTCATAGATGGGGGGACCGTAACCGCTGCTACCTCCTCTCCGCTAACAGATGGTGCCGTTTTTTCCGTTGTTTGCAGTGAAAATTTTGCCAGAAAAAATGAATTGCAACCATTGGCCAGAATTGTCTCTGCTGCAACCACGGGTTGTCCTCCCGAACTGATGGGTTTAGGCCCGGTTTCCTCTACCAGACTTGCACTAGAGAGAGCAGATTGGGACTCCAATGAAATTGACGTCTTCGAGTTGAACGAGGCCTTTTCCTCACAGAGTATTGCTTGTATCAGGGAACTAGGATTAAATCCAGAAATAGTAAATATCGATGGAGGCGCTTTGTCCATAGGACACCCATTGGGTGCTTCTGGAGCCAGGATTGCCTGTAAAGCTGCCAGCATATTATCTCGGGAAGGGGGTAAAAAGGCCCTTGCCTCTATGTGTATCGGCGGTGGCATGGGGATTTCAATTGCCATGGAGTCACTTTAGCCAAGCATCGACGACCTCATGAATGAACATACATTAGGAAAGTCATGAGCGAGGATACCGGAGTCTCCGTCATCGGTGACAGCTTGGAAGGGAAGAGGGTTATCCTTGCAGTTTCCGGTGGAATTGCCGCCACAGAGTCTGTCAAGCTCGCTAGAGAACTAAGGAGACATGGCGCAGAAGTATTCCCGATGATGTCTAAGTCCGCAGAGAAAGTAATCACTCCGCTTGCCCTGTCATGGGGGTCTGGAATCGAGGTAATGACTGATTGGAAGTCAGAAATGTCCCAACTTGGGGGGTTCGATGGTTTGATCCTGGCCCCAGCAACCAGGAATACCATCGCTAAGTTCGTTCATGGAATCATTGACTCCCCGATAATGATGGCAATCTCCGCAGCATCTGGAAGCGAAATACCAATTCTGTTTGTTCCATCGATGCATAACGATCTTTTCCAGGACAAGGTTACTGATGATCTACTATCCGAAACAGCTAACCGGGGCGTGGAAATAATGTTTGATGACCCACAAGAGGGTAAGAGGAAGCAGCCCGACCCTGTAGAGATAGTTGCGACCTTCTGCAATCTTGTAAACCGAAGTATTGCGGGTAGGAAGAGAGTAGCAATTACTCTCGGTGCGAATGCGGCCCCAATCGACTCGATACGGAAAATTGTGAATACTTCTTCAGGAAATACGGGATGGTCAATCGCCGAGTACCTTCATAGGATGGGTCATGACGTAGTATGTCTTTCCGGAATAACAAGTAGAAAACCAACATTTAGTTTGCCAGATATTAGAACCGCCGAGTCGTCTGATTCGATGCTGGAAGAATCTATCATTGTCGCTAAATCTGAAAACAAACCAGAATTTTGGATTCATGCAGCAGCTATTCTGGACTATTCCCCTGAACCGATCTCTGGTAAATTCCCTAGTAATTCTGGAGATTGGGAAATCACACTCAAACCTACTTTGAAGCATCTTAAGGTGTTAAAGGAGCATACAATTGGGTCAAAACGAATCGCGTTCAAACTTGAGGTATCTGGGGCAGAGGACTCTCTTATTGGCAAATCAATAGACTTGATATCCGAAAACGAACTATTAGCTGTAGTGGCAAATATGCTGACTGATGTCCAAGGAAAATCCAACTCTAGATGTAGAATTGTATTTTCGGATGGAAAGGTTTCGGAAATCAGTGACATTGGTGATTTATGCGTAGAAATCGAGAGAATCATTACATCTTATTGACGTAACTTAAATCGAATAATTCAAGCCAACTAACGAGGAGCGAATGAATGTGTCTGAACCTTCTAGGGCTAAGCGGGGAATTCCTCCAAAATCCGAATTCAACGAGTGGTACCCCGCAATAGTCGAAATTGCCGATTTGGTAGACAAGCGGTATCCGATAAAAGGTATGGATGTCTGGAAGCCATACGGACTAACCGCAATGGGACTAATTGACTCACTTGCTAGAAGAGAGATGTCCAGGACAGGACATCACGAACATCGCTTCCCGCTACTAGTTCCAGAGGATCTTCTGGACAAGGAAAACAAACTTGTCTCTATGTTGAAAGCAGCACGCGAATCAGGCGTCGATCCGTCAGAACTGAGATTTGACGAAGAGGCTTCGGGATTCAAGAAAGAAGTATATTGGGTTACTCACGGAGGAGAGAATAAGCTAGAGATCCCGATGTTTCTCAGACCAACATCCGAGACTCCTATGTACACCATGTTCTCACTTTGGGTAAGGAGTCATGCCGATCTCCCACTGAAGACATTCCAAATCGTTAATACCTTCAGGTATGAGACAAAGCAAACTCGCTCTTTCATCAGGGTCAGGGAGATTCATTTCTTTGAGGCACATACTGTACATGCCGACCAAGACGGCGCAGACGAACAGATAGAAGAAGATGCTGAGATGGTTCAAAGAATAATGCACGATTTGTGCCTGCCCTCTTTGGTCTCTAAGAGACCGGTTTGGGATACATTTCCCGGTGCGTGGTACACAAAGGCAGCGGACGTTGTAATGCCCAATGGCAGAACACTTCAGGTAGCGACCTATCACCATTACAAGGACCAGTGGGCGAACGCATTCGATCTTTCTTACGAAGACCCCGAGGGGAACACAAAGCCCTGCCATCAAACTACGTTCGGAATGTCCGAGAGGCTTCTAGGAGCTGTTGTTGGTATGCATGGTGACGATAAGGGTTTGATATTACCTCCTGCCATAGCCCCCATTCAAGTTGTAGTTATGCCGATAGCTGCACATGCAGACAGCAACGTGGAACCAGCAGCCCAGGCACTGGCCGAACGCCTTTCCGCATCCGGAATTAGGGTAGAACTAGACACTAGGGACGTTCGGCCAGGTGTGAAACACTATGACTGGGAAATAAAGGGGGTTCCAATCAGAATAGAGCTGGGACCTAGGGACTTGTCCGCAGGGAAGTTCATCCTCACTGTGAGGACGGGTTCCAAGTCTGAGATTCTTATGGAAGAAGCCGAGAAACACGTATTGGAGTCACTTGAAAGATTGGCGGAAGATTTGCGCCAGAGGGCAAAATCTCTGGTTTCTGATAAAGTGCAGCCTTTCCCCTTCGATAATCTGGATTATGATGTCTCCCAGGAATCTTCAATTGAAAATGGAATCGTATACCAGATAGCATTCGAAGGGAATGACTCAGATGCAGAGCTTTTAGAAAAGAAGACAGGCCTTACTCTGCTGGGAGAATGCGATGACGAATTTCCCGAAGAAAGGAATTGTCTAATCACAGGAAAAGCGACAAAAAGGATGCAACATATAGCCAGAATGTATTAACTCACTTCTTGAAAAATAAGCCTGCAATGGCAATAACTGTGAAAAAAGAAAGAATCATCAAGTCACCTACTAATGGTTCTGTCATCGGCTTTACCCATGCTTCTATCTGGTGAAGGCCATCCCAAGTGTATCCTTTGGTCCAGACAACCTTGGTCTGTGAGTAGTCTTCACTACAAATCTGCCTCATGTTTGCGATTCCAGTTGAGCATAATATTGTCCCAACCCCGATGACCATGTTGAAGATTGTACCAGCTAATCCACAGAAACCGAAAAACACCAATCCCCATCGTCTAGATCTCCCATCGGCTCCTATTTTCAAGTCAGGCAGGTCGGGGATAAAATCAGGAAGGCTGATGTCATTAGAAATCAGTCCGATATCAACTTCCTCAGGGGATCCACCTATCTCCGGGGCAAGGACTCCCATCTCCTCTAATGCTTCACTCCCGTAAATTCTCTCTGCCATAGAATACAGTTCCGGATCTTGCTCGATCTCTACCGGATCGATATTCCCCTCGAGTAACCTTCTGACTGCGTCGTTATCAGGCATCTATACTCTTGACGGATTGAGGCCCCTATCAAATGAACCCATACTTGTCGATCAGGACTATAATTTCCTACTAATTGCTCTTCTCGCGGCCTCGCAGATTCCAACTTCATTCAAACCCATCAATTCCATCAGTTCCGAAGAGGCACCACTCTGTCCAAATCTATCTCTAACTCCGACCATCTCCAAGGGAGTCGAGGTATTGGTTGAAAGCCACTCTGAAAGAGCGCCCCCCAATCCGCCAATCACAGAGTGGTCTTCGGCCGTGACAAACGCGCCGCAGGAATCTGACAGTTTTGCGATTAGCTCCACGTCCAGCGGCTTGATTGTGTGCATATCGACCACGGTACAGCTTATGCCCTCGCTAGAGAGAGTTTCTGCAGCAGAGATAGCGACTCCGACCATTACCCCACATGAGATGATTGCCAAGTCCCCTCCTTCTCTGAGAACTGAACCAGATCCAATTCTCAATTTTGAACCGTCCTCGTACAGTCTTGGGACCTTGTTCCTAGCCGTCCTCATGTATGACGGGCCATTCAAATCGACTAGTTGAGATGTTAACTCCTCCGCTGAAATATCGTCACAGGGATGAATCACAGTCATATTCGGAATTGTTCTGTAAATAGCTAAATCCTCTATTGACTGAGCACTGCTTCCATCTGTACCAGTGTGTATTCCACCATGGCTACCACAGATATGTACAGGGAGGCCTGGACGAGCAATTCCGTTACGAACTTGCTCGAACGCTCTTTCTGTGAATATCGCGAATGTGCTAGCAAACGGGATCTTCCCAGAAGACGCCATACCAGCTGCAACAAGCATCATATTCTGTTCTGCAATTCCTAATGACACTGTCCTGTCGGGATATTCGTCACGAAAGTGGCATGATTTGGTCGATTTTCCCAGATCAGCCTCTAACACGACGACACGAGGGTCTTGTGCAATTCGCAGAAGACCCTTCCCATATCCATCTCTGGATGCCCCTCCAGACGAAGGTGCACTCATGATAACTCCTCCAATGCAATTCGCAACTCCTCATCATTCGGGGCCTTTCCATGGAAGGATGGATTGTTCTCCATGAATGAAACACCATTTCCTTTGATAGTATTCGCCACAATAGCAACAGGACCCCCATCTTCGCTGTTTGCCCAATCTACTACATCAACCAAAGAGGACATATCGTGGCCATCTACTTCCTTGACGGTCCAACCAAAAGATCGAAACTTCTCGCCAATATCTCCAATTTCCATCTGTACATTCATGAAGTCATCATTTTGAATTCTGTTTCTATCTACAATTGCTCTAAGGTTGGTTGCATTGTGGTACTTCGCTGCCATAGCAGCCTCCCATATCTGACCTTCTTGAGTCTCCCCGTCTCCCAACATAACCCAAATTTTTCTGTCACTTGAGTCCATTTTGGCAGCGATGGCACACCCGAGACCGAATGACAAACCCATCCCCAGACTTCCAGCAGAGAAATCTACTCCCTTGGTCCAGTTCATATCGACGTGACCTTGGCAAACAGATCCAAGTGTCCTAAATCCCATGATGTCGCCCTCATCGAGGACTCCCATTTGGTGTAGAATGGAGTACATAGCAGGACTTGCATGGCCTTTGCTCATGATGAACCTATCACGATCTTCCCAATCAGGGTTGCTTGTATCAAAACGAAGACATGTTCCATATATTGCGACCATACAGTCTATCGCCGATAGTGACCCTCCAGGATGTCCAGATTTCGCTGAATGTGTCATTTTAACAATGTCAACCCTGCATCTCCTAGCCATTTGCTCGAGCTCACTAACATCTACTCTGGTACCGTCTCCCATGGGCAAAAGTGACGCGTCAGGGCTATTGATGGTTTTCAATGAGATTTATTGTTTAACCATCCAGTAGAGTGATTCAAATCATACCATTAGTTCGGACGTTTGTGAATCCAGACTTCTCGGGCTCTGAGCGTAATTGGCGTGCAGAACTATCAAGAATGACAATTCCAATTTCAATCAGAAATGATGTTTTACTCAGCAAAGCCCTTCAAAGTTTAATCGATGAAGGACGAGTATCCTGTGAGCTGGGAGAGGAATTGCATACTAATGCCACACTGCCCGGATTGACCGCTCTGGCGATGATGATCAAAAAGTCAAGGTTTGGAAATAGTATCTTTTTCAATGAAAACCTCCATGTAAACACAACGAATGTCTGTACACTAGCATGTAGATTCTGCGCTTTCAGAAAGGGTCCAAGGCACAGAGATGCATATTCTCTTACTCCCGAAGAGTTCGTATCCAGGATTGAACCATTCGAAGGTAAAATCGACGAGGTGCATGCGGTGGGTGGGCTCCACCCAGATTGGACCATAGATCACTATTCAGAGATTTATCGAATTACTAAACAGAGGTTTCCTGGAATAAGCATCAAGTCATTAACTGCCGTCGAAGTAAAGCATATTGCATCCAAATCTGGATTGGGGGTTTTGGAGACACTTACTATTCTGAGAGACTCAGGCCTCGACTCCCTACCAGGAGGAGGGGCAGAGATTCTCGTCGATACTATCAGGGATCGTATTTGTATGGGTAAAGAGAAGTCTTCTGAATATTTGGAAATACACGGCATAGCACATGAATTAGGGATCCCAACAAATTGCACCATGCTTTTCGGCACCATTGAAACAATCCAAGATCGCATCACTCACCTGAACAAACTGAGAGAACAGCAAGACTCCTCTGGAGGATTCCAGTGTTTCGTACCATATCCATTCCTGAAGGACAATACAAGATTGCCAGAGGCGCGACTAGCATCTGGCGAGGAAGTAATCCGAATTATCTCCCTTTCTAGGATAATGCTGGACAATATTCCACATATCAAGGCTTACAGGATGAACATCGGTGATCATCTTTCGACAATCGCAATCAACTCCGGGGCAGATGACATAGACGGAACTGTCGGTCACGAGGAAATAATGCATGTTGCAGGTAGTACTACAAATTTGAACTACGACTCATACAAGCTAGGAAATCTCATTGTCTCGGCAGGCCAAAATCCTGTAAAAAGAGACTCCACATATACGCGATTCGAGCCCTTGGAAATTAAATCAAAAAAAGAAGGCAAACTACTCCCAATAATAGGTCAGTGAACCCATGTCATGGGATGGAGTTCTTGGCAGAGTTTCTTTCATCAACTGCGATCCAGTTTTTCATACGATTCCTGATAGCTGGCAGGTTCTCTCCGCACCCCCGTCTTGGTTGACAGGTCATCTTCTACGTAGAGACTGCATCACTGCTCCCATTCCAACAGCCGACTATGCATCCAATGTGGGAGAACTCAGTCTCATTAGGGATATAGGAATAGTAGGCCGTGAGTCTGTCGGTTCGGTTCTTCTATTCGGAAATAGGCCCATTGAGACAATGAGGGACATCGCATTACCCTCAGACTCCTCGACGTCCAATATGCTGATGAGATGGATACTAATGCAGAGGGGCCTCGATCCAAAATATGTCAAAATGGGTCCTGATATGGACTCGATGCTCGATGAATGCGATGGGGCACTAATAATTGGGGATCGAGCAATAGCTGCTGCCATCCATAATCCTGAGTTAGTAAGAATGGACCTCGGCAGAGAATGGGCGGAGATAACTGGTCTGCCCATGGTTTTTGGGGTATTCGCTGCCAGGAACGACTCCGACGACCATTCAATAAGCAGGGCAAGAAAATTGATGCTAGGCAATTACAACATCTTTCTTGAACAAGAGGAAGTAAGGAACGTTGTGATTTCAAATGCTTCGAAGAAGGTCAGCCTGTCCGTTGAAAGAGTGGGCGAATACTATGCCAATGAAGTCTCTAACCTACTCAGTCCAGAGTCAATCAAAGGTCTGAGAGTCTTCCTAGAGGAGGTTTGTGATATAGATTCCAATCCGCACTGGTTCGACCACAATTAGTCGGAGTACTCGAGATTCTTGCTGGATACCCAGTTTAGGAGATCTATGGCTACTTCGCAGGATTCTGCCACTACCACCTCTTCATCCAACGCAAACTTTTCCAGCGTACTCATGGCAGTCCTGTTGCCAATAGCGCCCAAGGCCTCTGCTGCCTCATGCCTTACCATTACATCTTCCTCCATATCTTCTAGTCTTTCAATTAGGTGAGGGACCGCATTATCATCCTGCATTTGCCCTAAAACATAAGCAATCTCGTGCTTTAGTAATGCAGACGAAGAGTCAAACGCATCTGCCAGCGAATCCACGGCAGGCTTGCCTCCGATATTCCTCAATGCGAAAAGAGCCCTCATCCTCTGAAACATTTTCTCGCCCTCGTCACACAAGGTATCACGCAGTTTCTTCACGCTTTCATCATTTCTTGCAGGAGGGGCTGGATCGACTGATCCAAACTCGCTAATTTCGGGCCTTTCACTCATGTTCTCCAGCCCCAATGAACTTCAGACCACTAGCATCGAAATCACTCCTAACTAGGCCGAGCCCCACTCCCCTCTCCAGAAACATTCTAACAGCCCTGCGGCCATCTTTTCCATAGTCTATTGTTCGCCTATTTACGTACATCTTCACGAACTCCTCGTTGGTGTCTTCGTCTATACCCCTACCCCACTTTATTGCGTCCTTTAATGCATCTTTGGGATTTTCCAAAGAGAACTCGATACTTCTTTTGATATCATCACAAACTTGTTCACACATCGACTCTCCGAGATCCTTCCTTACTATATTCCCGCCTAATGGGAGGGGCAGACCGGTCTCTTTGTTCCACCAGACGCCCAAATCTAAAACCATGAAAGCGCCTTCGTCGGACCAAGTCAACTGGCCCTCGTGGATGATTACCCCAGAGTCATACTTTCCATCCAATACCCCGGGAAGGATTTGGTCAAAGGGGACCTCCACCACATCTACTTCCCCTAATGCTAGCACGAGAGCGAGATAGGAGCTCGTACTCCTTCCTGGAATTGCAATCACTGACCTAGTTGCTTCTTCAATACTCATTTCTTCTTTGGAAATTAAGATTGGTCCATACCCTTCGCCCATTGAGGCACCACAATTCATCAGATAGTAAGAATCAGAAATTTTAGGATAGGAGTGAATGCTTACGGCGGATACTTCGAAACTACCAATCTCAGCCTCTCTATTCAAAGTATCAATATCAACTAGAACGTGCTCATACCTTCTGTTCCCTGTGTCAATTGTCCCATTTGTCAATGCATGGAACATGAAAGCATCATCAGGATCCGGGGAGTGCCCTATCCTTATGGTCAGTACGTCATCGTTCACGTCCAATGGGTCGTGATTCAGTTGAAATGAGTTTTGATTCGAACTCCTCCACGTAATAATGAAATGGACAACTTCGCAGGAGCAATTATGCCTGACCCATCTAAGCTTTCAACTGCCTCCGGACAACTTGGCCCGGTATGCGCAATTACGGGTAAGGCCTTGAAATTCTCAGAGGCAATCGTTCTAGACGATGAGTATGTTTGCTGGGAGGCCTACATCGAAGCGACCGGAGCCTCACCATCAACAGATGGTAAGGAAGTAGGTGGACTTAAACTCGGCTAATTGAAAACTTATGGCCCTAGCCCCCTGTATTGCTTCATGGCCGGAGGCTGGAGTAGATTCGCACTCCGATTTTCCGAGTATTATGACTCCATAACTACAAACTCGATTTGGGCACCACCGAGGTTAAGGAACAGGGAGTGGATGTTCATTCCATGGGGGGGTGCACCACCTGATAGGCATCGCGCATTCCCCGACAAGACTTCACTTCATAATTATCTCAAAACAAGAGCCCCGCACTCATGCTTTCACAGCACTGCTTACTACCAAGATCCCTCCAAGGGCAAGATGGTAGAGAAGGGATGGTTGGGTGCAGATCTGATTTTTGACCTTGATGGGGACCACCTTCCTGGAGTTTCGGACAACGACTTCCCATCTATGATCGATGTCATCCAGGGACAAGCTTGGAGGCTATGGAACGAATTTCTGGAACCAGAATTCGGATTCAAGCAAAAATACGCACAATTCACATTTTCCGGGCATCGCGGATTTCATATCCATCTGAGAGATCCTTCATTGTTACACTTAGACTCGAACGCACGAAGGGAGATAGTGAACTACATCAGAGGAGAGGGGATTGATATCCAATCGACAATCAATGCAGACTCTGGTTGGGGGAATAGGGCCATTGATGGAATCGACTCCACATTAGGAAAACTTTCTCAGATATCCTCTGGAAAGGATGGAAAGATGCATACGCTGGATCAACTCCATGAGATAATTAAGACCAGATCCAAATCACCTAATGTCAATCTCAAGTCCTCAAGCAAAGCTAGTATCGAGGAATTGGCGAAGCTAGCGGATGGGAGGGACGAATTCGCCATTGAAAGGATCTCTAGGCTGAAAGATGATCCATCCCTGGAGGTTTTCGGCAAACTTACCCCCTTGTTCTGGGAGCTTGTCAAGGGGGACTCATCCGTGGTAATAGGGACAGCTGGAGAGACCGACGAAGTAGTAACAGTGGACACAAAAAGAGTGATTAGATGGGTCGGTAGCCTTCATGGGAAATCCGGCCTGAAAGTTACAGAATTGCCACTCGATCGCTTAGATCCAGACTCGAGCAATTGTTTCGACCCACTAAAAGAAGCAGTCGTCTTCACAGGAGGCTCTGTTAAGGTACGAATTCTTGTAGATGATGTATGTGCTAGTATATCCGGGGAACAAATAGAGCCATCACTAGGGGATGAACTCATTGTCAAGGAGTCAATGGCAATGTTCCTGTGCCTGAAAGGATGGGCAGAGATATGCAAATAGTCCGTTTCACCACATTTATGCACTAATTGACTCATCGAGTTTACGAATACGGAGAATATTGAATAGTGGTGAACTGCGGAATGGCTCCGTGATTGACCCTTTAGACGATGTAGAAGACGACTCAGATGGGTCCTCTGATGTCTTGCCTCCGCCGCCTCCGGGGATTTCAATGCCCCTTCCACTGCCTGATTCTGAGCTCCCAGAGATACCTCCACTCCCACTTGATCCCCCGGGCCCTAAGTTTGGCTTCTCACCAGAGCAATCTTCAGACGGAGACCTACTAGATGCGGCAAGCTCCCTTTCATCGCCTCCCGAATCTTCATTTACAGACGAATCTAAGGATTTTAAATCAGTCTGGAACAGGAGAAAGTCCAGAGATCCTTCCATTTCTAGCAACTCCAGAGATAGCATATACAATAGGATTGAAAGAATCTCAACAGGAAAGGGCGACTCCCTAATGGAAAGGTATGCTGATAGGTTTGGCTCGGAATTAGATAGAGAAATCATCGTTCTCAGGAAGAGAGATCAAGACGATCTCACTAGCATAAAGCCCACTGTCGAGGTTATATCTGGATCCACTAACAATGAGATGGGCCTGGATGAATTCATTGAGGCAATGGAAGACTCGGATTTCATCGGTAGAGTTTCCGAGAAAACAGGGGTTTCTGTAGAGAAGATAGGCGAATTAGATATGGACTCGATGAAATCATTTTTCGAACAAGCAGATATAGACAACTCTGGCACACTAGACTTTGATGAGTTCGTAAATGGTATCATTCAGAGCTTCCGAAGTTATGACGAGGATTTCTCTCACTTCTTCACGGTGGTCAACGGATTACTCGGTGAATTGCCTGACGAGAAAACTAGTGAGTTCATTTCATCAGACGGTTTTGAAATGTTCAAGACTGTCGGCGAAGACCCCCAGTCCACAGATTCTGATACCAGAGGACAGTTCTTCACGATGGTTAATGAACTGCTTGTCGATCTGCCTGAAATAGTAATGAAATCATTCACCGAATCTCAGGACTTTGAGTTGTACAAGTTGATTGCAGAAAGGTATGGTGGTTGATTGGGGTTATTGGAGAAGGCTGGACAGATAGAGGGGGACAAAACCTCTGCTGAGAAACCAAAGGTAGCCGAGCCTGAGAGTGTAAAAGAGGTACCAGAACCCCTAGCTCAACCTGAGCCTGTAAAGACCAAGAAGGAGAAGAGGAGTAGAAGGAAGAAGGCCAGGAAACCTAGGGAGAAGAAGGTAAGGGCACCGAAGGTTTTGCCGGAGGACTCTGAGCCTGCATCTCCAACACAGTTCAGGATAAGAAAGTACTCCGACTTCCTAGTTTCCTGGGGGTGGACCATTCCGCTGGTAGCTTTCACCGCGTGGGGTAATGATTTCCAGCCTACTATTTTCGTTCTCGCTGGATTAGGTCTGATATCATTCAACCTAGGGTTCATGCCTTACTCCACAGGCAGGACCACTGGTAACTGGATCACCCGGACGACGTACATCAACACGAAGGCCGAGAAACCCCATCAATCCTATGTCTTCCTCAAGGGCATGACTTTCCCACTTGTCATTCTCGGTATTATCGCTATTCTTACAGCCACAGCCACTGGCTTTTCAGAGAGTGCAGGGAAGATACAGCTAGCTCTAGGAATCCTCTTCCTACTACCTCCCCTTCTGGACTACCTGTTCTACAGATTCAAGAGCGATGATCTTGGACTATGGGATACCCTATTCGGTGGTGTTTGGCTTGTCAAGACTGCAAAGACAGCCGAGTCAAAGGGCTGGCTGAAGAGGCTAGAGCAACTAGGAGACTATACCGAGGCTCAGGGATGGTTGTCGGACGGCGACTCAAAGGAGTCCTCTGACTGATTAGAATCTCTTCTACTCTGACTCGGAGTCATATCTTCTCTTGGCAAGCTCTCGCATATCTTCGTGTAGCACACCGTCGTCTATAGCATCTTGATCCGATTCGTCTACTATCTCGACTCCCAGTAAAGTCTCTATAATGTCCTCCATAGTTACCAAGCCAGCTGTACCGCCGAACTGATCTTTGGCGACCAGCAACTGCTCCTTGTTCTCTAATAGAATGTCAAGGGCTCTGTCTACAGAGGTATCTACATCGCACGTCACAACCTCTCGACAAATCTCTGACATCTTCGTATCGAAGTCATCATCAGCGGCTCTTCTGAGAATCTCGCTACGAAGAACTAGACCTACCATTTCATCGACATTCTCCTCATAAACAGGCATTCTGCCATGTGTCATAATGGGAATCCTCTGCATCACCTCTCTGACAGATTCAGTGGCCCTAGCAGAGGTAATTACAACTCTAGGAGTCATGATTTCTGTCACTTTCATCTCTCTTAGCCTCAATAGATTCTGAATAACTGCCTCCTCGTCTTCTTCTATAACGTCCGACTCTTCTGCAATATCTGCCAGTACCGACAGCTCCGTCCTGGTCACTGTCTCCGTCTCAACCTGGGGGAAAGGCGCTCTCATTACCTCTATGATAACCACAATAGGCCATAGGATCCACATCAACCCTCTAAGTACATGGTAGGAGGTTACTGTAAGCCTTCTCCAATACAGGGCTCCGATGGTCTTAGGCAGAATCTCGCTTAGCAGAAGTATTGCAATGGTAAGTATTGCAGCCGAACCGGCTATCACATACTCTCCTTCGAAATTGTTCTCAACCTCTGAACCAACGCCAAGAGCTCCGACAGTATGGGCTATTGTGTTCAGTGTGAGTATTGCTGTCAATGGTCCCTCTGGGTCCTCTTTCCATTTGGACCAGGTTGCGCTCACTTTCGCGTGCGTGTCTTTCAATGCAACGATATGTCCATGGGAGGTGGACAGTAGTACTGCCTCAAGAATACTACAAAGAAAAGAGGCTCCTAACGCCAGAACGGCGTAGGCAATCATCAAGGTATAGTCAGCCAATTCTTATGCCTCTTGGAGTTTCTGAGGCAACGAGAAAGGTCCAGTTCGGTTCTCCACAGCGTCTAGCTCCGATCATCCCCGGGCGAACATGACATAAATATCTAACTTGACGGGCCAATGGCGAGCTGTCATGGACTACGTTGCAATTTTCATGGCATGGCCATACGCAAACGGTCCACTCCATCTAGGACACGTTGCAGGAAACTGTCTACCCGCAGATATCCAGTATAGGTATGAGAGAGCCAGAGGTAGACGGGTACTGATGTGCAGCGGTTCAGACGAGCACGGGACGCCAATCACGATAACTGCTGATGAGATGGGAGTTAGCCCGCAGGAGGTTGTGGACAAATATCACCGAATAAACACGCAGGCATTAGCGGATCTCGGATGCTCGTGGGTAAATACAGTCGATCCTAGGGGCATCGAGTATGGGGGCGCCCTCTACAATAGGACGTCTGATGAAATGCACAAGGAAATCGTCCACGAAGTTTTCACGAATCTGATGGACTCGGGATTCCTCGAAAAGATGACTATGCAACAGTACTGTTCAGTTTCTCAGGAAGGAGAAGTCAGATTTCTTCCTGACAGATATGTGGAGGGCCAGTGCCCAGAGTGCTCAGAAGAGGGAGCAAGGGGTGACCAGTGCGACTCCTGCGGTGCAACATACGAAGCCCACGAGCTGGTCAATCCGAAATCCAAGCTCAATCCAGAATCGGATATAGAGGTCAGGGACACGGAACACTTTTTCTTGCGTCTTAATGACTTCCAAAGCTCTCTGAGTCTCCATTCATCGGAGAAGCAGAAGGTGTGGAAGCCGAACGTTCGGGCCATGTCGAAGAATTGGCTAGACATGGGCCTAAGGCCACGTGCAGTTACTAGAGATATTGAATGGGGGATCACCATCCCAATTGAAGGTGAAGATTGGAGATCTAAAAGGGTCTATGTTTGGTTCGAGGCAGTACAGGGATACTACTCATGCGCACGAATCTGGGCTTCTAGGATTGCCAGTACTGCAGGGCATCCAGATGGCGAGGACGCCTGGAAGAAATGGTGGCAAGTTTCCGAGACCGGAGAATCACCTAGGCACATCTACTTCATGGGCAAGGACAACATTCCATTCCATACAATCATCTGGCCCGCGATAATAATGGGATTGAATGCTTCGAAATCGTCAGATGTTTCACATTTACCCGGGCCAGGAGATCTAGTACTCGAGGAAAACGTTTCTGCCAACGAGTATCTGATGCTTCAGGGAGGCCAATTCAGCAAGAGTAGGAAGCACGCCGTTTGGCTACCATCATACCTAGAGCAGTACGATGCTGACTCATTGAGATATTACCTATCGATAAACATGCCAGAGACTCATGATACGGACTTCAGGTGGGACGAATACGTCGATAGGGTGAACAACGAATTGATAGGAACCTACGGGAATTTCGTTCATAGGGTAATGACACTAACTCACAGGTTGGAGTGCGATGAAGGAAACCCGCTTTCAAAATATGACCGCTTCTCCGATCACAGCAAGATACTGAAGGAGGTTGACAATCAGATCACGAGCGCTATTGAATCAATGGAGAAGCAGAGGTTCAAAGAGGCTCTACGTAGCATCATGGGGATAGCTCAGATTGGGAACTCGCTTCTCCAGGAAGCCGCCCCTTGGAAGTTTATTAACGAAGATGAATCTGATGAGAGGAGCACATCCTTGTCCTCGCTATCACTTTCATGGAGGATTTGCTCATGTCTCGCAGTCTGCATGAGGCCATTCACACCGTTTTCATCAGACAGACTATGGGGAATGCTAGGAAACCAGAATGACATAGACAACGTCCTTTGGGAGGATTCAATGGATGTGGAAACTAACCTCTTCTGGAATCAGGAAAAACCTGAACCACTTTTCTCCAGGCTGGAACTAGACGAGATTCTCGAGCGGGAGAACTCCCTTATCGATAGCAATGACAATGAGGAATCACTTCCTCCCAATGACGGTGGCGGTTACATAGACTTCGAAGATTTCATGAAAGTAGAAATGCGAACGGGGAGGATCGTCTCCGTGGATGACCACCCCAATGCGGACAAACTCTTCGTAATCACAATCGATGAAGGCTCTGACTCAACCAGAACTGTTTGCGCAGGTCTGAAGGGGCATTACGAGCCATCCGATCTGGAGGGTCTGAATGTTGTATTCGTAGCCAATCTAGAGCCAAGGAAACTCAGGGGCATTATGTCTGAGGGGATGATACTCGCTGCAGACGACGGTGAAGGGGGGGTCAAGGTCCTAACTACGGAGGGGGATATCCTATCGGGTTCAAGGGTGAGGTAGTCAGACAACTCTCCTTCCTAGTACCGTAGATGATGCCAAAATACTCGATATTGCCGCTAAGAGTCCGAATCCGGGTGTGAATACCCCTCCAGTCGGCATTCCCGCCCACGAGTCATAGAACATGAATTGGAAGTCTCTGTCCCTATACTCATCATCTTCATCGCATGGCTCGATTACCTTATCAGTCCTAGAGATTGAATAGGCATCGCCTGCAGATGTATACCCGTCGTTATCGTTATCGGACCATGATAGCGTCCATTGGTAGCATTGGTCAGTGTAAGTGGAAGACTGTTCGCTAAGTTGCATCTCAGTGACCAAAGCGTCCTCACCACCGCCCTCCTCTGATTCCCCATCGATTGCATAGACGCGCAAGATGATCTCGTTCAGATTGACCTCCTCGAAATGCTCCTCGCTGAGGTCTGCAGACCATGTCTTGACATTGCCCGAATCCTCCTCGATATCGTTCTCTATCTTCATGGTCATTGAGGTTCGCGGGAGAGAGGTATCAATTCCAATATCAATTAACGAAGCGTCCAACATCTCTATTGAGCAACTTTCCATACCCTCAATTGATGAAATCTGTAAGAGCTTCAATTTAGGGACGCTTCCAACAATTTCGAGGCTCGCGACTAATCCCTCTGTTTCGTTTGTTCCTTCGACCGTGTTAACTCCATCATCGTATGATAACGTCCAATTATCCGTCCAGCCAAATGGGTGATTTTCGAAGAATTCATCGCATTCGGACTCTCCGTCGTCGCTCTCACCATCTCCACCTTCTCCCCCCTCGTCTTCGGAGAATGGGTTTTCGTATTGGTAGACCTCATCCCTCGCATAGTACCAAGATCCAGAGTCGGGACTGCCAATTCGGTAATTTATCCCGTCTGGGCCCTGAACTGTGGTTTGTTCGATAGAAATATCCCCCATGATTCTCATAACCATGCTGTTGTACATAATTTCGTTTGTGGGATCATGGCCCACAATCATCTCCACTGCAGTCGTATTGGCATTACTGTCGCTTTCCATTCCATCTTCTTCGGTGCTTGCTTCGATCACAATTACTCTGATGAATCCAGTATCGTTTCTTAGAGCATCAATAGACGCCCCAAAGCCATCGGGGTCCCCGTCATTGTTGCTATCAGCTAGGAACGCCTCAAGATTTTCCAAAGTCATAACGAATGGGTATTCGCACATTGTCTGGTTGCTTTCTGTTGCGCTAGGATCGTAGTTAGTCGCAGTAATATCAGTGCAGCCCTCTGACTCAGCCCAATCATATACTCCGTCATCGTCTTCATCGTAGTCGC
Source organism: uncultured Candidatus Poseidoniales archaeon (assembly GCA_902601345.1). Taxonomy (GTDB): domain Archaea; phylum Thermoplasmatota; class Poseidoniia; order Poseidoniales; family Thalassarchaeaceae; genus UBA36. The sequence goes on from CACKMK010000001.1 coordinate 53,160, forward strand.
ATGAGCCATCATCATCAGTAGATGAAGAGTTGTGATTGTTGGCATTGATATCTGTGCAACCAGGCTGTTCAAATGGATCTATTATCCCGTCTCCGTCACTATCGTATACGCAGGTCCCATCGTCTTCTGTTGCGTTAATCTCGTGATTGTAAGCTTCAGGGTAAGTGCATCCCGGTACAGGTTCTGGGACAACTGGGTAGCGACATGAGCCATCGTCTTCTGTGGCTGATGGATTATGATTCAGGGCATCCGAGTACATGCACCCAAGGATTTTCGCAGGTGCGTCCGGGTAAATGCAGGATCCATCGTCAATAATGGAAGATGAATTGAAGTTAACAGCCTCCGGATAAGTGCAGCCCATCGATTGTTCAGAAGTATCAACGTCAGATTGTGTGCATCCGGACATCAAAATTGGTGCTATAAGGACTATGGTAATTAGCAGTGGCCTCATGTCCACCCGCTGGAACTGGTGCAAATCAACCCTTTGTCCAGATAGAGTAGGTCGATTCGTATTCGTTTTTCTCATCGGCCCTAACAGTCTCGATCAACTGTTGGGTCCAAAGTGATCGATCCCAGTTTGGGAAGAAAACATCGCCACTCTTATTCGTTTGAACCTCGGTAACATGAATTTCCTCTACTCTGTCCATGAACATCTCATATATCTGGGCTCCACCTATTATCCAACATTCATCACTTCCTTCTGCAAATGCTATCTCTATCGCTCTACCGACGTATAGGGCCGTGATAGCACCCTCGTCCTCCCAATCTGTATCCCTAGACATTACGATGTTAGCTCTCTCGGGAAGTGGCCGGAAATTATCTGGAAGAGACTCCCATGTTCGCCTCCCCATGACCACCGAATTGAATCCATCAGCCTCAGTCAGCCTCTTGAAACGGGCCATGTCGCTAGATAGCCTCCATGGCAAACCATTTCCCTTTCCTATGCAACCGTCCTTGTCCATAGCAACAATCATAGCCATTTTCATTAGATCACTAAACCGATATTGGGGCAGCTATGTGTGGGTGATGTTCATATCCGTCTATGGATATGTGCTCGAATCTGAAATCATCAATCGATTTTATGGATGGATCCAGTCTCAAAGTCGGTAGATTCAGCGGCTCTCTACTGACTTGTAAACGAGCTTGGTCTATGTGATTCAGGTACAAGTGGCAATCCCCCCCAGTCCAAATAAACTCGCCAGGTTCTAGATCGCAAACCTGAGCTATCATGCAGGTCAATAGGCTGTAGGACGATATGTTGAATGGCACACCAAGGAAAACGTCTGCACTTCTTTGGTATAGGTTACAAGACAGCTTACCATCGTTTACGTAAAATTGGAAGAATGCGTGACACGGCATTAACGCCATGTCACGCAGATCTCCCACGTTCCATGCTGAAACAATGATACGTCTACTGTTCGGATCTTTTTTGATAAGATCTATTGCCCCTTCGATTTGATCTATTACCCTGCCGTCGTTTGACTCCCATTTCCTCCACTGTTTACCATAAACTGGACCAAGATCACCATTCTCATCTGCCCACTCGTTCCATATCCTAACCTTGTTTTGAATGAGGTATTCGATATTGGTATCTCCGGAAAGGAACCAAAGTAACTCGTGTATGACACTCGGCCAATGGACTCTTTTTGTTGTAACTGCAGGAAAACCGCCGCTTAGATCGAACCTCATCTGGTGTCCGAAAAGTGAGACCGTCCCTGTCCCGGTCCTATCTTCTTTGGCCTCACCCTCCTCGAGTATTCGATTCAGTAAGTCAAGATACTGCCTCATACAATTGGCGTGTGTGGTCAGGTAGTCCATCAAGAATGCGCTAAGGTGCCCCTCTCATTGCAAGTGTGTTTACTAATTGGTTTGAAAACTTGCGATATAATAACCTCATTTCCTCTTGTCGTTCATCCATGCTTTTGGCCATCATTGAATCTACCCATTGGTCATCTATTGACCCGCCATCCGAATGCGCTGCCCATTCTGAGAACGTTATCGGGTCGTCCACAATCAAATCGATCCTTTTCCATGGCTTGGGCAGTTTTGTTCCAGGAGGCATGAAATCTCTAGCTCCAATGGACAGAGTTACAGGAACAATTGGGACGTCTGGAAAGAGTGCTGCTAGCCTTGCAAAACCAGTTTTCGAGGGCTGTAGTAAAGGTGCTTCTGTCCGTCTCGACCTTGTTCCCTCGGGAAATATTCCCAGACAACAGCCACTTTTTATTACATCTACCGCTCTGGATAGAGAATCCCTAGAACCTGAACCTCTGAACGTCTCAATTTGACCTGTTGAGATCATTACAAATCGATTTGGTTGCTTGTCAAAGTGACCCTCTTTCGCCAAGAAATGAATAGGCCTCTGAGACGCCAGAATCTTAATGAATGGATCAAGATTACCAAGGTGGTTACCACAGAATATTGCTGGACCTTCCAATGGGACCTTGTGAGCCCCCCTTATGTGGACATTTGTCATGCTTCTCAGGATGGCGGGGACATACTTTTCCAGGAACCTGTAGATTAGTGGGGTGGAGAAGGCCTGTCCCGTACCCTCCAACTGCACCCAAGAGCTAATATTCTTCATAGATGTCTCAGACAGGCCCATATCAACGGCACCAAGTACTCAGTTTCATACTTTACAGTTGAAATGTTGAAGTGTCATAATGTCTGGTTAGTACCATGCATAGCAGATGCTGGGCCCTTTCACTGGGACTGATCCTACTCTCGCCAATTGTTGCGCCATCTGCTGTCGGGGAATGGGGGACTGATACCTGGCTAACGAACGTAATTGGCCCTGAGAGATTGGAACACGGGGATGAATTTGGGTGCCACGGGTTTGAGGGTGTGGATACCATAGAGGAAAACTGGGTAATTTCTGGATGTAGGGATTATCTCGCTGGACTAACCGACTCCTCAAAGTGGGGCAGTGATCCTGTTTCATTCGGAATAGAGGCCGAAGTGCTCGATCAGGATACAGTTGACTCGCTGAAAGAATCCGGATTCGTAATCGTCGGAGACTCTTTGGAAGAAGTCCCAGAAGGACTTGTTTCTATGGTGAGAAATGGTGGTAGTCTGGAAAAAGGAGTTGCCGACATAGAGTTACTTGAGTCGGCAGAGGCGGACTCGCTAGTCTCTGTTTACTGGAGGGCAAGGGTTGGAGACTTCCGCGTGAGGGATGATGCAGAGGTGATATCCTGGTTAGAGGATCAGCAGGTTTGGTTCACCACATGGGGTGAATGGCATTTTCACGGAATATCCGGACGGTCCACTTCAGTGATCTCAGATGGATCAGTTCTAACATCGACATCCCTACCTTCGGAAAGGTGGAACGTCCCGGGAACAATCAGGCTCCAGTTCGAACAGGATGTCTTATCTGTTTCAGACTCAAACGGTGCTAAGATTCCTCAAATCCCACTAGATTTGAGAGACCTTTCAATCGGTTGGAGGCCGACTGAAACGGGTATGTTTCTAACCCAGGCTCCGGGAACAAACATCTCGATAGAACTAGATGGCCCAGTCGATACAATTGAGACGACTCCTATGAGCACGTTCAATGGTCTACATCATGGTGTAACGATAGTAGGTCATCACACATCCAATCTATTCAGATGGACACAAGACTTTCCTGAATCCATCCTCTCTTTTACTTGGCTAGTAGAAAGGCCGGAGAAGGAGGGAATTAGCTGGATTATACCCGCATTCGCTGTATCGATGATTATTGCAGTGCCTGCATCCATATACTTCCTAGTGAAAAAAGACGTCAGTATGATGTCTACTGATCAGGACGAGTGATGATAGGGCCCTGGATCTCCACTCCCTCTTCAATCATCTTGCTAACGATTCTTCTTACAGACTCGGACGACATTGCTTCGGGGGGGTGAACTCCAGGTGCTAGCATTTCTGGATTATTCAACCACTCCTCTACGCAGCATATCGTTACTAATCCGGTTGACCGCGCCATTGAGTGACCATCATCGCTACCGTGATCTTGGACAGTCCACCTCATGCTGGTGCCATCTCTTCCTAGGGCAAATACTTCCATCCATGTAAACTCGGGAGTCTTTTCGTTATACTGCCATTCTGCAGTAATCCTCTCAACATCAATTTCTGTATTCTCAGTTTCATCGATGAACATCTGAATGTGCCCTGGCCACCTGACTGTGTATTCTGAAAGTTCTTTTGCAGGTATAGTGCTCAGCACGCTCCTCAATCCGTCGGTGAGAAATGCCTCCATGGTTCCTTTCTCATTTACCTCGATCCAATGCCTCTCCGATAATGCAGGCAATGTGACCAGTTCTGAGCCCCTAATCACTCTAGCCGGCCTTGTATATTCAGCAATCACATCCACCGGAGAAAATGGGGCCATGTAATTCCAACCTCCCATGGGTCCGGCTGGGTTTCCACCAACTCGGACTTCGCCTTTCTCTAGTTGGCCCATTTCATCGTATGCCATGGAAAGAAGCATGTTTGAAAGACCAGGCGCTATCCCTGTATCCCATAGAATCCTTGCACCGTATTCTTTGGCCTTATCGTCATCTCTGTCTGGAGTAAACTGGCTGAAACTGAGATCCACTGTTCTCCAGGGAAGCTCCGCGAGAGCCGTTGTGCTCGAATGTCCTATGTCTCCCGGTAGCATGTTTACTACGATGTCCTGAAGAGGATTGAATTCGAAACCCTCATTGTGTACAATCATATCTATCATCAAATCTACCGGATCCTTATCCTTCTCGAGGTGATGAACCTCCACACCGGGAATTCCGAAAACACGGAACGGTTGTGGGTCGTAAGCGTGGATGGTGTGGCCTGACTCGGCTAACTTTTTTGCAACATAGGAACCGACAAGCCCCACTCCGAAGCAATGGATATTAGCCATGAATACTCGTAGCCGAGTTCCCTATTCGTTCTAACTGTTCGTAGTTCTTAGGGTAAAATCTAGCGATGCCTTGATTGGGTGCAATACAAGCCGCAATTCATGGTAGGGGGAGGTAACATTGATCCTTGGTCCTCTGAGCAATCTACCGACTACGATAGAATGATCGAGCAATTCGGCTTGACTCCAATGAACCTCGGATCCATGCCGAACCCAGGGATGCTTCACAGACGAGGAATAGTATTTGCACACAGGGATTTGGACGTGATTACTGAATCGATAACCAAGGGGGATCCATTCGGAGTTCTTACCGGCCTAATGCCCAGCGGTCGGATGCATCTTGGGCATAGCATGGTCATAGAGCAGGTTCGCTGGTTCCAGGACCAGGGTGCCGACGTAACCGTTGCCGTTGCCGACCTTGAGGCACTCGCGACTAGAGGAACCTCCCTCCATAAGGGAAGAGAGACGGCGTTACGGGAGTACGTGTTGAATTATGCTGCATTGGGCTTGGACGCGGACAAGACTAACGTATACTTTCAGAGCTCCAGGCCTGAAGTTCAGAGACTGGCTTTCACTTTAGGTAAACGTACTAACCTATCAGAATTAGACGCAATATACGGATTCGGTGGAGATACAAATCTGGCTCACGTCCAGGCGCCACTTGTACAGGTTGGAGATATTGTACATCCTCAATTGGATGACTTTGGAGGGCTAAGGCCAATAGTTGTACCAGTAGGGGTTGACCAAGATCCGCATCTAAGATTGACCAGAGACATAACTCAGAAGACCAACTGGTTTAATGTGAAGAAGAGGAAGTCGGGGGGGCTTACCGTCGCTCTTTCAGTCCAGGAAGAAAATCTGGCAGAAATGGGAGTTTCCCAAACTGGTAGAATAGATATGGATTCTAGGGCAAAGCTCGTTGGAAACATTGTTGACTTAATTTCTGAACTAGGATTTTCCGATATCAAGTCTAACCCCAAGCATGGAATAATCGAGATTCCCGGCGCAACAATGGGGGATCGCTCCAGAATTAGGATAATGTTGCTCCAAATAGAGAGGGATTTGGGTGGCCTAGGGCTAATGCCCCCTTGTTCCACTTACCACAGATTCGCGGTAGGGATGACTGGCGATAAGATGTCCTCATCTAAACCCGAGAGTACGATCTTCATGGATGACGAAATTGAATCCATGGAGAGGAAGGTGAAGCGGGCAATCAGTGGAGGTCAGCCCACGGTGGAAGAGCACAGAAGACTAGGCGGGGATGTCTCAAAGGACGTAGCATACCAGTATCTGCAATTCTTCTTCGAAAATGACGATACTGCCCTAGCGGAGGTCAAGTCTGAATATGAAAGCGGCAGGATGCTGGCCGGGGAAGTGAAGCAAATTTGTATTGACAGGGCCACAGACTGGCTCATTGATCTCAAGCAAAGAAGGGATCAAATGGAAGATAGTGTAGCCGATTTCCTCGCTCCAGATGCAATTTAGCGTATGTCGAAAACTGGAACCTCTGGCCCCATGTCCAAAGACTGCTTCTCGTTTTCCAATAGCTCCCTAATGGTTGCATCACTGTGAATAATCTGGCTCCTACCCCTTGGGTCCAGAAGCTCGATAAGAAAATGAGAAACTCCATCTTTCATCTTTTTCAGCGCTTCCAATAGTTCCATAGATGCGACTAATACCTTTTCATCATCCGAGTTTCCCCTTATTACAGAGCCTACAGCATCTTCGAACCTATTTATGACGCCTTCAATATTCGACACAAATCCACTGGAAGAACCGCCAGGGGAGACCTCCAAATCTAGGTCAGGTATCCTGATAGTGCCGGATGACGAACGTACCACTCTTGCCGATATTTTTTCTGGATCGTCCACGATTAGAGATGAGTAGCCGGGCCTCTCACCGTCCGAGGGGATGAAGTCCGTATGTTTCCATCCACAAGATTCACAAATTACAGTTATTTGTGTATGCTCTCCGAAGTATGGAATTTCGGAACTCATTGCCAGCATCGTCAATGCGTCGTCTTCGAGACATTGGGGACACGGGGCGTCTACCTTACTCTGCATTTTTTACTTCACCCTGGCACTATCAAAAGTTGGAGGAAGTAGCAGAAGTCTGGTGTTTCCAAGTCGAACCACTTGGCCATTAACGTCGTCTTCGACAAAATCCTGGATCTTTCCGACTGCTAGTTGTAGTTCCATGTCCCTAGACAACAGATCCGACATCTCGATAATTACAATGTCCCCATCAGACACCCAGTCCATTATTTGTGAAATTCCGGTAACATCTTCTAGAACTGCTCTATGAATTATGACGTCTCCGTCTAACCTGGGTACTGGGGCATCGGGGAACCTCATGCCCAGATCATGGTATGGCTCGCCTGGATCAATGATGCTCATTCCTTGGTCCGCTATGCTCGGCATCTCTACCCACTTAGGGCCATCATCTTCTACAGACACAATTTGCCGACATACTTTGTGCCCTTGATATCTTCTGCATACCAGCTAAGGATATTTCGAAAATTTATGGTATTCGGCAAGACCGGCTCCCGTCGCATTGATAAGGGGTCGATTCTAGAGATAATCACTGGCAACTCCGCCGGTGATTACTATGGATGCAACTTCTAGCGCGATAAAGACCGGTACAAGTACCGTTGGGATCACTTATGATGGCGGTGTTGTCGTAGGGGCAGACCATAGGGCTACCATGGGGCATTTCATAGCTAACAAGTCTGTTCAGAAGCTCTTCCGAATCTCTGACAATATTGCTCTAACTACAGCCGGACTGGTTGGCCATGCCCAATCACTTTCCCGTGTTTTAGCTGCTGAATTGAAGCTCTTCGAACTGAAAAGGGACATGCCAATGACAGTAAAAGGAGCGGCTACATTCACCGCCAATATCCTATCTGGAAGGCCTCACTATGTACAATTACTAATCGTAGGAGTAGATCCTTCTGGCCCTAGCGTATACAGCATCGATTCCGCCGGTGGGTCTATTCCAGACACATACTGTGCAACTGGCTCTGGAAGCCCGTATATGTATGGTGTACTAGAAGACCAATTCAAGACAGGCATGTCCAAGGACCAAGCACTATCACTTGCGGCAAAGGCACTTCTAGCATCAGCACAGAGAGACGCCGCAAGTGGCAATGGAATGGACCTGGCGTTCATCACGAACGATACTGGATTTACACAGCTATCCGAAGAGGAAGTGGCGACTCTCCTCTCGACTATCTGATTACATTCCCGACCTAGAGCAGCATTTGCCTAGGTTTCATGACATGAGGGATATTATGCGCCTTACTCTGCCCGAAATAAAGAAGAAAATTTCGAAGATTATACCAGATGGTATAGATCACGAAGTAACACTGGAAGCCGGCTCTATCGCAATCATCACAAAACAGCCCAAGGAGTTCTCAGGAGGTGGTGAGAGCCTAACGGTGAGGATTGCCAAATCTGTGAAGCGTAGGGTTGTAATTAGGCCCCATCCAGAAATCCTATCGGATGAGCAGGAAGTTCACGATGCCGTCAATAGAATAATTCCCGCCGATGCAATGGTCAGAAATACGTGGCTTGATCCAGCACTATCTGAGGTTATTCTGGAATGCGATGATCCATCATCGGCCGTTGGTCCGAAAGGCTCCCATGTTAACGCGTTGAGAGATGAAATTGGCTGGCTTGTAAAGGTTGAACGTGCTCCTGCCAGAGAGAGCAGAACACAGCACGACATCCGTCGTTACCGCAAGGAGTTAGCCGATGACAGGAAGTCCTTGCTGAAGAAATTCGGGACACGGATATATCGTCCCCAGAGGCCAGGGGAGTCGTGGGTTAGAGTATCAGCACTCGGATCATATCGAGAAGTTGGGCGAGCAATGCACTTGGTCACGACTAACGAGTCCAAAGTTTTGGTAGATGTTGGAGCAAAACCTACCAATAACCAGAGCGAGGTTCAGCCATTCTTCTCGGCACCTGAACTTCTTCCGCTGGACAATCTAGATGCCGTAATCATCACCCATGCTCACGTGGATCACATAGGAATGCTCCCTGTTCTTTTCAGGTACGGATACAAGGGGCCAGTGTATTGCACGCCCCCGACAAGAGATCTGATGACTCTTCTCCAAATTGATTACATCAAGGTCTCACAAGCAGAGGGTAACGAACCCCCGTATTCCAAGGCAGATATACAGGAGTGCATCAAGCACGTTGTAGATGTGAATTGGGGGGACAAGACCGACATCGCGCCTGATATTAAGATGACAATGGAGAATGCAGGCCACATTTTGGGATCATCTAGCATCTACATGCAAATAGGCGAAGGAAAGTCTGAGCACAGACTTTTGTTTTCAGGCGACATAAAGTATGAGAAATCTTGGCTTTTCGATGCGGCTACGGTAAGGTTTCCCAAAGTCGACACACTCGTAATCGAGTCTACATATGGGGGGCCACAGAGCATTCAACCCACAAGGCATCAGGCTAGCCAGGAGCTACAGGATCTCGTCTCCGACACCCTTAGTAGGAAGGGGAAGATTTTCTGTCCCGTTTTCGCAGTTGGACGATCCCAGGAGGTAATGCTAGCAATTGACGAGCTATTCAAGTCAGGACGTGTGCCACCTGTCACTGTGTGGCTCGACGGAATGATTAGCGAGGCGAGCGCGATTCATTCAAGTCATCCTAACTTCCTCAACAGGGAGCTCAAAAAGAGCATGCTTAGGGGAGGGGATGAGAATCCTTTCAACTCCTCTTGGTTCAGGCAGGTCGACTCTAGGGAGATGCGTGAGACTATTCTGCTTGATCCAAGTCCTTGCATAGTTCTAGCTACCAGTGGTATGATGACCGGTGGGCCCATCATAGAGTATCTCAAACACTGGGCACCAGAGCCCGGGAACACTCTATGCTTCGTAGGTTATCAGGCCTCTGGAACCCTTGGAAGGAGGCTACAGGAGGGCCATTCCCACGTTCCGTTGATGGACAAAGGACAGACGCTGATGCTCGACGTGAATTGCAACATGGTGATAATTGACGGATTTAGCGGTCATTCGGATAGGAACCAACTTATGGACTATGTTTCAGCTCTAAACCCAACACCAAGGAAGATCATCTGCCATCACGGCGATCCCCAGACCTGCAATGCCTTCAGAATGGGTCTTCGTGAGAAATTCAAAGTGCAGACATATGCACCTGCAAACCTGGAAACTCTTCGGCTCTCTTGATCATAGCACAGGAACATCAAAACCAGCATCAGCAGGATCGCCCACATTGCCATCTTCTTCTTCGTTACCTTCGTCCCAGTCTTCCATAGTATCAGATGCTTCGTCAACCGAGTCACGATTCGTAGTTATTGATACGGCAACCGGAACAGGCGTAATCAGTAGGAGTGCCCAGGCTTCAGGTGTTATAGTACCCTCAACTATCATGATTATTACTGATATCATCGCGATTGAACACGAAATCGCAGCCGCTATTACGCTTCTCAGCATATTTTCATATTGGTCTGAGCAGATGTTTGTTATCTTTGTAACGACAAGGTGATGAACCTTGGATTAATTCAACTTATATGGGACTCGACTGGTATCTAGTTAGGTGTAAGTGCGGTCATTCCTTCGGACATAGAAAGGGGACTAAAGCAATATGTACGATATGCGGCTCTAATGAAGTGACTAATGTCCAACAGTTCTCAGATTCAAGACTCCTGGCAAATGCCGTTTCTGATGCAAATCTTCCGAAAGAACTCGCAAAAGAGCTGTCATCAAGACTCGAAACCAAGTCTGCTATTGAAGAAAAAAGACATCAAGGTCACATTAGCATTAGGGAAAGGATCAGGGGCACATTGCGTAGTGCGACCGATGAACAGGGAGTTTTACGAATAAGCGCCATTAGAAGAGAATTAGACAGCGCTGGTCTCGATGCAGAATCATGGGAATCCATTATTGGAGGCGCAGAATTGGAGGGAATCTTAGTTAGATGCAGTACTGACTCTTGGAGATGGGTCTAGCAAAGTTCATGACCACAACTAGTGCGCTTTGACTAAAGGGGCCTGTGGGTTAGTCTGGTCTATGCTTGTTGCTTTGGGAGCAATAGACCCTGGTTCGAATCCAGGCAGGCCCACCACACGCTAATGTCATCTAATGCAATTAGCAGTCGCCTATCTATGTCAGACGACTCGGCTTCCATAGGAATCGGGGCGATGATAGTTTTCATCGCACTAATTCTTGTTGCAGCCGTAGCTTCAACGATAATCATCAAATCGGTCGAGGACCTACAACAAAAAGGTGAAGATACTACCCCAGATACTCGTTCATCACTATTGAAGATGCGTATTTATCGCGTCAATATCGAATTCTGAAACTGCTACTCGAATGGCTTCTTCTTTGGTGAACCATCGGGCTTCTTCTATCTCATCATCCTTGGGGGATATTTCTTGTCCTTGCAAGTCATCCTCACACTTGTAAGTGAATGAAACCCAATTTATCCCTTCATCATTGAATATTTTTGCTTGGACTATTGCCCCTTCAACATGCTTAATTTTTGCTTGTTTTTTAATTGGGTCTGGTATGTCGATTATCACCCCTAGCTCTTCTAAGGCTTCCCTCACAGCCGCATCACGGGGGTGCTCTCCATAGTCGACGAAACCTCCAGGAAGTGTCCAGCAACCAGTGAAGAAGCCCCTTGAAACCTTAGCCATCAGGATCTCATCTCTGGAATTGACAATGACAACTTTGCTAACTACCCTGTGTATTGTTCTATAGACTGATTCCCTAGCAACTGGATCTACAGCGTTGTCGCTGATTACAGAGTCCTTCCATGCCCAGTTCTCAGGCCATGGGATATCGGGCATTCCGTATACTACAATGGAGTCTACTCCACCTAGTCTAATCCTGTTAACTCTTCTTTCATTCCAAGTAAGCCCCATTGATTCTGCTTCATCTGTCGTGGGAAGTCTTATTTTCTCAGAATTATCGAATTTCATCCTACCCATTTGTGGGATCTTTGGGCCATTCCCATTAATATCAACGAGCAGAATCTTTCCGTCATTTTCTAGATGGAGATATTTCTTCGTCAATGGTTTCAACCTCGTAATTTCAGTATCCCAGGATTTCAGAAAGCTGCTCTTTGTAGAAGGAGCCTGAACCCTGTAGACTGTTCAACTCATTCTCCGCTAGTTCGAGCTCTATGATCCTCTCTACTCCATTTCTACCAAGAACCACTGGTACCCCAATGTATATGTCATTCATTCCATATTCTCCTGTAAGATGAGTGCTACATGGAAGAACTCTTTTCCTATCATCAAGAATTGCTTCGGCCATTATTGCAGCTGCGCTACCCGGAGCATAGAATGCACTACCCTTCTCCAGTAACTTCACTATTTCTCCTCCACCGCTGGCTGTCCTTTGGCAGATTTCCTCCACTTCTTTATCGCTCAGTAGCTGACTCACTGGAATCCCATTCACCGTCGTGTATCTCGGAAGTGGGACCATAGTATCGCCATGACCGCCAAGAACCATTGCCTGGACATCTTCATTACTGCATCCGACAGCCTGTGCGATGAAGTGCGTCATTCTCGCGCTGTCCAATATTCCTGCTTGGCCAACTACTCTACTATGTTCAAATCCGGTTACTTTCTGCATATGATAAGTCATCAGATCCAAGGGATTGGTCACCATCACAACAATACAATTGGGGGCGTGCTGTCTTATGCCTTCGCCTACCTGTGAGACTATGTCTGCATTCTTTCCAATCAGATCCTCCCTTGTCATACCGGGTTGCCTAGGAAACCCAGAAGTAACAACCACTACATCAGAATTAGCAATATCCGCATAGTCCTTCGTTCCTATTACGCGGCCATCGTAGTTCAGTACCCTTCCACCTTGACTCATGTCGAGTGCCTTGCCCTTCGCAAATCCTTCATAGATATCCAGTAGGACTACCTCTCCAACCTTCCTTTCTGCAAGAACGAAAGCACAAGTTGCCCCCACATTTCCTGCTCCGATAACTGCGACCTTCTTTGCTCCATTTGCCATGTTAGTGCGCTAATGATTGCGGTCTTAGCACTTTGGAGAAGAATAGGTCAAATCCGTGACCAATTATATTGACTAGAGGTATTATTTTCAAATGTGGCTAGCATACAGAATTCCTTAATTCCATTAGCTCTGGTTGCTTTGGTCCCTACAATTTCTATATTGTTCACTTTAAGCTACAGCGATGATGTGCTCGCCTCTCAGATATTTTTCATCTTATGCAAGCTTTGGCTTCTTCTGGCTCCGGCGTATTGGTATCTTAGAGTAGAGAAAAACTCAACCTCTTGGTCACTTCCTACCAGAGATGGGCTGGTTGTAGGAGGAATTTCAGGAATAATTATGTCCATTATCATCATTGTAATGTGGCTTTTATTTGGTGATACTTTAGATACGGATTTAATGATTTCAGAACTGGAAACTACGGGCCTCACGGATTTCCGAATTTATCTTTCTGGAATGATTTACTGGATATTCCTTAACAGTCTACTCGAGGAGTATGTTTTCAGGTGGTTTGTAACGACCAAGTCAATAGAACTCCTTGGAAGTGAGACCGGAGCACTAATCCTCTCAGCCATTCTTTTCACTCTTCATCATGCCATTGCACTGCACTTTTTCGGATTTGTTTGGTGGCAAACAGTTATGGCTTGCTTCGGACTTTTATCGGCAGCGGCATTTTGGTCCTGGCTCTATGTCCGATACAGATCTGTTTGGGTTTGTTGGTTCTCGCACGCAATATGCGATATTGCTGTATTTGGAATAGGATATCTGATTATTTTTGGCTAACTAAACTGAGAAAGTTTCTAGCCGACGGCTTCAATAACATCCCTCAATTGGATGATCTACTAAATCGGGTGACAAAATGAGACTTGGTGTGCTTAAGGAGCCTGTTGGTGAGAATCGTGTGTCCGTAGTTCCTAACTCATACAAGAAACTGAATAAATTAGGCTTCGAATTAACTGTAGAATCTGGCGCGGGTGAAATATCGCACTACAGCGACAACGAATACCAATCCACCGGCTTCACAGTATCCGACAAAACCTCAGTCCTTGAGTCCGACATAGTGGTTTCAATATCAATGCCCGACCTTTCAAATGCCAAAGAAGGTCAGATTTTCGTCTGCGTTTCAGATCCTTTCCGTAATCCTAGCATGGTTAAACAGGCCATTGAAAAGAAAATCACCCTAATTAGTATGGACATGATTCCACGTAGACTTTCTAGGGCCCAAGCAATGGACGTTAACTCCAGTCAAGACAATCTCGCCGGTTACAAGGCTGTTTTGCTCGGAGCAGCCCATGTTCCAAGGGGGATACCTATGATGACCACCAGTGCTGGGACAGTAAGGCCTTCCAAGTTCGTCATCATGGGTTCTGGTGTAGCCGGTCTACAGGCAATAGCCACTGCCAAGAGATTAGGGGCCATTGTCTATGCTTCAGATGTGAGAAAATCTGCTGCAGAACAGATTGAATCTGTAGGGGGTCGCTTCATCGAAGTTGATGGAATGGACGACTTCGAAGACGAATCTGGTTATGCTAAGCCACTTACTCCGGAGTTTATCCAGAAGGTGAACGATACCGTATGCGAGGTGGCCAGAGATGCCGATGTAATCATTACGACGGCTAGGATTTTTGGTAGGCCCGCACCAATCACAGTTCCAGCTTCCGCAATATCTACTTTCAAGCCGGGATCTGTTGTAGTAGACATGAATGCTGATGTCGGAGGCAACTGCGAGCTGACTAAGCCAGGCGAGGTATTCATAACGGAAAACGGGGTAACTATTGTTGGAACGACAAATCTTCCCGGTGAACTGTCAACTACTGCAAGTATGCTATATTCAAACAATATGGTCACGTTCCTGTCCACACTTGTCAGTCAGGAGTCAATCTCCATTGACCTCGATGACTCTATTCTAGTCGGTGCACCAGAAGGCGACGAGTTCTACGTTCCGGGAATGGGTGGAGTTCTATTGTGCCACCAAGGTGAGATTCACCACAAACAGAGTCGACTCTTGGAGGTGGTTAACTAATGCTCACAACCGCAACTCTGGTGGGTAGCATTACTGTTTTCGTACTAGCGATTTTCCTGGGTTTCGAGTTGATTAGCAAAGTCCCCCCTACTCTACATACGCCACTGATGTCAGGGGCTAATGCCATTTCTGGTATCACTATCGTAGGTGCTTTGATACTTTCGAATGTCGAATTCAACAATGGAAATCCAGGCACCGCCTCCTGGTTGGCATTCATTGCTTTGGTAATGGCCACGATCAACGTAGTTGGTGGGTTCATGGTTACTAACAAGATGCTCGAGATGATTGCCGGAAAGAAGAGAGGTGGAAATTGATGGTCGACTCGGTTGTCTGGGACATAGGTTACATTGTATCGGCAGCTCTGTTCATATTCGGTATAAAGCGCCTTTCCAGTCCTAAGACTGCCCCCCAGGGGAATCGTCTTGGCGCTTATGGGATGCTCCTCGCAGTTCTAGTTACACTTGCAAAGATGTATTCTGAGGGAATTATCGGATTTGAGCTGATAGTAGCCGGTCTAGCTATTGGTACCATCATCGGATACATCATGGCCACTACTGTTGAGATGACTGAGATGCCAGAACTGGTCGCCCTATTCAACGGGTTTGGCGGGGGGGCATCTGCGCTTGTGGGCCTTTCAGAAGTACTCAAGCGACTGCAGGAGGGGCAAATCCCAGATGCAGGCGTCGAGCTATACGCCACATGGATCGCAATAGGACTTTCCGGAATCGTCGGGTGGGTTACACTAACTGGAAGCCTCATGGCTATGGGGAAACTCAGGGGAGGGTTCTACATCCCTCTCTCAAAAAAGGACGATAGAGGTCGCAGGAAATGGGTCAGTTTCCCTACTTGGGGCCCTCCATGGCTTAATGTTGTCAAGGGCGCGATATTGATTGGTTGCATTTCTCTGATTGGACTAACAATCCAAGAACCTGAAAATTACGACTACATCTATTCACTAGTCGGTATGTCTTGTCTACTCGGCGTGCTATTCGTTATCCCAATTGGGGGTGCTGACATGCCAGTTGTTGTAAGCCTCCTGAATTCAATGTCAGGAATTGCCGCAGCTTTCACTGGTTTCGTGATAGGTAACAATGTCCTGATTATTGCTGGCTCTATGGTGGGAGCAGCCGGACTAATCCTGACATTCATTATGTGCAAGGCGATGAACAGAACTCTTACTGCGGTTCTTTTCAAGTCATTCGGAGGTGGTGGCCGTGAGTCGGTTACCAGAACCAAAGTAGGTAGCGATCCAGAGGAGGTAGCAATGGTATGCGACGGAATAAGCAAGTGCGTAATTATTCCTGGCTATGGTATGGCTGTTAGCCAGGCACAGCATGCTGTCAAGGAGTTCGCCGACCTTCTGGAGTCCCAAGGAGTAGAGGTGACATACGGGATCCATCCAGTCGCAGGTAGGATGCCAGGACACATGAATGTACTATTGGCCGAGGCAAGCGTCCCATACGAACAACTCATTGAGATGGACGACATTAACTCAGAACTTCCTGAGACTGACGTTGCTCTCGTTATAGGCGCCAATGATACGATCAATCCTGTGGCTCGTACAGGTGAGGGGCCACTTGGAGGAATGCCAATCATCGACGCCGACAAGGCAAGAGTTGTTGTAATCATCAAGAGGAGCCTTTCCGTCGGATATGCAGGAGTTGACAACGACCTATTCTATGATGACAAGACCATGATGCTATTCGGTGACGGCAAGAAGATGATGAATGAATTGAATTCCTCTATCAAGGAGTTATGAGGTCTACCTCCCCCAACCGTTATTTGACATCGACTGCGAGAAAGGATTAGTGATATCATGCGTGTGAGCGTAAGTCGCGCCTTCATATGCCTTATCGTAGTCGCTGCGGTGTCAATTCCTGCTCTCGGAATGAGCAATGGTCCAGGGGCTTACAATTCCAACGATGAGTTGACCGTAAAGTACGGTTGCTCCTGCCATAACAACGGCGCACCATCAGATAGAGCAGTTGTAATGGTCACGGGTGTGCCCCTTATGTACGAGCAATCCGAGAGTTACCAACTCACTATCAGGGTAGCCGATTCCCTTACACTATCGGGCGGTGAAGGCAACACACAAGCCGGTTTCCTGCTTTCTTCCGACTCAATTGGCAACTTCACTTGGCAAGATGACCAGGATATTCGTTACGCAGAGGGCCGAGCCGATGACGTTTCACACTCTGATACGGATCCCGATGGATTATGGGTATTGACATGGACCGCTCCCGATGACGACATGGGGATAGTACAATTTTGGATAGCCGGAAATTCAGTAGATGGAGGGGGGATACCCGACGAGATGGATTACTGGAATGTCCTGTCTTTCTCGATCAACCCACCTGGCACTATAACCACTGATGAGAGCGGATCAACCTTGGAAACCCGAACCATCTCTGTTGGAACCTATGACTCTCTATTCCTACTAGAAGTGTCCGAAGATCAGCTCGAAAAGGAACGTCAGGACGCAATATCCCAAAGGGTGTTCTCGCAAGGTAACCTGTTCTACTGGACTAGCCTAACTGCACTTATAGTAGGGGCCGTCTTTCAAAAAGAGATTCTCGAACGTAGATATGATGATGGACCAGAATTTTTGGCAAGCGAACTCGCCTATCCCCAAGGTTTCCGTCGGTCGTTCGGCTGTTTGCTATCGTTCTACCTAGGCGTCAGATGGGCTAGCTCCGATAGCCCCATTGTTTTCCAGGGTGTAGATTTCACAGACTTTGCCACCGGTACAGCCTTCTTCGTCAGTGCATGGGCTGCTTATGGTGTGTATAGAACGGTTCTTGCAGCCAGAACCTTGCCCGATGCGAAGGATGTATTGTGACTAGCGAATTAGCCGACGTCCTCCCTAACTGGGATATTCAAGAGCACCTCAGAGAGCTCAATACAATAGCCCGGAGAATCTCATTCACATTGATCATCGTCTGTATATTCTGGTCCTTATCTATAGATAATATGATGACTAACTGGTTAAGTGTTTTACCTTTGGAAACTGGTCCTAATAACGAGAACATGTCCATCTATGGGCCGTACGAATGGCTACAGTTGAGGTGGGCCGCTGTGATCCTCCTAGGATTGTTGTCACTGTTGCCATTAATCTCGATACAGGCTTATTTGTTCGCTAGGCCGGGACTCTATCCATCAGAGCGCAATTGGCTGATATCCGTACTTATCCTCACGACAACTATCACCCCATTGGTCATATTCCTAATATGGTATCAGGGCCTAACCATCCTGTTTGAGTTATCTGAAGCATCAGGCAGGCCAGATGGCGTACTTGTTAGATACGACGCCTCCTCTATCTTCTCCATAGGTTTGGCACTTTCATGGGTACTTGTGATCTGGTCAGTGACAACTATTTTTCTCTCACTAACGAAAATATATGGCATGATAAACAACGGCGAGATCAGGTTCAGGAAGCGCTTACTAGCAATTTCAACAGGTGTGATAATTCTAACTTTACCCATCGAATTTGATGGATTGAAGATTATGATTGCAATCCTTTCAGCGATATTATCCGATTTCGTATCAAACTCCATGCCCGTCAGAATCATAACTTAGAATGACAATCAAACTTGACTCAATGAGATAACATCTGGGGATTGACTTGAAAGCATTAGATACCGGCCAAAAGGTGTGAGCAAAATAACATCAGGTAATATTTTCCGAATTCTTTCTGTTATCATGCTATTGATATCTTCATCGTTCGTGTACATTAATTCTGAATCGGTTAATGACGCCATATCATCAACAGTCGAAACGAGAAATGATAATGAAAATGCATTAATAGGACTCGCAGAAAAAGAGTTCTGGCCGGTGCTAAGAGTCAGTTTTCCTGCCAAGCCCTTTCCTAACTCACTACTGGGGGATTTGTTTGAAGGGAATAATTCAGCACAACAATACATCTCCGAGATGAGCGGCGGTGATTCTCAGTTGACCACGACTATAGTTGGAGAGACGTGGGCATCACCATACTTGGAATCTCACTGGGGAACAGATTCCGAAACTGAGAGAGACACCGGAGCAGACTCAGGAGGGGTTAGAGAATTAGCACGACAAGCGATAATCAGTACATTTCAGGACCAAGATATCTCCCAGTGGGATCTTGATGGCGATTTCATTGTTGACAGGCTACTCATACTTCACTCTGGACAAGCTCAAGAAGAGGGCGGGCCATCTACAACCATTTGGAGCCACTTCTCAGCATTTTACGAACCCGTAGCGGTCGGCGAGTATACATTCGAACACTACACGATGGCCTCAGTACATGGAGGCCTCGGAGTATTAGTCCACGAAATGCTCCATCAGATGGGTGCCGTAGATTTGTACGATGTCCATAGCGATGCACCTACGAGAAACTGGCATGGACTAGGTGACTGGGACGTAATGGCTAGTGGAAATTGGGTAGAGGATGGCTCTAAGCCAACGCTACCCTCATCCTCCACACTCGAACTAATTGATGCCATAGATCCAATTGAGCCCAGTTTAATCTCTGATGGAAACTTTTCCCTGGAACCACTGTCCAATGGCGGTAATCCACTAAAGATTGAGATAGCCCCGCAAGAGTATATCTGGATTACACTCAGGTCGAATACTGGTTTCGACAAGGGTTTGCCTGGGCACGGCATACTAGTCGAACAGCAGGATCTCAATTTCGGAGACGTGTCTTCTAACCTAGTGAATACAGATCCAACAAAACCATGGGTTAAGATTGTTGAAGCAGATGGAGATGACGCTCTATTGAGGGCTAGAGACTATGGTTCAGCAGGCGATGTTTTCGATGTTGGTGATAGATTCGGCCATACTGGAAAGAAGATTTGGGACAATCACGGGAGACTTGTCCAATGGACAGTTAATGTCATAGATATTAGTGAGGATTCCGCAGTAATCGATTTCGATTTCGTTGGTGATGCGAACTCTGCACTAACTATGCCCCGGAATCCTATAGTGGTTCTAAATGATGAGCCAATCATTGCAGATATGTTAACCACCGACAAATGTGTGGTGGAAGTTGATATTTCATCAACAGGCGGAGTTGTTGTCCCTCCTCACAATAGCAACTCTACCAGGATTCAATTAATCGAAATAACAAACTCTTCTTCTTCCAAGGGGACGATTGAAGGAACTATTGGTTGCCAGGATCGCCCGAAGAACACAGTTTCCATTGATTGGATCGTAGTAAACCATAGGCTATCGACAGAGGATATAGTATCAACCGTACCTTGGGACTTAGAATCTACCATTGCTCTATATCCAGAATCACTCGGTTCCGGTCCCAGGACTTACAGCAGTATCACGATCGAAGGTGCCGCTGGAAGAATTGCCGAACCACTAACCAAAGGAACGTTCTATCCCGGGGACGCGATCGAATTACGAATTACCCCAGATGGACTTCTGGAGCCGAGGATGATTGCAAAGGGGGAGCTTGTCATTCTAGACTCGGATAACATAGAACAAAGAGTCCCTTTCCAATTAACCGCAGAAGGAGATCTGCCTTTCGGACCATTAAACTGGCTGGCAATTCCTTCCAATGCAATTTCAATCGTTCTTATCTTGATGGCGTTATCCCTAGCGACTGGTAACAGGCAGAACAGGCAAAATTAGTGCCTGACAGGATTACTCCATCTTGAATCGGAGGGAGGCCTGGATATTTGCAGGTATCTCCACCCGTTTCCACGTTCGTTTATTGGGTATAGCCAATGCTTGTTTACGCCTGAGGCCAACCTCGATGAGAGACAGGCCTCGGCCCAGTTCTTCGGATTATCTGATGATGGGTCTACTACTAACCAAGGAGCGTGCCCTTCCCCTACATCTGAGGGGTAGCATCTCCACTTCGTCCCGTACTTGAAACCAGACCTAGTGTTCAGACCTCTTTTCCAAAGATCGAGAACTATACTAGACGATAGCGACATGTTCTCGGTGTCCTGATTCGTTACGGATTGGACAACCTCGTATTCGATATTATCGAGCTGTCTGCCGCCATGTACTGGCAATCCAATAGCATCGAATGCCCAATCTCCGTCTTGGATAATGAATACTCCATCTTCTCCTAAATCAATTGATTTAAGCCTCGAAATCCTCTGAAGATCATTAAATTCTGGTGGACGCAGTATTCCAGTTGGATTAGATTCAGATATACGATAAGTGACTACAGACTTTTCCTCATCCACGACAAGAACCTCTGAGATCCTATCCTTCGAATATACCTCATTTGACCACTTAAGCAATGACTCTAACGAATGAGATTGATCGGAATTACCATTCAATAATTCACTCGAATTGAACCAAATAACTTCTGAGTCTGGGTCATCTCTAGAAGGGTGTTTATCTGATGCCCACCTTATGCCCCATGAATTTGAATCATCTAATCCCAATTTAGAGAAGTTATCCCGGAGTACAACTTTGTTACCGGGAACTCTTAATGCTTCTAGAATCGCATATTCCTGTATTATTGACGGTTCATACATCAGTCTCTCATTTACCCATTCCAACATGGCATTGTCATCTGGAATAAAAGGAAAGGAAATGCCTCTGTGATTCCTTGAGAATATGACTTCAATGTCAGAAAGCGCTAATCCACCTCCATCGACAAGGGCCCCTATAGCCGATTTCTCCCATAATCTACTATACGCTGGTCCATCGAAAACCCAGCATTTCCCGGTCCACTCCATGTATGAACGGGGACGCTGTCAAATTAGACGCTATCCCCAAATATCATCCGTGTGACCTCCGTGGGATCAATGTGACCGAAGACACTGACGAAAGAAGACAGGAAAGCCTCAAGACTCTGCGTAATCTTTTGAAATCAATAGATGGACAGAAGGTGACACTTATTGGTGACACAATGCTCGATAGATATCACCACGGTTTTGCAAATAATTTGAACTCTACAGCCCCAGTTCCAGTGCTAAAGATAACCCATTCCGAGGAGTCTCCGGGTGCATCTGCACATATAGCCATAGGACTGTCTTCATTCGGGATGAGGGTCTCATTCCATACTGCGCTAGGCGATGATTCTGAGGGCGAGTCGATAATTTCTAAACTTAAAGAATTCAATATTTCGACGGATAAGGTAAGCATCATCCCATCCAGGGAGACTCTTACGAAGATTCGATTCTTTGGCAGTAGAGAGAGCCTTCTCGAAAGAGGGCAAATACTTCTCCAGGCGGATCGAGGTACCAACGAACCCGTAGATGCCGATATCTCTTCTGAGCTCGCGGCTTCTGCAATAGAAGATTTAGATGATAGTTGTGCCTTGGTTATTTCTGACTACGACAAGGGAGTCGTTACTATCGAAGAATCTCTTAAATTAATTTCCAGGGCTAATGTAATTGGGATTCCAGTGATAGTCGATCCCAAACTAACCGGCCTGGAAAAGAGCCGAGGCGCATCGGTTGTGATTTTTGAGAAGAGGGGTATGTCCCTTTTATCTCGCCGAATCGGATCTGACATAGAGGAAGCGGCCCAAAATATGTTGGTTGAGTATTCATGGGAAGGAATCCTTGTACTGGGAGGGATTAACGGCGTCCAATTGTATCAGCGTGATTCTGAATCGATCCTAATACCATGCATGGCACCTGCTGCAGAACAGCAGATCGGAATGCATGATGCAGCTGCAACATCTCTTGCAGCAGCTCTGGGCTCAGGTCTATCCCTCTATGATGCGGCATTGCTAGCATCAGCAGCCTGCGAATGCGTCCTTTCAGCTAGTACGGCAAAGGAGTATATTGATCGAGATACACTAGGACTATGGCTCGATGAGCTTTCATGGCAAATGAGGATATCTGATAGATAGAAACATGATTGCATGAGATTGAATAGTGTTGATTAACGCCGTGACCACGAGAGCCATGCTGAATACACGCAATCGAGGCTCTGCCGTCTTAGTGATCCTATTACTTGCTTTGAATATACCAGCATTAAATTCCAAGGCGGAAAATGACTTTCCCGCTACGCTTAGCATAGATGTAGAAGACGGTACCGTCATTGATGAAGAATTCATATTCACAGCTTTATTCATTGATGAATTGGAACCCCATTCCGCAAGTTGGGAGTTGTCAGACTCTACCTCAACCAGGCACTACGTACCGGTATCTAAATTCCATCAAGGTGTTACTTCTGGCCCAGTAACTGAATGGACATTCGATATCGTCATCTCCCCCGAAACAATAGGCTCATGCTCATGCATCCTGGTCGTGAGCATAATTGACTCGGAGGGAGTCCATCTTGTAGAGTCTGCAAGTATTTTCATTCGAATCCTTGGTGTTACTGATGAGTCATTTTCTCCAACCCTGCATATCCATGAAACCGGATTGGATTATTGGCATAGTGAATCATATGCCCTAGACGCGTTGTCTTCAACCATAGATGGAACTATACCAGCATTCTCTACAATAATTCGCCCTTCAAGTACAATTAAGTGCACCTATGGGGGGATTGAGGACGAAGATTCACTTTATGCGGTTAATTACAACTCAACTCCGCACTCGAGCCTATCCGAAACCACGTGGGACGGCGATACTCTAAATTTCGATATAGACCTGGTCGACTTCGATGATGGATGGCACGACATAATAATATTCGCTCAATCCGAAATCGAAGATCCAACGTATTCCCACGATTGTATAAGTATCAAGATCGATAACACCCCTCCTAGAATAGTATTGAATGTTCCAAAAGAGCTACCCGAAGGTACGGATATGATATACTTAGATGCCTCTTCAACCTTCGACGAATACTGGGGAATACAAGGACTAACATACACCTGGTCAATAAAAAGGTCTGGAGGCTCAGGTGAAGGAATAAATCAGGTTTTTAGTGGTCCCGATTACCGGTCAATTGAACTCGATATAGTTAGCTCAGGAGTTTACAACGTTACACTATCTGTATCTGATAATGCGGGGAATATGGGCCTCTCAACTACTACGCTGGAGATTGTCAACATGGCTCCAATAGCACGCCTGACCATTGATGGAGAGGATTATTTTGACAAGGATCAAGTTACTCTATATCCAGACTCTGCGATTTTTGTCGATGCCTCGTCGTCCACAGACACCTCGAACGATATAGATGGACTCAGATATGTTTGGAGAGTTGACAATGTCCCGACCTATGAGGGCTCTTCTAGATCTATATCATGGCCCGATGGAGTGGACGACAATAGCTTCGTACTATCGATTGAAGTAATTGACGACGACTCTGAGTCATCTATGATCTCAGTTACCGTAGTTGATAATAGTGAGTCCGGTAATCCTCCCCTTTCAATACTAATTCTGATTATTTCTGGTAGCTTCTTGTCATATTCTCTGTTCAGAAGATCGAAATCAGAGGATTCAGAAATTCCCAAGTGGAACTAATCCTGAAAAGACCAAAAGGCAGTAATTACAGGGATTTGTATGAGTTTACCTTTCGATAGGGAAGAGTACCTTCGTCGTCAGGAATCAGTATTCTCTAAATTACCCAAGTCGAGCTTAGCAATCATACCCACAAATGATCGAAAAATACGATCTAATGATGTCGCATATCCATTTAGAGCCAATTCATACATGCTATATCTTTGCGGCTGGGAAGAAGATGAGGGCGTATTGCTAGCAACGAACTCGTCTGGAAAATGGGTAACAACACTGTTTGTACCAGATAGGGATACAACCAAGGAAATATGGGAAGGGATACGTACAGGCGTCGACGGTGCGAAGTCATGGCCAGTTGACCACACCGATTCATTAGAAAGGCTTGATTCCTGCATCAAAGAATTAGTTTCGGATAGAATTAGAGTTTTCACAATTCCAGACGCATCCTCCTCAATAGACATAATGTTAGATGAGAAAACCGAGAGAGAAGACCTACGCCCCTATATCGACACAATTAGAAGGGTCAAATCGGCAAATGAAATCCAATATATGCAAGAGGCCGCATCCATTGCATCATCCGCGCATGAGAAGGCAATGCGCCATTCTCGACCCGGCATGGGGGAATGGGAGATCCAGTCCCTGGTCGAAGGCCACTTTTTGTCCTCACTAAGCCAATGGAGCTTTCCATCAATAGTAGGCGGGGGGGATAACGCAACTGTACTCCATTACAAGAATAACAACCAGGTGATAGGTTCCGGGGATCTTGTACTAGTGGATGCAGGTTGTGAAGTTAGCGGATATGCGTCAGATATTACTAGAACATGGCCAGTGAATGGGAAGTTTTCCCAACCCCAGAAAGAGATTTACGAACTTGTTCTAAAGGCGGAACTAGCAGGTATAGAGGCTTGTCAACCGGGAATGCCATGGGTTTCCATGCATGAGGCAGTTTGTGTGACCATAGCAGAGGGACTGATAGAACTTGAAGTACTAAACTGCAGTCTAGAAGATGCATTGGGCAGAGTCGCGGGAAAACCCGGTATTTTCGAGGGCCAAATACGAAATTTCTTCATGCACGGTACTGGGCATTTTCTAGGATTGGACGTGCATGACGTTGGAGGAGGCCGCCAGGGCGACCCTAACTCCTCTTTCCTACTGGAGCCAGGGATGGTTTTGACAATCGAGCCGGGCCTCTACTTCGGATCCTGGAGAAATGATATATTAATGCCAGAAAGATACGCAGGTATAGGAATTAGAATAGAGGATGACGTTTTAGTAACAGAACAAGGACCCTTTGTATTATCATCATCGTGTCCGAAGATGTTAGACGAAATTGAGCAGATAGTGGGGAAGGGTATACATGACTGACTGGCAAAAAATCCTTGAGACGCAGCTTGCTGAGAATTCCCCTCCTATAACCGTAGAAGACGCTGAGAAAATATACCTCCACGCGCCACTAAGTGAATTGATGTATGCTGCTTCAGAGAGAAGAAAGTCACAAGTACCTGGAAATATCGTTACTTTTATGATTGATAGAAATATAAATTACACTAATATTTGTACAATTAACTGCAATTTCTGCTCCTTCTATCGTTCACCCGGTCATGAAGAAGGATATACCCAGACCTTCGACCAGATTAGCGCTAGAATTGAAGAGTTAGAGGAACTAGGCGGTTCGAGAATCTTGATGCAAGGGGGCGTTAATCCCTCATTAAACTTCGAATGGTACACTGAGTTACTATCAGAACTCTCTAGGAGGCATCCTTCTATAGCTTTGGACTGCTTCTCGCCCATTGAGATTGAGGGAATATCAGAAGTCTCAGGCATATCCACGATTGAGGTCCTATCGCGACTTCGCGAATCTGGTATGCACGGGCTTCCGGGGGGAGGCGCCGAAATGCTCGTTGATAGCGTTAGGAGTGGCATTTCACCCAAGAAAGGGTCCTCCGAGAATTGGATTAGGGTAATGGGGGAGGCTCAATCACTGGGTCTAACAACATCTGCAACCAACGTTTTTGGCTTCGGCGAGAGTATCAGAGATAGGGTTGAGCACATGAAAAAGATTAGATCATTGCAGGAGAACTCATTGTCAAATGGCTACCTTGGATTCACATCATTTATCTCATGGCCAGTAATGCTCGAAAACAATGCTTTCGGAAAAGTTGGGATTAGGAGGGGTGCGACAAACATAGGTGCAGGCTCAGTGGAGTACCTTAGGCATGTTTGCGTATCTAGATTATTCATGAATAACATTGACCACATTCAAGCTTCTTGGCCAACTATGGGATTGAATGTGGCTCAAATCGCTTTGACGGCAGGTGCAGATGACATAGGATCAACTATGATGGAAGAGAATGTAGTCTCGGCTTCTGGAACTACAAAGACGGAGGCTACTATTTCCGAATTGAAGCAATCCATACTAAGTTGTGGCTTCACTCCAGCTAGAAGGGATTCAGATTACAATATTCTGGAAATTCTAGAAGAGGATGAGGCTCAATTACAGGTCTGATAGTTCTGCTCTACCACTAATCACAGGGGCCCTGAGAATTTGTGTCGGCTCCTCGGATTGTGGCATAATTATTGGTAAAACCCAGAAAATCCTCCTACCATTGGATTCAAGAAACTCCAAAATAACCTCCCAATGGATAGCGACTAGTGACGAATACACGGTACCTGGCCATTGGTCTGATGGCATTTCCAGTGTGAATTCTGTTGTAGAATCAATGCTCTGTGTCCAATCGCCTTTTTCCATTATCCTGAGGGGTTCAAGAATAACTGATTTCTTCGAAGATAGTTGCATCGGAATAGATTCTCCAACACCTGTTCCAGTCTCATCTCCAGAGGCCAGTCTTTTCTCGGGTAACCTAGTTGACATTCCAGGAGCAGGCTGTCCAGCTTCATGTCTACCTAGTGTCGATAGTACCGAACTCCTCTCCGGCATAGCTACACCGACTTGGACTCTAGACCTAATTAACTGCAGATTTTTGTCTTTTTTTTGTACTTCGATATCTATCGCTCCCCTCTCAGCACTTATGCTAACTTCTGGTTCTTCGTAAGGGCTCTCTGAGATTTCTTTCTGCCTATTGAAATCTCTGAAGTTTGCTATTGTTCTGAATACAAGTGGTAAGATGAATAGTGGGAAGGTGTAGAATAGCAACCTAGGATAGTCCAACGGACCTATGGAAATCGAGCCTGCGATAGTTTCACCGATTATTCCCTGTTCGACTAATCCTGGCTCTATAGCATGAACAAACAGAGAGAGTATTAGTAATGATACTGTGGGGATGATTAGCTTTCTAGAGATGTTGTGAAGCCTGTCTGGTCTGATAAACCAACCTACTCTTGTATCAGTCAAGAAACGTGGAGGAGAATCCGTAATTTCGCACTCTAGCTCTAGCAACCCATCATCCCATTCTTCCTTCTGTCTCCATTGAACGAACCAGTCATCTTCTGATCCAATTGTGAAACTAGTCACACTCATGCCAAAACTATCGATTGTAGCCATAGAAATTGGTATATTTGTAGGATTCACGTGTTCCAGTTCAAATGGGGGGTACCTGATGCTCTGTACGTACCTATCCATGCTATCCCCACAACACGGCTTTAGCGGCCCTACCTGCAAGCCTCCTGAACTCCGGTACTTCCCTGAGCATCTTGATTCCTAGTGGTATTGGATTCTCAATGTCCCCGAATTCATTTATCAAGTCAGTAACCTCGGGCCTCGCCCAAACATCGAATATCCTCTCAAGCTCGACATCACTCATTTCAGTCAAAAATGCATCCCTTAATGCTCTCTTCTTCCTCTGATTCCTAGCCATCTCCTTTAGCAATGCAGATATTGATTTCATTGTACCTAGGCTTAGTTCGTTATTCACCATGCATTTGCTGAGCCTGGGCACGAGTAGGTCTACTTGTTTGAATCCAGGGCCTATGCCTCCCCCGGTTGTTGGTTTACACACCCCAGCAGAGTCTCCGAAAAGTGCCACCCTCTCGATTAGCGGCTTTCTAACAACGCCACTAGGAACCGGACCGCAAAATCTGGCTACTTCAGAACATAGCTCGAACCTAGAGTTGATTTTCTGATCTTGCAACAACTGGTCCAGATATTGTTCGCTGGATAGGCCATTCATCAACTCGGCCTTTGTCCATGTACCTACTCTAGTAGTATCTCCAGTGGGTATCGCCCAACTAAAGAATCCAGGTGCAATATTCTTTCCAGTGTACATGTCTAACATCCCTGAATCTCCATTGTAGCCCGTCACTTCAATCTGGAAACCAATCATGGTTTCACGAGGATTCCCCATACGGAAATTTCTACGGACCCATGAATGCGCACCATCGGCACCGCATAGTAGCTTGCAATGAACGGTTTCGTCGCCATTCGGACCATCTATCTTTACCTCCACGAATTCATCAAAAACTATTGCTGAATACGGCTTTGATGACAGGAGTAGCTCTGTTCCGGTTGCTATTGATTGCATTACAACTGCTTCATCGAAGAGTTTCCTACAGACAGAGAATGTTCGTGGAACGCTTGGATCGCCTATCGTAACTCTTGTCCCTGTCGGACTATGGATGTTAGCACCCCAGATCGAGGTTAGAATTGTATTCTCCAAACCTACAGTCTTCATTGAAGCGGGATTCACCAAACCGGCACATTGGAACGGCCTTCCGATTTGGTCATGTTCTTCGATCATGAGTACGCTGTTACCGTGTTCATTGAACCTTCGTGAAAGATAACCGCCAATTGGCCCTGCACCAACCACGACTACATCGAACTCACGAATCATATTATACCCATACAGTACTATTTTTTGCTTCTACGCTTGGAATTTATTGTTTTCTTAAGATTTCCAATCAGAATGCTTGCATCAGATTTGGTGATTGTTTCTATTGATTCTGTTCTTACTGCCTCAAGAGCCTGCTCAATTGGCATCTCTAGTTTTTCAACCATAGAAATTATTGCAGCTACCTGCCTTTCTGTTGCAGGGCTATTCCTATCCATATTTAGTAGCCTATCAATCAATTCACTGGCACTGCCATCTTTCCCACCGGAAAGTTCGGAAAGATCCGTTAATCCCATCTCGCGCAGAATAATATCCAATTCTAGACCTAATCTATCCGAAACTCTAATGATTAACGCAATCTGCTTTTCACTCGGTGCGATGTTTGTCTTCCTTTCTTCGCTGATATCATCAAGAATATTCTTCACATCATCCCCGGACAGTTGCATTAGTGATTTATTTCCTAATATCTCGGAAACTTCCTCCTCGGGCATATTTGCCAGTATTCTTTGAAGATATTCCATCTGCTTCAGTGTGGGCTTCTGTTTTCTCTTTTCCAATGCAAGAAGGTGAACCTTACGAAACAGTTGTTCAAATTCGGTCCACTTAGAGTGAGCTTCGGCTAAGCCATCTTCAATTGAATCCAAATCAGATTCCATTATCGCCGTAAAGTCTGCAGAGAATAATTCTCCATCTGGTTGGTTGTAATGCGGAGCAACGTCTAACCACAAGGTTCTGCCGTTCTTTGTCGGAATCAGTGAGCTTCCGTCTTTTTCGATATAATGCTTCAGTTCGAG
Source organism: uncultured Candidatus Poseidoniales archaeon (assembly GCA_902601345.1). Classification (GTDB taxonomy): domain Archaea; phylum Thermoplasmatota; class Poseidoniia; order Poseidoniales; family Thalassarchaeaceae; genus UBA36. Next base: position 83,007 of record CACKMK010000001.1, read on the forward strand.
GTTTTTGACCATAGAAACATATGTCGATGGTCGTCCAATGCCACTTTTCTTCATTTCTTGTATAATCGAGCTTTCTGTGAATCTCCTTGGTGGTTTAGTGAAATCCACAGTTATTTCCGCGTCTGAATCAATATTCCAGGATTCCCCTATAGTAAATCCGACTTCTGGGGGTTTTGTTTGGACTTCACCCATGGACCACGAGAATACATTTTCCCATCCATCGTGCGTCCTCCATGAAGCGGTTCCAGTGATTGGTACCTCCACCCCGTCACATGTAAATTTCAGAGTCCTCCTTTCCCTAACGGAATTGGACATTTGGCTGGCTGCAAACCTTGACCAAATCAATTGATACAATTTCTTTTCATCTGTATCCTTCCCTGCACTTTCAATCGTCGGATCACTCGGCCTAATTGCTTCGTGAGCGTCCTGAACATTGCTGCTCTTCTTGCCTGAGTCACCCACTCCTTGGCCCAGATATTTTTCTCCTAGTTTACTGGATATATGGTTTCTTACGCTCTCCCTGGCCTTTACATTAGTTCTAGTTGAATCGGTGCGAATATAGGTTATGTATCCTCCATTATACAGGGATGAGGCGACACCACTAGTCTTTGATATGGACCAGCCTAAAGTAGAGTTAGCAGTTTGAAGCATAGTATCAGTTGTGAATGGTGGTTTTGGTTTTCGATTGACCGTTCCCTCCTTGCACGCTGTTAGAATCAATTTTTTTGAGGAGTTTATCTTTTCAACAGTTAGTTCAGCGAGTTTAGTATTTGAGGTTCTATTCGGATGATGTTTTCCATCATCATCTAACCAAGCATCGGGATCCTCAGATTCGTGGAACCTAACATTCATCTCAATCCCATTAGAAATAGCCGAAACCGAATGGTATTTTTTGGGCACATGGTTATCTCTCTCCAACTCCTTTTCTACAATGAAGCCAAGTGTTGGAGTCTGAACCCTCCCCATTGACTTCAATTTCCATGATTTGCAGAATTTTGAGCATCTCCAGCCTACCAATCTGTCTATCAGCCTCCTAACTATGGCTGCATTGACAAGATCCATGTCTACATCTCGTGGCTCGGAGATTGCAGACATTACCGCGTCCTCCGTAATCTCGTTGAACGAGATTCTCTGTATCGAGTCAAATCCGGAAAGAATTTCCTTGAGTCTCCATGCAATAAATTCTCCCTCTCTATCAGGATCAGTAGCAATAAAAATCTCGTTCACGGAAGACTTGGAGGCTTTGTTCATAATCGCAGATAGTTTCCTCTCCGCCTTTTCGTCTGTCCAACTCCATGGTGGATTGGGCAACTCCCCCTCTTTGTAAGCCCACATTGCTTTGTTGTTAACTGGTAAATCCTGAACATGGCCATTGCAAGCATCTACAATCCAACCCTTTCCGAGGTACTTTTTGATAGTCTTAGCCTTAGCACCGGATTCAAGAATTACTAGTTTCATACGATGCCTCTGGATATGTTCGGCCGTAACATGACCTGTATAAACTAGGTGGAGCCGTGGAACTCTCAACGCACGCGTAGGCGCGAGCGCGCGCGAAACCGAAGTTGTTTGTCAAAGGATGTAATTGTTAGATTTGTAACGTAACGATTGAAGAATGGGTGCGTTTGGCGTAGGTGATGGGAATAGCGTGGAGAGTTTTGGGAAGTCCCGCACTAAGACTCATTGACTCCGAGACTGCACACACTATTTCCATGAAAGTAATGAGGGGTTTTGGAGAAACTAGTGTGGGTCAGAACATGCTGAACACCCTATACAGTCCCCCAGAAGTCCCAATTGAGGTCTTTGGAAAGATGTTCCAACACCCTCTAGGTTTAGCGGCTGGTTTCGATAAAGGTGCAGAGGCGCTCATGGCTTGGTCTGCTATGGGATTCTCATGGACAGAGTATGGCGGAGTTACAAGATACCCGCAGGATGGAAATCCAAAGCCTCGCATGTTCCGTGCAAATAGGCATAGAGCACTAGTGAATAAAATGGGTTTCAACAATCCCGGTGCAACTGAAATTCGAAAGAGGTTGATTTCACGAAAATCCGAAGATAAATGGCCAAAAACACCAGTTGCTGCCAACATTGGTAGGTCTAAGAAGGTCCCAAATGAACATGCAGCAGACGATTACGCATCTACACTTGACATCCTTTGGGATCACGCAGACATGTTCGTACTCAATATCTCTTCACCAAATACCCCAGGTCTTAGAGATCTTCGAGGTCAAGAGCACCTATCTTCTATTCTAAGTTCATGCAACAAGATACGAGAAATGAAGGGAGACCACAAGCCAATTTTACTGAAGCTTTCTCCTGATAATGGTGATGATGAAATACTGGAAACCGTCTCTCTTTGTTTAGCATCTAGTGTTGATGGCATAGTTGCCACGAATACAACCATAAAGAGGCCAGCACCACTATCCACTCAGTCAAGAAAGGCTTTCTCAAGTGACGGGGGGCTGTCCGGACGCCCTCTAAATTCCCGCTCTCTTGAAGTGATAAACATGGCCTATGGAGAAACTCAGGGTAAAATTCCCATTGTTGGAGTGGGAGGTATCGAATCCAAGGAAACTGCGTGGGAGGCAATAATTTCTGGAGCATCCCTCATTCAACTTTATTCGGCACTGGTATTCAATGGCCCTACAGTGGTATCAAGTATTGTTAGAGGAATAAAGAGCAGAGTTAGAGAGTCCGGCTTTTCGTCTTTGTCTGAGGCAGTTGGATACAAACACATTTAGAGATTCACCGCTAGAAAGTACTGTGCAATTCACTAGGCTGTCGCGTCTGCTGATTGTTTTCGGAACATCGATTGCTATTTTCGGCCTAATGATGGTGACTGTGGACCCTCAAGTCCAGTACAGTGTTGACGAGGTAATGAGTGAACCTGAGAGGTTCGACCGGGAAACTATCTTCGTTCGTGGAATAGTATCGCCCGGATCAATGGATTATGATGAGCTGGTGTTTATTTTGCAAGGAAGCTCGGAGGAATTGATTGTTGATTTCGACGAATCTCCAATTCCGGATGGCTTTGATGAGGGGAGGACTATCGCAGTCAGAGGGGTGCTAAATTCGGAATACTCGTCAGAAGGGACACTAATTTGGATTATTGAGTCTTTTGAGATACAAACAGGCTGCCCGTCAAAGTATGAAGCTTGATTGACTGGGCATATTCATAGGTGTCGTCATTACGCGATAATTGGGCTAGAGGGGGAGTTGACGTGCTCTATTTTTCACAAATCGTTGATAATGGTGACTCGAAGTCCGAGGGCGGCGCAAACGAGCCTTTGGGATTACACCAGCTAACTGCGATGTCTCGCCCCCAAGAGATCCAGGTTGGCGTTAGCAGAATCCGGAGGGATTCTGTAAGCGTCTCACGCCCGGGAACCAGGTCAGGCGCGGAAGCGAGCAGCCCGACCGGGGATGCTGGATGCCTTGGGACTTCGGGACGGAGAAGGCCGGTGCTGCACTCTCACTGATGACGAGCGTCCACCGAGGACACGCCCACTACTCGGGTATCCCGGGTAATCCACCCATTTTGCATACAATTTCGAAATGCTCTCTGTTAACAGGCTGAACTGAAAGTCTCTGACCTCTTTGCAAAAGGGGCATTCCCTCTAGATCTCCATTGGATCTGAGGTCTGGAAGATTCACTGATGCGATTGCTGATACGGGTTCAATGTCTACCATGACCCACCTAGGATTTTCTACCGATGCCTTTGGATCGAAGTATTTTGATTCTGAATCTTGAGCTGTATGGTCGGGATATGCCCCCTTGCAGACCTTTGCTATTCCCGCAACATGCGGGGGTTTGCAGTTTGAGTGGTAGAACAGCACCATGTCGCCAACAACCATATCGTCACGCATGATATTCCTAGCCTGATAATTCCTTACTCCGTCCCAATGTGTGGAGCCATCGGAAACCAGTTGTTTCCAGGGATATACGTGGGGCTCGCTCTTCATCAGCCAATAGTTTGCCATGAAGGCCCTAGTCAGAACATAGCAATAAATTTGATTCACCAGGCATCGTCTGTCTTGGTGTATGATATTCTTGACTCCAAGGCATCTATGTTGGTGTTTTGCGATTGCGTATTCAATCCAGCAGCTTTCACCATTGCTGACATACCGCCTGTAAGGCCTAAATTGGAAGTTACCATAAACGAGTAAATCGCTGGAAGTAACAGAAGAGCAGAGAGAGCAGCTACAATAAGGAGCACGATAATTACTGTTACGAAAGGGCCTATTGCGGGGATTTCAATTCCAAAAGCACATGTCATGCCCATGGCAGTTACTGTGGTAGCCTCGAACAGACTCATCCCGGTACTTGAGCATGCAGTGCGAATTCCATCCAATGATCCGCCCATCTCTTTTACCCTATTTGCAATGTGTATGGAGAAGTCTATACCCACACCAACAAGGATCGACCCGATCATAACTGTAACAAGCGATAGTGATAAGCCCCACGAGTCCATAACTAACCACTGCATTGCTACCGTGAATCCTACCGGGATTGTGGTAAGGAAAGCGTACCTAATGTCTCTGAAAACCAGGGCGAGGGTGATTATCGTGAATCCCAGTGCGAATGCGAGAGAGGTCCATTGAGAATCCACTATCAAATTATTTACCTCTATCGTTATAGATGCAACACCGATTAGTGAGTCACCCAATACGTTGATTGGGTTTTCAGAGTCTCCAGCAGCCTTTGCCCAGTTGTTAATCTGCTCCGTAGTTATTGCAGTACTTTTGACATCCATGAATGGCATGTCTATGTATATCAGAGAACGTTGATAATCTGGAGAAATGAATAGCTCCCTCATCTCTTCTGTCATGCTATTGTAGAACACATAGAGTAGGAAATTCTGAGCCTGTCTTCCCCCATCATCCTCTTGGGCGTCAAGTGTATCCAAAATAGTCCAGAAGGAGACATTTCCCGATTGGTCTCTGTCGAAGATTAGCTCGGCAATCTCCTTGATGGGCTCGGGAAGTGGCGTATCCTCGATGAAATCGTTAATTGGGGTACCAGAAACATTGACCCCCACAGCGATCGCCTTCATCAAGAAGACTATCGAGACTGCAGTAGCATTCTCAACATCATTACATCTGGACTCGAGATTCTCTATGCCCTCAAGATTGGCGTATGGATGGGGGGGGTTTATTGATCCAAGGCCGATCTCTGGCTCAGCCTTGATGTTCGCATCAACGAGTAGGAAACCAGGTTGACCTGCTTCAAACTCATCCGAATACACCCCCATTTTTTTTACCGCTTCCACTTCACTGGGAGCCATTTCTAGGAGGTCGATGTTCTCCTCTACATTTTGCCTGTTATAACCAGCAGAGATTACCATCAATGCAATAAACAGGGCAAGTGTGATTCTTGACCACTTGACAGGCATGTTGACTGCGGCAATGAAAACCTTTGGAGGGGGATGTGAGGGCTTTTTGAGATCTAGAAGTATTGTTAGATTGGGCACCATTATCATGGTGAGTAAGTACACTACGACAATGCCCGCGGCTAATGCCCATCCAACAGTCTGAATGGGCTTCATCGGAGCAAATGTTAGAGAGATGAATCCAATAATCGTGGTCATAGCGGAGAGGAATACTGCGCGTCCTGTTGATTGAAGCGCTGCGGACATCTTTTCTTGGGGGGTTCCTTTGGATTCTGCGTACCTATTCGTAATATGCAGTCCATAGGAAACTCCCAGTGAGAGTACGATCGGACCCACTAGAATCACTGTCATGGTTACTTCATAATCTGTAAGACCGATTAGACCTAGGGTCACCCAGACTGCGCAAAGTGTAGGTAGTCCAGATATTATTACAACCTTAACACCTTGGACGAATCGAATTCTCCCTGTCTGTAGCAAATCGCAATGGAAGAGGAACAGCATAGCTGCTACAATTACAACACCTACTGGGAATACTTGCCAGAATAATTTGAATGATTCTTCAGTTACTGCGTTGGTAAGTGGTGCAGGACCTGTTAGAGTCATTCTAAGGCATAATGATCCATGATTGGGTTCGCACCCTTCTGACCCAGGGGTCCCCCAGTTATTCTCCACTGCAATTTGATCAATTGTGCCTTGAGTTTCTGAAACGATATCGCCAACTGTCTTGTTCCCTGTGTCATCAGATATTCCAATTATGATAACAGCTCGACTCCAACCATATGAGGTCTTGATTTCATTACCTGACCCTATGTTCCTGACCAGCTTATTTAGAGCATTCTGGGGCATCTCCTGCAGTATCTGATTTACCCGCTGTTGTTCATCTGGTATTGCATAATTACCAATAATGTCGCTTTGCGAGTCTATAGTCTCGTTTATTTCATCCGAGAGTTGCTGATTTCCAGTTGCCTCGGCAAGACCCGAGAAGAAGGCCTTTACGACGCGACCGCCACTAGAGTTTACTTCTTTGATTACGGTAGAGATGGAAAGTACGTATTCCACATCATCTTCTTCGCCCTTATCGTTTCTGACGTAGTTGATCGCTCGCTCAACGTTGTCTATCTGTTCCAGGATGTTAATCTGGCCATTGGAACCACATTCAACGCACGTAACATTGTAATCGTAAGATTCTACATAAATGACCATCACATTAGTCGTCCAATCTTTCTCAACTTGCGCGATCAGGTTCTTTACACTAAGCGGATCATCATCTGTTGGAAGGTATACCTCCAGGTCTCCATTCACGTTTAACGCGGGCTCTTCCTTGCAGTAGCTCGGGTTATCAAAACCGTCTCTACAGTCTAATACTCCTGAATGAGGCAAAAGTGATACTGTGAATGCCAGTGAAGCCAGGACCGCCATAACAGGAAACATGGTTAGGAAACTGGTACCCTCATGATCTCTGACTTTCCTGCGTATTTGGTTGGGGACTCGTGACAATGAGGGGATTAGCTGGAAATCCTCTGGAACTATGCTGGAAAATCTTTCCTTGGCGCCTGACAAAAAGCGGCCAATGTAGTTCTGAGAATCTTCCCTAGCCATGTCCCTCCCGCCATGACGTGAAACGGCACACCTTCAACCCCTCGGCAAAGATGATTGTCTCAAATGGGTTTTACAACTACACGGCAATGGTCAATAACGCGACTCTCTGCCAAATATTCGGTGGGGTTCGTGGGAAAGCCTAAGATTTCAGATAAGCGATGGAGTGTAGATCTCGAAAAACGAATTCAAGAGGAACACTTTGACGAAGAGTCTTATCATAAAAGATATACATTCAACAAAGACACAGATAAGGAGATATTCGTAATTGATACCCCTCCTCCGTATCCCAGTGGAACGTGGCACATTGGAGCTGTTGCCCAGTACAGCATGATCGACGTTATTGCGAGGAGTCAGAGGCTTCTGGGTAAAGAAGTTAAGTTCCCCTGGGGGGTAGATCGGAATGGCATCAATATCGAATTCACCGTTGAAAAGAGGACTGGAAGGAAGATGAGGACCTATGATAGGGCCGAATTCCTAGAGCTTTGTTCGGAAACTATTGAGGAATACACCAAGGATATGCGTAATACTGCAAAGAGAGTCGGGTTATCTTGCGACTATGAGAACGAATATCTCACAGATGCTCCCGACTACAGGGCAGTATCGCAGTCTATTTTCGTAGAGCTTTTCAAGAGTGGTGATATTGTAGAAGATCTGAGGCCCAATATTTACGACCCAGTTGAAGGTACCACAATTGCCGATGCGGAGGTCCAAAGGGTTCAGAGAGAAGCCAAACTATGCAACGTGAAGTGGCATACTGAGGATGGCGAAGAAATCATAATTTCAACTACAAGGCCTGAGATGATTTGTGCTTGTGGAATAGTAGTCGTACATCCTGAGGATGATAGATATGGTCACCTGCTAGGGAAGAGGGTGAAACTGCCCATAGAAGTAGCAGAACGAGACCAGTATGTGGAGATTGCCTCGCACCCGTCAGTAAAGATGGATTTCGGTAGTGGGGTTCTGATGGTTTGCTCTTATGGTGACCAGAATGACGTCTCTATATTCAGAGAGCTTGGATTGAGGCCATTCGTAGCGATTAATCTTGAAGGTGAGATGACAGGAATCTCAGGGCCATTATCTGGGATGAAAGTTATTGAAGCCCGAACAAAGGCAATAGAAATATTACGATCATCAGGAAATTTAGTTTCTACGGAAGACCGTTTGCAAGAAATACCAGTAAGCGAGAGGGGGGGAAACCCAATTGAAATTATTCTGCTAAAGGAATGGTATGTGCGACAGACACACATATTGGAAAGGCTAATTGAGCTTTCAAAGGAAAGCAGATTCATACCCAAGAGGAACAGGCAGTATTTGCATGATTGGATAGACGGCATATCCATTGACTGGCCCATCAGCAGACGTAGGTGGTACCATACAGAAGTCCCCATCTGGTACTCTGAGGACCGAACAAAAGTAATCGTTCCTCCAAGAGGAATCTATGTGCAACCGTGGAAGGACTTACCACCTAATGACTCTGAAGTGGTTGATAGGGAGAGCAAGGATACACTTGGATACTATCGAGATTTGCGCTCTACACTTGGGAAGCTGACGGGCGAAGAGAAGGTGTTTGACACCTGGATGGATTCATCTAATTCCAATCTTTTCGTCTCTGGTTATCTAACAGATCCGAAATTGTTTGATAGATCATTTCCCACAGCAATTAGGCCTCAAGGCAAGGAAATTGTCAGAACATGGTTGTACTACACACTGCTGAAGAGTGCGCTTTTACTAGACCGTCCTGGCTTCCAGAGTATTTGGATAGACGGGCTTGGAATGGATCCATGGGGAAGGAAGATGTCCAAGTCATTGGGAAATGGCATAGACGCAAATAGCGTTCTTGAATGCGGAGCTGGCGGTAGGACCGGTTCATGGAAGATAAAGGGGGCCGATGGCAAGCAAGTAGTACTGAAGGCAAACAAAATCGGAAGCGAGTGTTTTCGACTTTGGAAGGCCTGCGATGCGCAGGTGGGGGATGATTTCCATATCAATCCAGAAGAGATTGAGACTAGGTATTATGGAGTTCTTACAAAGATATTCAACGTTGCTAGGTTCGCGAGCCAGTTTGAATCTCCGGATGACTTTTCTTCACCCCCCGAATTGAATATAGAGGACATATGGATCTTGTCTGAATTTGATCAGTCCATGGCCTCAGTGGAGAAAGCATGGAAAGATGTGGATATTTACACTGCAGCACAGACGCTGAAGTCATTTGGTACGGGGATTTTCCCCAGTCACTGGCTCGAGATGTCAAAGAATAGGCTCTATGATGGGGATATATCGGCTACGTGGACAATACACCGAATAGTCCGTGATTTTCTCAGTGCATTCAGCCCAATATGTCCATTCTTCACACATTATCTGAGTACAACACTCTACGACTCTAGTTCAGTGGATGTCAGGACATTCCCAAGGCTTCCTTCATTTCCTGGTACTGAGTTGTTTGAAGAACTTAGAGCCAAAACCGAGTCCTTGGAAGAGTTCAATTCAATGGTTTGGAGAGAAAAGAAAGATCGTGGATTTTCTCTAAAATCTCCGATTTCAGATATACAAATTCCTGAATTCCTGAATCTATTCTCTGATGCTTTAGTAAAGATGCACAATATAGAGTAAAAGCCATTCAGTTAAGGGAATTGTTGCATCTTCCTGTTTCGAAATACTCTATGAGCAGCCCCGCCATTTCAGTTCCAATACGAGCCTGTGCCTCCATAGTCGAAGCTGCGATATGTGGGCTACCATGGAAGGAGTCGTGGCCTAGCAGGTCACTCTCTACGAGAGGTTCTACTTCGAACACATCGAGTGCTAGGGATGTTAGTTGACGTGACTCCAGAGCCATAGAAGCGGCGGACTCATCGACTACACCGCCCCTTGCGCAACTAACTATGTGATTACCACACTCAATCCCGTCTAGGCCTATTCCAGGCATCATAGATATTCTTTCGAAGTTTACCAGATTCCTTGTTTGTTCATTCAGATTGCAATGTACAGATATATGTGTACAATTTCTGAAGATTTCATCCACTTCGTCGTGTAATTGAACACCCGCTGGTGCCTCATCGACGAAGGGATCGAAAGCATGAATTTCCATGCCGAACGATGAAGCAATCGAAGCAACTCCTCTGGCTATTCTTCCAAATCCAATTAGGCCCAACCTTTTTCCACCTATCTCAGAGCCTCTCAAATGTTTCTTCGCCCACTCCCCATTACGGAGCGTCCGATCAGCTGTCGCTATATGTCTTGTAGAGGCTATCAGATGACCAATGGTTAACTCCACGACACTGCGGGTAGATGCCCCCGGCGTATTACAGACCGTAATTCCTTTATTCGTGGCCTCAACAATGTCAATATTATCCACTCCCACTCCTGCCCTCCCAATGAATCGTATACCGCCGTCATCATTTACCGAGGCAGAAATCTGTTCTGATGGAAGTTTTGTGGCGCTTCTAATAACTACTGCATCAAATTCTAGGAGCGAGCCATTGGCGATTTCTTCCGGCTCGTGGTGCCGTAAGATTACCTCATGACCCGCATTCTCAAGAATTTCAACTGCTTCTTCGGACATCCCATCTGTAACAGCGACACGCGCCATGCCCATACCTGGAACACAACGTGCATCAACATTGTGAATATCATGCCGGTGGGTTGATATTTACTACCCCTAATCCGCCCACAGATACAATGGGATTTGAATTACCAGAACTTGATTATGCCTATGACTCACTAGAGCCCCATATTGATGCGGAGACGATGGAGCTACACCACTCCAAGCATCATGCTGGATACACCGCTAAACTGAATGCTGCAATCGAGGGTACAGAAATGGACTCTCTTGGTATTGAGGATCTGATGATTAACCACATGGATAACGCTGCAGTTAGGAATAACGGAGGAGGATTCTGGAACCATGGAATTTTCTGGAAGACAATGAGCCCTGATGGCGGTGGAGAACCAGAGGGAGAACTCGCAAACGCAATTACGGACACTTTCGGATCTTTCCAATCTATGAAGGATCAATTTAGTGATGCAGCCATGACGAGATTCGGCAGTGGCTGGGCATGGCTATGCGTTACAAACGGGCAACTTTCTATATGCTCCACCCCAAATCAGGATAATCCCCTCATGTTAGGCGAGGGTATACCGATTCTAGGCCTAGACGTTTGGGAACATGCGTATTACAAGAATTACGGCCCAGGTAGAGGGGACTACATCGATGCATGGTGGAATGTAGTAAATTGGTCTTCTGTGTCCGATAATTACCATGCCGCAATATAGTCGTATATCTGTGGTGCAAACCGTTCCATTATAGCGGTCTTTGGATACGCGACCACGTGGTCGATGATTACGATGCTATGTTGACCGCAGTATTGATACTGGTATCGCCAGTTATTTTTGCACTTCCTGTGTCGTTTGCATGGAGATGGTGGGTCGGTATTGAACCAGAGCATGAGCACTATCGAGAAAAGGTTCGCAGAGTACTCGATGCAGGGATGCCCCTAGCTCGTTACAGGGGGGAGTTGGACGCAGAAGCTAGGAAGGTACACATATCATCTGATAGGCAAGGCAGGATAGAATCGGATTTACTACATAGACTTCGATTGCAACATTTTCTCCTTTTCCCTAGTCTCATTTTGTGGCCCCTAGTAGGCATCTTTGCTGCTATCATAAGCATCCCGATGATGCCCTTACTGAAGCTAGTAGAATGGATTCTAATCAAAAAGAAGGCGCTGTCCGGAGTTGCGGTAATTATCCAGAAGTATACAAGATGGGAAATCATAGGAATCCCCAGGCTTGATGACGGTTCCAAGCAGTTCGGCAAGGCTCTAGCTTCAATACACAGAATGCCCACAACCGTCTTTCTCGGACTTTTTGCTTACCTAATCGTATCATATTCACCGATGAGCTCTTTCAATGTCCTTCTCCTAAGCGCACTTGTATACATCATACTGGTCTCTGCAATTTCAGTCATCAGAGCTGCTACCGAGAGTACTCTAACATTTGCAGATCCCACAAATAGAAGGATAATACCTATGGAGTCGTATGTTGACGAGAAGCTCGGCCCATGGGTAGGAGTAGGGCTGATTTTCCTGTTGTCCAGGCAACTCATGTACGGGTCGAAGATTCGAACAGGCGAACTCTTGATCGATCCAGTTCCATTTTCAATTAGTGTTCTAGTTGTTTTGTATACGGCCACAATTATAGGCATAACTGTCGAGATTCTTTTCTTCAGGAGCAGGGGCGAGGAAGTTAGAATGACTTTTCAAAAACAAATGGTCGATGTTTTTCAACCGGATGTTTATCTCTTCAATAGGAATTTAGGTACATTGAGGCTAGTCCCACTAATGCCTCTATCACTTTGGCTGGAAACAGATGAGAACTACGATGACTTACTCAAAGATACGTGAGGGCCTTGACTTTCCAGTTGACCCCATCCAGATTTACATATCCTGGTTCAATATCATCAACACGTAGCTTCGCAATTCCATAGGATACACTGTCTGATGACTCGCATGATGTAATATGGGCAGGCGAGCCATTCGATAACCGGTATTTCCCCGGAATAATGGCCGCCTCGCCTGTTAGGAGGCAAAGCCTCCTGGCAGTCCTGCCTCGACTGTCTAACCTTGCATGAACTTCTTGTCCTGGATAGCATCCCTTATCTTTACTGACCAGATTCATCATCCCACATTCATTCGGAAGATTCCCGCTGATGTCAGTTAAGCTTGGAATACAAACTACTAATCTGACGAAGTTCCATCTATCATCACTCATTTCAGAATATTCCACGGCCTCAAGTATCGAGATGAACTCATTCATATGGTCTAGTGGTAATAGTATATCGAGGACTGAGCCGCCGGGAAATTCGGATTTTACAGCGATCATATCATCGATTTCAATTACTCTATTTTTTTCGAGGTTTATTCCCTCGAATCCCATCCTGGTGAATATTGATTGAAAGTCAGCAGAAACTAGAGTGACCCTTCCAATCGCTTCATCTGCGATGATTAAATCGCATTTCTCATCCCAAGATTTTCCGTCGATTAGAGTCTTTCTTGTTTTATTGCCCATCTCTTCAGATGACAAAAGTAGTATTTTTCCCTGTATCTTGTATATTGTTCCGATATCTGTGATCCGACCGTTAAAATCGCAGAATAGTACGTCTATACCATGGCTATCCGAAGAGTCAACAATCCTGTTCGAGACAACCCTATCTATGACGTTGATTGAGTCATCGCCCTGAAGAAGTGTTACACTCTGTGGGCGCACGTAGAACTCCCCTCCGGAGGCGTTATTGCGCAATGAATTACCTCAGCCGAATGACTGCCCGCAGCCACATGCCCTATCAGCATTGGGATTCTCTATTTGGAAACCGCCACCCATCAGAGTCTCCTTGAAATCAATCTGGATACCATTAAGCATTGAGCTGTCCTTATTGTGAACGAACACATTAATTCCGTCTATGGATATCTGCTGAAATCCTTGATCCTCCGGTTTTTCTATGATCTTCATGTCGTATAGATATCCTGAGCAGCCTCCCGATTGTGCGCTGATTACCAAGACATGGGTGTTTTCATCTCCATTCATGTTTTGCTTCAGCGCGCGTATTGCTTTGTCAGTAAAGTTCAGTTTTACATCAACGACTTCTGTTTCAGAAACGACAGGAAGGGAAAATCCCTCACCACCCAGTATGCCCATGAGTAAACTACACAATCGGTAATATTTCAACAGTTGCTTAGATTACTAGTCGCACATATCAATCACCCTCCTATCAAAATGACCCTAGTTGGATAGAGTCTAACGGGACTGCTAGACTAAGTCATGCTGGGATTGCTGGAAAGTTAGACTATGGTTTGACTCTATTCAGCAGAGTTAGGAGAGTTGTAGAGTAGTGATGGGGATTGATACTTCCTTTCATTCATATCATTCTGGTACCTGAGTCCCAATGTGGTGCCATTTTCTTCTATCCATTCTGAGAATTTTATTACACCTAGTGGCTTGTTGTCCGATGCCATAAGCCCATTCATAAGTCCGCGAATTTCAGCTCTAGTTATGACTCTGTCACCGACAAGAATTCCAACAATCTTGCCAAAAACCCACGCAACTATCGGTGGAAGGGGAATTATCGCTCTTCTGAGCCCCATAGATTGTGAAATTAATTTCACGTACTCATAATAAGAAAATTTTTCGGGCCCTGCAACGTCCAAAATCACATTCTCATTCAGGGTTCCTTGTTCCACGGCTACTCGAGCAACATCCGATATGTGCACAGGTTGTATAGGGTAAGATCCTAGGCCGAAAACGCCGAAAACAGGAAATCTGCGTAAAAGCCATGCCATATTGTTGATCAATACATCTCTCTTACCACCAAAAAATACCGTGGGCCGCAGAATTGCATGGGATAACTTCGATTCGGTTATCATTTTCTCAACTTCCATCTTACCAATGAAATATGTCCAATCGGGAGCCTTGTCAGGATGCGCGACAGAAAAGTGCACTATCCTCCTTATTCCTGCATCCTCAGCTGCGGAGATTAGATTCCTTGTATTTGCCACGGCTAAGTCGTGCGCATATCCGCCTTCCCTGTCTTTGTACCTTACCCAATACGTGTTGTATAGAACATCTGCATCAGAAAGAGATGATACCATCGAATCATGGTCTGTAAAATTAATTGGTCTTACTTCCAATTGGCCGTTGAATGGATCGTCCCTTCCTATCGCATTTGTAAGAGTCCTAACTCTGTGGCCGCAATTCAACAACTCCTTGGCTATCCAACGTCCAGAGTAGCCAAATGCTCCAGTAACAACATGAACATCTTTTGCCACAATGCTGGGAATACGCGAGTGAACATTATCTTAACCGCATTAGATCGGAGAGTACTGCCATGTGTTCCGTCAAATGAGGCTGACACCTGATCCTACCACGCCTCTCGTTGTTGTAATGAATAAGAGGAAGCCTCCGAATAAAACTGGGGGGGGCTTCCAGTAATATTCCAAGAGTAGTTGAGTATGATATTCCTAGTGGGAACGTTGCTAGATATTTCCCAGAAGCCAACCTGCTTATTCCACTAAATAGCGTAGCCGGCTAGAGCAATGCTATTACCAGCGAAACAGTAATCGTTAATATCACGTCTATCTGATACCCCGGGCTTGTCTTTTTGCCTGTTCTCTGGCTAAAACCCTGCACCTACTTATCTGCTTCTCGCAGAGTTCAGCCTCGGACTCATTGAGACCCCTTTCTAAGGATTGAGAGAAGCATTTTATTGCATCATCGAACATTTCTACCGCGGCATAAGATGACCCCATATTGAACAAAGTCCTCCCTGATACAGATTTGGGGTCCAAACCTATAGCAGTATGATATGCGACAATACTCTCAGGGTATCTACCTTCATTGTACAACGCATTGCCTCTTCCATTCTGTGCCTTTACCCTAAGCTCGACTTCATTGGAAGGACATCCCCCAATGGCCTTCTCGAAGCTAGAAAGTGCCTCATCGTTCTTTCCTTCATTTAACAGCTTAATCCCCATGTTATACCAACCCATAGAATCCTCGAGACTTCCTCTTTCCTCGGCGACTGGTACTGAACGCACCTCATCCGCTGCGATGAGAAAAAGCTCATCATCGTCAACATCATCATTAGTTACTGGAGTTTTCTCTGGCTCAGATTGTATGTTACTATCTGATTCAATTTTGTCTGCCCTGTTCATACATTGTACAGCACGGTCTTCGTAGCCCGCTGACATCAATGCTTCACCTAGCCCCCTCCAAACCTCGGGAGAATCGGGAGTCTGCTCTAAAAGATCCTTCCAGATTGAAACAGCAGTTGAATGATCACCTGATGAGGATAGAGAACGAGCCTCCTCGTGCCTACTAGACTCTTCGGAAACAGGGGGATTGCCAAAATCCTGGATTTGATCAACTGGATCTTCAAGAATCGGTTTTGACTCAATGAAAACTAGCTCCTGGGATTCCTCGGGCTTGGATACTGAGGCAATTTTATGCAGTTTCTCATCTTGTTCGAGATGGGGAAGTGCTCTTCTCGCAAAATCACTGGCCCTATCAGGTTCATTCTCTGCTAGAAGATAGGCTAGATTGGCCAGAGTTGGCGGGTGATCTGGATATTTCTCGTCACATTTCTCAAAGGCCTCAATTGCATCTTTCAATGACCCAGTCTTGCTGTACAATACTCCTAGACAAAACAAGGCTGTGGCATTATTCTCGTCCATACTAAGAGCATCAAGATATGTCAGTATAGCTGTTGAGTAATCTCCGCTATTGGTTTGATTAGCGCCTAATTCCAAAAACTCAATGAGAGCACTCATGACCGTTGGGAAACTCACCAATCAATAAGTATTCTGAAATATAGTAGAAAGGTACAATTGAAGACTGATTGCCATTTGTGTTGTTCATGGACGAGCCGATAGTTGTGATGGGCATTTGCGGCTCCTACGATCTAGACTCAGCTAACGGCAGAATGCTAGAGCTAATACTCAGAGAGTGTAGGAGTATCGGTGCAGAAACAGTGGTCTGGGACCATGGAAAGAGGCCTTTGCCCCTTGTTGGAGCAGAAGGTTCGTGGGATGATTCAAACGTCAAGGACTACCAAGAAATGGCAGTTTCTGCAGATGCCTACGTTCTTTCGAGTCCAGAATATCACGGAACCATGAGTGGCGTGATGAAGAATAGCCTTGATTGGTTGTATTCAAAGCATACATCTGGCAAGGTTTTCGCTTTAGTTTGTACTCTAGGAGGTCAAACCAGCAATAACACACTGAACCACATGAGAATAGCAGCGAGGTGGATACATGGCTGGGTGATTCCAGAACAAGTGGCTGTACCACACATTAAGGGTGCTTTTGACGAAGACGGAGAACTTATTAGTTCAGATATTAATGATCGTGTTCTGTCTATTTCAACATCATTGATAGAAAATACTACCAAATTGAGGAGGTAGTAGTGTCCGGTGAATCCCTCTCTGCCGAGCTGGTCTATTCCTTATTGCTGATGTCTATCGCCGGAGTCGCGGCTTGGTGGTCTAGGTATATCATAGAGAATATCGTTGCATTAAGAATCGCAGTTTTTGTCGGAGTTTCTTCCTCAATATTTATGATAATCAATTTCCCAGGATGATGCTGATATGGACATATTTCCAGTAAGGCGCCAAGTAGAATGGACAATCTTAGGAAGTGGATGTATTGAAATCACTTTAGACAAGAATCTCAGTAAAATCGAGACAAAGGTGGCTAGGATTTTCGGTGCACCAACGTTCGTAAGGCGTCCAATGGACAAAATGAACAGCGCTCTCTGGATTTTAATGGACGGAACGCGCAACGTTCGAACAATCATGAAGGAAATGGATGCCCAATTTAATGAAGCGATTTCTCCGGTAGAAGAGAGAGTGAGCAACTCAATTGCACAGTTTGTAGAATTGGGATTAGTGTCGCTTACTAGTAAGAAAGGAGGCTTCGATTGGGATATCGGGGGCTCTGTTGTCTGACATTAATTGTCGACCGATGCTCTTTTGCCCTCATTGCGACTCTCCCTGTACCTCGCAGAGAAGTAAATCATCAATGGTATTACTAAAACGAGGAAAAAGCATCCAACCAGCGCAGAGAAGCTGTAAACGGTTTCTTGAACAGGATTGATTTTGAACTTCGACAAGGAAACAAGTTCATGGGAAGAAAACTCCGATTCGACTAGCATTCCCGCACTAGGATTAGTTTCACCATCGCTAACAACCTTCACCTTCCATGTGATCGTCTTTTGCGCACTGGAAATTAGAGAGTCGGCTTCTTCCTGTGCACTTTCTAAGTTCTCACTCTCCAGATAGCCCTTACCCTTGATTGGCAATTCCAGAGACACTCGGCCTCTTAGAGTTCCGCTGCCATTTACTAAGTCCATAGTATGCGTTCTGCTATATTCACACGTATCGAGGATGTCCGAATAATCTGAGTTTGGCTCATTGCAAACATAGCTCTGATCAGTTAGACCTAAATTTGGCGAGTGAGACCAATTTGTACCCTCTGCTTCGACAATTAGAGTTGAGCCTGAAGGTGCGTCGTATACAGTGAAATTTACCCAAGTTATCGCATCTGTTGTGGTATAGTACCACTGAGCCAGTCCCTCCGACTCTTGAGTAAGATCCATAGATTCATGTTCGTTTGTTGTGTTGTATTCGTAGTACTCAGAATCAACAGTGTTTGAGTATACTGCATAGGACAGTAGCACGATTAACGTCATTCCCGTTCCAATCATGGTACGAAGCATGTTCGGATTCTTCGACAGTGATTTCTTCACGATTTTTTGCAAATGGCCCCAATTATTCAATGCTTGTTGTGAGAAAACATCCAATGGGAATCAGCAAAACCGTGTCATCACGGTTAAATACAGTCTGTTGGACGGGCGGGACGCACGGGTGAAGGTATGACGACTTACTATGACGTACCAGCTGATCTTCTGATTGCCAGTCTTTCTGAGAAATTGAAGTCTTTTGACATGATCTCTGCACCAGAATGGGCATCTCAGGTTAAGACTGGCACTCACAGGGAAAGACCTCCCGTTCAAGAAGACTGGTGGCACACTAGAGCGGCATCAGTACTCAGGAAGGTAGCGATAAAGGGCCCAATAGGTACTAACAGAATTTCACAAGAGTTCGGGGGATCAAAGGACAGAGGGGTCAAGAAGAATAAAGCTGTGGCGGGGTCAAGGAACGTCGCTAGGAAGATTCTGCAACAACTCTCTGATTCGGGATTATTGGTCGAATCACTGAATACAGCCGGTAATGTTAACAAGGGTAAAATCGTAAGTTCCAAAGGACAAGCTCTCCTTGCCGAGGTGGCACATTCAGTAAGGTCGGAAGCAGAAGAAAGGTACCCTGGTTTGGAGAAGTATTGAAGGTGGCATCATGGCTAGGAACAAACCATTCGCGAAGAAGAAGCGCCTGAATAAAGTGACCAAGCAGAATAAGCGTGTCCCGGTTTGGGTTGTAATGAGGACAAATAGGAAGACAAATTCTCATCCTAAGAGACACATGTGGAGAAGATCCAAACTACAGAGGTGACCAAATGGCAGAAGTTAAGGAAATCACAATACCACTCAGGGCTGCTTGGAAGGTTCCACGAACAGGCAGGGCAAAAAGAGCCATGGCCGAAGTAAAGAATCATGTTTCTAGACACATGAAAAGAGGTGACGATGAGGAAATCTGGATAGATGAATCTGTTAATCATGCTATTTGGGCTAGGGGTATGCAGAATCCACCCAGAAAGATCAAGGTAGTATGTACTAGGGAAGAAGGTTTTCCGTTAGAGGTTAAATTACTGGAGGATTGAAATGGGAAATATCAGGCCTTCTTTTATCAAAAGCAGAGCTCTAAGGCTTGTCGAGATGTATCCCGATCAATTCACAGACGATTTTGACACTAACAAGCATCTAGTTTCTGAGTTCACTGATGTAGGCAATAAAAGGATGAGAAATTGGATTGCAGGTTATATCACTCGATATAAACAGCGCAGAGTCGATTAGCGAATCACTCATCACCAGTTACCCATTCAAAGTATCATGGGAGACAGGAGACCTCAGGATCTGCCTACATTCTCCCAAAACGTATGCGTCATCCTAGTAAAGCCAGAGCATGATGGTAACATTGGTGCAGTGGCACGTTCGATGTTAAATTTTGGAATTAACGATCTAAGGGTTGTTGGCAGGGATGGAGATTGGTCCGAGGAGGCGAGGAGGAGGGCGAAGAATGCACAAACAGTGCTTGATGAAGCCAGAGTCGTTGATACGTTTGAAGAGGGCGTTGCGGACTGCTCATTAGTCGTTGGAACCTCTGGAAAAAGAGAAGAGGGCGACAAGACAGCGAAGAGGCATTTCCTCCTTCCTGAGGAGCTCCCAGAGAGGCTTTCAGGGATTGAGGGTAGAGTGGCGATAGTATTCGGCCCCGAAGGAAAGGGGCTATTGAATGAGCAGCTGTTGATGTGTGATTTGCTTGTAACCGTACCCACATGGGAGGGTTATCCCATACTCAATCTAAGTCATGCTGTATCTATAATCTGCTTTTCTTGGTACGTAAACTCTGATACAACTAACCCACCGGGGACTGGAGGTAGGCTACTTAATCCTAAATTAAGAGCCAAACTGAGGTCTGAGACTAAGAGGCTAGTAGAAGCAATGCCAACTAAGGACCATAAGAGGAAGGGGATAGAAAATACTCTTCTCAGAGTACTATTCAGGGGCCTTCCTAAGGATGATGAGATACACCGGATACTCGGTATCATAACACAGGCTGCCGATTCGTTCGAGCAAACTTGAGTATAATTACCCGTATATGAGATACTATTCGTCGTACCAGCTCGCCCATGATTTGGGAGTCTCCCTGACATGGAATGCTCTCAGGATTAGAGAATTCCCGTAGGATGATGAGATATGGGGCTCTACCTGTTCAAATGCCCACTTAGCAAGGTTCTCCGCTGTAGGAATGAATGGGAGAATCACGGTTCGATGCCCAGTTTCCATCATCCTAAGCGCGTCCAGGGCTACTTCGTCATCCTCGAACACCAGGAAGGCGTGATCGACTACATCGTGGATATGTGTATTTAGAATCTCAGAAACTTCGGAGAAGTCAATTAACATTCCCTCTTCTGATACTCCCCTCTTTGTCACAACATCACCCTCCAACTCTGCCTCCCACCTATATCTGTGGCCATGCATATGCCTACATTTGCTACTATGGTTGGGTACCCTGTGGCCAGTATCTGTCTCAACCCATCTTCGTATTCTATTCGGCATCATCTACCTCCAATTCGAAGTCTATACTTGCTGAGTTAATGCAATATCTCTCGCCACCGAATTCAATAGGTCCGTCATCAAAAACATGGCCCAGGTGAGCGTCACATGAGCCGCACCTTACCTCAATTCTTAACATCCCATAGGAGTTATCGCGTATCCTCTTAATTCCGGCATTTTGATCCTCTGTGTGAAATGCTGGCCAACCACATCTAGAGTCATACTTCATCTTAGAGGTAAATAATAAATGCCCGCAACAAATACACCGATAATCCCCTTTTCTGTCCTCCATGTAGTGAATTCCTGTATTGGGTGGCTCTGTACCTGCTTCCCTAGTAACGTGATATTGAACATCTGTGAGCCTTTCTCTCCATTCCGGATCCCTCTCTGGGTCAAATCTTGGAAGATCGTCACTCATCTTGTTCACCCTGCCTCTCCTGGTCCAATGCATAGTTCAAAACTGAGTCCCAATCGTACACGTACTCCAGTGGATCCACTCTCCCTATGGCGTGGAACGCTAGTATCCTTTCAACATCAGCACCAGATCTACCAGAGCTCCGACCATTCGTGTCCGGATTGTAAGATGTGTTAGTGTTGGAAAAGACAATATCGAAATCTAACCCAAGTGAGGCACAGGATTCTAAAGCGTCCTGAAGTATGTTCGTCTTGTCAAAAGAGATGTATGGGAGATGGAAAGAAACGCGGTCGCTATCCCAGTTTCCAACAGAGAATGCCTTCTCCAGAGAATGGTAGAATTCGGGTCTGCAATCGGGATATATTTCATGATCGCCACTATGCACACCTAGGGCAATCCTAACTTGGCAGTTCTGGGAAATAGCAGTACTCAGAGCCCGAGCGTATAGAATCGATGAGAAAATAGCATTCCTATTGGGAACTACTGTCTGCTTCATTTGCTCTGACTCATAATGCCCCTCTGGAACAGTTAATTGCTCGCTAGTCAGAGCTGAGTGTAGAGACATCATTGCAGAGCTAAGGTCTACAATGTAATGCGCGACGTTATGGCCATTCTCTCTCAGATAAGTGATGTTGGCTCTAGCTCGATCTATCTCAATGATGTGTTTCTGTCCGTAGTCATAGGAAATGCAAGTAATATCATCTCCTTCTGCTATCATCCTCAATAGCAGCGATGTGCTGTCCATGCCACCAGACAGCGACATTACTGACCTATTCATAATACTCCCATCCACTTATGTGTCTGGAGGCTCAATCGCCAACCGGGACTATCCTTGACGAGTCGCTCTACTATCTGGAAGCTCTTGCCATTTTCCTCAATCGATTCACCCTCGACATAACATGGCTGGATATAGAGATGGTTGAAGCCCCTCTTCAACTCATCATACAAAGCCAGGTCTTGTCCGCAATATACTACCTTCAGCTCATCACCGGTTCTCTGCTTTATCGAAACATTCGGATATAATTGATCCTTCGGACTAACACATATCCAGTCGACGATAGGGTCGATTGGAATTGTTCCATTGGTCTCAATTGAGAGGTTGATTCCGTGTTCTTTTAGCCTCTTACCAATGATTGAAAGATCCTGCATCGCAGGCTCTCCGCCCGTGAATATCACTCTGTTGCAGTCGTAGCTTAGTACTTCTTCGATAATCGAATTGATGTCCATTTCTTCGAATGTCATAAAGTCGGTATCGCACCACTCACATCTAAGATTGCAATTTCCGAATCTGATGAAGACATGCGGAATGCCGGTATGAAATCCCTCTCCCTGAACAGAGTGAAAAATCTCAACGATTGGGAATTTTTGCAGATGATCACCCCTGCAAATTTCCACTTCGGATAAGCTGTAATACCTCTGTTCTAGCCTCCTGTTTATCGAAGAAGACGCCTCGCATAGCGCTAGTTGTCATAATTGAATTCTGCTTTCTGACTCCTCTGCACTTCATACATCCATGTTGGGCTTCCAGGATAACGGCGCATCCAAGAGGACGGAGATTCTCAACAATATCATCGGCTACGGATTGTGTAATTCGCTCTTGATTCTGAAGTCTTTTTGAATGCATGTCCAGAAGTCTGGCTAACTTACTAATGCCCACTATTCTATCAACTGGAATGTAAGCAATATGACCCTTCCCAGAAAATGGCTGAAGATGATGCTCACAGGTACTGTGGAACTCCATATCCCTTAGCAAGACTATACCATCGTAGCCTTCGGCATTGAAGGTAGAGTCCAGAATTTCACTGGCATCATCTGAGTATCCACTGAATATCTCATCATATGACTGGATAACTCTATCGGGCGTATTCCTAAGTCCTTCCCTCAGTTCTGGTCCACACTGCTCTATGTAACGAACAATAGTCTCAATTGCTTCCATCGCCTCTTTTTTATCCGGTAATTTCACTCATTCACCTCCCATGTCTTGCGTCAATTTCGTCTAACTGATCCAGCATCTTCCTACAGGCAGTTCTAATTGCGTCGGCCAAACTGACAAATTTCTTTGAGTCGCCGACATGTTTCTTCAGATCGGAAACAATCTCGCTGGGCATGTCTAGGCTAATCTTCGGCATAACCATATGGAAAAAAGGACTAGATATAATATTACTTGAGTAATATCAGAGTATTATTTGCGTAGATTCTCGACTTTCTCATCCAAACCTGGGTATTTCTCCTCAAGTAGGTGAGCCCTAGATTTGAGTCCTTTTAATTGGGAGAAAGCCTCATCTTCAGAAATTCCTTGTGAGATCAGATTCAATAGAAGTGATAATCCACCCTGAATTGTTCCAGCGTCTAGGAAAGCGTCGTTGGATATTTTGTTTGTTGCTCTAAGAACTTCAAGAGAGTCTCTTACAAAATCTCTCTGTTCCTCTATCATTCCTACGGAGGAATTTCCTAGTGATTCTATCCTGTTTAAAGTACTAATCATAGCATTGCGAAATAGATTTTCTTTTTGATGATTCTCACTTAATCGATTCGACGAGTTCTATCAGAACTCCGCCTGCTGAGGAAGGATGGACAAAAGCAATTCTGTGGCCATCTGCGCCGATAGTTGGTACTTCCGAGACCATTTTCACTCCAGCGCTGAGCAACCTCGAAATTGTCTCTTCTATGTCTGCTACTCTAACTGCTATTTGCTGTACTCCTGGCCCATTCTTGGAAATGAACTTCCCGACGGGGGTGTCATCCCCCAATGGTTCCAATAATTCGATTCTTGTAGACGTATTTCCGTGCATGAATCTGATTTTCACGCCTTGTTCAGAATTTATCTGATCATCGCCCTGTGTGAATCCCAAGATAGCCCAGAGTTGTTGCGACTCATGGAGTGAGGAAGTTGCAATTCCTATATGATCAATGATTCCGTCTGTCATTCAAACACCACTTGGGGAAACCCATGTTCCAAACTCTTCTCTGAGTACGGAGTTAATCTCTCCAACTGTGGTTTCAACCTTTACTGCACTGATTATTGGATCCATGAGATTTGAGCCATTTCTACAGCTTTCTCTAATTGCCTGCAGAGAATTGTCTACTAGAGATTTGTCCCTGTTTTTCTTCATCTCTGACAATTCGGAAGACTTTCGGAGTTCTGCATCGGTATCGAGGACCAATCCCTCAAAGTCTGGATCGGCTTCATTGACATGAGAATTGACGCCAACGACGAGTTCGTCGCCATTCTCTACCCTTTGTAAATGAGCCCAAGCGCTTTCATGAATCGCCCTCTGTTGGAAGCCGGATTTTACACATTCCATTGCACCGCCGAGAGACTCTATTTCCTTAATCATATTTTTCGCTTCTTCTATTAGCGAATCTGTCATAGTCTCAATCAGTATAGAACCTCCAAGAGGATCCGCATGTTCCCTGACTCCGGTCTCTTCGGCGATAATCTGCTGTGTGCGCAAGGCAATTCTAGCAGATTCTTCGGTGGGTAAACCAAGTGCCTCATCGAAGCTGTTAGTGTGTAGAGATTGAGTTCCTCCGAATACAGATGCCATTGCTTGATATGATACTCTAATTGCGTTGTTCATAGGTTGTTGTGCCGTGAGTGTAACTCCTGATGTTTGGGTATGGAATCTAAGTTGGGATGACTTTGGATTCGATGGTGAGAATTCGTTTTCGACCAACTCATACCAAAGCTGTCTGGCCGCCCTAAACTTGCTTACTTCCTCTAGGAAGTTGTTATGACAAGCGAAGAAGAATGAGATTCTTGGTGCAAAATCGTCTACATTCAACCCTTTGTTGATTGCCTCTCTGACATAGTAAATTGCGTTTGATAATGTCATAGCAATTTCCTGAACGGCCGTACATCCTGCCTCTCTCATATGATATCCGCTAATTGAAATTGTATTCCATCTAGGGGCATTCGAAGCGCACCATGAAATTAAGTCCGTGGTCAAGCGCATGGATGGAGCGGGGGGGAAAATATACAACCCCCTAGAAATGTATTCCTTCAGGATGTCATTCTGAACTGTACCAGAAAGATCAGAGCTAGGAATTCCCTTTTCTTCTGCGACTGAAACGTATAGGGCGAGCAGAGTAGTTGCTGGGGCATTGATTGTCATGGAGGTGGATATTGAAGACATTTCTATGTCTTCGAACAGCTGCCTCATGTCGTGAATTGAGTCTATTGCAACGCCTACCTTACCAACCTCCCCTGAGGAAAGTGAATCGTCTGAGTCCAAGCCTAGTTGTGTGGGTAGATCAAATGCTACCGATAGTCCGGTTTGTCCGTTTTCGAGGAGTTTTCTAAATCTAGAGTTAGTCTCACTGGGTGACGAAAAACCGGCATACTGCCTCATTGTCCATAGTCTATCGGCATACATTCCAGGATGGATGCCTCTCCTATATGGCGGATCTCCTGAAGAGCCCAGATTGTAGGCATAATCGGGCTCGTGGTTATTGGGCATGAATCTGCCAAGTGGTTACATCCCAAGAACCATTCTCAGGCTACCGTCGGATTGTATACCCGTCCACGACACTCGCCAACGATTTCATTTGGTCATCGTCTATGATGCCTTCATCCAGCTTCTCCTGTAAGAAATCCTTAGCCTCCTTGGTAGTCTGCCTCTCACCTCTAGCCCATATTGTCGCTAAGAGATTTGAGCGAAACTCCTCTGAGACGCCGATTTCTACTAGAAGCCCCCGCATCTCATACTTGTACTCCATGTGTCTGCTTCTGTCCAGTCTTCTAGCACGGTTGGCAGGCTGATATGATGATGTCTTGCTACGGAATTTTTTCTGAGGTTTCTTAGACTCGGTTTTATTTTCTGATGTGCTTTTCTTGGAAACACTACTTGTTTTTTCTTTTTCTGCTGCAAGTGATGCTCGCAGTATACTATCTTCAATGATCTGCCTAGCCTTCAGACTTTTACCTGATTCTTCGACCTTAGGTTCCACTTCGGTTGTAATTTCAGCAGGCTTCTTTACTGGCTTCGGTGATTTTTTCTCCTGTGATGACTGTTCGAGGTTTTTTACACCCAGAATATGGCTCTCCAGTATTTTTTCCTCTGGCTCTTTGATTTGAGGAACAGGGGATTGCTCATCTACCTCAACGGAATCACTTTGTTGATCTTGGTTAAGCTCCTTTGTTGTAGAAGTTTTTGGCTTTAGTACGGGCTTGGGCCTTGAACCAGGTGCGGACGGAGGGGCTGCTCTTGGGGCTCTAGTTTTGGGCGATTTTGGTTTTGAAATACTGCCTGATTTTGCCTTGGAAGATGTCTGTGAAGTTGCTCCGAAGATGTTCTTCGGAGCTGCCTTCTTTCTCCTTCTCCTCTGCACTGTGTAATCAACCCTAATTCTACCGGCCCTAAGGACTCTCATAAGAGTTCGCGACTATCATGACCAAACTACTGCAGTGTTATCGGTTCTAAGTGATGGGTCGATTCCACTATCCATTAGTTCTGTTTCTAATCCACATTCAAGCATTTTACGCCCCAACTCGGCAATCATAGTGCCGTTATCAATACAATATGGCTTGTCTGGCCAGAAACATTCTGCACCCCTATCTTCACACATCATTTTGCTCATTTCCCTAAGTCGCTCATTACAGGCAACTCCTCCACCGAGCAAAAGCTCATTTTTGCCCGTGTGGGCTAATGCTCTCTCAGCTACTTCTACGCAGGTCGCGAATGAATGTTCCTGGAGAGACCAACAAACTTCTCCCAGGGACCTGCCCTCGGCAACTTTCTGTACCGCTGATGTAAGCAATCCAGAGAATGCCAAATCCATTCCGTGAACCCCATATGGCAATAACACATCATCGAGACTTGTATCAGCTTTCTCGGAGTGCTCATCTGATAATTTTTCAATTTCGGGCCCGCCAGGGAATGGGATGCCCTGTGTTCTAGCGAATTTGTCTAGCATATTCCCGATACCGATGTCAAGTGTTTCTCCTAGAACTCGATATCTCCCGTCCGCTCTAGCGATTACTTGTGTATTGCCGCCACTGACATATAGCAAAACGGGGTCTTTGCAACCAGTTTGGTTTCTACCAACCTCTATATGGGCGACACAATGATTCACCCCCAAAAGTGGTACAGAGAGTCTCGTAGACAGAGTTCTAGCCACAGATGCACCAACACGAAGGCACGGTCCTAAACCTGGACCTTGGCTGAAGGCCACAGCAATAATTGAATCCCAAGTAAAATCTTCGGATTTAGAGAGCCTTTCTAACAATAGGGATGTCGTCTCAGAATGATGATCAGCGGCTTCTCTTGGATGTATCCCCCCCTCCTCTGGACGATAAAGGGATGAAAATGAAGGGAATAGTTCTCCAGAGGTGCTCACGCTTCCAAAAGAGAAAGTATGAGCCGTGCTTTCTATTCCTAAAATAATGCCTTCCACGAACCTCGGACGAGCGGGAGTTCTTTCAACTATCGGAATTTGGAACCTTCATGAGGACTATCTTACACAACTGTGGAGAGATAGCACATCTTTCTACTGGAGACGATGAAGACCCACTTTCTGGGGAGAGACTTCTTGACAGAGAATCACTCATACATCCTGCAGGTATGGCTATAATAATTAGTGGCGGAATTGTTCAGAAAATAGCTCCTTCCGAAGACGTTTTGTCAGAGTTTGCGCCGTGGTACCCAACAAAAAGCGCGAGTACAGATGTACAAGTGATAGATATCGGGGAGATGTCCGTAGTACCTGGTTTTGTTGACAGTCACACCCACCTGCCTTGGTCTGGAGATAGGACGAACGAGCTTGCCTTGAGATTGGGAGGTATGACATACCGGGAAATCGCCGAATCTGGAGGGGGGATTATGAAGACTGTGAGGCATACCAGAAGTACGCCGAAAAGAAACCTGGTAGCTAGTGGAATATCTCGAGTGCAGGAATTCATACGTAATGGAACGACAACCATGGAGGCGAAGAGTGGGTATGGATTGGACTTGGATTCTGAAGTAAAATTATTAGAATCAATATCTGAAATAGATCGATCCACTGATATGGACATAAGGGCAACCTGGCTAGGTGCACATGATTTCCCTTCAGAGATGGGGAGAGAGAATTACGTTGAACACCTAATCTCAGATCAACTACCTGTAATTTCAGAGCTCTCTCTCGCAAAATGGGTAGATGTGTTCTGCGAACAAGGCTGGTTCACTAATGAACAGACAGAAGATATAGTCAAGGCTTCAAAGGACCATGGAATGAAATCGAGATTGCATGTAGATGAATTCGTGGATAGTGGAGGTCTTGCTCTGGCCGCCGAGCTCGGATCGGTTAGCGCTGATCACGTTGCATGTTCGAATGATGATTCTAGAATCAGTGCAGCAGAATCCGGAACAGTGCAAACATTTCTTCCCGGTACACCCTATATCCTTGGAAAGAGTCTAGAATTACCAATAAAAAAATGTATTTCTGAGGACTGGCCTTTTTCCATAGCCAGTGATTTCAATCCAAATTGTCCAATTACCTCATTACCATTGATTGGAAGTTTGGTCACGCACAGGTTAGGAGTTGATCCTATAGCAAGTTTGGTTGCAGTCACTAGAAACCCTGCAACAACAATGTTTGATGAAGAGGAACCGCGAGGCGTAATATCTGAGGGAAGCATTGCAGACATGAATATCCTCTGGTCATCTTCTGCAGACTCATGGTGCCAGACACCGGGATCTTCACCCGTGAGAGTTACGATCAAAAATGGCAATATTGTTAACTCGAATAAGACTTATTGATACTACCAGTGAATAATAATAATATCTATTCGAATATCTGTATAAAATCATATTTTCGAGATCCATTACTTAGGAAGTGTCGTAAACCAACAAAAATATCGCTTAATATTGTGCCGATAACATAGGTTATCAGAATTTTTTTTGACTATATTTGCGATAATATGCTCCCAGTAAAGCGATTTGTGAAGAAATATAAAATTTTAACCAAATAACCCCTACTACATCAAAAATTGAATACTTGAATGATCACCACATCATGTGGTATCAGAGCATAGTGGGTTCTGCATGAAATGTAAGAGCTACGTAAGAGTCTCCAGACCAGAATTGATCAGGATGAGTAATGGCAGAACCAGGATTGCAGGGAGATGTTCAATTTCAGGTTGTGATGGAAAAATCTCGAAAATTGTCTCGTGAGGCATTAGAATCATTCTTGTGTGTGTTTCAATTCGAAGGAGGGCCGGGCTCGTGGTCTAGGGGTTATGACGTCGCCTTGACATGGCGAAGATCGCAGGTTCAATTCCTGCCGAGCCCACCAATAGAAATGATACCACTTAATTTATTTATCAAATTCGTACGAAATTCTCAATCTGCCCTTCCCCTTGTTCTTCTTTGAGATGAATTTCACCTTGGGTATCATAGACGTGTTAGAAGCGTGTGTTCCAGCACAGGGGCATAGATCGATATCCTCGATTTCAACTACTCTAAGGTGTGTGATTGAATCTGGAATCCTGTGCATGAACTTTGTATGCCTCATTTTCTCGTGGGACATTATTGTCTCCCTGTCCCATTGATGGATGTTCACGGGAATTTTGGAATTAAGTATAGAATTTACTTCGTCGATTATGATATCCGGATCGAAAACGTCTTTGTTATCGAATAGCAGGTCAACTCTGGAGCTTTCTACTCCAATTTGGTTTCCCACGGTTTCAGCCCCCCAGATATCCTCAGATATTGCAGAGAAGATATGCTGTGCGGTGTGCATGAGAGTGAGTTCATTCCTTCGGTCACGATCTATGGTGCAAATGACTTCTTGACCGTCTGTGAATATCGTGGCATCGTCAACGGGATGCAGGGTCATTTTTCCCGGCAGTACCTCGTTCATATTGCACGATTCGCCTTCTATTGATGTAATCTCCCCAGTATCTCCTGGCTGCCCGCCCCCCCTTGGATAGCAGTAAGTTTCCTCCAATAGAAGCGAGTTCCCATCCTTCCCTACGATCCTGGTAATGAATGGTGGAGGATCCGTTCCAGGATGTTGATTCATGTGCAATTTTTCTTGCATATATTCACCCGAAAATTTCTGTTAATCCACCGTCTAGAATCGATTCTGATAGTTGTTCGCATTCACTTGTCATCGATCTGTCGCCATCCAGTCTATCTACATAGGAGCGAACCCAGCTGACTAGCTTTCTGACTCCAATCCCAGGGGATTCTTCTATGGCCTCTATGGCCTCTGTAGAACAGATGAATTCATTCGCTAAAACCTGGGACAATAGAATTGAAGATTGTAGTGACCTGTGTGCTCCAGTGGCTCCCATTGAAACATGATCTTCCTTGCCCATGCTAACAGGTACATTGCTAATTGTAGCTGGACTGGAGAGAATATGTAGTTCCGATATGATTGCCGCTGCTACGTACTGAACAATCATTAATCCGCTTTCTAATCCCTCGTTGCCGGCAAGGAACGCTTTCTGTCCACTCCAATTTGGGTCAAGGATCTGATTAATCCTCCTTTCAGAAATACTGGCAAGCTCGTGGCAGGCTACGGCAATGGCGTCACTGGTAAGAGCCAGGTTTTGGCCGTGGAAATTGCCCCCGCTGATTATTGATGCTCCGTTATCCTCGACGAACACTAGAGGGTTGTCTGTAGCGCTGTTGATTTCTATCTCCAGAATTCTCCTGGTTTCCCTTATCAGATCCACGACTGGTCCGTGGACCTGAGGGGCGCATCGAAATGAGTAGGCATCTTGCACCCTTTCACAGTTTTCATGGGAAATTTTGATGTTTGAATGAGAAAGGAATTCAGAAATTCTGGCGGCTGATATTGATTGTCCGACTTGCGGTCTAGAATCGTGTACTCTCCTATCGAATGGCTTGTGAGAACCTCTAATTGCCTCCACTGAACATGCGACGGAGGCGTCTGCTGTGAGACACAAGATCTCCATGTTTAGTACAGTTTGTGTGAGAAATGCACACATTTGGCTTGTTCCATTAATCAAGGAGAGTCCCTCCTTTGCCTGCAGTTTGACTGGTTCCAATCCTGCTTCCTCTAATGCGGTTCGGGAATCCTTGGAGACCCATTTGTCAGCGACTTGCACGAGGCACTGGCCCTCGCCCATCATTCCCATAGTCATATGGGAGAGTGGAGCTAAGTCCCCTGAAGCTCCTAATGATCCTATTCTGGGGATTGATGGTGCTATTCTTGAGTTGACCATCCCAAGAAGGGTTTCCACAACAGATGGCCTAATTCCAGATACTCCCTTTGCAAGAGAGTTTGCACGAATAGTCATCATCATTAGAACAATATCTGGGTCCATTGTTTCGCCAATTCCACATGCATGGCTTCTCACGAGATTGGATTGTAGTTCCTCTAACTGGCTGTCTTCTATGCGGACAGATGAAAGCGCCCCGAATCCAGTATTTATCCCGTAAACAACCTCTCCTGAGTCCAAGATGTCTTCTACGGCCTTTCTAGAAGCCTGCATCCTCTCTCTTGAATCAGATGAAAGAGATATTTCCATGGAGCCAAGTGATACGGCCTTGACCATCTCAAGAGTTAGATTTCCTCCATCAATGACAACCTTGTCCATGCATCTGGCGTAGCGGTCTGTCAAATAGAGTCATCGAGTCTTTTCAAAAAGGTCATCAAGGATTGTCGAATCCACTAATTTTGGTAAGGTTACGTCCAATTTTGAGTCTTTTTCCATGGCTTTGGTGATGGCGAAGGTTGCCCCCGCATTCCTAGCCCATGACCTCCTTGCAATTCCATTATTCACGTCCCATGAAATCATCGAGTCTATGTTTCTCTCAGAAACTACTGACCCATCTATTACCATGCCGAAGCCTCCGTTGACTACCTCTCCCCAACCGACTCCTCCGCCGTTATGCAGGCTGACCCATGTGGCTCCTCTGAATGAGTCGCCAACGAAGTTGTGTACTGCCATATCTGCAGTAAACATCGAACCGTCGTAGATATTAGCTGTTTCTCTGTATGGACTGTCCGTACCAGCTACGTCGTGGTGATCACGTCCTAGTACTATCGGTGCGGTGATCAAACCTTCAGAAATGGCCTCATTGAAGCGGAGGGCGATTTGTCTGCGGCCTTCCTCATCCGCGTACAATATCCTTGCCATACTTCCCACTACTAGATCGTGTTTTTCTGCTTCGGAAATCCACTTGATATTATCCAAGTACTGCGTTCGAATTACTTCAGGACATCGAGAAGCAAGTTCTTCAAGTACGTCCTTTGCTATTTGGTCGGTGGTTGCGAGATCCTGCTTTGTGCCGGAAGTACAGACCCATCTGAAAGGGCCGAAGCCGTAGTCGAAGCACATCGGTCCCATAATATCCTCAACATATGAGGGGTATCGGAATGAGCCGTCTTCTGAGAATACCTCAGCATCGGCTCTTCCAGATTCAAGTAAGAAAGCGTTCCCATAGTCCCAGAACCGGGTTCCCATCTCAGATAGAGTGTTCACAGCATTGACGTGCCTATTCAGAGAGGATTGAACTAGTCCTCTGAATTTTTTGGGATCTGAGCTTAGTAGAGAAATGCCGTCCTCGAATGAAATGCCTGCCGGCATATATCCACCGAGCCAGGGGTTGTGTAGACTTGTCTGATCGCTAGCTAAATCGGGAGTGATTCCCCTCTGTATAAGATACTCCAACAAGTCGACAATATTTCCTAGGTATCCCAGCGATACCGCTTCCGAATTAGCCACTGCTGTCTCTGCTCTATTACAAAGTTCATCGAGGTCATCGAATAACTCAGTTAACCATCCCTGAGTGTGACGCTTTCTAGCAGGGGTTGGATCTATCTCAGCAATGATGCAGACGGCCCCGGCGATGACTGCAGCCTTGGCCTGAGCACCCGACATCCCTCCTAATCCGGAGGTCACATAGAGGACTCCTCCAAGGCCACTCTCAGACGTCTTACCAAGGTATTTCCTAGCAGCGTTAAGTATCGTAATTGTGGTACCGTGAACTATTCCCTGAGGGCCGATATACATGTAAGATCCTGCTGTCATCTGCCCGAACTGGGACACTCCTAATGCGTTCATTCTCTCGTAGTCTTCCTGTGAAGAATAGTTTGGTATGACCATGCCATTTGTAACAACTACTCGCGGGGATTCGGATGATGATGGGAACAGCCCCAGGGGGTGTCCCGAATACATCACCAATGTCTGGTCTTCCTCCATTTTGGATAGGTACTCCATTGTCACGAGGTACTGAGCCCAATTCTGGAATACGGAGCCGTTTCCACCGTAAGTTATCAGCTCGTGGGGGTATTGAGCGACTTTTGGGTCGAGGTTGTTCTGAATCATCAGCATTATTGCAGCGGCACTCTTACAATTGGACTTGTATTCGTGAATAGGTCTTGAGCGTATTTCATTGTCTGGTCTAAATCTATGCATGTATACGTGGCCAAGACTATCCAGTTCCTCGAGGAAATCTATAGCAAGTTCCTTGTGCCATTTTTCTGGGAAGTATCTAAGGGAGTTCTCAACTGCTAGCCTTCTCTCTTTTTGAGTGAGAATCTGAGGCCTAACCGGGGCATGTGGAACTGAATCGTCAGTCTCCCTTTTTGGAGGAAGGGAATCTGGAATTCCATACTTCTCTGGTTTCCTGGCCGACATTACCACTCCAACCTTTTGTTAACCATCTGTTCTACGATATTCGCTGATTTTATCGACTGCTCAACGGCTGTGTTTATCTTCGAATTGAGTAAGTCCGCTTCCTCCCCATCGATGTACTCCAAATTGATTCTGACGTTCAATGATGCAATTTTCACCGCTGAAAGAGCCATCTCAGAAGCGGAGGCCAGGTCAGTAAGTGCATTGGGGTTGCAAGAAGCGGATTGTTTTTCGAGATTGGTTAGTAGTTTTTGAGCGCTCCTTGCAGTATTGAGAGGTGCCAATGCGGCCCCAATCGTGGCTTTCCTTATTTCCTTCAATCGATGTTTTTTCTCGTCTTCTGTTTCCTTGGATAGGCGGTATGCAGACATGACTGATTCGAATGCATCGGAGTCTGAGATAGCCAGAAGAATTGCCTCTTCCAAAGCCGATTCTGATAGTTCTATCGAACCCTTTGCGGCATCATGCCCTTCCACCCACTTCTCATTCGCCAACGTCAGTCTCGCCACCATCAAGGACAATGAGTGTGCGTGAGCCAGGGAGAGTGCTGCGACTGAGCCGCCGCCAGGCGTTGGTTCTGAACTGGCTATAGACCTTAGAACATCCATGTAACCCTCGTTCATCAAACCACCTTTTTGATTGCCCATTCGATTATGCTTGACTCTGGCTCGAAGTCATCCAGCACGTCTAGCATTAGTCCAGATATGGCTTTTTGTACAAGCACTTTTTCATCAACTATAGAATCATCGTCTATGTAGAATCTACCTGCAGAAAGCATCGCTTCTAGCGGCACTAAACCCACCAGCTCGCCTGCTGTTACGTTAAGTCCGATAATGGAGGCCTCTTTCCTGATTTCCTCGGTGACATCGTGAAGTCCAGTTACAGAGAAATCTAGTAGATTCATGGATACTTGTGCCGTGGATTCATCGAACATCCAACCGGCGGCCTGCAGTGATTTGAAGAGACCGGGATTTCTGAGAGGCTTGCCATCTTCACCGGTGATTTTCTGTCCTTGTTCGTCTTTAACCAGTGATCCGCTAGTCCTTATCGATGAGGCAATTGTATTTGCTTTGGCCTTATCATTGGTATCAAGATTGACATTGAAAGCAATGAGAATTTGACGGGCTCCCGTAGCCGTAACCCCCATTCTTGAATTGAATGAGGAAGGGCCGAAGTCTGGAGTCCAATCAGGATCAGAAATTTTTTCTTCAAATCCTTCATATTCGCCCCTTCTAATATTTGGAAGACTTACTCTATTTGGATTTGTAGCAGCCTCCGCATATAGGTAAACGGGAAGATCCAGTTCGTGGGAGACTGACTCGGCATATCTCTTTGAGAGGTTGACACACTGTTCCATTGAAATTCCGGATATCGGGATGAATGGGACTACATCCACAGCTCCCATCCTAGCGTGCTCGCCTGTGTGCTTTCTCATGTCTATTATCCTGGTCGCGATTCTAGTACACTCGATCACCGTTTTGAGTACATGTTCTGGCTCTCCCACCATCGTGACTACCGTTCTGTTGAAATCTGCGCCCATATCTACATCCAGCAGGTGGACTCCACTCTCATTGAGAATAGGTTGCGTAATCTGGTCGATAATCTGCTGGTCCTTGCCCTCACTGAAATTTGGTACACACTCTACAAGTTGAGCCATGTGCATCGGGAGGGCCTCATCATCAAGACCTTTCCTTAGGTGTATATTCCTTCAGAGTTTGAGTCAGTAGGGGCCTTCCTGTTATCCTGTACCTTCTTAATTGCTAGAACAAAATCCTCTTTGTTTACGGATTTCCTCCTATCCGAAATGGCTGAGATTCCTGCTTCCAGGACAGCAGACTTGATTTCCGCGCCACTGAATCCCTCAGTCATAGATGCTAGTTTGCGGTCATCGACACCCGTTCCCTTAGGCATTTCTCCGCAATGAACTCGGAAAATCGCCTCTCGAGCATCTATTTCGGGTAGTGGTATCTCGATGATCCTGTCAAACCTTCCCGGTCTAAGCAAAGCTGCATCCAGAAGTTCAGGACGATTTGTGGCAGCAATCACCTTCACGTCGTCTAGACTGTCGAAACCATCTATCTCGGACAGCAGCTGCATAAGCGTCCTTTGAACCTCGCGATCGCCAGAGGTGGAAACATCGAGTCTTTTTGAGCCGATTGAGTCTATTTCGTCTATGAAGATGATGGAAGGCGACTTTTGTCTTGCCATTTCGAATAGTTCTCTGACCATCCTGCCTCCTTCGCCTATGTACTTCTGGGCTAGTTCCGCTCCTACTAAACCTAGGAAAGTAGCGTTTGTAGAGTTGGCGACGGCCTTCGCTAGCATGGTCTTGCCTGTCCCAGGCGGTCCGGTCAGAAGGACTCCCTTGGGCGGCTCAATCCCCATGTCGGAGAAAGCCTTCGGATTTTCGAACGGTAGCTCGATTGCCTCTTTGAGTTCCTTGATCTGCGCCTCTAAACCCCCAATAGAGGAATAAGGGACGTCGGGAGTGTCAATAATCTCGGTATTGCTAACTAAAGGGTCCCAGGAATCTGCGAGTATCTCGACCACGGAAAGAGTATCCTGATTGAGTGCTACTCTAGTTCCGGGTTTTATCTTCGACCTATCCAGACGACGATTTACAGAGACTAGGAATACTGTGCCATTTGAGCTTCTGACAATGGCCTGCTCATCTACTACGTCCTGGATGAAGCCGACGATTAATGGAGGAGTTCGAATGTTGCTGAGTTCCTCCTCGAGTCGGTTTGAGCGCTTCTTCAGTTGGTTCATCTCATTCTCCAGAAATAGCTTCTCAGTCAACAACTGTTGTGACTTTTCTGAGAGATCCTGATAGTCCTTAGTGAGGCGGTCTAGAGCGGCTCTATTTGGATCGCCTTTTTCGAGTATATTGTCGTCGGAGCTAGGCTCACCGGCCTCTGAAGACATGGT
Source organism: uncultured Candidatus Poseidoniales archaeon (assembly GCA_902601345.1). GTDB lineage: Archaea > Thermoplasmatota > Poseidoniia > Poseidoniales > Thalassarchaeaceae > UBA36. The sequence goes on from CACKMK010000001.1 coordinate 119,707, forward strand.
TCTGACACAAAGAGGATACTTATGACCCCTACGAAGCCCTCATGTTGCCCTCACGCCTCGCTATAGCATGGGTGCTTGCGAGCTCTGCGGAAAGGAAGGAGTGGGCACTAGGAGGGCAAAGGTATCGCAATCCGTTCTGGAATGCTGCTCTGGATGCATAGCTTCGATGAGATTGGTAGTAGAGCAAAGGCCCACGAAGGTGATCCAGAATAATGAGCAATCGAGCCTGGTGACGGGCAAGGGGGTTTCAGGAATAGACATCATGACCAAAGATGCAACTGAGCTTGCAGGAGATTTTTATTCGAGAATAAGGAACGGCAGGAAAATCAAGGGCTTGTCGCAGGGAGATTTAGCGAGAATAATGAATGTCAAGATAGGAGTCATCCAGAAGGCGGAGAATGGGAATAGACCAACCGATTCGATTCTGGAAAAATTCGAGAGGGCTTTGGGTATTTCCCTCTTCGTAGAAGCCATACCAAGAAACAATACCATGGTGGCAAATGAGTCGTCGAGTCAAATGACCATCTCTGATGCTAAGAATGACCTAGTGGACAAGACTAGGAAAAGGCCTGAAAAGAAGAAGGGCCGTAGGTTTGGAGTTTCTAGATCTGGTTCTCGTACCAGGAGATAGTATCGTGCGAAGCGTACCGCTACATGTTATTCATCTAGATCAGGATGATCCGAAGAAGTGCACATCTAGAAAGTTGCATCAGAGTGGTCTGATAAATCTCCATGAATCGGCTAATTCCGCGCCCAGGAGAGGTTACTTGTTGGATCCTCGTGCTAAGACCGTACTAGCTCCAGAAGATGGTGATCTAATTTCTCTGGGGGGTTCGATTGTAGTGCTTGACTGCTCGTGGAAACATATAGAGGAGTCTCTAGATTTGATTGACGGTAGAACCAGACTGGAAGGTAGGATTCTGCCATTGCTGCTTGCTGCGAATCCAGTTTCTTGGGGTAAGGTGGGGAGGCTCTCGTCTGCAGAGGCTCTTGGAGCCTCATTAGCCATTTTAGGACTATGGGAGCAAGCGAGGGCTGTTGTGGGGCCATTCCCTTTTGGAAATCAATTCTTGGATTTGAACAGGGAGCCATTGGAGGCTTACTCAAGTGCAGATTCAAGGACAGAAATACTAGAAATCCAGACTGAATTCTTCAATTAAGACGATAATCTCGTGGTGTTTCGTGTCAAGATCGGGGAGTTTCCCTCCCCGATCTGCTTTCGTTCGTTACTATCTGCTACTGTAAATCATCTGAGTACTCTGTAACCCTGATACCGAGCTTGCCCGTACGGGCCTTCCTCGTCATCACCCTGTCCATCTTCTTGTGGAACTCCCCTTCTAGATCCACTTCCATGGCAAGCGAGTGCCCCAAGAGGAGGATGAGTAGGTCTGCTAGTTCCTCGGCTGCCTCCTCGTCTGGCTTGCCCTTGGTGATTGCAGCTGAGAGTTCGCCAAGCTCCTCCACAGTCAATGCGATGCGGAATCCCATATCGTGACCATGGTTCTCTTCGGATGAGAATCGATGCTTGTGGTGGAAACTGGCAACTCTGGCCATCATGGTAAGCCATGATCCATCGGGAATATCGGAATACTCTACACTCAACCAATCATCAACGCTCAGCCTTCTGGACATGGTTATGCTACCGGCTAGGGGGCCATCAAGGTAGTGATTTCATAATTCTCCACTTAGCAGTGCAGTAATGCAGTGAGTCACCAAATCACGCATATTTGATGCCATTGAATCGACCGATTCGTGGTCTATCTCCGCATCGGGTTCGCCCGGAGTCCGTCCTGAAGCCCAGTTAGAAGAACAGAGCAATGACACGTGAGGAATGCCTGTCTCGGATATCAACCTCTGCTCGGGACCAAGAGTCATACCTACCACATTGGCCCCTAGTCTCTCTAGTGCGTCTATCTCGTGGGGACTCTCGAATTGGGGTCCGATACACTGGGCCACTACTACCCTTGGTGGGGCGCTTCCTTGCTCGGCAGTCAGAGTTTGCGCGCAAATTTCTGAGTAAAGATCGTCGAATGGGTTGGTTCTATCGGAATGGAACGCATCCTTGTCGTGGAAAGTCCACGGCTTTTCTGAGAGGTCCAGCATACCACTGCCGACCCCTACTGTCCCCGGAGGCATAGTTTCAATCATTGAGCCAACGGAGTTGACGCTGACCAATAAATCCGGTTTGCAACTCGATGCAGCGTGGATGTTTGCCCTATGCTCAATGGCATGTGGCGGGGTTCTTGAACCTCCAGGAGAATGGTGCCTGTCTATGACAAACACCTCCACATTGGCCGTACTGACGACGTTTACGGGGACTTCTCCCCATTCGGATTCGATGACAATTAGCTCCGCAGTTGCTTCTAAGGAGGATGACAAGCCCGTGGAGAAAGCACTCATGCCAGTTCCGCACAGCACCGCTATGCGGTTCATCTCCTCACTCCGTGAGTCGTGCTATCAGGTCTGCCTTCTTGCCGGAGACAGGTAGGCCTTCTTTCTTCAGCAGTTCCTTTAGTTGCGCTACGGTCATAGATCCAAAATCTGGTTTTACGTCTTCTGATGTATCCTCTTCCTTTGGAGGGGCTTCGTCTCCGACCTGAGCATCAGTCGTAACCTCATTGTCTTCGGGCTCTGCTGAGTCAAGGGATTCTTGGGTTTCGTCGAGAGATTCTTGGGTTTCCTTGGCTGCCTTCTCCTCGGCCTTAATTTCCTCCAGAGTCGGGCCATCATCCACCACTACACCTTCCTGAATAAGCTGACTTCGCCTGAAGAATACCGCTCTAACCGGTTGAATCTTGGAGATTGCAGTAGTCACGCTCTCCTCCAACGAACCGTCCATGAGTGCCTTTTGGACGTTAATCCAAGTAGAGTTCGCGCAGAATTTCAGTACGACGTCTCTAGCAACGCTGCGAGTCTCGCTCTTCTGACTTGCCTTTACACTTGATCGGGTCACGATGAATGGCTTGATTCGAACGAAGAAGCCGTCATCAGTAACCACATCTATCGTATCATCTACCTTTCCCCTATCTCTCCTGATCTGACGCCTGACGAAGTCCTTCATCACGTCATGGCCAATGAACTCGGTTATTGCGTCGTTGCCTACTACATCAGATATCCTAAACTTGAGTTTGACATGCATCTTGGTGAAGTCACCATCAAGTTCGTTCTGCATTATCTCGTAAGTACGCCCAATTAGCAAGGCCTCCTCCTCTGCCAGGGTTTCCCCGATTACCTTGAAGGACCATGGGTTTCTGGGAGCTCTTATCGAGTACCACCTCTTGGCCTTCCACTTGTCTTTCTGCCTACGAGCAGCTGCTCTAGCCGATGCACCTTTGGCCATTGAAATGTCTCCATAATTCGGGGGCTGCCCCGTTTGCGAGCCGTGCGAACTGCAACCAGTATTTGAACGGAGTGCTACGAATTGTTTCTTGAATGGGTGGCATTCAAGAAATGTTCCGGACAGGCGAAGACATGAGTGTGCACCGAGGAGAGTGGAGAGTTCACGCGAGTGCCGTAGACGATATTCAGGTTATTGAGGACTCATTAGTCTGGTTGTGTGGGGATGGAGTCACAATATCTACACAAAAGGAAAAATCCACTCTAGGGGCTCCTATGTACACAATCTACGCGAATATGACTGCGAAGCAAACAATGTTCTCACTGGGTAGATTGGAGAAGGTTTCTATCGAGGGGATCCTATCCTCAGGATTGGAATCCAGGATAGACGAGGACAAGTACCTTCACTTGAGGATAGATTTAGCTGCACTGTCTAGGGGTAAAGGGGAAGTGACTCTAGACAAGGACAAAATGGTTGCGAAGGGGAAATTCAAGTTGGAGGTTTATCCAGGTCAATCGACACATGGAGTCGCCAGGAGTATTTTCGAAGCTCTAATTTGAAAATGATACAAGTATTCATATGCCGTTAACTAGGCATGCGCTTCAATATGACTCACGTAGTAACCAGCGCATGTGTTCAATGCAAGTACCAAGATTGCGTGCATGTTTGCCCAGTAGAAGCCTTTAGGGAAGCCGAAGAATATCTTGTTATTGATCCTGATGAGTGTATAGACTGCGCGGCTTGCATTCCCGAGTGTCCAGCAGAGGCAATATACGCCGATACTGACCTACCAGAAGAGGAAATGTCGTGGCTAGATAAAAATGAGGAAGAGGCCCCTGGCCTTCCCATCGCAGAGGGAGACTCTCCGGTTTTAGCCGACCAGTAGTCACGGGCCACTACATAGGTTCTTGAATATCGACTTAGAGGAATTGGCATGAAGAAGAGGGTTGATTTAGGCGAAATGAGGCATGGCACGGAGCTCCTCAAGAGGGGTTTCGCAAAGATGCAAGAGGGAGGAGTCGTGATGGATGTAGTCACGGCAGAGGAAGCGCATATTGCGGAAGAAGCGGGAGCAGTCTCAGTGATGGCCCTAGAACGAGTCCCTGCTGATATCCGTGCTTCGGGAGGAGTTGCAAGGATGAGTCATCCTCAACTGATCAAAGAAATCATGGAGACCACTAGCATACCAGTCATGGCCAAGGCCAGAATTGGACATGATGAGGAGGCCAGAGTGCTAGAAGCTCTGGGTGTCGACATGATAGATGAATCCGAGGTTTTGACACCTGCTGACCCGTTCTACCATATCCCAAAGAACGACTTCACTATCCCTTTTGTCTGTGGTTGTACCAGTCTAGGTGAGGCGGTGAGGAGGATTGCCGAGGGGGCTGCTATGATCAGAACCAAGGGTGAGGCGGGCACAGGAAATGTGGTAAGTGCAGTCAAGCATGCTAGATTGCTAGAGGCAGAAATTGAGACGTCCAGTAATGCTGACTCAGATTCAAGAGCAGATATTGTCGAAAAGATCCTCGAAGGATACAGGAGGTTGGAAGAAAAATCCGAGATTGGTGCGAAAGTGGCTAAGACTCCTTTTGGAGAAATTGAGACCATAAGAAGCAATCTTGCGAGCGTTCTCGAAGAGGTCATTGATCTTGGTAGGCTGCCCGTGGTAACTTTCTCTGCTGGAGGCATTGCAACACCATCGGATGCGGCCCTGATGATGAGTCATGGTATGGATGGTGTTTTCGTCGGATCTGGCATCTTCAAGAGCTCTGACCCTGCAAGAACTGCGGAAGCGATAGTTCTAGCAACTCATCACTTCGAAGATCCCCAAGTAGTCGCAGAGGCTTCTGAAATGTTGGGAGAAGCTATGCCCGGACTGGAAATAGACAGTCTGGAAGTCAAGCTCGACGAACGTGGATGGTGACTAGCGCTTTCCGCCACGGGAGGTACCGAGTCTCCTAGATTTCCGTCTTAATGTTGAGCTTTTTTCACCTTGTTGCGATTCACCCTCCCCGGATACTAAGCCACCAAAAGTAACTGAGTTTCCTTCCAGAAGCATGTCAGCTAGGGAGTCTGCTAATTCCTCGTTCTGGTCGGGCCCCCTTAGCGCCTGCCTGACGGATTTGTTGTGATCTCGTACCATCTTCTCTCTCTGTTCATGCTGAGAACGTAGTTCGTCCCTAATCTCATTGACCTTGGATAGCATTTCTACCAGGGATGCGTGTGTCTCGTCTGCCTTTCCTCTTTCATGCACGAAAATTGCATGCAGCCTGTCTCCTTCACCTCTGAGGAAGTCACGTTCCTCGAACATCGGCTTTATTTCATTCCAAATTTCGTCGGCTAGAGAATTCTGTTCAAGCATTAGTTTGTGCTCATTATCGGCCTCGGCCCTCAGCCTCTGAATTGACTCGTCCATATCGCTCAAATCGATTGATATTATCCTCTGCTGCTCAACATGGGGAATTAACTCGTCCCTTCTAGAAATCAAAGCCCTCAGCTTCTTGATCATCGAATTCTCTTTTTCCAATGTCAACGCGCCATCGGTCATGATTCTATTCTCGATCCTCTCTATCTCGCCGACTGTCTCCGAGAGCTGGATGACCACGGACTTTCCAGGACTTTGGTCCCTCGTACCCTTCTTTCTGGCGATGACCTCCCTGATGCTCTGTTGTATCTCATCCCTACTGGCTTGGTGAAGCTTGGCCTGAGCCCTGACTTTCTTTTGTTCTTCCATCTTAGCGGATATTGTTTCGTGGACTTCCTTCCTCTTCTCGTGAGCAGAGTTCCTCTGGTCTGCAGCACTCCTTGCAGAATCGTTATGAGAGTCTCTTTGGCTCCTAATTCTGCTAAGTTTTGATTCCATGGCATGGAGCCTTGTCCTTAGGTCATCAGAACCCCTGTTGTCATGCTCCATGCAATTCGGACTAGTTTCCCCTTATTGAAGAGACCTAAAGCCCGAATAACCTCGCTGCGAAAGGAAGAATGGGGGAAATAACTGCCAGAGCAGCACCAAACATGAATACTGCTCCGGTAGTCATCCTCAATCTGGTGAATAAGTCGGAGCGAACCTGAGATGTCAGTACCTTTCCAGAGATTAGATTGCCCGACGAGTCCTCGAGCCTAACAGTGACTGTCGCATCGCCCATAGAAGAAGGGATCAGAGTTTGCCAGACAATTCTGGACTTTGACATAGAGGATGAAATTCTATGATATTCTGGTTTACCACTTTGTGGTTCTTTTTGGGGTTCAGACCTCAGTCTGTAGACGCACTCGTTGGGTCTGAAATCGGGCGTCTGGACGCGCAGAATCAGATCTTGTACTTCGTCTGTGTGGTTGAGGACGTAAGCAAATAGATTAGCCTGCCCTAGAGTTAAATTCTCCATGTCAACATCGAACCAAATACCTCGTTTTGAAGGGCTTCCAAGATGCATACGCATTCTGTCATTAAGCCTGAAGAAAGGCGCACAGCGCTCCCTTGCGTGCATAAGTAGGCGGTCTAGGGTCTCTTCTCCTAGTTCTTCATGATTGATAATCTGATCGATCGTCCTAGAGTCAACCAATTCGGAAAGTGCGAGGTGAAACTCATCCTCTTCTATAAGTCCTGACCGGTACATGTCTAAAATCAGAAGAAGGTACTCCTGTAAATCTGAGATATTTACGCCCTTCTTAAGGTCTGAATTGAAAGAGGATACATACTTGGAGAACCTCACTGCTAGGACGGGGTCGACATGAGCCCTGATAACGTCCGTGAAAGGTCTGTTTAGCAAGGCTGGGTGCATTGGAGGGGAGAATGCTTCTAGGAGGCCCCAGGGCTCTACCGTGTTGAACCTGGGTCGATTGGAAACCATGTATACGCTATGACCGGAAAGAAGTGCTCCGGTGGATAATGCGATTAGAACCGGTATTCCATCGGTTTCTGATGGAAATATTAAGCCAAGTCCGAGCATTATTGTGGACAGTGTCATCAGTGTTGTAGTGAGATTAAGTTGGTTTGAAGCTCCGTCAATGACGGCCTTCATCTCGCTATAGCCGTGTGCGCTACGGAAAGTAATGCCAGTAGAGACTATTTCATCCGTCTCAATTTGGAAAATCCTCTTCGTGACCCATAGCAAGTAATGCAAGACGAATAGCAGAAGTAGATCTGCTACCATAAGAGCAAGAGAAAGCAGGTATACCGATTTTGAGAATGATAAGTCAAGGAATAGATCTCGTACACCGCCTTGCCACCATTCAGGATCGGAGCTTCGATAAGATTGAGCCAATCCAAATAACACTACAACAACGATTGGAAGGAATAGAATCAGGCGAGCGCCGCGGCTGATTAGTAAGTCATCGATGCCAGAGAGTATAGCCTCACGCCCCTTCAATGTGGACTTTTGATCTGATTCGCTTGGATTTTCCTCGGACTTCGTAATCTCTTTGATGTCTGGAGCTGGGGGCGCTTCTGAGTGAAGTACTGACACCATCGAGTCTATGTCGCTCTCCAAGTCAATAACGGTGGGGTTTTCTTCTTTAAGTGACATTTTTTTAACCGCCGATAGAATTTATTCTAGCCAGAATTCTCATAGCGAGGGAGTCGGAAATAGTGAGAATGTTGCCATCACATGTCCTTGAGTCGGCTGAGGTTTCGATAACCGATCCAATCGTTATTCCGCACTCTCTGATAGTTACTGCCTCGCTAACTGAAGAAATTATCAGCTCCACTGTAGCAGAAGAATGGACTGGAAGTTTGGCAAGAGGAAGAAGGGTGGATATGCCTGTAGTTTCGAAGTCTCGCTCCACACTGGGTATCCTCTTCCCTTCTCTCGAAAACTCCGGATACCCAAGTAGACGATCAAGAGTAGATTCAAGATCAGAGCCAACTGCGTGTTCCATCTTACATGCCACTCCATGGACATCTCCATCAAATCCGATTACATCAGTAAGAAGTATTTCAAGTAGGATTTCCCTCCTTTTAATCCTTGCAGCAAGCTGGAATCCAGAGGGCGTTAGCCTAAATCCTCGATAGGGGATGTGTGTGACCATGTCTCGACTCGAGAGGCGTTGTATCATTTCAGTCACCGATGCTGCGCTGACTCCCTTGATGTCAGCAAGTTGATTGGTCTTTACGATGGCAGCGGGATTATCCGAGTGTATCTCGAACATAGTCTTCAGATACATCTCCTCTATTTCACTAAAATCAGACATTCTACACACCCTCTGCCTCGGCCATGAATTTGGTCTTACAAACCGGGCACCTAGACATTACCGGTCTCTTCTCAATCTGCACCCTCAGGGCCTGATCGCATGTGGGGCAATGGAGTATGTCATCAGAAGATTTCACAACGTTGATTTCTTCAGATTCTTCGTTTGACTCATCTGGCCCTCCAACCATGAATTCCATGGAGCACGCTGGGCACCTGACGCCACCTACGTGGTCATTCGGTACCATAAGTCTCTGATCGCAAAAACTACACGCAATCTCTCTTTTTTCAACTCTAAGTTGACTGCTCTGTGACTCCTTTGCCTCCCTCAGACGTAGATTAGAAGTATTTGGAGTCCTAGAGGAAACAGCTCTCCAAGAGAATGTCCCTACGAGTATTATGAGGATGCCCGCGAGAATCCCGTATCCTGCAGCTAAAATATCGAATGGTAGCTCAGGTTCTTGGTCGTCGGTATTTGGCTCGATTGAATAGATTCGCGTCGAAATAACGCCGTTTGATGACCATTGGACTTCCACGTCCACGTTATCATTCTCCATCCATTCAGAGATTGACATTTCAGTAATTACAACTGATCCAGGAATTAAAGATGGGACTGTAGATTCGGCGAGAATCGTTCTCTCCGAAGATGATATCAGTCGCAATATCCCAGATTGTGTATTATGGTTACCCTCATTACTAAGTGTAATTGTAACCAAAACTCGTTTCCCGGGAGAGGGATGTTCTGGATTGAAAATAGCTTCCAATTTGATGGATGATGGATCGATATTGGGAGCAGCAACAGATTCTGTCGTAATATTCTGAGAAAAGATGGATGACGTCCATTGTACCGGAATTGCCTGAATGGTGATCTCTGTGGTTTCTGGATTCCCTAAAGAGAAATCTATCACCCTGCGTCCAGGGTTTGCTTCAACTAGGATCTCCTGTAAATTCTCAGTCCCTCCGGCTATTTCAGTAGACACTGCTAGTAGAATTGGGCGAGCCTTTCCCTCGGATAGGAAAACGGAGACGTCAATTTCAAGCCCTTCGGTTGCAGACCAGGAAATCGAGTCTGTAGTTAGATTGAGAATCTGACTATTTGATACCTCAATAGACAGGTTTCCCTCCAAGTTAGTATGCCCTGTTTGCCCTAGGACTGAGAGTTGCCAGTTGAATTCATTGGTACCAGGAAGCTCCAGGATGAAGCCGGTAGGAACCTCTCTGGTTGAGCCGGGGGAAATAGGGATATATTCTCCCTGAAATATTCGTTCGCTGTAGGTATGCTTGATTTGGAGAGACACCGAACCGCTGGAGTTGCCTTTATTGGTTACCATCAATGAGGCAATAAGGGTATCTCCGACATAGGCAGGCTCACCAGAGATTACTAGACCAGAATCTCCTGAAGATGTGAAATTAGTCGCGTTACTAGGGGTATTAGACTGCATTTCTGAGGTTTTATCATTAAGAATATCTGGTTCAGAGGCATTGTCCACAATAGGAATTTGAAGAAGAATTACCATGACAGGAATGAGGATCTGGTACCTCAATGTCACTTTCATGTATGATGGCTCGAATGGGCATCGTATGAATCAAACGCAGAAAAACACTCTGCATAGGGCTATAACAGAGGCATTTGCTCGATTCGAACAGAAATGGACACTAGTGAACTGATGAGGGTGACTCCGGATGAGCTTGCATCTGCACTACTAAATAGGAGAATGTTGCTCAAGGATAGCCTACCCGGAGTAATTAGGAATCTTGAGGCTGAAGAAGATACCCTATCTCCAAGGCTGGATAGGATGAGGAAATCCTTCGATGAAGCCAATGAAAAGGTTGCCAAATTCAAGGCCGAGAGGGATGATTTTCAGACCAGCGCTGGCGCTCTAATTCCCGATGTTAAACGAATCAGGAAAAAACTGAATGAGTCCGGGGGAATGATCAGTCTTGATCCTAAATGGAAGAAGATGATGTTGCTGGAACAAATTGAGGAAATTGAGAGCAAGATCCAGACGTCAGCGTTAGACCATAAATCCGAAAGGAAACTACTGGAGGAAAGAAGAGCGTTAATTTCGGAAAATGACAAATGGATTAGAGATAGGAAGGACTCGAACCCGGAAATGGCAGAGTATCTGGAAAAGAATAAGCAGATGTCTAGATTATTCAAGAAAGCGGATAAGGCACATTCTCAAATGATTGGTGCCGTTTCTAAAGCACAACCACTCTATGAGAAGTTGACTAGTGCCTCATCGGAGATAAGAGAAATTAGGAGCCAATTGGACCGTGCCAAGGAGTTGCTCGCTCAGAGCGATAAAGCGATTGACTATTGGGAAAAAAGGATAGAAAACGGATTTGGAGATTTGGGGCCGGGTTTCAGAGATCTCCTCAAAGGGCAAAAAAACGTTGATACGGGGGGCAGTTCTTCTTTCGCCAAACGTTCTGGGAAATTGGAACAAACGAAATCTAGAGGTGAAGAGGAATGAATGATTCTTCAAAGGTTTACCAAAGTGATTTCGAGGACCTTTCTACCGATGAAATGGAGGCAATGATTGCTGAAAAGAAGAGCACTTTGAGATCATTGGATTCAGAGAAGAGGAATCTACAGACGGAAAGGAAGGAGCAAGTGCAGATTGTAAAGGCGCTCAGATCTGCGGTAGTTGGTTTAGAGCGATCCGGAACTGGGAGAAAGAAGCTTCTGGGGGAGTTTCATTCCATGAGAAAACAGGCCAAGATTCACAGAGAGAAAAGAGATGAAATCAACATAAGAGTCCCTCCCCCGTCGAAAATTCTAGAGGAGTGGCTTGGCGAAACCTACCTCACATTGACGAAAATAGACAATGACCTGACCGCAGTACCAATGTTGAATCCAGAACTATCGGCATTTAGCAGATTCTTCGAGATCCAGTCTTCAATCAAAAAGAAGAGAGAAGCAGAGAAATCTCATTCTAAGTATATTTCCAAATTAAGTGAGATGCGAAAGATCTCTACCAAACTGGATCAAAACAAAGAAGAGATCGGCAAGGCAAAATCTGAATTGAAGGGAAATGCCCAAATCGAAGTGGACAAAATCAGTAGGAAAGATATAAGCAAGATTAGTAGAAGTATTTCCTCTATTGACGAGAGAATTGAATCAATCAAGATCGAAACAAATAGCGAAAGAAGTGTGTTGAAGAAGCTCCAGAAGTACTCTAGACTATCTGCAGTCAGAGGTTCTTCCAGCATAGATGATATTCGCGGAATCGCCGCTAAGGGGGGTTATCTTAGCTCTGAAGAATTAGGGCTGATACTAGAGACTGGTGGTTTTTCGTCAATCAATGATAGGAAGGATTCACTTCAAGGAGTACCAAAACAGGGTCGAATACCCAAAAAGAAGACCAGAAAGCTTGGTGTTTCCAGAAGAGGGGGGAGAAAAGGAAAGTCTGCCAGTCGTAGGGACTAAAGGCAAAATAATCGGTATGGCTTAAATGGAACTCCAAATTCGAAGCACCAGAGGGTTAACATTGGGGCTCAACCAGTCGAATATCTCATCCGTTTTCGAAAAGAATTCGGAATTGGTCAGCAAGAAGTTGGCCCAATACAAAGAACGTCGCGATGAGTTGAACGTTAAGGTAAGGGTTCAGCTGGATAAAAGGAACGAAATAAATCTGCAGGTAAAGCAATTAATCACCGAAGTTCAGAAGCAGAAGAGCTTGAGGAACGAGGCTAATAGCAAGGTTGCTGAATTGAGGAAAGTAAGACTAGAGAGAACAAATGAATTGAGGGATATTAGAGCAAAACTGAGAAGTTCGGTTGAGAAGAGCACTAGTCAGTCAGGAAAGAAGAGGGGCGGTCCAAGCTCTCGGAGTATTAGAGAACAGATGAACAAGCTTGAGTGGCGCCATCAAACTGGACAAATTAGTCCGAGTAAAGAGAAGGATTTCTTTGCAAAGATGAAAAGGCTGCAGGCAGATTTCAAAAAGCTCAAGAAAGAAGAAGAGGATAGTAGTTCAAGCGTTTTGAGAGAGGTTAGACAGGCAGAAAAAAAGCAGCAGAAGGCTCATGATGCAGTCACTGATGCATCAGAGAAATCTGAAGAAGCCCATTCACTAATGATGGAGTTATCAAATGAAGTTGATAGATTGAGGGGTATGGCAAATTCTGAACACTTGGGCCTAACTTCAACCAAGTCAAGTGCTGATGAATTGCATAACAAGTATATCATTTCACTAAGGTGCATTCATTCTATGCAGGACATCCTGAAGCTATCTGGTTCCAAGAAGGACCACGAAGAAGAGAGAGTGGAGGTTTCCGACTTAATGTCCAGATTAATGAGCGGTGACACGCTTTCTGATGAGGACATGATGCTACTTCAGCGGAACTAAGTCGTACAAACGGCCGTTTCTTCCATGCAGAATCTTGTCTGATTCGAGATTTATCAACCAGCCTGGGATGAATATTCTGTGGTGCTTGATCACTGCCATGTGTATATCCAAAACCCATTTTTCAAGTAGCATGCTCCTGACAGTACCGGAGATGCTCACCTCACCAGAGTCCCCCCTTCTCCTCTCCTCCACTATCTTGGAAATCTGGATTTTTAGCCTGTCTTCGCTTAGCCAATTCACATTCGGAGGCTCTATTGACCTGATATTCGGGGATTTTTGCATACTTTCTGATTCACCAATGATGCTGAGTCTCTGAGACCAAGGATCCTCCAGTATTGTCCACTGGCCGTTTTCACTACTTCCACTAGGACCATGCAAATTTCCCGATACTCTCCAAATTCGAGCCTCTAGCAACATTGGTGATGATGAAAATCCCTCAATTCCTCGGCTTGCAGTCCAAGAGTCTATGTCAATCTTCGAACTGAGTACTTGCAACTCTTCCTCAATGGAACGATTAGAGACGTCATTAGATTCTATGCCATCTGAGTCTTCCAGAACAGCCGAAGCGACAATATCTCCCGAAAGAACCGCGCTTCCGATCCACTGGGAAATCTGATTTGGCGGAACTATCTGAAATTTGGTTCCGTCAATGGGATCGCAATCAGAATGAGTCGGTCGCTCACTAAGTATCAGGTGGAAACCATCTGGGGAATCCATCTCGAATCTGTCTAGCTCGCTTCTAGTAATTGGTAGAATTCCCGGAGGTGCATGCCAGATGAAGGTTCTTCCTGAATGAATGCCGAAGTCTGGTACTGCTGTGGCTATGCCGATTGGTTCGAATGGGGATCCAGGTATCCCTATATTGAATGAGTCAAATTCTACTGACCTGATGCTAAGTAGTGCTCGCAATATACCCTCCATGGCCCTAGGCATATGGTTACATCTTTCAATGGAACGCCATTCTTCATGGCTTAGACCCCGATTTCTAACTCAGACGTTTGGGGCTAGCTGCAATAGATCGCTCTGTCCCGGATCAATTACGCACAGAGAGCTGACAGGGAATGGCTTTCCGCATGCAGCTCCAAGCTGCCGATTTACCATGGTAACCTGGTGAATTGGTACTGATGGATGCGAGTTCCTCAAATCATCAATAAACGACTCGGGGCAATTTGAGGCAACTAGGACTAACTTTGCACCTCCCTTGGTGCAGTTTGATACTGTCTGTCTTTGTCCGAAGACTAGTTCACCTGAGTTAATTCCTTGCTTGAGCTGCCTTGCTATGTCCATTTTCAAGCCTCAGTTGTTTTCTTCGGGGATGTAGAATAGTTCAACGCTACCCGTTCCTAGCGCTACCGGTTGGCCCACGATAATGTTCTCAGTTACTCCGGATAGGTTGTCCCTTTCGCCGATTACTCCGGCCTTTAGCAGATGTGTAACTGTGACCTCGAAAGCCGAACGAGCGAGGATGGAGTGCTTTGTCCCGCTTACACCGTGACGGCCAATTGCCCTAACCTCTCCACCAGTAGTCATAACATCTGAGACCATAATCAGATGCCTCACGTCGACATCGAGACCTGCGCCCTCTAGAGTGTCCCACATTTCGTTAATTATGGCCTGTCTGGCGGCCTCTATACCAAGGTAGTCATGTATCTCATTGATGTTGTTCGTGTACGTTCTTGATCGGTCGACCCCGTCGAACTCACTGACCTTTGATAGGTTTGAGCCGATTGTCGAGATGTAATATTCACCTGTTTCGGACATTGGGCCCTGTACCGTGGCTCTGCTAATTCCGGGGAGGCCTTTCAATCGCAGTTTCTTGATCTTGTCCTCGAGTTGAAGAAGAGCGGTGTAGGTAGGGGGATCGGATGCAAGGGATGCGAGATCTTCTTCCTTTGACACGCCTGGAATGATCCTTAGAGACTTTGGGCGGTCATCGTCATCAGCCTGCACGTACAGCCTTAGAGCTCTTGAGAGCTTATCTCTGACCTCCGCACCGGTCATTTTCTTCAGCTTCATGTTTTTGTTATTCAGTTGGAGTAATATGTTCCTCTGAGCTACATCGACGTCAATAGTTGCAATATCTATAGCTGTGGTTGTCTCTATGGATGCCGCTAAGTCTCGCACCAGCTTTTCATTAGTCCTCAGTGGCTTCCCCTTGGAGTTCTTTTCGTCCATGTAAATTATCATGGTCGGAGTTTGGGGTACCTTCCTAGCGTCGACAATCTCGATTATCCTAGGTAGACCCTGGGTAACATTCACTGTAGCCACACCTGCATAGTGAAATGTACGCATCGTCATCTGAGTACCGGGTTCACCAATAGACTGGGCCGTGGTAATTCCCACTGCCTCATGTGGAACGGCCTTAGCGTCGTTATAGAAATTACTTGCCGAGTTGATTATTTTCTTTGCCTTAGCGGGTGTGACCTTCTTCTCCCCCCTGCTGTGCAACCCTTGGACAAGTTGGTCTATCATCCTTGGAGTTAGGTTTGAGTCGCTTTCCTCAGCGGCTTTGTTCAGCTGGATGAACATCTCGTCATCACTATCGACATCACGGAAGAGTTGCTTCATCTTGGTTTCATAGTCATAGTCCTGCAAGGGGAGCGACCTCTTCGTCCTCCGTGCTCTGGACACTGTTCTTCTACGGACAATGGTCTTCTCTGTACTAGCAGCAGAAGCCCTGCTGGATTTTACTGAGCTGGCCATGACATCGTGGATTCTCTGAGAAGTTCCAGAATCGATTCCACATATCTGAGCGATTTGGCCCGGAGAGAGCCCCTTAACATCGTCCCATTTGCGGTCATCCGCTAACTTGTGAGCGTACTCTTCTTCGATTCCCAGATCCATCAACTTCTTCTTAGTCGCACTCTTAACTACCATCAGTTAGCACCCCCAAGGGCATCGTTAAGCACCTGATCTACATCGAATGGGCTTCCCTTTCTGCTTCTGGCAGGATCGGTCCCATCCTCCCCGTACTCGAATTGGATAATGCGGTTTGCAGTATTTCTTACCGAGGCCTTCGTGTCATTAGAAACCTTGAGATCGTCCATGGCGTTAATTAGCCTTCTCTGCATGTAACCTGACTTACTAGTTCTGACAGCGGTGTCGACCAGTGATTCCCTACCAGAAACTGAAAGCATGAAGAATTCGGTTGGTTCGAGGCCTCGCTTGAAAGATGAAGAAACGAAACCCTTCTCCTTTGATCCCTTGACCTTCCTAGGGAAGTGGGAAAGGACTCTGTCTTGATAGCCTCGCTCAAGTCGCTTGCCTCGTACTTTCGGCTGGCCAATGGATCCCGCCATCATCGCTAGATTGTCCATTGAACCCCTCGCTCCTGAGGTTGCCATAAGAACGGCTGAATTGTCTTCGCCAAGTTGTGCCTTCGCGACGTTTCCAGTTTCAGCCTTTGCGGCGTCTAGGATTGTCAGTATGTTCTCCTCGAGAGTTTCGTGTGGAGTTCTTCCTGGCCTAGCCTCGTACTTCCTTCCGTCCTTTCCGAACTTTTCTAGTTCGGAATCAACACTAGCACTGGCCTCAGAGTTGATTCTTACGATCTCTTCCTTAGCCTCGGGAGGCAGGTCTTCGTCATCTATTCCAGTGGTGAATCCCATTGCTGTACAGATGGCGATTGTCATCTTTGTCATCTTATTGATGAAATCTGCCCCCCTGTCTGTTCCATGTGTCTGGACGACTGCGTCCAGAAGACGTCCATCCTCCGCTCCGATTCCTCTCTTGTCGATAGAACCGGAAACGTCTCCTTGAGATACCTTGACTTCTTCACCTGCACGATTCTTGAAGTTCAGAGTGAAGCCTCCCTTCACAAGAAGGCTGAAGACTTCGTTTCCTAACAGTCCGACCTGTCCGTTTCTCTCCACTGGTGGAGGAATGTCGCCCTCCCATCCAATAGAGCTGAGAACATCCATTGCAACTGGCATTGGAAGGAAGGCCTCTCCATGCGTCAAAAGGTAAGCACCCGTTATGTGATCGTGTATCCCACCAATGACGCTACCTCCATATCTTGGCGATATGATGTGTTCCTGGACCCTCATTAGGATTCTTGCCTCGGCCCTGGCTTCCTCACTTTGAATAACGTGTAGGTTCATCTCGTCACCATCAAAATCTGCATTGTAGGGTGTGCAGTCAGCAAGGTTGAATCTGAATGTCTTGCCATCCATGACTCTTATTTCGTGAACTAGCATTGACATCCTATGGAGTGATGGTTGCCGATTGAAAATGGTTACATCTCCGTCAATAAGGTGCCTTTCGACAACAACGCCTGGCCTTGGATTGCCATCTCTATCGTACGTGCTTAATCGATCCTCCACATCTGTGGGGTAGAGGTTACCGTGTTCATCCTCGATATCTGGGCTTCCACAGTGCGGGCATTTCACCTCGAGGTGATCGGGAAGGTACTCGTCCGGATTTTCCACTTCCCACTTCCAGCGATGATGTATTGCCGCATCTGGGTCGTCTTCAGCTAGGGGGCTTCCATCTTCCCCCTCCCCTCTAAGGTTTGACAGAGTCCTATCCAAATCCACACTCCACTCAGGAAGGAGCTCGTCAGTCATTGGGTCCCTCCGCATTTGCTCCTTCAAAACAAGGCCTGGGAGGAAGTTAGGAGCTGGGAGGACCTCATTCAAATCAGGCCTGTAACCCGGGTACGGCTCCTCTTCACTACCACAATGACAATCTGGATTCAAGCACCTAAATCCTGCCCAGATGTACTTCGTTCTGTCGGTAATCCTAACCCTGAACCTATCACCCCTGATGATGTAGTTTACACCAGGATGGACATCTGGGCCTCTCAGGATCATCTGTCTGAGTTGTTCCCTGTTTCTACTTGTGGCCCTGATAGGCACTGTCAGCTCCTTGGCCGTCTTAACTGGGACTCCCACTTCGTTGATCCCGAGGTTCGGATCTGGGCTGATTACTGTTCTAGCACAGAAGTTAACTCTCTTTCCAGACAGATTACTCCTGAATCGGCCCTCCTTTCCCTTTAGCCTCTGAGATAGGGTCTTTAGTGGCCTTCCGGATCTGTGTCGGGCGGGAGGGATGCCACTGGTCTGATTATCAAAATACGTCGTGCAATGATACTGCAGCAGTTCCCAGAGATCTTCGACTATCAGTTGTGGGGCTCCTGAATCACGATTTTCTCTGAGTCGCTGGTTTATCCTTAGAACGTCTACTAGCTTGTGGGTGAGGTCATCCTCGGATCTATCTCCACTTTCAAGAGTGATAGATGGCCTAACAGTAATTGGAGGAACTGGTAGTACCTTCATGATTGTCCATTCTGGTCTACTAACGTCTCTCTCCATTCCGAGGAAAATTAAGTGCTCATCGGGTATCTTTTCAAGCCACTCGCGGATATCACGAGCATTCAGTTTGTGCTCTCCCTTATCCGCCTTCTTTTCTTTGAAGGTTGTAGGCTTATCTAGAATTATCTTGCCCTGTTCCGCGCCGCAATGCATGCATATTGCACGCTTAGGGCCGGCGCAAATATTCTCGATATCCTTAATGATTTTCTTAAATTCCCTCCCGCCAACTCCGTGCTTTAGGATGATGTCGTTCACTCTGTCTCTGTAGTAGTCCTGCTCGGACTTCTCTGGGTCAGTAGGATGCGTTTGCGGAGCATCGTGTAGCAAGGCCTTACTGCACGAGTTGCAGGTTGTTTTCAAGCACGTCTTAATTAGACCGGTGAATCCAATGTGCATCACGGGAAGCTCTAGGGCTATATGACCGAAGTGACTGGGGCATTCTTCGTGCTTGTTTCCACAGGTTTCACACCTGATACCTGGATCGATTACCCCCATCTTTGGGTCCATCAGGCCTTGTTTGAATGCATGGCCATCATCCTTGTAGGTGTCTGCTGTCTTTACTTCGACAGATGACATCTTCCTTATCTCATTTGGATCCATCAGTGTGAATCTAATCGAGTCTATTCTCTTGGGTATCTTTGCTGCATCTCGGGCGCTCATCTTCTATCCTCCAGTTCTAGTCTCATTGCTACTCCAAGACTCTTCATTTCGTCCAGGAGTAGTTTGAATGCATAGGAGGTCTGGACGCTATGGACGTCTGACCTATCGCCGCAAACGGGACAGATCGTAGTCCTTCTCTTCCAATCGTAATATGCGATATGGCCGCACCTGGGAGTGTTGCAGACCATTAGATTCCAGCCATCTGACTCGTCAAGAAGCCGGTCCTTGATTACCATTGATGCACCATGAGAAATTAGACAATCACGCTCCATCTCTCCGAATCTAAGACCACCTTGCCTTGCTCTACCTTCTGTTGGTTGCCTAGTTAGGATTTGCACCCTTCCTCTGCTTCTAGCGTGGAGTTTGCTGCTAACCAGATGGTGGAGTCTCTGGTAATAGATGACTCCTACGAAAGTATCGACAGGGAAGCTCTCTCCCGTCTCTCCGTTAATCATCGGCTCCCTGCCAGTGTGCCTCAGACCGTTTCTGAGTAGTCCCGATCTGAGTGACTCTTCCTTTTCCCCGGTGAATGCGGTTCCATCTATTCTTCTGCCTTCCATGGATCCAACCTTCCCTCCGATCATCTCTAACACGTGGGCCACAGTCATTCTCGAAGGTATAGCATGAGGATTGATGAGGAGATCGGGTATTACGCCGTCTTCTGTGAATGGCATGTCCTCCTCATTTACCAGTCTACCAATTATTCCCTTTTGTCCGTGTCTGCTGGCGAACTTGTCTCCAAGTTCGGGAACCTTGTTTGTCCTAAGGGTAATTCGAACTAGTCTGCCAGAGTCGAGGGACTCTGTAACGAAGATATTGTCCACCCAACCCTTTTCACCGTGACGAACTAACATAGAGGACTCCCTTCGTTCCTGCGCCTGCAGGAATGCCCCGTGTGATTCTTCCAGGAATCGGGGTGGACTAGTCTTACCTACAAGGATAGACCTGCCTCCTTCTTGGCTGGTCAGCTCAATCTCTGGAACTGGTAGTCCATCTCTTTCCAGGTGAGAGTAGGAATCCCACGACTTGAGCCCCTTGATTTCATCGAGGCCCGTACCTGGAACCTCGATTCTCTCCTCTTGTCCGCCTGGGAACCTCTTGTTCTCTGCATTGTAAGTCCGGATGAACGCAGATCTTCCGAGGGCCCTCTCAACGGACGCTTTGTTCATAATCACGGCGTCTTGCATGTTGTAACCGTGATGGCTGAGGATTGCAACAACAAAGTTCTGACCTCCGGGTCTTTCATCGAATTTGGTGGACTTCATAGCCCGTGTTCCCACGATTGATCTCTGAGGGTAGTGCATCACATGTGCACGAGTATCGGGTCTAAGTCTGAAATTCGCACTGGCCACTCCTAGGCTCTGCTTGACCATGGCCGTTCCACCCGTAACCCTTGGTGTTGAGTTGTGTTCAGGATACGGGACCAGAGAGGCGCAAACGCCCATAATGAGTTGGGGATCGATCTCTACGTGAGTGTAAACCAGAACTGTGTGATCCTTTTTCTCTTTCCTCTTGAGGGCGTCCATGTTTTCTTGATAGTAGTTTAGTGGGACCTTGAATTTCTCCTTCTTTGACTCCCCATTGGGCATAGTTACTTCTGCAGAAACCTCGGCATGGGATATTCCATGCTCGCCAAGGTTGGTCCACTCTACCTTTGCTGGATTAATGGGCCGTTTGTTCTTTGGAGAGACTGCTGGCAAATCGAAAGGTCTTGGAGCTATCAAGAGATCTTCTTCCTCTTCGGCATCTACCCATTCTACAACACCCCCAGATACAAGGTCTGAGAATGTTATCTCACCCGACTCTAATGCTTCCAAGTGCATCTTGGTAATTTGTAGGCTACCATGATCGATTATGAGAAGTGGGCGTAGCATTCTACCCCTATCTGTGTTGATGAAAACGTCCCGATTCTCATGGTCATGCCTGATGCTAACCTCTGGTCTTATTCTGCCTGATCTGCGTCTCCTCTTGAATTGGCTTACGAGCTTATGCGGTCTCTTGTGAAGGCCAAAGATATCTCCGTTTACATGTATCCTGGAGCCGTCTGCCCATCCTTCAGGATTATCGTCTACTCCAGCTTCCTTCAACAGTGCCTTGACGTCTTGTTCGGGAACTTCCTCTGAGACGTCTATCATTTGTGCTGCATTCTTTACAAGGCCACAATTTTGCCCCTCGGGAGTCTCATTGGGACATAGTCTGCCCCACTGTGTAGGGTGCAAATCTCTTGCCTCGAAATGGGGCTGGCTTCGAACGAGTGGGCTTGTGACCCTCCTCATGTGAGAGAGGGCAGACAAGTATGTCGTCCTATCTAGGAGCTGGCTTACTCCTGACCTCCCCCCGACCCAATTTCCTGTAGCAAGGGCATGCATAATCTTGGTTGTTAGGACGTCAGGACGAAGGCAAGAAGAAATTCTTAGTTCCCTCTTTCTATTGTGGTGTCTCTCCAACTGGTACTTCAAGTCCCGAGCCAGTTGTTGTAGGCTTACCCTAAAGAGATCCTCCACAAGATCGCCTGCTAGGCGAACACGCTTGTTTGCGTAGTGATCTTTGTCATTGGGATCCTTATCCATTATGGCCATCTCTAGAACTTGTCTGGCAATACGGCCTAGGAAAATTGCTTTCTTCTCTCTATTATCGAATTTCGATCCTAGGTGAGGTAGTAGTTCGTTATCAAGTAAGTTTTGAATTCTAGATTCTCTGTACTCCTTCTGCTGACCTGCTGCGAATTTCTTCTCCAGCCAAGCTAGGGCCTCCTCGGATGTGTCAACACCATACTCCTCATTGTCCCTAAGGTCGTTGAGATTAGCAACAGTGTACTTCATGGCCTCGGGAGGTCCTGCAATGGAGGCGAAGATATCCATATCCTTGGCTACTCCAAGTGCTCTCATCAGGAGCACGAGAGGAATGGGCGTAGTTCCGGCACTAGGAATCTTAACCATTAGCATTCCATCTCTTCTCTTTTCGACGTTCAATGGTTTCCTTACGCCGTCTTTCTGGGAGAATATTTTTGCAACCTGGGTTTCATGGGCATACTTCTTGTTCTTCTCTACCGTTACCCTGTTTGGAGCGAGATCCTCCATAGAAATCAGAACTCTCTCTGTCCCGTTGATAATGAAGTAACCTCCAGGATCAAGAGGATCTTCACCGTACTTTCGTAGAAGTTGTGTATACCTTTCCGAATCCTCAGTGGAGGTTTCAGGGGAAAGTCGTCGATTCTCATCTGCATGGTTTGGGTTCAGGTTGCACCTAGCTGATCTGACCATTATCGGTAAATTTCCTATGTGAACGCTGGTTTCTTCCTGGAATCCCATCTCGGATCCAGGCGACGGGGGCAAATCGTCACGAAAAATCTTGAAGTCCAGATAGACGGGTGAGAAGTAAGTAAGCTTTCTAAGTCTACATTCCATTGGAGTTGCATTGTGTTCTGCCCCGTTGGCTTCCTTTATTGTGGGCCTGCCCAGTCTGAGATTCTTCAGTCTGACAATAATTTCTTTGTCCAAAAGATCGAGTTTGACCAACCCTCCCTCTTCGTCTTCCACTGGTTCGTCACTACCAATCCTAATGTTCCGCACAATGTTCTCCATCCTACTCTCCTTTCCATCTCCGATGGGGATGCAGTCGTTGTACGAAGCAAGTTGGTGGTTCACTAGGCTTCTATGCTTGAAATAACTCTCAACAATCTCTCTCAATTAACTTCCTCCTTATGCGCTCTCCACTATTAGCCTGAATGCCACTGATTGTCCTGCGGACCTGCTGTATCGAACGACCTTGACAACTCTATTTGCTAGCCATCCCGCAGGAAGCTCATCGTTCTCAGATTCTTCGACCTCCTTGATAACCTGGATTGCAGGGTCGGTAATCAGGATCTTAGGCAGTAGTTCCTTTGCAAGCCTGTCCTTTCCGAAGGCATCATCTGTTTTGAGCCCCCATGGCTCAAGAATCCGTGCTTCATCATCGATTGGGACTAGTTCATGATGAGGAACGAGCACATGGTTAAGCACGTTGAATCTGTAGTCCCCAGTAGGGATGTCCTCGTCCAGAAGTGCTTTCCGGGAAATAGTGATTCTGTTGCTCTTACTCCTCTTGCGAGAGCCGACGTGTTCACTAATCACGCTCATGATATGCTCAAGTTCAGAGACCCCATCCTCAAGGCCGACCTTTTTCCCAACCTGCTCCCTGGACATTCTCTTTATTGTATCCAGATTTGCGTCGTCCGCCAACTTGTGGGCGTGATCCTCCGGGATCCCCAGCTCTATCAATCTCTTTTTTGTTGAGCTCTTTACTGCCATAACTCTTCCCCCGCCCAGAAAAACGAGGGCCTGAGAAGCCGTCAGGCGGGCCTGAGGGGATTCGAACCCCCGGCCACCGGGTTAAAAGCCCGGCGCTCTACCTGACTAAGCTACAGGCCCATGGCTGATGCTGGGCTATCCTCCGTCCGGAGGGGTCTTCAAAAGGCTTGCGTATAGCAACGCTCTCGCAAATTGATGAGACGCCCGGGGGGAGGCGGCTCGGTACACAGTAAATTAGCCTACGACATAAATGTTGTTGAAACCGCGAAAGAACGGATAGCACAACAATTTTGTCTCTAAGCGAGTTGAAGAAAACGATGACGAAGACCAAAGTCTCATTGGAAGGAATTGGGGAGTGGGAAGTAATCTCACCTCAGACTGTTTATCCTCCAAGGGAGGATTCCTTACTATTATGCAGGGTAATTTCAGAATTTACCACCATTCCAGGAGTCAAGGTACTGGAAATTGGATGCGGATCTGGAATAGTTACTATGGTCTTAGCGACTCTTGGTTGGGAAGTTTCAGCTTGCGACTTGAATCCATTTGCAGTTTCAGCGACAAGGGGGAATATGGAGAATAACGGAATTCCAGGGAGTCATAAAATAATCGAATCTGGAATAGGAGAGAATTTGGTAATCCCGGAGGGAACAGGATTAGTAATATGGAATCTCCCTTATCTTGAAAGAGGGGATGAAGATGATATATTTGAGAAAATAGAAGAAATTGCATGGTCTGAACTTCCAGAAAAGGGTTGGGGTGGAGAGCTTCTAAATTTCTTAGATTCTCAGCATAACGTGAATGAGTTATTGGCATTGATGGTAATGAAGACAGAGCCTGAGGGAAAAAGTAAGATCGTTGACTGGGAACGAAAAGGGTGGACGTCTCGTGCGCTCGCTTCGGAGAGATTTGGGAAAGAAAAGATCGATATTGTGGCTTTTTGGAAGACCGGAGCCGGTCAGACTCCAACTATCATTGATACTTGCTCTTCGACAATGGAAGAAGTGATGGAAATATCGGGGGGAGATTGGGTGAGAGTCATGTCCAAGACTCAGACGAATGGGAGAGGGAGAAAGAATGCCCGATGGATCTCAGAGGAAGGCGGAGTTTTTGCGACGTGGAAATTAGGGTCGAACCTGATTGACGAGTTCTCTCCGGGAATTATCCAAACTACTGTTGGAGCTGTAGTCTCCACGGCTCTTGAAGCAGAAATGAAATGGCCGAACGATATTCTCAACAAAAAAGGAGAGAAGATGGGAGGGGTGCTTGTTGAGTCTTCGAATGACGTAGCTAGCGGACTCAGAATAGGGATTGGAATAAATCGATTTGGTTTTTCTAGAGAGAAGAAAATTAGGGGTTGCGGATGGGAAGAGACCCTCGGTGACGTTGATGCGGAGGAGGTCTTCAAAAAAATAGATAGGGGGATTTCATCTATTTTCGAGAAGACTGGTATCTTACCACTCCCAAGCAAGGATAACCTGGTCATCCAATCTTGGTTATCCCTATCAAAATCTCTGTCCAGAGGTATTGCTGTAAGATTGGGCAATGAAGTAGTTAGACCGTCGGGATTGAACGAGTTAGGCGAGTTGCGGGTCACTGGGGGATCTATTGGAAGTGTAAATATCGGGGATTTAGACACAATTGAGTGGTTAGGCTACAAGTAGGATTTCAAACGTTCCCTTACTAGTCTAATCTTTCCAGAACTAGTGATAGTTTCAAATCCGGAAATCTCGTTCAATTTTGTTAGAGCCTGTCGATAGTCGGATAGAGTTATTTTGATAACAGAAAATGTTCTATTCGCCTTTTTCTCTAAGTCGAATAGTTTCCATTCTAACCCCTCCAATTTTTCTCCTAGGAGTTTCTTCATACTATCTCTTTGAATGGATTTATTGACCTGTATAGCAATCCACCTGTGTTTACCCCTTGCTGCCTTTTTTCCCTTCGGCATGGTATCCCGAAGGGGTTTACCTTAACCAATAATGGGTTCACGCGGACGTGTGAACAACGGTACCCCTGAAGAGCCTCGCAAGGTCGAAAGCCCGTTCACTATTTTCTCTGACCCGTCAACTCTCCCCCATATCGTCCTACTTGTGATATTCTCAGGCTCTCTGTATGGTGCAATGAGTATGGATGTATTCGGATCAGAAAGTCAAGGCGCAGCAATATTTGTGTCACTGTCGTTATCATACATGGTTGCGGCATTGATTCGTCCCAGCAGATTGGGAAAATTCCTACTAACAGTCGAGAGCAATGGCGAAGGAATACTAGATAGGAAATACCTAGCCGAAGGTCTGGTCAAGACTCTACCTGTTATTGCCTTGGCAACCTTAATCTGGTATTTCTTGAACACCATTCTAAATAAAGAAAATTTGAACGATTTGAAATTGATTCTAGCAATGTTGTTCATTGCAATGTCGTTGTTTCAGGGACTTACTCTGACTGTTGGTTGGGTTGAGTACGGAAAGAAAATCAGAGGCCCACCCAGAGATAGTAGGACTGGAGCTAATCCAACGCTATTGAGAATAGTAATTTCCTTGCTTCTACTCGTACCTTTAGTTTGGTGGTTTGGATATGGAGCAATTAATCCCTCAAATGCGAATTTTTCGACTAACTTTGTATGGTTCATTTTCCTTATCATAATTGTTTTTCTGGGAGTGCTGATGGAGCGTTACACGAAATCATCCAGAGGGGAGGTGGGAGTAGATGGAAAAGCTCGTGACAGGGTGTACTTTCTTATTTTCATAACTTCCTGCTGGCATCTTCTAGGTTCATGGAGAAGGGCCCCGTTCACTGTTGATCAGTCCTCAGTCGGCCTCTTTATTGAAGAAGTCTTTTTGATGTCAATCACTATAGTTTTGGCTGTCTGGTCATTGTCAAAGAAAGGGCATAAAAGAGATTGGAGGATTTTCCAAGGGCAATCAGCAATTTTCTGGGGAGTATGTTTCGGACTTGCATATTGCGGCAGTGTATCTTCCTTGACTGTGCTTTCTGAGGGCAGCCTAATGACAACAACTTCTATTGGACATGCTATCACTGCGATTGTGATGTTAGCTATCTGTCCAATCGCGCTCTACCGTGTAGGTCTATCCGAGGAATTGGGGGTACGACCTGAGGCTTCTGAGCATTCACTGACTCCTGAGGTAGAGCCTCATTCCCAACCTATTCCAGCTGAAGAGTCTGGAGATGATATCGTTGAGATTGTGCGCTAGAGGCCGCTAACAACGGCTACAAGCCGTAACCTTCCAACTAAATCATCGCTTGCTCTTGCACCAAGAATAACCTGGCAATCCTCATCCAGGGTTGATACGAACGCCTCCGAAACCATGTTCAGGTGGCCAAGCGTCATATCTGGCCCCCCCTCGACTTGTATCATACATCCCTTGGCCCCGTCAATTGATGTTTCTGACAGGGGCGAGTTTCTTGCCATCCTAACTACCTCATCTGGATCTGAAGTAGTCCCATTGCCTACTATCAATGTTGCATTACCTGGCCTACCAACTATCGTTCGAAGGTCCATCAGGTCGAGATTCATCTTCCCGACTCTGGCTAGAGTTGTTACCAGGCCTTCAATTAATTCCCCTATCCATTCTGACCCCATCTTCCAGTCAGATTCACGATGCCGAGCCTGCCAGGCAAGTCTCTCAAGGCTGACTCGAATGCACAGATCAGAGTTCCTCTCTATTGCGGGAATGGCCTTATCTGCAATAGCGGAACGTAGAGGTTGCTCGGCAAAGGGCATTCCAACAATACTGATTACAAGGCTTCCTGCCTCTACAGATCGAGCAGCGATTTCTGCGGCTGCACCGGATCCAGTTCCCCCTCCTAAGGCGGCAAGGATAATTACGAGTTCCGAGTTTTTTAGCATCGCTTGAATGTTGGCTATTCCTTCGTTGAGCCGATGTGCAGCCAAATTTGGCAGAGCGGCTGTTCCCTTGCCACTTCCTGATGCATCTAGATGAAGGCAATGGGCTTCATATTCAGAAGAGAAAGAAGATTCATCGGCATCAACAAGTAATAATTCAGAAAGTTTTTGACATCTACCGTGTGCACGTGATGACCACTTACAACCTATACCACCAACGCCTACAATTAGTATGGATTCGGCTTCCATGGCTTCTGAACCCAGGTAGCCAGTTTATATTGTTCTAGTCGTAGTTTAAGTATCGGCGATATCTTCTTCTTTCATCTCTAGCCCAAGCATTTTCCGGTTCTAGCATCAACACCTTGTCGTAGTATTCAATGGCTATCTCGAAGTCCGAGAGATGCCTTCCATTTAGATGACCGAGTACATTCAGGGCCGGAATACAGTTTGAATCAGATCTAATCATTGAAAGAAGAATTTCTTCTGCTTTGTTAATTTCCATAGATTCCATCTTATCCTCTGCCTCCTCAAGTTGACTGATTTGTTCGTGACTAAGCGAGTAAGTGTTCCTCCACATGGGGGATGCCATGTTTTTGACTATTGCGCAATACATTTCAATTTTTTGAAAAACGATATTACTGCGCGGCCCCGAAGGAGTCGTAGTGTAAGGTTCATATCCCCCTTTTTTCTGGTACATATTAACAGAAGCCTGGGGGGGCAAAAATGGCTACACCGCGTAAAGTATTGAGTATCTTAATTGTCTCGTTATTCGTTGCGGGATCCGGTGAGGCTCTGCATAGCGGAGTGGGCGGAAACGCAAACGGACAGGGTGAAGTTTCCATCGCCGGGTGCACTTGTCATGCCGAGGAACCAGACAACTCAGTTACCGTCATCATTGATGGGGTGCCATTCCACTATGCACCGGATAGTTCCTACGAGATGAAATTGCAACTAATTGGGGGTCCGGAAGCGAATCTTGATTCGCACACTGCCGGATTTGCGATGACTGTCACCCAAGGGTCGCTTAGCGCCTCGGAAGGATCTGAGTCAATGGTTCAGAATTGGGAAGGGGACCCAGCCACCCTAACACATACCGATGCGGGTTCGAGGACTTCTGATAGATCGTGGATGTTTGTTTGGACAAGTCCGTCTGAAGGGTCTGGCTCTGTGGTTTTCAATGTTGCAGGGAACTCAGTAAACGGAGATTTGGCTCCATCCAGTCTGGATCGCTGGAACCGCCTCACGACCAGTATTGACGAAGGCGAGGACAATGGGAGAACAAAGACTGTATTCTCGGGGAACGGAGACATTAATCCTCCGGCCCCCGTTGAGGGTAAGAAAGACATCCATAAAATGGGTGCCAAGCTCCTAGCCCATTGGCTTGGACTTCTTGGCTTCGGGGCAGTAATACTTGTGATTTTCTTCTGCGGTCTGTTCCTCAGATACGGCTTCTCCAGGAATTACAAAGGAAGGAGCAACCTACTGAAACTAAGAATAAAGCATCTAAGAAGAGGTGATCAACTATGAAGGACGACGTAGTAATGAGGCTGTTACGAGAGGTAAAGGCCGGAAAGGTCAGTATCGAAGACGCAAGGGTCGCACTTGAAGACGCCGCATTGACAGAAGAGGCCTTCGATGCAGCGGTGAATCATGGGGTATTCAACGAAGTCAAGCCAGGTACCATTGTGAGGGCAAGTCTGGCACCCTCCGGAGATTCTTGGCTGATTATAATGGTAGGCCTATGGGGCATTCTTTGGACCCTCTATTGGGCTGGCGCGTTGGCTTATGGCCTGTACCAACAGTGGGATCAACAATTGCTGGCGTTTAACCTGGCAATGACGCTCCTTACGCTAATAATAATGGGAATTGTGTACCTAAAATATGTCTTGCCAGATGTAGTGATAGTAAAGCACAGGAGAAACAAGTACATAACGAGTCACGATACAAACTCTTGGAAAAAATATGAGGTCTAAAAATGGCAAGGAAATTTAAGCTACGTCCTATCTCCTCTGAGGATGATGTCACTCACGAGAGAAGCGGTGCAATAGACAGAAGGCAATTTATGAGGCTGTCTTTCAATACAGCAGCTGGATTGATTACCACCGCCTCATTAGGTAGTGTCGGATTTGCCTCCTTCCTAATGGGTCAATCGGAGGGAGGGTCATCCGATTCCGCAATAAAATTCTACGTTCCAAAGGGTTCTGATGTGTGGTACGGATCTATGGACAAACAGCCCATGACTTTGCAAGCCTTCGTAGACGAGTCAGCCAATACAACAACAGGAATGGTGGGAGCTGCCGGGTTATGGTCGGGTTTACCAATCATAGCAACTTATGTCCCACATGAGGAGAACAAAAACAAGCCATTAGAAGCAGGCACCCCTCGTTTCCAAATGATGGACGGGTACACCGCAGGCGGGGCTTATGTAGGATCCGGGTACGAAATAGAGGAAAAAGAAGAGTATGCATCATTGAATATTCATGACAACCTAATCATAGTCTTCGCGAGATGCCCTCACTTGTGTTGTATTCCCGGATGGCAACTCGTTAGCAACGACTTCACTGCGGATAGCTGGTTACCTGGTGGGACTGACTCTAGTGGAAACAAATCATTCTGCATCTGCCACTCCAGCAGGTATGACCACACCGTAATTGAGAAGAATACAGCTAGAAACAGGTCTAATGGACAAGAATTTGACTTCATAGGTGTGAAGAAGACCGGTGGTCCGGCTCCATATGGGATGCCACTGATTCCGTTCACGGTGAATGGCGGAATGATAGAGGCTCTTCCAGATTTCATGGATTGGTACACATTCTGCGGGTGAGTGAAAAATATGATTCAATTCTGGTTCTTGTGGATTTTCATTGCCTTCGTAGTCGTGATTGTAGCCTTCACGCTCAGAAGAGAGAGGGACGACATGCCGAGGAAGGACATCTTGAGGGCCGTGGAGACAAATGCCGGTAGCATGGGATTGGCCGAGAAGTTGTTCCTCTGGGCCTTTTCTTGGCTAGACACCAGATTTAGGATTCAAGACTATTGGGGTATGAGCAAAGATTCCTACTACAGCATGCATCGCCAGATGCCATTGACCCACGCCGAAAAATACAAACTGAGGATAATCTGGTATTGGTACCCTCTCTATTGCTTAGGAGGGATTTCATTCTTGGCGTTCATAATCTTGGTAATTAGCGGGACCATACTAGGATTTTATTACGTGCCCGGGGGAGACTTAGACTCAGATCCGACACCAGCCTACGCATCAATGGAATTCATCATGCTAGAGCTACCCTTCGGATACATCATCAGGTCTATTCACCATTGGACCACGCATTTCTTCGTAGCAGCCGTATTTCTGCACATGTGCAGAGTCTATTTCACCGGTGCGTATAGAAATCCGAGAGAGCTAAATTGGTTGATTGGAGTCGCTTTAATGTTCTTCTCGATATTCTTCGGTTACTCTGGTTATTTGTTACCTTGGGACAGCTTGGCATTCGGAGCCGCCACCATCGGAATCAACATGGCGATGGCCACCCCTCTGATTGGGGAATGGGTGGCCAATGCGATGTTTGGCGGAACAACACTGACGGGCCAGACAGTCGTCAGGATGTACTTCCTACACGTTTTTGTACTACCGCTGATTGTAACAGTACTGATTTTGGCCCATCTTTTCATTGTCTGGGTTCAAGGAATTGCGGAGCCGCACTGAGGTGATTATATGGGTCTGATTGAGAGATTTGGAAGGATTGCTGACACATATGTCAGTGAGAAAGAGCAATTGCTAGGAGCAGAAGAGGAAAGGAGGAGAGTCCACACAGGGCACGGTTTTTGGCCTACTGAAGTACTCAGAGATACAATAATTTTCGCCTCGATTGTGATGGTTATAGCATTCTACTCTTGGATTATCCCCCCACCTTTGCACAACGCTGCGGACCCGTACGCGCAAGCTGGTTTCGTCTTCCCTGACTGGTACGTTCTGTTCTCTTACGGATACCTAAGGTGGGGCGAGTATTTGCCACAGTTTGACATCCCTGCTGGGCCGATAGGGGAGTTCTTCGGTCAGCCAATCGTGTCTTGGAACGCCGGAGTGTGGGGGGCAATGATTACCGGGATTCCAGTAGCAATTCTCGCCCTGCCACCATTCATCATCGGAAAAAGGGAAAAGAGGGGCGTTGAGGATCCGTGGTTCGCTACAGCGGGAGCAGTATACCTGGCGCATGTGTGGTTCATCTCTGTATTCTCGATAAACATCTTCCTCGAGATGTACGGCCAGAATCGAAGCGATTACTGTTGGGCAGGTCCTCATGGAACATTTTTCTGCGGAACTCAGCCACCATGGACTGCTGAAGTATTCAATGCGGTTCCGTGGATCCTTACCGGTGTTTTCATCTTCGTTGTCCTATATTTCTCGGTCAGGAAGTTCCTGATTGGTCCGATGGGTTCCAGGTTGACTCCCGTTCTTGGTAGACAGGTGGCCGTCGGGTCTTTGGTCGCAACCGTTCTACTCTGTACGGTTACTTGGCCGGTTTACGAGAATGGTTTCTGGAACCAAAGAGGACTTGGGACTATGGGATTCTGGGAGTACCAGTATGATGCCAAGCTGGAGGAGTTGGATGGGATAAGAGGGCAACCAGGGGACACCCTGATACACGTAGAAAAGGGACCCGTGTGGGAAGAGTGGGAGGATGAGTGCCTTCCGTACGAGCAAACTAGCTCTCTGTCTGTCTGGGAAACTATGGAAGAGGGGACAACTCATTCGGAATGGTGTGTCTTGCCCGCGAAACATTTTGTAAACTGGGGGATCTTTCAGCCTACTCGTAGTCAGATAATAGACTTCAGCGGAGTCAATGAGCACGCGGATACTCAAACATCCAGGAATATAGGGGCAAATGAGGTCATCTATCAAGGTTCAGATGATGGCAGCCCTATCTCAATTTCTGAATCTATACAATTCGAGGTTGAGGACCTTGGAATATCGAAAGTTCAGACAGACATAGGTTGCAACTTCAGAACCACCGTGCGAAACGCAGGTGACCACGCTCAGAGTTTGACGCTGACTGATGATTCGGGGCAGGAAATTTGGTCGAATTCGGGTTCTACTTGCGAGTCTGGCACAATTTACCTGGACTCTGGGAGATCATACACAATTTCCTTCACAACTAACTCTGAGCAGGTCAATGACTCAGTTACCATGATTTCGGACTTCTCAGCAGTATCCTATCAGCCTCTACTACTCAAGGAAGACGGGACGGCACTGATAAGATCGGAAGTTAGCCTTAGCGATGAGGAGCTGGCATCGTTATCAGTGACAAATCCGACCTTCCAGAAAAACCCAAAGAGCCTTGATGCCAAGCTAATTTACTCGATGTTCATACCGTGCTTGGGTGTAGGGGCGCTAGTTTTCATGTTGCTCAGGAGTATGGCTCGCGGCTACGAGTGGGAAATGAACAAGTGCTATGGATGCGATTTGTGTGACGATGCCTGCCCTGTTAGGTTGTTCAACGCTGGGGATAAACTGAATATAATCTACAACACGTGGAACAATGAAGACGATGGAGTCCCACTTTACTCCTGCCTGACCTGCACGGCATGTACCAACGCATGTCCACAATTGGTTGATTACGACTCATATATCGATATTAGAAGGAATCTTGTGGTAGGTGGCCCCCCTGCTACGGAGATACCGCACACGGTGCTGCAGGCGGTACTAGCTGCAGAGGCGGAAGAAGACGCAGACGACTCTTTCATACCCGTGGAGGATTACCCGTTGGACTCTAGCATAGGATACTATCCTGGATGTGTAGACTATATTGACCAAGAAATGGTCTTCAGCCATGTGAATAAAGGAACAATGGATCTTGGAGATGCGACGACTTCAGCTTTCACGATTTTCGAAGAGATGGGAGAGGATGTAACATACCTGGGTCGAGATTTCTTGAAATGCTGTGGGCACGACCAAAAGTGGCAAGGGATGAGTGAGGTTTTTGAGAAGTTGAAGGCTTACAACCAGAAAAAGCTCGGGGAGAGCGGGATTGAGACACTAGTCACTTCTTGCGCTGAGTGTTTCAGGACCTTTGCTCTAGATTACGAGCTGGATGACATGAAAGTGATGCACACGACAGAGTTCCTAATTGAGAATGGATTCGACATGAATCTGAAGTCAAACGACGAAGTCACAGTGACTTACCATGACCCGTGCAGGTTGGGCAGGCAAATGAACATCTATGATGAGCCGCGGGATCTAGTAGGCTCTGTAGAAGGAGTGAATCTAGTGGAAATGGAGCATACCGGCGAAGATGCCCTATGCTGCGGTGTCTCAAGCATGATGTCCTGTAATGAGAACAGCAGGGCGCTAAGGGTTCAGAGATTCGATGAAGTCAGGGAAACCGGAGCGGACATTATGCTCACTTCATGCCCAAAATGCGTAGCGCACTTCGAGTGTCTGAAGTTCGAGGGAGACCCAAGACATGATTTCGAGATTCTAGATGTAGTGAGCTTCCTAGCCAGGCAGATAGAGGAATCGAAAAACTAGAACTGATCGGTGAATGCAAGAATAGCGGAAAACGAAGAAAGCAAGACATTCATCACGAAGCCAACAAGGATTGCTCTAGCGAAACGGTAGTCCTGATATCCCAATGCTACCAAGTACAAGAAAAACCCTATGAGGAATCCACAAGCGAAGGAAATCCAAGCGGAAGGAATACTGAGGTAGACAGCCATGAAGGCCCATATTGTTGCACCGTGAAGAACGCCCAGCCAAACCATTGGGTCCCCCCACCACTTCTGTGAGTAGGTGGCTACCATGTAACAACGACATAGGGGATGCCAATCAAACTCACTATGATAAGGGTGGACTTGATGGAAACAGTGAGGAACATGACCAAAATCGATGATGTGCTCAAGAGGAGGGCTGTTGAGCAGTCAAGAATTAGGATGCAGCTCAACTCGGTTAGGGCTGAGGAGGAAGCTCTCCTGAAAGGCGGAGAGGACACAGTTGCGTGGGTTAAGGAAGAATTGTGCATAGGCTGTGATCAGTGCACTATAGTATGTGAGGATGATGCAATAGAGTTGTACGATACACCACTGCTAAGTCCTGTAATGAATGTGGATGTAAATAAAAAGGCAAAAATTCTGAGAGACCCTTGTACTGGATGCAAGATTTGTGTATTGGCTTGCCCGACCGATGCGATAATTATGATTGACAGGTGATTGCATGGGGAAGGATGATCCGGTAAGATTCGGGGCGGAGTTTGGCCCACATAGAACAAAGAGGGCGAGTGGGGTTTCATTATCTACTTTCAAGACCCTGGTGTGGGTTTCTAATCTTGGTGGCCTATTCCTATTCGCAATTGGAATGGAGTTGATGATAACCGGCTCATTCTGGTTCGGAATCACATGTATAGTAATTGGAGTTGCCATTGCACTCTTCCCTTCGAACTATGAGATAGTAGGGATGGAGGAAATTGATGACGGATGGTTGGCGGGGGAAGAAGAATAAATGACAGGGACGCCATTCCAGAATAGGGTCTGGAATGAAATCAAAAAAATCCCCGCAGGTCAAACTAGGACATACAAAGAAATTGCAGTTTCAATCGGAAATCCCGGATCATCGAGAGCTGTCGCCAATGCTTGCGCTGCCAACCCGAACCCGATCGAAGTACCATGTCATAGGGTAGTTCGTTCTGATGGTAGACACGGGGGATACAGTGGGCCGGGAGGGACTAATGGGAAGAGTGCGCTAATTTCATCGGAAAGGGAAATTGCGGCTAAAAATACTTGATGAAAACGGCGAAAGATGCTATCGAAGCTATTGCCCAGATAAACATGTATGTACTCTGTTTCAGAGGAGATTCCCACAAATCTGAATCTTGTTCGACCATATTATGGATCCTGGATTTGAAATTAGAATGTAAACATGACGGGAGCAGAATCACAGCAATGGCAATAGCAGCACTAGACCGCTGAGGGGGAAAAGAACCATTGTCGCATTGTCGTCTATTGCCTTCGTTGAGGGCAACTCACCAAGCACCGTCAATGGGGCTAGCAAGATTGCTACAATTAAATCAGTACCAATCCAGAAGTGACAACCAAGCCACACGAAGTAAGAAACAACTAGTCCAGAGAGTATTGCCAAT
This sequence comes from uncultured Candidatus Poseidoniales archaeon, assembly GCA_902601345.1. Lineage (GTDB taxonomy): Archaea > Thermoplasmatota > Poseidoniia > Poseidoniales > Thalassarchaeaceae > UBA36. The sequence continues at coordinate 154,834 of CACKMK010000001.1, forward strand.
CTAAGGTCTTTCATTTTCCTCTTTACCTCGCCCATTGTGGGGTCGACTAGAGTCATGCCTAGGACAATTGGGGCTCCATACAACCCCGCCTCCATTCCGTCTCCATCTCCCTCAGGAGAAATTAGCAAGGCCAATGCTACCGCAAGAGCCCCCCATGCTAGCGCGGAAATCTGTTTGGATTCATATTCTCTCTGACCTATGATAACAATACCTGTCCTAAGTCGTATAGCCTCAATAACAAGAGTCAGGATGCAAACTACGCTAACAAACTCCCTCATCTCGAGAGAGAAAATTGAGGATATTTCTTCTCCGTGGACATAGTATAGATAGGGTATACAAGCCATTGAGATGTGGGTAAGCCTTCTGAAAGCATGACCTCCAAATCCCCCAATCGAATGATTTACGTGATCTACGAATAAGTCGTTTTCATCTGATGACACTTACGAACCACCATCTCTAATCGACGAAACCAATATTTCGATGGCCTCCCTAAGGGTTATAGAACCGTCACATAGTTCAGAAACGATATTGTCTATTTCAGGATGAGAAACTAAAACCGAATCCCATTCGGAGATTAATCTCTCCCTCATCATCATCTTTCCTCGTGCATTCTGAGGTTCGCATCTTTCTATGATCTCAACAAGTTCCTGGATGCCATGTCCTTCTTTTGCCGAAACCAGGACAACCTCGCGATTGTCATCGCTCGCTAGATTTAGTGAGGAGCGTATATGCTGTGCTGCTGAAGACGCATTTGGCAAATCTGATTTGTTAACTGCAATTACATCTGCCAGCTCAAGAATCCCTGCTTTTTCTGCTTGGATGATGTCCCCCCTATCCGGGCCGTCAACAAGAAGTAGTCGATCTACCAAGGCGGCTATTCTGAACTCAGACTGTCCAGTTCCTACAGTCTCAACAATTATTCGAGTCCATCCGCATTCAGAGAGTACACTACATATCGGCCAAAGGATAGGAGAAATGGCACCTGGGGTCTTTCCAGAGGGTATAGACCTCACAAACACGTTCTCTTTCAGGTCATCCCCCTCCATTCTGATTCTATCAGCAAGCAAAGAGCCGCCGGATAACGGAGATGTGGGATCTAGGGCAAGTACAGCGACACGTTCACCTGTAGATGCCCATTTTCTCACCATCTGTCCGATAAGAGTTGATTTTCCCGATCCAGGAGGCCCTGTGACTCCGAGAATCCAGCTCGTCGCTGAGTTGATACTTGGGGAGTCCCCGGATTCAGAAATTGCAGAAATGAGCATAGATAGGCTTCTTCGATCGCCTAATTTTGCTGATTCCAATAGACCACTGATGTCAGTCATTCCAATTCCACCCCAAATCGTCTCCGACTCCAACTGGATTACCGTTTTGTTTTCGAATCAGAGCCTTATTCAAGAAATCTAAAACATCCGAAGTGGGAGTTCCGGGACCGAAGACTGCTCTGACACCAGATCGAAATAGGGCTTCTATATCTCTTTCCGGAATAATGCCTCCTGCGAACACAATTACACTTCCTAGTCTATTCTCCACTAGCTGCTCGCAAATCTTTGGTATTAGGGAATCATGTGCTCCAGAGAGCGTGGATAAGCCGAGAACCTCTGCATCCTCGTCGTTTACGATGCGTACAATCTCCTCTGGAGTCTTTCTGAGGCCAGTATAGATGACATCATGGCCTCCATCTCTCAATGCTCTGGAAATTACTTTTGCTCCTCTGTCGTGTCCATCTAGTCCAGGTTTAGCAATCACAATTCGCATGTTTATGTAAGTTGCAAGTGGCATTATGACTTCAAGCAACCGCATATGAAATTCCATTTTCTCAGGAATGCTCATGTGCGGCCTATTCCCATTCACCCTCGTGAGTGGAAACTCCGACAAGATTGACGAGCTCAGGCGTCGAAAGGCGAAGTCTCGATCAGGAGGGGGCCAAAATAGGATTTCGGCGCAGCACGCTAAAGGGAAGTTGACAGCGAGAGAGAGAATCCAAGAATTACTGGATGAGGACTCTTTCACTGAAGTTGATGCTTTGGTTGAGCACAGGTGTAGAGACTTTGATATGGATAGGAATATAATCCCTGGAGATGGAGTTGTTTGTGGTTATGGGACCATTGATGGAAGATTAGTTTACTGTTTTGCTCAAGATTTTACTGTATATGGTGGATCCCTAGGTGAGATGCACGGGCTAAAGATATGCAAAATTCTAGATATGGCACTGAAAACAGGAGCCCCAGTAATTGGTTTGAATGATAGTGGTGGGGCGAGGATTCAGGAAGGGGTCGCCAGTTTGGGTTCCTACGCAGAGATTTTCTTCAGAAACGTAAGATCGAGTGGAGTCATCCCGCAGATTTCTGTCATCATGGGACCATGTGCTGGAGGGGCAGTATATTCGCCTGCGATTACTGATTTCGTTGTAATGGTTGAAGAGACATCTCACATGTTCATTACTGGTCCAGAAGTTATCAAGACCGTTACGAATGAAGAAGTAGGCTTCGAAGATTTAGGGGGGGCGACCACACATGCAACAAAATCAGGAGTAACTCACTTCACCGCAAAGGATGATCATGTAGCATTAGAAATAGTTAGGGAGCTGGTATCACTAATTCCATCCAACAACCTAGACACTGCCCCTTCGATTGAGACTAGTGATCCACTCGAGAGAAGTTGCGATTCTCTGGACTCTCTTGTTCCCGAGGATCCTAGTCGACCCTACGACATGGGCGAGGTGATTCAGGAGGTTTTAGACTTGGATAGTTTTCTAGAAGTTCAGGATGGTTTTGCTCCAAATATAATTATTGGACTAGGTAGGCTTGGTGGGCAGTCAATCGGAGTTGTGGCAAACCAGCCAATGCATCTAGCGGGTTGTTTAGATATCGACGCCTCAATTAAAGCAGCAAGATTTGTGCGCTTTTGTGACGCTTTCAACATCCCGCTGTTGACTTTTGTTGACGTTCCAGGTTTTCTACCGGGTGCTAGCCAGGAGTGGGGGGGAATAATCAGGCACGGTGCCAAACTGCTCTACGCCTTCGCAGAGGCAACGGTTCCCAAGATGACAGTTATCACAAGGAAGGCGTATGGTGGTGCCTATGATGTGATGTCATCGAAGCACATAAGAGGGGATTACAACATTGCTTGGCCGACTGCTGAACTTGCAGTGATGGGTGCAAAGGGGGCCGTGCAGATTATCCATAGGAGGAGAATAGGAAGTTCGAAAAATCCCGAGCAGGAGAGGCAAAGGCTAGTTGATGATTATGAGGAGTCGTTTGCAAACCCATACAAGGCTGCTGCATTGGGTTATCTAGACGATGTTATCGTGCCTTCCGAAACTAGGTCTGTTCTAGTCAAGGCATTGGGAGTAATTCTAGAGAAAGAAGAGCCCAGGCCCGAGAAGAAGCATGGAAATATCCCGTTGTGAGATCATGAGCGCTGGGAAATTAGAGCCTGAGGAAATAGTCGCGGTTATCTCAGCAGTACTATTGAGCGGAGAATTGGGAGAGGTAATTGCTCCTTCTAAGGGGAGAGAACCTGGAAGTAACTGGTCGGTTTCGCATAGAAGGATGGCCTCGGGAAACTCCTCATTGCTAAACTCCAAATCAAGTAGGAGCTCTAAGAGGTGAGTAGTTTGTCTGAGAAGAGGAAAGTGACTGTTAATGGAGTAGAGTACCAAGTGGAAATTCAATTCGATGATGGTAAATGGGGGGTTTCCATAGATGGAAATTTGTACGAAGTCGAGATAGATCAAGGGTCGAGGAGAGGCCCGCGGAAGAAGCGAGATTCTAGCAGAGGAGGGAGCCCGAGTTCAGGACTTATTTCCTCAGCGATTCCAGGAAAAATAGTGGCACTACTAGTTACCGAAGGTGATAAAGTAGACAGTGATAGTGTAGTTATTGTACTTGAGGCGATGAAGATGCAAAACGAAATTAAGGCCGGTATTGATGGGAAGGTAGAGAAGATCATGTGCAAACCGGGAGAGAGAATTGAGGCGAATGTACCTCTAATGGAAATTGTGGATAGCAAAAAAGAGGTTGAATGATGACTACTTGCGATTTCGATGATTGCTCTTCCAAAGCAACACTTGTGAGCAGGCTTTCTCCTAATGGTTATCTTGTCTCGAGCGGAAAGAAGGCATATTCTTTCAGAGAGGCATACGAACGATTCAACTATTGCAGGGACTGCCATGATAATCTCATGAAAGAAGCCTGGAACAGAGTGAGGAGTTCTGGTTCAAAAAATGAGGATCACGTTGCCCCGACTGCGGTTTAGAGCGGCATATTCATCGAACACCTCGCTCATTGGGATTCATGAGGAGTTACGTAAGTCACCTAGAATGCGCATATTCGGGAGAGAGGTTTGATCGTGGAATCATCCACACGACATCCACAATAGGGAAGCCGATAGTCGTAAAATACGATTTGCAGAGACTATCAAAGGAGATCTCTAGAAGTTCTATCAAAGATTCGAGAAAACCCGGTTTCTGGAGGTATTCGCCACTTCTACCTGTAACATCTGAGGAGAATATGGTCTCTCTCGGAGAGGTAATCACTCCTTTGATCAGGCTTGAAAATCTCTCTACAATTTTAGGATTCGAGGCTGAATCAGTTTTTATCAAAGATGAGTCGAGGCTACCTACCGGGTCATTCAAGGCTAGAGGACTTGGTATGGCAGTCTCAATGGCTAAAGAACTGGGAATTAGGCATCTTTCAATTCCAACCAATGGGAATGCGGGATCTGCCTTGGCAGCCTACGCATCCAGAGCGGGGATCCGTTGCACAGTTCTATGTCCTGACAATACTCCAGAAATCAACATAAGGGAGACACAGATTCAAGGCGCTTCTACACATATCGTTAACGGTTTAATTGGAGAGTGTGGAAGTATAATCTCAGATGGAATGGAACATATAGACTGGTTCGCAGTCTCGACCCTAAAAGAGCCTTACAGAATCGAAGGTAAGAAAACCATGGGTCTCGAACTTGCTGAGCAGATGAATTGGAATCTTCCTGATGTAATATTCTACCCCACGGGAGGAGGGACTGGAATTATTGGAATGTGGAAGTGCTTTCACGAGTTGAAAGAGCTCGGGTGGATCGACTGTAAATTGCCCAAGATGATATCAGTACAGTCCACAGGATGCGCGCCAATAGTAAAGGCATGGGAAGAAGGTAGCGAATTCGCAGAGTTCTGGAAAAATGCGGAGACGATCTCCTCTGGCATTAGAGTACCATCGGCTCTCGGTGATTTCCTAATCTTAGACGCTGTAAGATCATCAGGGGGGTTAGCGATGGCGGTGTCTGACGAAGAGACTTTGGAAATACAGGAGCAAGTTGGAAAGACGGAGGGGCTCCTCCTATGCCCGGAGGGTGCTGCAGTAGTAGCCGCTTACCGAGAATGTATCAAGACTGGCTCAGTCTCAACGAATGATTCTGTAGTCCTTTTTAACACAGCGACGGGTCTGAAATATCCAATGCCAGAGGTTGTATCTTCAATTGATAAGAATAATGTTGATTACTCTGTATTCTCTAAATGAGTCCGAGTGCATCCTCTATCCGATTTAATTCCGGGCCAGTTGAGCCTGAGCCAACTAAAGCGTGTGTATCGCTAGCACAGCATCCAGCGCCAACGAATGGGGAGCCGAAGGTCACAGTTCCGACCATAACAGGAGCCTCCATTGCCTGCTCTATCGCCTCTGCTTCTGCACTCTTAACGTCAGGATGAATCAGGACTCCGTTGTTGTTAGCTACCATCATGCTTCCAACAGTTCCGTGACCTGCGACCTGGGAGCGAATTGCTGTCACGGATAACACGTCAGAAATCATCTCCGCTCCAGCAACTGGGATTGTCGGGCTTACTACGGCCCCTTTGTCATTACATTCGATTAGATTCCCGGCGGCATTGACTCCACTTTCCAAAATTACCACATCGCCGAAGCTGGATAATTCGTCCAAATCATCCTGTGTTGCAATATCTGCCACTGCCACTCCCTTCTTGTTTCCGCGAATCAGGCTCCCCAGGAGGGCGGATCCGCCGATTGTAATCCTATGAGATTCCATATCGAATGATGACTCAATCTCATTTGCAATCTCGTCTTCCAATGTACTGGGTATGAATAGAACATCACCGACGACACTTAGGTAAACTCCAACTTGAGAGTGCCCGAGTATATCGCCGGTTGAAATTGGCATCTTGACACCTGAATTGACTACGTCTATCGTTAAAATTTTGTTGCGGGGAGGTGAAGGAGAGTGGCACAGCGACGGTCTTTCCCGTGGGCTTTCGCACCACAGTACCGGAACCGACGCAGGAGGGCTTGACTTCCGGGTTCGATATGGGACCGGGTAGGGCCCCTCCGCTATGGCCGTGCACAACTCTTCCTTCGAATGTGAATTGATATGGACTTTTGGACAGAGACTCACATGTAGTGTGTATCTCGAAATTTAGATGCTCGGGGGGTTAGTGCAGCTGGGCTGAATACCTCGGCGAACCTCGGTACTTACACCCGCTGTCTATCAAACTCGTCTTCTACGAGTCCCCTGAGATGCGTCGTCTTTCGGATGACTTCGAGCTTAGATGCTTTCAGCTCTTATCCACATAGGGCGTGGCTACCCAGCATTGCCCTGCCGGACAACTGGTAAACTAGTGGCCCCGAGCCCTCGTTCCTCTCGTACTAAAGGGCCCTTCCGATCACGCATCAATACGCCTCAACCACAAAGCAACAAACCTGTCTCACGACGGTCTAAACCCATCTCACGATCCCCTTTAATGGGCGAACAACCCCACCCTTCCCAGCTGCTGCACCAGGAGGTTGGGAAGAGACGACATCGAAGTAGCAAGCCACCAGGTCGATATGTGCTCTTGCTGGTGACAACTCAATTATCCCCGAGGTAACTTTTCTGTTATCAATGACCCCCAGAAATGAGGTACATTGGTTCGATAGGCCCTGCTTTCGCATCGTCGATCGTTATTTTGCCGATCCACGTCAAGCCAGCTTTTACCCTTACATTTCACGGTGGAGACTGAACCACCTAAGCTGACCTTTGGGCACGCTTGTTATTTTTTCGAGCGCGTGGCGCCCCACCCAAACTGCCCACCAAGCGGTGTTCTCATGAAGAGTTAGTACAGTTACACACTAAGGACGGTGTCTCTATGGATGACTACTCTCGGAACTGGCGTCCCGAGGATCAGCGTCTCCCGTCTACTCAGCACGTAATGTGCGACTGCACAACGCCAGGCTGCAGTAAAGCTCTACGGGGTCTTCGCTTGCAGGTTGAGGTTACTGGACTGTGCGCCAGTAATGTCAATTTCGCCGGACGTACCGCGGAGACAGTAGGACTCTCGTTGTGCCATTCATGCAAGTCGCCAATTAAGCGACAAGGTATTACGCTACCTTAAGAGGGTCATAGTTACCCCCGCTGTTTACCGGTCCTTCGTCAGGTTGTAACCCGATTTCAGATACCAGCACTGAGCAGGATTCAGCGACTATACACAACCTTTCGATCTAGCAGTCGCCTATGTTTTTATTAAACAGTCGGAGTCCTCTGGTCACTGCGACCAGCTTATCTCTAAGCTGGCACTCCTTCTCCCGAAGTTACAGAGCGATTTTGCCGAGTTCCTTCGCGGTACTTTGCCCGTCACACCTTAGGCTACTCACCTTGGGTACCTGTGTCAGTTCTAGGTACGGTCACCTCTACGGCTTTTCATGGGACCCAGGCATCATTCGTCTTTTGCTCACGCCTTCCCAATCTTCTCACCATGACGGTTCTCAGATCGGTTATCGAACGCTTCGACATCCCATGACAGGAATGCACGAACTAGCCCGAGCCGTCACCATATATTGTAGAGGGGCATACGAATATTAACGCATTTCCCATTCGGACATTTCGGTTAAGAATGCCCTTAGGACCGGCTAACCCTCGGCTGAAAAACATTGCCGAGGAACCCTTACCCCTTCGGTGGTGCGGATTCTCACCACACTATGCTGCTACTCTTCCCTGGATTCTCATATGTACACGGTCCACGAGACCTTACGACCTCGCTTCTACCCGAGCACATCGCCGCGCTACCCCATCTCCTTTCGGAGGGTCAGCGTATCGGTATTCAGTTTGAGCCCCGTCCATTTTACGGGCCCGCAAACTTGACCAGTGATCTGTTACGAACTCTTTCAAGGATGGCTGCTTCTAAGCCCACCTTCTGGTTGTCTTCGGCCACGGACGCCGTTTGTGATTAACACTTAACTGAAATTTTGGGACCTTAACGCTGAGCTGGTTTATTCACCTTTCGTCACGGTAGCTTACCCACCGTGGCTCACTCCCTGCTTCTACGGCGAACACAACTTCGGAGTTTGACAGCGTGCCGAGGGATTGCTCCCCCTAAACATACAATCAGTGCTCTACATCGCATTCTACCTTCACAGAGATCTACCTACGAGTAGTCTCGCGCGGAACCTGCTATTGCCCATCTCGATTGGACTTTCACCCCTATACCAAACTCATCCGAGCGATTTGCACATCAGCAACGGTTTGATCCTCCACCCAGTTTTCACCGGGCTTCAATCTGGTCAGGCATAGATCGACGGGCTTCAGGTCTCCCACCATTGACTCCGGGCGAGCACACCCAGTCCCTCGCCTTGCGGCTGCGGACTATTCGGTTTCCCTACGGCTACGCAGATCTACTGCTTAACCTCGCCAATGATCAGAACTCCCAGGGGCATTTTTCGAAACGCACGAATAGACGCTGCTCATATCTTCGCTTTCACGCCTATTCAGCTTGTTCCCAATTGGTTTCAGGTTCTTTTCACATCCCGCTAAGGATACTTTTCAGCTTTCGCTCACGCTACTTGTCAACTATCGGTCTCGAGTAGTATTTAGGATTGGAAGTCTCTGCCTCCCACATTCACGCGCGATATCCAACGCACGCTACTCAGGATCCACTTCATGGCCATATCTGGTTCGTATACGGGACTTTCACCCTCTATGGTGCGCCGTTCCAGGACGACTTCTACTTCACGGACTTAGGCTACAAGTGTCCATACTCCACATCTCTCCAAGGTTTCCCAAGGAGATTCGGTTTGTCCTATTCCGTTTTCATTCGCCACTACTCACGGAATTTCTATTGATTTCTTTTCCTCCCCCTACTGAGATGCTTCAGTTCGGGGGGTTCCCCTTCCTACGTAAAATACGAGGAATGACTGTTGTCAGGAGGTCCAATTCGGCAATTCGCGGATCAAAGAGATTCATGCCTCTCCCCGCGACTTATCGCAGCTTGTCACGACCTTCGTCGGCTCTCGAGCCGAGCCATCCCCCAATTGGGTTGTAGCATCATTATTTCTTATTGTACTCACTAATGTGAGGCCTCTGGTGTCCAGGCATATCAATTCTGGTTTCTCGGGCCACTACGTCTCCCCGCAGGGCGCAGCAGCCTCAACCACTTACCCTGATAGGCAATCTATCAGAGCGCACAAAGCAAGCTTGCGACCAACCTATGGTATTTGAACAAGACGGGAGACTAGCCACATCGGACAAAGCATAACAACAGTACCAACTAACGAAATTTTGGAGTTATGGAGCGTGATTTATTCCATATGGTATGCTTATTTCTTCGAGCAGATGTGGAGCATACTCTATTCCGTATGGCAAATCAAATTCTTCGTATCTGGACCCACCTTCTTTACTCGTAAGAGTTCTTTGATTGTGGCCGCAAGCCGGACATATTCCGATTTGAAGAAGTTCCATCCCACAAACATCACATGTACTGATTATTGGATCTCCCATCTACTCACTCCAACTCATAATCAATCATCGACTCTCTTGGCGGTGGTCCGTATATCATTGGAGTGAGGGATAAAGATGCTAACATCATCGCTCCAATGATAGTTGCCGGAATCAGTCCATTATCCCACTGAATTGCGTACCTGACAACGCAGTAAACTGTCGCTAGTGCTACACTAAGAAGCATTATTGGATAACCTGTTTTGAAGAATCTATTGAAAGATATGTCATGACCAGATTCCTCCGCAAGTCCAGCAGCAACAACGTTTGCAGAGGCCCCGATTATGGTGCCGTTTCCACCCAAGCAGGCCCCTAGTGCCAATGCCCATGCAAGAGGCCCCAGTTGCAGGCCTAATTCCGGATCTTCTGCTAGCTTTATTACAACAGGAACCATAGTAGCGGTATACGGTATATTATCAATGAAAGCCGATGCAATAGCGGACACCCATAGTAGCAGGAGTACAGAAATCATCAGTCTATTTTCCTCTGAAGCTCCCTTTATAGTATCTGAAATTCCGTCTGCTATAGTGTCAATCATCCCCATGTTCTCAAGACCGTGGATCATAATAAATAATCCAGCGAAGAAAATTATTGTTGTCCATTCGACTCCATCTAATTGTTCCTCTACGTGGTGCGGCGAGGTTACCAAAAGCATCAGGACTGCGCCTCCCAAGGCTATTGTCGCGACTGTAAGTAATGGGTGATGGAATGCGGAGTGCGCAAAGAATGCTATGATGACTAATGACAAAATAGCACCTGATTTCTTTAGCAATTTTACATCCTTTATCCCATACCTGAGCCTCAGTAGGTCCACGTTCCTATGTTTCTCACCAGATAAGCCGTCGGATTCCAACTTAGATAGCAACCAGAAGGAAGGAGCCATCGCGATTACCACTGCCGGCCCAACATGGATTATGAAATCAAGGAACGTGATACCCTGATCTGCTAAGCCGGTTCCGGATAGCGCCTGTGTAGATAGTTGGGCTCCGATTATGATGTTTGGAGGATCTCCAATTTGTGTTGCTGCTCCCCCAATGTTCGAAAACATTACTTCTGCGATAATGAGTGGCACCGGTTCTAAGTCCAGTACCTTGGCGATTTGTATGGTAACCGGAACGATTAGCAAAATCGTTGTAACGTTGTCTAGGAAGGCCGAAAATACAGCCGTTATCGTGCACAGTATGACCGAAAGCCGCCATATAGAACCTCCACTAAGAGCATAGGCTTGCACAGCAGCCCATTCGAAAACCCCTGTTTTCCCCAGTATGTCGACTATTACCATCATACCGATCAATAATCCGATTGTTTCCTCATCGATCCAGGTAACAATAGTTCCAAGGTCGGGCCCATCACCTACGAAGTGTAAGGTCACCACAGCCGCTATCCCCCCTAGAGCGGCAGCAAGAGCTCTGTGGACGACCTCGAAAATAATCAATGTGTAGACCGCAATCAGAATGGCGAAAGATGCAGGCACTGCCCAACTGGGCATCTCTGGCGGCTCCCATATTCCAGAGCTAGAGGAAGCAGCCATTACAGACGGTAAAAAAATGATTAGCAACATTATTGCGTATGTCGCCGAATTAATACGACTTCTTGCTACACTGAAGATGTTCATTGTACGTCCCTCTGACATGGAGAATATGAACGCTACTGGGCACCGGCCTTAGTAAAAACCGCAACATTGCCCCTTTGAAATATCACAAGAGAGTCAGATTCATCCGCTATCCTGGCGAAAATCTGGTTTCTATCCTCCTTATTCGGGGCCATTCCTTTGTTTATCTTTAGCTTGACAACGGTCCTTTTTTCCAGTTGGTTCTCTAATTCCGAGATCAGGCTGTTATTAACCCCATCTTTTCCGATTCTAATGGAGACTCGCAACGACTCGCTTTTTGCCAATTTGAGCAGATGTGCCTGTGGTCGTTTCTTCATTGTTTATCACCACCAATACTCAGAATCTCGCGATTCACTCGCCCACACCTGAGGCATGTTCTGAAAATAACTTTTGATCTGACTCTAATCCTAGATGTTTTTCCTGGCAATAGAGATTTCTTACAGGACCGGCAAATCATTTTTTTTACACTGCGGTCTGGCCTTTTTCCGTGTTTCTTCCCAATAGCCAGAATGTGCTTAGCGGCCGTATCGGAGGTCTGCGAATCGTCAAGTAGAGATCGTTCGAATATTTTCTCTAGGAAATCCACGGATTCCTTCGCTTGTTCATTTTTATTGGGCCTTATTCTTCGACTCCTTCTGGCCATTTTTTCGACCTCAAAGATAAGTCAATATCTTGGATATGGATTTCGCCACCTCTTCAATGGACCCAGTCCCCTCTATGGCGTGTAGTATTCCTTTTTCCGTGTACCAATCACCAAGCGGTTTTGTTTGTTCATGGTAGGATGATAGCCGCATCCTCACTGTCTCTTCGTTGTCGTCCTTCCTCTGGACAAGACGGTGTGCAATTTCAGGAGGAGGGGGTTTGAAATTGATATGGTAGATTTCACCGTTTTCAGGGTCCATCCTCCTGCCTATTATCCTGTTTACTATATCTTCATCTGGAACCTCTATGGAAATGACGGTCGATACCTCAGTAATCGATTCAAGGGCCTCTGCTTGAGGAATCGTCCTCGGAAACCCATCGAATAAGACCCCATTGCTGGCGTCAGATTCATGCATTCTGTCTTTAATCAGTCCTATGATCACATTATCGGGTACTAGTTGTCCTGCCTCCATATATTTCTTGGCCTCTAAACCGAGTTCCGTCTCCTTGGATAGGGCCAATCTAAGCATATCCCCGGTTGAGACCTGAGGCTTACCAGTCAATTGTACAATCTTTTCTGCCTGGGTCCCCTTGCCCGCTCCGGGAGGTCCAAACAATACTATTGAGCCTGTCATGAATTTACGGCGCGAGAAGTCACAGAAAAATGAACCGGCTCAGGGACCGTTCTGCTCCCACCAAAGGTGCCCATATGCTGCCCATTGCTCCATTGACCATCCATCTGGAAGTCCGGTGATTGGTAGCGGCATCGCTCCTTCGGGAACTTGGTGAGTGGGGAGAGTGGGGACAGTTGCCTGAAGCGTTTCATTAATCTCTGACTCCGAGACCCCCCCAGTAACAACGTCCCCTGTTGTGTAGGTGTCGAGAGCGGCAGCCCTTCTTTCTTCCTTAGTCCCTGCCTGGAGGGCTGAACCGCGAGGAATCAGTTCTTCATCCGAATCAACTGGGGAGAATTCCTGTCTGGCTCTAATGCCAAGTGAGATTAGTGCACCCAATGCAACCACGAACAGTACTGCTAAAGTCCAAGCTGGAAGGCCTAAACTTTCGAACAATCCTGATATGCCCCCTTGATTGGAGGACTTAGATTTGCTGACATCAAAAACAAATGACGCATTAGTCAGAGTTGCCATACTGTCCTGAGATGTTGAGTTGGCATAGAATCGTAACTGAGTGAGTCCGTCTTCTGCCGATTTTCTAGGGGTAATTGAGACTGTAATTTCATAATTTTGCCCTGGTTCTAATTCCTCTTCTGGCCATTGGTATTTTACAGTCCAACCATCGAGTTCTTCATGATTAATTATTACCGGGGATTCGGTGTTACCTTTGTTTTGCACTTCCAATACTAGAGTTGTTTCCACTCCCTCGGCAATTCCCTGAATGCTGGGGGTTCCAGATTGAACTTCCAGCCAAACTGAGGGTAAGACGGTCACATCCAAATCCAATGTGACTGTTTCAGTGGAAAGGCTGGGCGATGTAGACTGTATTATCACTGGAACCTTATTTGATAAAGTTCCTGGGGGAGTGCCGCTAGGTAACTGTAGTGCGATATTGACTACAGACTCTCGATTCATGTCCATTGTGAAAGTGCTCCCTGTCAGGAAGCCTCCGGACCAACCCTCAGGAAGAGTTCCCAGTGTTAGTTCAATTAGCAGTGGTACATTTCCAGAATTGTGCAAGAAAATATTGGCATTCCCATCCCTGCCCAAAGAGATGGAGAATCCTTCTTCCGCCTGTACGTCCAGAGTTGTGATTTCTTTCACTTCTAGGACCGTCGCATTAGTCACGATATTGTCGTCTAAAGTAGTCTTGATAGTCACGGTATTTCTGTCACCTTTTATTGAAGCTAGGGGAACAATGGTCCTGATAATTATTCTAGATTCTGAACCTGGATCGATATCTGTTTGTATTGTTGTGGCCTCTCCCAATGGAGGGTCTTCGTCGAACAGGTAAACCTGTATTGGCCAAGTATTGCTAGATGATAGCGCCCTCACGTCGAAATTTAGTGGAATATTTCCTCTGTTGGAAATTGTCAGAATTGTAGAAATTGTGTCTCCATTTTGGACCGCACGAGATTCAGTTATGGCTACGGGACCTAATTCGTTTCCTTGTATATCTGAAATCTGGGTTGAGAATGCCCTGCTCTCTAGAACTTCGACTGTGGCTGTCTCCGTAGTTTGCAGATTTGGATCATTGACCGAAGTTGTGATGCAGGTTACTAGATTTGTATCTCCTGCGAGGATACCAGAAGAGGCTGGTGGGACCTTTACGCGAATCGGGACAGGAACGAATTGGAGCCTGCTGAGCGGACCAATTGTTACTTCGGGAACCTGGCTGCTTCCTACGTGAACAATCCATCTATCTTCTGTTTCACAAGAAATTCCGTATTCAGTGGGGCCATTTCCTATGTTCCTAACTGAGAGTGTGAAAAGCGCGAATTCGTTTGGTTCGGCCCCTAGATCTTCCGTCCCGGCAGGAACAGTGAAGAGTCCCTCGACCCGGTCGATAACGACAGAAAGTCTGACAGAATGCGAAATTGTTGGTGCCATCTTGTCGTATAGAATCAGGTCAGTCACGAAATGGCCGGGAAGTGCGAATCTACTCTCTACGTCAGCATCTTCGTCTGTTAAATTAAGAGAAATTAGGACTCTGTCTCCAGACTCTCCTGATGGAGACAGAACCCATGGTCCTGAGTCGCTAAGGGTCTCAGACCACTCATCCTGAGGAGACGACATGATTCCAGATTCTCCTATTTCCTGGACTGCAGAAATCGAAAGTTCCACGGTGGTTTCCGAGGTTCCTTCGTTAACTAACTCCAACTGGAAGTTTGCCCAGCTCTCGGTGCTGGGGTTGATATCCCTATTCCTAGCAGACTGAGATTCGATGAAATCAATAGGATAAGCCCCATTTTCCATTAGGGGTATGATTCTTACACCAATCTCTGTAACGTTGAATTCTAGATCGAAGATGTTGTTATTCGTCCCGATGGTCTCGTCGTTCAATTCATCGACTTGAGAAAGGTAATCCAGGGTTAATCTGACCAAATGAGTCCCGGTCGACTGGAATGAGTGGTAAATGGAGAATGTCTCTATCTGCCCCCCTGGCAGTGAGGGCATTGAGTAAGTCCCTATTTCGTTTCCATCGGTAACATCTTCAAGAGATATTGAGTACTGTCCAGTTGGAGCTGCAGCCTGATTTATCCAAGAAAGTTGCATGGATATTGTGTCTCCCTTCAGAGGACTCGTTTCAGAACTGAAGATTGAATTGGGAACTACTGTTAAGTCGGCCTCTTGCAATTCGACTGCGTTGGAAGAAACAACCAGTGAGAAGTCTTGAGAGAATCCTCCTGAATGCCCTATCTTGACTGTCCAAATTCCTGATTCCGTAGATGCGATTCTGACCCTCTCTAGATTGTTCAAATTGTCGATATTGCCAGTCGACTGACTAAAACCACTTGTGAAGTCGTTGCCGTTGAACTGCTCTCCTGATGGCGAGGTTACGACCAAGTCTAGATCGTTTACTAACCGACTTGTATTCTGGTCTGCTGATGCGGATCCTTCCCTGTCGTTCCAAGACAGAGTAGCATCAAGTGCGTTGTTCCCGGATACTTCGAAGGTATAGATGAAACTGTGACCTGGTAAGAGATTTCTATCCTGATCCAAAAATAGCGTTTGGTTTACACCGTTGCTTTGGGGGAAAATACTGTTTGAGATGTTTAGTTGCCCCCATCCCTCTTGCGGATTTGGGACATCTAATTCTCCAATATCTTCGGCACCGTTTACTAGTATTGCTCTAATCAGATCAGAGTTTGGGGTCGTTAGCCCGACTTCCTCTCTCAGGAATTGTCGAGCCATTGCGGAAGCACCTGCAACCACCGGAGTAGCCATAGAAGACCCGCTTAGGGTCATGTACAGGGGAGTCGTTCCATCCGTATGCATCGACTCAGAGCAACTACCTCCTGTAGTTAGACCAGCCTCTTGTGCTCTAGCAGAGCAGATCATAACACCTGGTGAAACCAATTCAGGCTTTATTCGGCCATCTGAAGTAGGTCCCGATGATGATTCGTCAGAGACCTGGCCTGGAGGTTCAGAACCGAATGCACCTGTTGTGGAAGCTCCAACAGTGAGGGAATTCTTTGCCGTGCTCGGAGATGCGACACCCGAGTTTGACATATCTCCCGAGGAGAAGATAACTAACATCTCTGGATAGTCGTTCGCGAATAAATCAATTGATCTGGAATCGGAAGTGTACTCGCCGACCAGGTTCTCACTACCCCAACTGTTTGTGTGGATATTTGCATCGTTAAGAAAAGAGTGTTCGAACATATCGTACAGAGAACCCCACCGTGCGAGTATTCCAGAACTATCCACTTCTAACTGGTAGAAGTGAAATGTAGACTCGGGGACAATGCCCGTAGAGTTCGAGTCTCCAGAGCCGTCCCCCAGAAGAGTGGCGGTAACATGGGTGCCGTGGCCAGTATTTGAGTCAGCACCAGAGCTGTCTGGGCCAAATAGGTTGTAGATAGGATTTCGGAGGCGATTTCCAAAGTCTCCGTGATCTACGTCAAGGCCCGTGTCTGAAATGCCTATGACTTCCCCCTCTCCATGTAAACCTAATTCAGATAGTGATCTTGCGTAGTCTACTCCCGAGATTATGCTAGCATTTGAATTGTGTATTGTCAAGACGGGACCCAACTCCACCCTCAGAACGCGGAAATCGGCAGCAAGGGCGGGGATTAGAGAGGTTTTAGCTGATTTTACCTTACACAGATATTGGTCGCAGTGAGACTGCGCGTGTAATTCTCCCGTTTTTTCAAAAAGTTCCCTTTCAAGATTTGATAGGTCGTCGGGAGAGTTAGAGGGAGAGGGAGTGATGTCGAGATCTATTAGAGCCCCATCCAGATCCATTATCGGGTACAGTGTCTTAGATATCTTCCAAATCGCGGGAAACTGGCCGACCCACCTAACTTGATTCAATTCTTGGATGGTGTCGATTTGCTCGCTTGTTCTCGATGATGCAATGCTAATGACGACGGAATCGTCTGGAAAATGATCGATGATTTGTATTCCTAGGAAATTTAACGAGTCCTCCAATTCCTGTAGGTCGGAGCTATGTGACTGTACGATGAATAGTCTTCCATCATTGAATTTGGGGAGGCCTATCTTTTCCCATGGTCCTGCTGGGGTAGCTTCTGTCAAAGGATCGAATTGTCCGAATGGAGAGTGGATCAATCCTGAAGACTCACTAATTGGATAATCGCCAATTGCTGGATTATCGAGAACTACCCAATTATTTTCTGTTATGGGCGAGGACGTGGATTTTGTCCTTTCCTCATCAATACTTTCCATTGAAATTTTAGAAGAAATTGGTGAAAGTAAAATCAACGAGACTGCAAAGTAAATTGCTTTTGTAGAAGTCATTCGCTTTTCGGATGCTAGGGCCTCTTTTGACTATTGACTCTTTCCGGGCTGGCCAAATATGTCATGTAGAGTAGTAAGTACTGATGGCTGAATCGGTCTTTTCGACGGATATCCTCCAGTCTTCTTCGACGCCCATTAGTGCCCTGATGCAATCTACATTCTCCGGGATTACGTCACTCTCTTGGTGGATGGCTTGGAAGTAATATAGCCGGTCTCCCACGAGTTTCACTCCGTCCTCCCAAACGAATATCTCATGCAAGTCTCCCCACTTCCTACCTATATCTCTAGCCATCTCCATCACCTCTGCAGTAGTGGGGATTCTATCATCGGCACCATTCATGATAATCACCCTAGGGGTGTCCGACCACATTTCGATTACCAACTCTGTAGATAGGCCGTGGCCCTTCGGTAAATCTGCAATAATACAGTGAACATGCATTATCGTGGTGGGAACTGCGACCGCAAGGCTGTTTATCTCAATCTCGGGTTTCACCGTCATGACATCTGGCCCATGATGGCTAGGGACTTTGAGAACGGGTTTTATAGCATTGATCGGGCCCTTACTCGAGTCTCCTGGATCAGCCGAACGCCTCACCATTGTACACTCAACTTTCAACGAGCCACAGTGCTCGTATAGGGGAACAAGTGTTCTAGATAGGCCAGTTGTATTACAAGAAACTACTCTTGTACCTTCTGCATTCAAATTCTCCTTATGATTAGCGGAAGAAGTGTAGGAGAGACCGGTCAGACTGTGTTTTTCTCCTCCTTGGAAAATATATTTTACTCCTGCAGAGCGATATTTCTCTAGGTTCTCAGCACCCAATTTACCAGGAGCGCAATCGACAACCACATCCGCAATCGAAAGCAACTCGGAAAGCCCCCCAGAGCAACCGTACCCCTTTTTCTCAAATAGGGATATTCTTTCTTTATCATCGAAGGTGCAGTAAAGCGGGAAACCTTTCTTTATTGCCAGTTCACAACCGAAGCTCGGACCAGTCTTGGTAACTCCAACAACTTCCATATCATCTTGGGCGTCTACCGCATCTGCCACTCGCTTACCTATCGTTCCGAAACCATTAATCGCCACTTTTATGCTTTCCATGATAGAATCCCCATGTTGTTGCTTATGGAGTTCCTAGTCTAAGGGATGCCTATGAACATAGCGAATTCGGGAAGAGTCAATAATGGGTCGCCTCCTTCTGATATCAGAGTATTACAAAGGGGAGGACCAAAGTGAAGGAATTGGCAACCAAGAGTATGAAACTCAATAGAGATCTCGATAGATACGTTGAGCAGGCTCTGGAGCAAGGTAGGCCAGTGAAAATTGGATGGGGAAGAGCCGGAGACGAGAGACCGAAGGATGGAGAGTTTGGCGTGCTCACTCACCTGCCGGAAGGGGCCAAGGTACTATGCCTGGGCAACCTAGGGTCACTAGTAGGAGCTGCAAATAGAGGAGGGACCCTAACTCTTAGAGGAAGTACTGGATCAATGGTGGCGGCATTCCATGTCAAAGGAAAGACCGTGGTTGAGAAGGATGTAGGAAATAAAGCTGGATTTGGGATGCGAGGGGGAGAGCTAACCATCCAAGGCTCTTCTGGTAGTGAAACAGGTTCAGCCATGGAGGGAGGAGTCTTGTTGGTCAGAGGACATGCAGGAGACTACCTCGGATCTAGAATGTCTGGAGGAGCTGTTATTGTTATGGGTTCAGTAGGATCTGATCCTGGAAACGGAATGACTGGAGGGAGAATTATTGTCTCGGGGAGCTGCCCTCCCCCGCCCGATGGTGTAGAGATGAGATCGATAAAGAAATCAGAAATCAAAGAGTTCTCAAAAATCCTAGAGCCTATGGGACTTGAGCTAAATGATGATGCGTTGGTTCTAGAACCGGGAGAAATAATTCACGGTGAGGATAGTCGCCCTGAGTGCTCAATCCTAGAAGGATTTGAGAAGATTTCCTTACACCCCAATGAAGACTCTCTTGCAGACAATGCAATACTGGATCACTATACTCTTCTTGTGCAGGGCGACTCAGATTCAGAAGGCGCGCTACTTGAAATTCCCTGGCTAATTAGCTGTCAGACGACATTGGGATCAGAAGAATGGGATGAGGTGGTAGCGCCAGCAATTGTACGCTCGGAAACGAGGGCTAATGACCTACTTCTAGTGGGGAGGAATGAGTTCCCAGAGTCAATAGATTTTGTTAGAAATTGTTCTGGACTAATTTTGGATATTACCGATTTTCCCGGTCTTAATGACTCAGAAATTGAGGCTATGGTAATTTCTATGAGGAGTAGAATGGATAATAACGCGATAATTCTCCTTAGGGGAAGAGTTGACAGAATTGAGAGGGTGTTCAGATTGGTGATGGACTTAGAACTAGACGGCGCAGTAGTTATGTGTTCAACTCCTGGTGGTTCAAGACTTGCATCTTCCCTACCGAAGATTGGCCTTGCATCGAAGGCAATGGGAATTAGTGAGACAGGTAAGTTCGTGATGTTGGAGATCGACTTTGAGCCCGAGGCCAAGGATATGCTAATCGCTGTAGCATCTGGTTGTACTGCTATAGTTTCCCCTTACATGGGTGGGAGCGTGGATTCAAAGATTGAGGTTCTTGGAAAGGAAGTACGGGGTTGGATGAGAGATATAGGAGTTGATCGAATAGATAGGATTGGAAGAAGGAATCTCAGAGCCAATGACTATGATACTGCTGCAATATCCGGACTGAGGCTTGTGGGGTATGAACGTCCGCTGAAAATGTGGTTAGAACTAGGGTGAATTAATGCCTACCTTGGACTTAAAACACTCTATTCTCGAATTTGTACAGAAAATCAATGGAATTGAACATAGTTGGAAAGAATGGTCAGATTGGCTCCCCGAGATTGGTTGCCCCGTTGATAGGAATGACGAACAGTCTGTGGAAGTGGAGGTTTTCCCTGATCGTCCAGACCTACTAAGCCATGAGACAATGAGTAGGGCATCCAGGTCATTCCTTTGTCTAAGTGAGGAAGAACCGGACATGGCTGTAACAACGGGCGAAATTTCTCTCACAGTTGATCCCGAACTGGCAAGTGTGAGGCCTGTTGTAATGGGAGCAGTTGTTAGAGCCGTAGATACTGGTGCTAATTCTGATGAAAAGGGAGATTTCATCCAGAGTTTGATGGACCATCAAGAAAAGTTGCATATGACACTTGGGAGAAAGAGAAGATTTGCTTCGATTGGAGTCCATGATCTAAGTACGCTCAGACCTCCATTTAGGGTAACAACTGTGTCGTCAGGATTTTCTTTCACTCCTCTAGCTAGTATGGAGGAGATGAGTATTGAGAAAATACTTACAGACCATCCCAAGGGAATAGAATATGCCCATCTCATGCAGAATCTGAAGAAATTCCCGCTAATTCTTGATTCTGATGATAAGGTGTTATCATTTCCACCAATAATCAATGGAAGTCACACAACAGTAAGCGAAGAGACAACTGACTTTTTCATTGATGTAACGGGTTGGGACAGAAGAGCGTGTGAAGCATCCCT
>CACKMK010000002.1 GCA_902601345.1 uncultured Candidatus Poseidoniales archaeon
CTGGCCTTGGCCTTGGCCTTGTCCCTGGCCGTCTTCTCCTTCTCCACCGCCCTCAGTGCCACCGTCTCCGGTTCCGTCACCTTGGAAGTCTGGATCGTATGCATCGGGTATCCCGTCGCCATCCGAGTCCGAGGCGGCCCCGTCGTTGGGGTCGTTCGGATAGGGGTCATTCGCGTCAGAGGTACCATCGCCGTCGGTATCTGCGTTGTTCGGGTTGGTTCCCGCCTGATACTCCTCCAGGTTGTCTAGTCCGTCCCCGTCTGGATCTGCACTGCTGTCACTGGCGGAGTTGGGGTTTAGTCCATAGTTGACCTCCCACCCGTCCGGCATACCGTCGTTGTCGGTATCTGCGTTGTTCATGTCTGTCCCAGCGGCTTGTTCTTCCGCATTGGTCAAACCGTCCCCATCCCAGTCGGCTCCTCCGTCGGAGGGGTCAAGGGGGTCTGAACCATCGGCTGCTACTCCGGTAGAACCGGCCATCAGCACCAATAGCATGGCTGTCAACAAACTTGCTTTCTTCTGATTGTACATTTGTAATTCACTTCCTAGTTTTCCATTTATCCAGAGTAGGTTGGATGATTGCTTAGAGCGAGTCTAGACATGTGTCCAGCAACTGTAAAAACGCTGCACTGAGCGCAATTCCAGATGTTTCCGAACACTCTTGATCCTGTCCTGACTCCTCCTTCTCTTGTCATCCAATCTCACTGGCTTTCTCAGGGAACCCTCCGTTCCCTCTGGGTTTGGAGAGGCATGTTTCGTATTTCAAGGATTCCTGCGCTGGTCTCACGGGGTAATCTTTGCCAATTCGGCTAGGAACCTGGTCTTCCCCATTATGTGAAGGACCGGGATGATAAGTGAGGAAATAGCCAGAACGCCGAAGAAAAGCCCGGACCAGAGTTCTATCCCCCTGCCTATGGAGAGGAAGAGGATCCACCCCATAAGCACCGATACCCAAGGTAGATGCCTCCTCGTGTAGAGAGACAGCCTGGCATTGAGAATCTCGTCCGAGTACAGTTGCGGGGTATCTTGGGGATCCGCCAGACCATGCTCGACCCCGCACCTCGCGCAGACCTGGTACCTAGGCCCGTTCCCGGTAATGAACTGGGACTGAGGGTAGTTCTGCTTGCACAACCTGCATACTGGCATTACGCTCATAACAACCAGCGGAGGATTGTCCTTCAAGGCTACGGTCTGGGGGACTGTCTCAGTTGTCATCTAGGGCATCATCCAGGAATGACACATCGATGTCGTCGTTCCCTTCCTCGAGTTCGTCTGCTAGGTCGTTCAGGCCCTCTAGGCCGATCTCCTCGGTCTGCGTGCTCAGAATTTCCCTGACCGAGGCATCGGGCTCCCATGACTCGTCCAGTGGGATTTCTTCCATTGTGGTTTCTTCGACATCCTGGGTTGGGTCCTCTGAGATACTATCAGTCTGACTCAGAATCGAGCTAGAAGCTATCTCCTCCTCCTCCGATATGCCAAGGGCCTCCCTGGTCAGCTCCTCCTCCAACTCTACCTCCTGTGTCCCCATCTCCCAGGGTTGTGGTGCTGCTCTCTCCCTGGGTCTGATGATTAGGGCAGCGCCAAGGATGATCATCAGAGCGGAGACCATCAGGATGACGGTGTTCAGATTGCCATCAACCAGTTGGTCGAACCACGACTCGCCCCCCGATCCTGAACCATCTCCATTTCCTCCCGGGGACACCTCAGAAAGTGGGTATACCCTGATGGAGTCCACGGCTAGCCTGTGGACTTCCCCATCGAATGCGACTACTGCTATCCAATATGCGGTCGATGGGTTAACCGGGGTCGGGCCTATGGACTCAAAGGACGCGTTCGAGGATGTTATCGATGACTGCACGGGAATGGCGTCCCTGGTGTCTGAGAATTGCATGGTGCTGGCATACATCGTATACGATTTCACCTGGGGGTCTTCAGAGTCTGTCCAAAGGACCTCGATTCGATTTCCCGATGGGTCCCAGTATGCCATAATCTCTGAGACCTCGGGGAGGTGCATTCCTGGGTCCTGTGAGTTCTCGTCCACTGGGCTTATCATGGATGTCTCCAGATTGTCAGTCCAGGCGTTCCCTGATGTGTCCACAGGCACCACTGCAACCCAGACTGGTATGTCTGGTCGTATGGCTCCACCTCCGGAGACCGTCTCGAGTAGGGTGCGTCCCCACTGGGTCCTGTCCAGAGTCAATGCTGGCTCGAGACCCTCGGTGCTATCGAATGGGGCTCCTGCGACCGCGAATAGGAGGTATTCTCCGATGTCCTGGGCCGTACTAGATGGGAATGTGACGAAGACCCCATCGCCGGAGTCGGGTGATCTGTCCTCCAAGTCGGGGGGTGCTAGCCTCTCAGGGGGGAACATATCGCCCCTGTTGTCTATTGGGGTAACTAGAGCCAAGTGATCGCTCAGTCCAGACAGGAAGACGTTTCCAGCAATGTCATGGATGGTGACCGTGACGTAGAGGGGTATGTCAGGCGATATGCGAGACGGTGTCAGTGAGTCTGGTTCGGAGCCATACAGGGCGGTCGTAAGAGTCACATCCAATCTTGGAGAGTTTCCTATCTGCCTCTGGTCTATCGTAAGGGCATTGCAGCTGCCACTGACCTCGCATGATTCGTATACGTCAGTCAGGTCGTCCAGAGGGAAGTCGGATGCCCAAACAGTGTAGTGGCTGAAGTCCTCTGCCATTGTCCTGTCCCAACTAACGTCTATCGCGGTTCCATCGTCCTCGGGATGGTCCCAGGCTTGTAGGCCGGAGACTAAATCTGGCGGGGAGAATTCGGAAGAATCTAGCTCGGAATAGCTGGCTGTCTCTACCACCAGGACATCGTCTACGTCCTGATTACCCCAGTCATCGACTGCTACGACCCCTATCCAATAGACGATGTCATTCTCCAGGGTGGTGTTTCCAATCGAGTCTATGATTACCTCATCGGTGGTGCAGTCGGGAATGATCTCAGCTACGGGCCAGCCGTCTACAGAGGTAGGAGCGGTCCATCCAGATGCAGGTAGGATGTAGATTACGTGGTAGGAACAGTCCGCCTCCTGGTTTGGGTTCCAACTTACCTCGATTCGGCTTCCCTCGTCGTTGGGGGCGTCGTTCGCGGAGGTCCCGGTAATCGGCATTGGGGCAATCCCGTCATTGAGGCCTCCAGCAGTCACAACTGGACCCACGACTGTGGCGTTAGATGGATTGAACTGCCCCGACTCGTCGACGCATACGACTGCGAACCAGTATGGGACGTTTCCGTCTAACTCAAGGGTGGTCGAGTTACCAGCAGCAAATGCGAAGTCCATCGGTTCGGAAAGTGCCAGGGCGTTGGTTATCTCCTGTTGGACAGCCCAGATTCTGGTTAGTTGGGGGTCTAGCTCCTGGCAGGCAGACCACTCTGCTGTCACGGTTCCGGGAACCCCTCCTGACACTGGTTGGACGACCAGCCATTCTGGCGGAGATGGAATCTCATCGGTCGGAGTAGCGTTGCCTTCCCATGAAACTGGGTCTCCGAGGCTTCCGTCTGGATACTCGATTGCTATTGCGGTCCTGTACTGCCTCTGGTCTGATAGCGGTACCTCAGAACCATTGCTGTTGCCTGTTTGGAAAACAGTGGTAGTCTGAGACCAGTACGGGATTCTCTGGTATGAGGGGAGGTCATCGAGCTCGTCCTTGGTTGGATTCCAGTCTGGATTGTCAGTGGAATCCCAAAGATACACCCTGTAGGCATACCATGCAGAGTCCTGAGCAGGCATCCAGGATGCATGCAGAACCCCGCCTCCGTCATTGGGTCTGTCATAGAGGCTGGTCATGACTGTGGGGGCCTCTAGCCTCTCCCAGTCGTAAGTAATCCTGATCTTGAGTTTACCATCCGTAGGTGACTGCATCTGAAGGTGCACTGTAGAGGATATCGATCCGGGTTGTGTATCGAATATCGCAGTCTGGAATGCCTCCTCGATCCCATGGTCAAGAGAAGCCAGGTCCCAGCTTCCAGTGTAGTTCAGGCTGGTCGATTTGGCCCATACCCACGAACCGCTCTGCGGAGAAGAGAGGGTGAGCGCCCCGGGATAAAGGAGAATCTCGGAAGAGTTTTCCTGGTTCTGGTCAGGTGGGATAGTGAGGGGGTTATCTGAGGACGCGAATATTGTGTGCATCCCTGGTCTGGTGCTTTCCGTGATGTCCATGGTCCTGTCAGCGAAGATAGCCGTTAACGGGAAGGCCCGCCGCTGATTCTCCCTTGGAATCTCCCTTAGGGTCTCCATCGGCTTGAATAAGTGAAGTCCGTCTTCTCCGATTACGGCCAATCCCATCCACGAATCCGCATCCCCAGATACCGCTCCGGCCATTTCTCCAATCTTGACGACGCCATGGTCGCCGGTTGTATCTACAATGCTAATCTTGCTAGCTGAGATAGCAGCTAGGTGATTTCCATCCGATGTTAGTTCCGTGATTGGCCAAGCCTGGAGATCAATTCCCCCTGGTCCGGCCTCTATTTTCATCGAGGATGCGTTCCAGTGAACTAGTGGCTGGATGGAGGTGGCGATATGTACCCCCCAGATATCGGTCTCAACGGCGCTTACGTCATTGCTGGGGATCATGTCAATATTGTACGTTCCATTCGAGCTGTCGGTTCCTAGGTCCCAAGCAGAGACCCCTGGCCTGGTCAACCCCTGTCCATTGTGGGAGATGAACAGAGCGGCGTCATGGTGTATGGTTACCATAGAGCCGGTGGATGTGTCGTTCACTTCCCTGGAGACGGAGTCAGCATAGACAATGCCGGAAACGAAGTCTCCGACCAGGCCATCCGCTCTTCCGATCGAGCCAACCATCCCGAGGTTCTGATCCAGGACTATCATGCCAGTCGGTCCTCCGATAAGGACGGAGCCGTTTCCGAGAACGGGAGAAGGAGGAACGAAAAGGTGGTTAGAAATCGGTGTCGGCAGGCCGTCGACAGTCGTGATAGGGTCGTCCCAGTCATACTTTGTCTGGTTCCATAGACCTATTCCACCGTGAGTGGAAATCAGGACATGCTCACCGAACTGAACGAAGTCAGTTACTATGTTGCTGGGCAATCCGGCCAAGAGGCTTCCCTGTCCCCACGTTCGAGAGCCCGGATCGAAGGACTGGAAACCAGCAGAGCTGCTGTCCCAACCCATCAAGCCTACGAACATTTGCTCTCCATCCATGAGAAGCCCATCCATCTGATTGTGGAGAGATGGGGGGGTTGGTTGGTATGATCTCTGGGTGAGATTGAAAGAAAAGAGCCCGTTTCCAACGGTGGAGGCCCATATCTCCTCGTCCACTAACAGGATTTCATTTATTGATTCGGTGAATGCGTCGAAACCGTATTGCCAGAAGACTGAGCCATTATCCAGAATTTCCCCCTGCAGTACCGTAGAAGCCAAGTACGAATACTCGGAAGACCCCACCGTCACCCATACGTGAGTCCCGTTCGAAATCATCTCGTGAACGACTCCGGAGGGGAGGCCGACGAGCTCGTCGAAGCCTCCCTCTATGAGGCCGGTTGAATCCAGCCTGTCCACCCTGTTAATCCCAGAAAGGTCGCCAGACCTGCCAATCGCGTAAGAACGCGCAGCAGTGGGGGCTCTGACTATTGAGCATGAATCCATACCTTGTCCGATTACCTGTCCGGAAGTGGCCGATGTGCCCGATGTTAAGACACGAGTGATTCCTCCCTCACCATCAAAGTGAGCGACCAACAGTAGGTCCTCGTCGAAGAGCATTCCACCGGGGAAGACTGGGTTCTCGGAGACACCCATTTCCGGTGTAAGAGTATCTAGGAAGTTATTGGATGAGTAGTCGAATCGATCTATCCCTACGTTGTCAGTATCAAAACCCACGTACAGGATATCATTCTGTTCATCGCAGGCTAGTGCTCTTGCATCCCTGTCTACCATATTCGAGTTGTCCTCTGTAATCGGCGTAATCCACTCCTCTGTCACGCCATCGCCATCATGGTCAGAAAGATCGAAGCGAGCTATCCCCCCTCCGACTGCCCACCATTGCCAGGCGGAGAAGCCTACCGCAATGTGTACTATGTCTTGGCAGACCACGATGTCAGCACCGTACCCATCGGGGATATCGTTAGTATCAACATCCCAAACAGTCCAGTTACTGTTGTTACCTGAAAGTCGCATGACATGTCCGTCATTACCGTATCCAGAGGCGGCCCAGAGGTCGTTCCCTACCACTTTCATGGAATAGAAATCCAACTCAGAGTCTTGAGGGAGGCCGTCATCGGGAAGCCATGACGAGAGCCAAGTCTCGTTACTTGGGTCCCACCTAAGAACCCCATTCATGCTGGCGAAGAGGTACTCACCTTGGAATTCGACCATCCCCCTAATCCTTCCGTCGACGTCGTTCCACTGATTGAGCAGAGTCATGTTCGGGACAGAGAAACGTCTGAGGATATCCTCCCCATAGGCTACCCAAAGCTCGCAAGAAGTGTTTAGGGGGAAGCAATCCCCTAGGTATTGGGCATTTACCCTGCCTACGTCTCCAATGGTCTGTAAGTCGTCCTCCCAGTCTCCTGAAGTCGTGTTCCATCTGAGGATAGTTCCTGGGTCTCCAGAGCCGCCCCAACCCGATGTCTCAACTACGCTTATCCAGATTTCATCCCCTATCTGATTCATACCGTGGACTACCCCGTTGAATCCAAGGCGAGCACCGGCATCAATGGAGGATAGGGAGGTATTGTTGTCTAGGTTAATCCTAGAAACCTCGTCCCTAGTATTCCAGGGATTTGCCCTTTGTGGAGAGTAGTACATCAAGTTGTCAACAATCAGTATCTCAGCCGGTGAGTAGTTCGGTAGAGTAGGTCCGTCCTGGTTATTCCCCCTATCCCACTGAACTAGGACAGTGCCGTTGACCAGGTCAATTAGGGTAAGGCCGAAGTCCCCTCCAGCCCACATTGTACCCTCTTCCCTACCTTCTATCAGAACTGTAACATCGTCATCGTCCAGTATTCCTTGGGAACCGTCCCAAGAGGATAGCCAGTTTCCAGATGTTAGATTAAAGCGAGCTATCCCGAGGTTTTCAAAGCCGAGGTAAAGAGTGTCGAGATATTTGTGGGCTCTAGCCCTCTCGGTATCGTCTCCTGCCGTCCAAACCTCAACTACCGTCCCATTTGAGGTGTTGATTACTGCGGCACCCTCAGTTGTTCCGGCATAGAGTAGGTCGGGACCAATCGGATCGACGGCAATTACGAAGCGAGAAGGCATGCCATCCCCTCCCCCTCCTCCGCCACCATTTCCTCCAGTGGTCCAGCAGTCCTCGAGTGTGAACTGTGATTGGGGGTTGTTTGGGTCAGGCCAGTTCCACATACATGCCCCCCTGTTAGTTCCAGCATAGACTCCGTTGGCATCGCTGGAAACATCGTAGAACTCGAAGGGATCGTTGTTCCAGCCGGGAATGCTGGTGGGAAGCAGTTGCCAATTGGAACCGTCCCACCTTGCCAAGCCTCCGTTTGAGTTGGCACCGGTGTTCTGAACCTCCGAGCCGACCAACAGGCCACCAAAGAAGTCTAATGCCAGAGTATTCACATCTTCATCCGGAATTCCATTCGGGTCATCCGGAGTCCACAGGTCTACTATATCGCTCGTCAACCTGTCGATTAGGAGTATCCCGAGACCTGGAAGGCCAAGGTAAATCACCTCTCCATTGACTGCAACTGGAGCCGTGTCTAGATTGTCCACACCGAGAGATTGCCAAGAGCCGATTATTTCGGGAGTGCTTAGATCGATTCGCATCACTCCAGCATCCTCTGTAGCGATGTATGCGATTCCGAATCTGGTGGCGATGTCCCTGATTCTGTCAGAGTCGAGTCCCTCCGACTCGGAGAATGTCCCGATTACGTTATTCGAATCGGTGGAATAGAGAGAGATTCCTGCATCAGAGTGTCCGATAACTAGAGTTGCAGTATTGGAGTCGAAAGCCAAACTGGTGATCGAATCCGAATTGGTTCCCTGGATTTTTCCAAAATGGGCCCCATCTACATTGCTGAGCCTGTGGACCCCACTGCCAGAGGTTCCAATCCAGACCCAACCGTCTTCGTCTTGTTCTATCGAAGTGATTGAAACCTCTCCCGATTCTAACGAAGGGATGCTGTCAGAGATGTCCACTGGCTCCTTCCAGAGATTATCTCTCTTGTCCATCATGTCGATGATTGTTCCAGAGGCAATCCAGAACTCGCCTGCTTCTCCGTCATCTATTATCGCTGTAATCTGTGCATCCTCGATTGAAGGGCTACTGACTAGTGGGAATGATCCGTCTGAGACATCGCCCAGGATTCTGCCCATCGTCCCAGAGGAGTCGCCGATTATTGCCAAAGAGTCTGAGGGAGAACGAGATTGTCCTCCTGGCCAGGGGCTGATGCTGTTTCCGGATCCCGAGAGACCCAAATCGGATAGGGAGATTTCGCTGCTGAAAAGCAAGACATCGGTATCATACATCTGGACCTGTTGCTCGCCCAGAATGTACAGCCATCCTGGGGCGACAGCCAGACCGATTGTGATGTCAGAAGATAGCCAGTTAGATGAAGTCCAGGATGGAACCCACGATTCAGACGAGATGTCGAACCTGTCTATTCCAGAGTCAGAAGTCGCTATGTAAAGGATATCATCGGAAACGGCGATGTCAGCGATCGAATTCCCGGAGAGTAGGTTTGAATCGTCCCAAACCACGTTTCTCTCAATTACTATCGACGTTGGATCCCCCGACGAGACGTTGTACTCTATCACCCTGATGCCATGGTCCTCTGTTGCCAAGAACAGGTTTCTGCCATCAATGTACAATTCCAATGGAGTTTCTCCCTGGAAGGTAGAGCAGAAGTCTAGAGACTTCCAGAGAGATCCCTTTGCGGGCATCAAGTAGTGGATAGAGCATTCGGATGCTCCCCACAATACTCCGAATATGTCCGTTGCCAACGTAAGAATTGGATCCGACATTGATGAGTTGATTTCTTCTGGGAAATCTGAAACATAGTCTGAGTCGGACAGGCCCATGGCAGTCACATTTCCTCCTTCATCACCAATGTAGAGCAGGTCCCTGTTCGGATCCGTGGCAATAGACCTCCCGGATATATCTGGAATTATATCGATGATGCGCTTGTTTGCGTTGTCATCCAACACCAACAAATCATCGTCGACCAGAATGTATAGCCTTCCATCGAATGGGTTGTATGCACTACCATGGATTGAGACCTCTACAGGGCTGAATGACAGCTTTGGATCAACGGGGCGGAGGGCCTGAATAACCAAGTCTGTGATTTCAATTCCAGTCGGAATTTGCCAGGAGGCGTCACTGATTGTGTTTGGTTTTAGGGATGAGTCGAGAATGCCGTCCACAAGGCTTGGCGAGTTGTCTGAGAAGGCGTTCTGCCTCCCTAGATCGCCGCGTCCGCTCCAGTCCAAAACACTGGTCTGAGTGTCCATGACTGCAATCTGAGGTTGATTCACCCAATATCCATCACTTCCGTTAACGGCCACTTCGAAAGTCAGGTTGTCAATCACGGCACCAGGTGCGAACTCCATGAAAAAATCAGAAAGGGCGGGTGTTCCGTTTTCAGGGTCTGACCCGGTAGCATCTAGGACGATCCAACCGGTGTCATTACTACCATTTACTCCCCATGACTTGCTGGAGATATAGTTAGTATCCATGTAACCTGATTCCAAGTCTGATGGAGGGGACTGATTTGCACCCCAAGGGAGTAAAATCATGAGAGTAACCAAGGCGATTGCCTTGGCTCTCTCACTGGTCGTCTTGCCACTAGCGTACATGGAACGAAGCGAGTCCCTCGTTGTGCAATTTATGAAGGGTAGGGGTAGTCGTCCGTGGGGTGCTCATCATCTGAAAAAAATGCCAGGTGGAAAAAAACCCTAAACAAGGCCATATTGGCCGATAATCATACGTTAATGAATAGGATAGCATCAAAGGAGATGGTTGTTCCGGGAAACCCGAGGTGACACTGTGAGCAATGACCAGTTGCGCGTAGACGCATTGGAATACCACTCTTCCGAGCCAAGAGGGAAGGTCACAGTGGTCCCAACAAAGCCACACGGTACGCAGAGGGAGCTCTCTCTTGCTTACTCTCCTGGTGTGGCATATCCCTGCAAAGAGATCAGGGATAACCCCGCAAAGGCATACAAGTACACGTCAAAGGGAAATCTAGTGGCCGTTATCAGCAATGGCACTGCAGTCTTGGGTCTGGGAGATATTGGTCCTCTAGCCAGTAAGCCAGTAATGGAGGGCAAGGGGCTTCTGTTCAAGGCATTCGCAGATATCGACGTTTTCGACATTGAGGTGGATAGAACCGATGTAGATGGATTCGTTGAAGCGGTGAAGGCAATAGCACCCACCTTTGGAGGTATTAATCTCGAGGATATTGGGGCACCTGAGTGCTTCGAGATTGAAAGAAGGCTTGTGGAAGAGTTGGACATCCCGGTAATGCACGATGATCAGCATGGAACTGCAATAATCTCCGGAGCAGCCTTACTAAACGGGCTTGAAGTCGTTGAAAAGGAGATTGGGAAAGTTAGCGTGGTAATACTCGGAGCCGGGGCCTCTGCCATATCATGCGCGAGGCATTACCGAAGACTAGGAGTGAATCCAGAGAATATGACGATGGTCGACTCAAAGGGGATTGTGACATCCAAGAGGATGGAGAATGGTGAGTTGAACGAGTACAAGTCTGAATTCGCCAGGGATGTACCTGAAGGAGGAATCCGCGAAGCCCTGGATGGAGCAGATGTTTTCCTTGGACTATCCAAAGGAGGGTTAGTATCTCCCGATATGATCAAAAGTATGAAAGAAAAACCCTTGATTTTCGCACTGGCGAATCCTGATCCAGAGATTACCCCCGAGCAAGTATCTAGCGTGAGGGATGATGCCATAGTTGCAACTGGAAGATCCGACTATCCTAACCAGATTAACAACGTTCTCGGGTTCCCATACATCTTCAGAGGGGCCTTGGATGTTCGAGCTAGCGAGATAACAGAGGGAATGAAGATGGCAGCGACCAAGGCGCTTGCTCAACTTGCGAAGGAGCCTGTGCCAGATGACGTTTCATCCGCCTACCAGGGTGAGCAAATGTCATTCGGACCCGACTATTTGATTCCCAAGCCTTTCGATGCGAGGGTACTGATCTGGGAAGCAAGCGCAGTGGCTGAAGCAGCCGTAAGAGAGGGGGTTTCCGGACTTTCTGCGGACGAGTTCGACGTAGGCTCATACCGAGAGAAGTTGGAGTCCCGTCTAGGACTGACGAGATCAATAATGAGGAGGGTCATTAACCAAGCCAGAAGGGAAAAGAAGAGGATAGTTTTCTGCGAGGGAGAGGACCCCACTATCGTAAAGGCGGCATCTCAGTGCATTTCAGAAGGAATATGCGAGCCAATCCTTCTAGGACAGAAGAAGAGGATTGAAGCAGTTAAGGAAGAGCTAGGGCTGAGTTTTGATTGTGAAATGATTGATGTCAGATACGATGAAAGGAGGAGAGGTAGTTACGCTGACGAACTGCATCAGCAAAGAGGCAGAAGGGGACTGACGAGGGAGGATGCGATTAGGCAGTTGAAGTCAACCACATTCTTCGCTCCGATGATGGTCAGAATGGGCGATGCAGATGGCTATCTTGGTGGTATTTCCCACCAGTACCCGGATATAGTTAAGCCTTGTTTGCAGGTAATCGGACCTGATCCGAATTCTCACAGAATAGTGGGGATGTACATGATGACTGTAAATGGTCAGTTGATGTTCATCGGGGATGCAACTATCAATATTTACCCAGATGCTAGAACGTTGGCAGAGATAGCTGTTCAGACGGCTAAAGTTGCAAAGAGATTCGGAGTGAAGCCTAAGGTTGCAATGCTATCCTTTTCGAATTTCGGGACATCTGCGGAAATGAGGACAGATAGGATCGAAGAGGCAATTGAGATAGTAAGGGAAATCGACCCTGATTTGGTAATTGACGGGCCCATGCAGGCAGATACTGCCCTGGTTCCTGATATACAACAAGACTACCCATTCATGACATTTAACGGCCCGGCCAATGTTCTAGTTTGTCCCAATCTTGCTTCCGCAAACATTGCCTACAAGTTACTTCAGAGAGTAGCAGGGGCCGAGATGACCGGCCCCATACTGGAGGGCCTCTCTAGGCCTGCTCACGTCCTTCAGCGTAGAGACAGTACGAGAGACGTGGTGCATATGGCAGCGATTTGTGCAGTAGATGCTCAGAGAGCAGCCAATCAGAGACTAATCGATTAGACGACTGGTGTTGGACCAGCTGCTAATACCTCCTCGGAGCAGCCATCTGCATACTGCTGGAAGTTCTCAATAAACATCTGAGCAAGAAGGTTAGCGACGTTGTCGTACCTAGTCTCATCATCCCATGTTTCTCTGGGCTGTAGGATACGGTCTGGCACTCCCTCGCAGGTAGTGGGAATCTCAAACCCGAATCGCTCGTCTTTGACGAAAACGACATTGTCCAAATTTCCATTGATTGCTGCATTGAGAAGATTTCTAGTCCAGCTTATCTTGATTCGACTACTTGCATCTGCCCCGCCGGCAATCCACCCAGTGTTGATTAGCCAGCACTTTGCATCATTCTCACGGATCTTCTTGGATAGCAAATCTGCGTATATGCTCGGATGCCTCGGCATAAATGGTGCCCCAAAGCAAGTCGAGAACGTGGCCTGGGGTTCAGTAACACCCATCTCGGTACCAGCAACCTTAGCAGTATATCCCGACATGAAGTGATATGCGGCTTGTTCGGGTGTTAATCTCGAAAGCGGAGGGAGCACACCGAAAGCATCACAAGTTAGGAACACCACGTTATTCGGGTTATCGGCCATCGAATCCGGAGTACGATTTTCGATGAATTCGATTGGATACGATCCCCTAGTGTTCTGAGTTAGAGAGCCGTTGTCGAAATCAGGAGACCCATCTGCATTCAATATCACGTTCTCTAGAATTGATCCGGGCATCTTTGTAGTTGCATATATCGCCGGTTCGTCCTCTTCAGAGAGTCGGATTAGCTTAGCATAGCACCCTCCCTCGAAATTGAAAACCCCGTTGTCTGACCAACCATGCTCATCGTCTCCGACAAGTGCTCTATTGGGATCTGCAGATAGTGTCGTTTTACCGGTACCGGAAAGCCCGAAGAAGAGAGCTGCGTTCTCCCCGTCTGTATTGGCAGAACAATGCATTGGGAGAAGTCCCTTGGAGGGCAAAATATGATTCATTATCGTGAAAATAGCCTTCTTAATCTCGCCAGCATAGTGAGTCCCTCCGATTATCACCATTCCTCTGTCCAGAGCAATTATTACGAAGACGTCGGAGTTCACTCCGTCGCTCATACTGGACTTCATCTCTGGAACATGGAGAATCGTGAACTCGGGAATGTGGGATGGGATCTCCTCTTCCGTAGCTCGAACGAACATATTGTGCATGAATGCTGCGTGCCATGCCTTCTCAGTCACTAGCCTAACTGGCATCCTGTAGTCCTTGTCAGCTCCGCAGAAGGCGTCCTTAACGAAAACATTCTCTGCTGAATTAAGGTGTTCTCGGACCTTTAGTAATAGCCTATCGAAAACCGCTGGAGCCGTTGGTCTATTGACCTCCCCCCACCAGACCTCCTCTGCCATTCCAGCTTCATCCACAATGAATCTGTCATTTGGGGAGCGTCCTGTTCTCTCTCCAGTAACTGCGAGTAATACAGAGTCTGATGTGAGTTTGGCCTCGTTCAACTCAACCGCCATTTGATGCAGCTCTTCAGGACCCATATTCCAGTAAACGTTTCCACTGGGTTCCAGTCCATGCTCTGACAAATCGACAGCCCTATTGTGAGAGGAACTCTGAATCGTAACCCCCCCCAAACTTGTCCGAGAGGGAACAAGACTTCAAGCGTTACGGCTCGGAAAATTAATTCTTCATTTCAATAGTGTTCGTTTATCGTCCCGTTAGGGGATGTGATTATGCAATACATCCTCTGTTAGGGGACCAATGGGAGACGGTGAGTCACCAGACAAGGTCATCCGTGAAAGGGAGTTCAGGCTTCCATCGGGAATCGACATAGGAAATCTAGATGTATCTGAAAATGTCGAAGATTCGGAGAAGGCTCGGAAACAGGACAATGCAGTAGGGGACTTATTCGATCCATTCGCTGAGCCTGATGGAGATTCACCGGGAAGGGTAAGCAGAGACGGGAGTGTTTCTTACCCGCCAGAGAGAGATATTGTCTCTCAAATATCAACGGAGGGCGAACAGAGGGTAAATTGGATTCTGATGGTGTCGATGATCGTAATCTACAGTGCCATAAGCATACAGATTGGTAGAGTGTTTGAGGCCCAAATTGGGACAATTCTACTTTTATTTCTTGCATTTTTTGGTTTTGGGCTAGGAGAATTGTGGGTCCCCAATAAGAGACTTAGCCTACTGGGAATAACTTGGGTGATTATCTCAATGAAGGTCCTCTACGGACTAGCAATAGAGTTGAGGAACTGGGGAGTTATCGAAGATGATCTGGTCCTCGGCATTGTATTGTTACTACTTGTAGTGGTCAATATATCGGTCGCCTACAGGCACGATCATGATGCAATAGCTGCTCAATCCACGCTGGTCCTGCTTGCTATTGGATCAACTGCAGGGACAGAATTCGGGGAGTTAGGGGTGGCAGTTATGATTTTGGTTGCAACTATTATTCTTCACGGGATTGCAATAAACAGGGGATCTGGGAACCTAGCCTCCCTCGGAATTGCGTCTTCTAATCTATGGATTGGGATGCATGCGATAACCCCGCAATTTTCTGCTGGACCTCTTCAGGTCTTACCTATTGAGGATCCATTACTATTGTTCCTACTTCTAATGGTAGTCACCTCGATGAACGCTTACATGGCAACTGTCTTCTCAAAGAATGAAAACTGGTTCTCCAAGGGATTCGAAACTTTGGGCCTTGGAAAACCAGGACTATGGGGAGTCTCGATTTCGCTAGGCATGGTTGGAGCCGTTCTAGCTGTCGCATCAAATCGTGAGGACTTAGGGTACGCTCTCGGAATGGTGACCTTCCTCGGAGGAGCATTTGGTGGTTCATACCTGGTTGTAAGGGGAGTTCAGTCACGTAGGGTATCTAAACCGCTCCTGATTACTGCCACATTTCTCACCCTGGTATTGTTGAACGATGGATATATTGACGCGTCTCTCGGAGTGTCGTCTTACCATATCTTCACGGTGATTGGAGCTGTAGTAACTGTCTACGTAATCCTTAGAGATCAGAGTAGCGTATCGGACAGAGTCCTATGGGTTGGATCTGTTGCCGTATTAGCAATACTGGTCCTGCTGGTTCCTACTGATAGCAAGTCCGATGGGGATGGTGGATTCGCTCTTTTGGGAATACTATCGCTACTACACATTGGAACAGCGGTTCTGGCGGTTAGAAGAAATTCTTCGTCCCTGACAGGAGTTACTGTAATTCTTCCATGGTCGTGGATTGTTTCAGAGAAAATGATCGAAGAGACTGTGCGAACAATAATGATCGCTAATGACTTGAATGAATACAATGGAATGGTTCACTTGGAGCCACTGCCACTCGCGATTTATCTGTCGCTCTCATCGGTACTTCTGTTTCTGGTAAACTCAAAGATGGGCGATAGCGGGGTAAATC
This sequence comes from uncultured Candidatus Poseidoniales archaeon, assembly GCA_902601345.1. GTDB lineage: Archaea > Thermoplasmatota > Poseidoniia > Poseidoniales > Thalassarchaeaceae > UBA36. The sequence continues at coordinate 15,673 of CACKMK010000002.1, forward strand.
TTGCATCTGGATTCATGGGGATTACCGAAATCTCTGCCTCAATAAGAGATTCAGGATTGCTAAATCTATGGAGCATTGGCCTCTGGTTACCAATGCTGACAATTGTAATCCTTGCTCAGTTTGATGGGTTCAATTCATTTTCTCTGGTTTATCTACTTGCATTAATTTCCTTCATGCACATCCTGAGTTTTGCTCTGGGCCTGAGAAATAGTAGTGAGGAGGGTATTATCTGGATCGTCGCAATTACTTATCTGACAGTCCAATGGAGACATGGTCTTGATGAGTCGATATTAGTTCTGATGTGTCTATCTATCTCCTCAATATTGTACTTCGGAAAAGACGCTGTGTACGGCCTAGGTATTGGAATGATCGCAGTTCCAATGCTTGTTTTCTGGACAGGAAGGGTTCCCTCTAGGGGATTATCCTCTCCAAAATGGATCTCTGATTTGGACTCGGTAGACTTCTCTGGTACCTTATTCGATACTGAGTTCTTGGCTGTAGTATGTACAATTGTGGTTCTATCTGTATATTTGCCTAGAGCTGAACATATGGAAAATATGCTTAGGCCTGCTTGCTCGGCACTTGTTCTAGTAGTAATCTCGAGCATTCTGTCTTTGGAGTCCGACAACGCTCTCCTTCAGTTCTCATCCGCGATGGTTTTCATTTTTACTTCGTTTTGGCTTATTTCTAGAGGGGAGATTAGATCGGAACTGAAGACCATTGCTAGGAGAGATACGGTGATCAGCATGGTCTCTGAGGGTGGCTTTTCCCCCGGCTTGGGGTCATTGACCTCCTACAGCCCCAAGGTGGCTGAGATGGAGCAGCTAAGAAGGAGCAGGAGAGAGTTGTCAGATACAGAGGACATGTCAGAACTGCTTTCCTCGGAGATAACTCATACTCCTGTGGTTGGAATGATTATTCTCATGATAGTATTGCTATCAGGGATTCTGGGTTCTGCTGTACTCGGAATGGGACCTTTGATACTAGTCTCCACAGGTGTTTTCTGCTGTGCGACGGTATTTCTAATCAAAAAGAGAACCAAGGGACTAGAGTTGGACTTGCCGCACATCCTGGGCATGGAGATGCCCGTTGCCCTATCCGTTACTGGAGTGTGTTTAATTCTACTATCTGCACATGTTTTCCCACCGGGAAGTAGTCCTAGACTACTTCTTGATATGGCCGTCGCGTGCTCGTTAATTCTTGTTTTGTTGATGGTTTCACTGCTGGAACACAAGAATCTGATTGACAGGATTTCTATCGCTATCGACTGGTTTGTTATTCCGCTGTTGTTGACCCGTCTTATTGGGGGAGCATTGGTTGGAGCACTGCCTCTACCGTTCACTGTGGAGCCTTTCGATGGAGATAATCTGGAGTGGACTATGCCATGGTTACTACTAGAGTCAATTCTTGTTTTGTGTGTTATTCTGGGTTTCTGGATCGAGGGTAAAAGAGATAGTGTTAGTAATCGTGATGTAGATGGCTTTGGTTCTGGAGTCCGAAGTCTTGCGATTGTTATGATGTCATTTGGGCCTGCTGGGATTCTTGCAGCTTCCAGCTCTGCTATACAGAGTCTTAGATCCTCAAGGCCATCCGAGCTAGGCATCGCTCTCCCCAGTGGAGTACTAGCTATTTTCGCGCTATCCAGATGGAACCAAATTCTACTCGATTGGTTTGGAGAGATTATGCTAATATCCGGAATAGTTGTAATGATTGGATGTGCACTTACTGCCGCATTGAGACTACCGAAATGGACATTCACTCTAGCCGCCAATGGTCATATTTTCGTTATCTTTGGGGCGATTACTGTTGGAATGGTCGGGAGCTTTGGTTTGCCGGTTCTAATGATTGTGATGTCCACTGAGATTTGGATTATCGGAATCCTACAACTGAGAAAGGGTTTCAGAATCTGGGGTCTCGCAGATCTCGTTGCTGCCATCGTGTGCTTCCTTGTATTCGTGTCTGGGGATATTGGACAGAGCGAAGTTTTGCTTGGAATGACCGTTCTAGCAGTGGAACTGGGGATAGTGGCCTGGCTGGGACTAGTCAATCAAGATGAACTGCTAAAGGACTAATCCGGAAGTGCCAACGTTGATGACATACTGGTAATTCTAAGCACTCGTGACGAGGTCGTGGATATCTGATACTCCTGATGAGATTGAGCACCCCCCAATCCCTCTGGGACTGAATAAAATGGCTGTTCCCAGAGCCACTATAGTTCTCTCTGTAATTACCGGAATAGGCCTGTTATTGAGTTCAATCTGGGTAGGAATTTCTGCAATCGGTTTCCTTGACGAAATAGATACAGTTTTCGGGACAACAGATATTGACGCCCTAAACGAAGACGGTCGGTGGCTTTGGGAAGTTGGGTTGCTCTTCGACGCGTGCTCTCCTAGAGAAGATGACTGGGAGTGGCCTCATGGGTCACTATCAGAGCAGGAAGGTAAATTCCTACTCCCTGGCGAGGTAAGATGCGACTGGACGCACCAGGGCGATGGAGATTCGGCCAGTGTGGTCGTCTACAACAGAGCGAACCAGACCCTCAATCTTGTATTGGAGATAGCCGGAGGAGGCGTTGTTTTCGCCTCAAATAACGAGCCTTACGTAATAGTTAACGATCTAGCGGGAAATGAAAGTACCGTTATAGAGGTAAATTTGATTGAGGATATCTCAGAGAGAGAGATTAGCATTACTGCCACCCATATTTCGAACCTAGAAGCCCAAGTCAGGTTAGATGTGAACATCTTCCAAGGCCTAGAAAATAGAGACGTTCACATACAGGATGGGGATCCTTTTGCTGTACAGTATACTGTATGGGATGCTGATTCAGAAGAAGAATTGGATAGTGGGGACTGGAGTGATTCGGCCGGTGAAGGATGCAATTGGTCCATCGAGGGTTTTTGTTGGTCTGCGATCGGACTGGACATTGACAACGATAGAGGGTTAATCCCAGGAATCAATACCGGAACGACTCATACGACCCTTCTACCTCCTGACATTGCTTATGGCAACAGCGATGGTCATCAGCTTCAGGAAACATGGCTGAGGTTCGAGTTGACCCTGAGAAGTGCCCCGATATCAGAGTGAGTTCCACGAAAGAGACTTGACTAAGTTCCAACGGGAACGACCGTGGAAGAAGGGGAGCACACTGCAATAGTTCCTTCGAAGAGGCTGGTTACTAATGCAAAGAGGAAGGGTGAACCAAAGTCTTCTAGAAAAGGAGAGCCTTCTTTCTTCATGAGCGAGAGTATGAAGAGGTTGTCCACCCCATGGTCAGTAGCCTCGATTAGAGCTAGACAGATTGATCCTATGGCGCTTCCTGCTGGTGTTATCCTTGATGCGGCTGCTGGTTCAGGAATCCAACTTATCGCCTTTTCAAAAATTCTCAAACGTCCTGCACTAGGTGTGGAGATAGATCAGGATGTAGCCAAACTCTGTGCCGCAAATATGTATCTCAATTCGGAGGGAGATGTCCAACGTTCTCTCGACAGAGTCTTGGTGGGTGATGGTTGTTCTGCTGAATCTGCGGTTTCAACATACTGGTCTAGTCTGAGAGAAGCGGGAACTAGGGCTCATCCCCCTGTCGCAATGTTGCATATAGATCCTGCCAGACCCAGAGATGCTCAAAATCATAGTCTAAATGAGATGGAGCCTGACATTAAATCGGTTCTGAAGGGGTGGAGTAGTCATCTACAAACTGGACCGAAAGGTCCTGCGATATTGTTAGATCTTTCTCCAAGACTTGACTCGGTACAACGTGCAATGATCGATGGCATTCTCGAGACGACTTTCCCTGGTGCTTCGTGGACTTGGGAGTGGCTGAGCAGAGGCGGCGGTAGAATAGATAGACTCTCAGTTTGGGTAGGATCCCTATCATCTGACAGTCCGAACAGATGCATAAGAGTAGGAAGGAAGAGGGTCATCTCAAGCATTGAAGGAAGAGGCTCTGGGGCTAATTCCACATCATTCGGAAGTGTAATGGAAATTCCGCGTGGTGCCTATCTAACAATTGTGGATCCAGTACTAATCGAGAGTGGCCTTCAGAGTTCATGGCACGGTAAGGCAATTACCAGCGGGACCGGATCGTCTTGGGTTAGAACAGAAGGAAGGAGGCCTTTGCTCATACATACTGACGAAATATCCGATGACGATGATGTGAGGGGCTTTGTAGTGGCGACCGGTCAGATTGTGCAGCACAGGTTGTCTCCTCCAGAGTTGAATACTATCGATCAGGTTGCATCTTCCGTGGCGAAGAAGGGGATATCCAATATCACACTTAGATGCAAGCTAAATCCGGAGATTCATCCCACGCTTCAGAGGAGGATAACTCGGGAATTAAAGGGGTCGGAAGGCAGCAAGGGTTTCATGGTAGACATGGATATAGAAAGGCCTTCGGGGGCTCAGAAGCTATACGTAGTCTGCAAGGAGTAGTCATTCCACCAATAAATTGCACCTCCAATCGGTTCAAATAGGGACTGTAAGTCGCGAAGGTGCCCAAAAGGCCACCGAAAGGTGAACACGGGGGAACCGTAATGCCGAAAGTAGACGAAGCCGAACTAGGAGACGACTTCTCATATATCGTCAGAATAGCTGACACTGACATCGACGGTTTGAAGCCAATCACATACGGATTGACATCAGTCAAGGGCATAGGAATCAGGACATCAATGATGATTTGCAAGATGTCTGGAATTGACGGTACCAGGCTAGGGGGGCACCTATCTTCTGATGAGCAGGACCTGCTCAGAAGCGCTATCGACGGGTATGCGACCAACGTTCCTTGGTGGATGGTAAACCGGCAGAGAGATTTAGAATCAAATGAAGATGCCCATATTATTGCTAACGAGGTAGGAATGACCAAGGATGATGATGTGGCGAGGTTAGCAGAAATCAAGACTTTCCGTGGAATGAGGCACAGAAGTGGACACAAGGTGAGGGGGCAGAGGCTCAGGTCAAACGGTCGAAGAGGTTCTGCACTCGGTGTCCAGAGGAAGAAGTGAGGTTTGACAATGGGCGAACCAAAATTCTCCAGGCCTAGAACACAGACTCCCACGCACCCCTGGAAGCAAGCCAGGATTGACGAAGAGCATGACCTTAAGGAAAGGTACGGCCTGAAGAAAGTCGGTGGTATGAGAGAAATATGGAGAGAGAAATCCGCACTTCGAAGACACCGGAATCAGGCGATGAAATTGATAGGAAGGGTCGACTCAACCGAAGGCCACTATGCCAAGGAGAAAGAGCAGTTGCTGAACTCGCTAACTAAGAAAGGGCTCCTACAAACCGGCGCAGACGTTGGAGACGTTCTCGAGATTAACGTTGAACACATGCTATCAAGGAGGTTGCAGTCAGTAGTATACTACAAGGGATTGGCCCCGTCTATGAGGGCTGCTAGGAACCTAATCGTACACGGACATATCTGCATCGGTGACCAGAGGATGACTGTTCCAGGGTATCATGTTCTGAAGGAGGAAGAGGATTGGCTACAATATAGCGAGAACTCTCCCTTCATTGACCCCGAACATCCATTCAGGAAGGAGTTGGAGACTCTCAGGTACCAAGAAGACGATGAAGAGGAATTGGAAGAAGATTCCGCTGAAGAGGAGGAGTCATGATGGGTCACAAAGCTATTCTGCATATCTACAGTACTTTCAACAATGTTCTGATTACTGCTACCGATCTTACTGGTTCAGAGACGGTCTGCAAGGTCTCAGGAGGAATGGTGACTAAGGGTGGAAGCGACTCTGGTGGGCAGTTTGCTGCTACAAGGGCTGCTGAGAAAATTGCCGAAATGCTAGCTGAGAAGGATTTTGATCAAGTTATTGTGAAATACAGAGGAGCAGGGGGCAATCGATCTAACAGCGCTCCCGGAGCAACCGCCGCCATTAGAGCGCTTACTCGTGCCGGTGTCAGGATTACGAGGATTGAGGACGTGACTCCAATGCCAACTGATGGAACCAAGAGCAAGGGTGGAAGGAGAGGCAGAAGAGTTTGAATTGGAGTGATAAAAATGGTAAAGACCGAGATACTGAAAGAAGAGGACAACAAGATACAGGTACTTCTATCCAAGACGGACAGGAGCTTCGCTAATGCGCTCAGGAGGTCACTAATCTCAGATACTCCAAAGATGGCTATTGACAGCGTTAGATTCCAGCTTGGTACAAAGGAGCAAGATGAGGAGATATGGGAGACTACCGGACCCATTCCTGACGAAATGGTCGCTCAGAGACTTGCTATGATTCCTATTCCTACCGTGCATGACAAGTTCTACTTCCAAGATGAGTGCCCTAATTGCAAGGATCTTGTTGAGGCTGACAGGGGCTGCTTAGAATGCCAGATGATTTACACTTGTGTGGTCTTCGGAACTGAGGAAGGACGTTGGGTCACTGCAGGCGACATGAAGTATCTTGGAGAGGAAGCTCTTGAGATTCCAGACGAGTTCAAGAGCATACCAATTACCAAGCTAATGAAGGGGCAAATGATAGAATTCTATGCGACTGCCATCATGGGTCGAGGAAGGGATCATACAAAGTGGTCCCCAGTGTGTGGTGTTACTTTCCACCCCAGAAGGGTTGGGGTACTGAACAACAAAACCAAGGCAAAGATTCTCTGGGACATGGACCTAGAAATCTCAGCCAAGGATTTCAACAAGGATGGAAGGTTGGAAGATGTTGACAAGGTCGCCATTCTTTCTGATGAGTTGAATCACGTAGGAGAGGGGACAGAGGAATCAAGGACATTCAAAGATGCAATTTCCCTCGAAGAGGTCTCAGGAGAATTTATTCTTTCGTTTGAGACAGATGGTTCAATGAGTCCAAAAACTGCTTTCATGAAAGCAATCGAGGAACTTACAGGAAGGTTTGTATCTCTTGAGAATGACCTTTCAAATTCTCTGTGAATTACAATGATTCAATACCATCTTGCTGGGTGAATTATCATGTCTATAGTTCTGGGCAGGGGCCAATGCGGGGCGCACATCACTCTTCTTTTTACGATCGATGATTCTAGTGAAGATCCGGTGTATCAAGGAAGCAGAGGTGCGGGTATTTGCCTCAAAGACGGAGTAGAGGCAATAGCGAAAGGAGACAATGGCTCCGGAAAGTTGACTGTCAGATTCAAGAATGGGGAACATGACTCAAGAATGTATCAAGACGTGCTGTCGGAGTTAGTGGAGCAGATTCCTGAGATAGGAGATTTTGATTGGGAGCTGGACATCATAATGTCCTTGCCGACATCTCAAGGTTTCGGAATGTCGGCCTCGGGTGCAGTGGCATCATCGATGGCTATTCAGAGAGCAATCGGAATCCCCCACGAAGAGTGTGTGAGGAGATCTTTTCTCGTTGCCCATATTGTCGAAAGAAAGCGATCCAGCGGATTGGGTGACACGACTGCTCTTTCCTCGGGAGGAGTGGAGAGAAGAATTGCTGCCGGATCCCCATTTTCTGGATCTCTTTTAGGTAATGGACCAGGAGTATCCCAGGGTTGGTCTCTAGAAATACCGGTTCTAATTTCTTGGAAAGAGAAGACGGGAAGGCACACCTCAAGTTACATCGATAATGAAGATTGGAGAAGTAAGATTTGCCTGGCAGGGGAACATGCGATGGAGAGAATCGCTAAAGGGGAATGGAACAAGCAAAGGTGGTCGGAGCTTATTGAGGAATCACTGAAATTCTCATCTGAAAGCGGTCTTGAGAAGGATGCATCTAGGTCGGAAATTATCGAGTTTGTAAAAAAAGCGATTGACAGTTCAGAATTCTCTGAAAGCTTGTGTGTTATGCTTTGTATGTTGGGCGAGAGTGTCGTAATTGTACCAAAAAATCCAGATGGACAAGAAGATTGGATCTACAAGATTTCTGAGGAATTGGAGGAGTACGGACTCTCTTCATTCTCCAGTAGAGTAGGGGAATTACGATAGAGGCTAAGACTTAGAGTTCTCATGGAAATCCTCCAGTGGCTTTAGATCTAAAGGACTGGAGTCGAGCTTGATCGCCCCTCTTAGCCTCAGTCCATCGCAGAAGCCATGTCGATAAACTAGGGCTCCATGGCCATACTCGGCTACATATCTGTCTACCTGCTTCTGGGTTTTCTTCTTTGGAAACTTTAGATCGGCCCCGAAGAAGTGCTTAGCGTCTATCCAGGCACATGGAATCCCATTTATTCTGACATCATCTATCAGAAGTAGGTCTGGAGTAATAATCGCTCTACCTTCCTCTTTTGTCTGTTCCCTGAGTAGTTCCTCTTGACGTCTGAACCTTATCCCCAAAGAGGAGAAGTGGTCACACAGTATCTCTTCGAAAACCTCGGCTGCACTCTGAGTCTCGGTCTGGTTGACCGAGCTAACTCGGTCAACTGACTCAGCGAGTTCGAATTGCTCCCTGTCTCTCTGGTTTAATTTGGAGGGATTCTTGTTTAATGTGTCCTTAATCCTGGTCTTGGTCCACCCTCGTCCGGTTAGTATAGCCCTGAATGTGTTTACTGGTGGTGCATCGAACCTCTTAGAGAGAGTAATCACGCTTTCTCCTGAATCATACCTCCTGCTGAGCTCATTCGACCTACGCATCAATTTTGAGTGAGAGTAAACGCTCTTCTCCTGATTTAATGCCGCTCTGAGGGATAGGGCCTGTTCCAATGAGATTGGTAGACCATCCAGATCCGAAGCAATTTCTTGGACTCTTTCCTCCGGAAGAAAACCGAATTCGCCCGGGATACAGGCAATCTTCCCTGCTCTATTCTGTACCTCCCTAGAAACCGCGTTCGTGTTCCATCTGATTTCTTTCTTCCTAGGGGGTGGATCAATTTCTGCTGGTATTCCCATCGGTCTGGGGTCTAGGTCAAACCTGGACAGTGCTCTTTCGATGTCCTCTGTTTTGGCGCCCCTGCCCTTATCCATGGGGGGTTTGTTCCCCTTCCTTGGTCTTCGGCGGCGGCCCCGACGTCCTCGACGCCGCTTGGCACTCCCGTCTTCACTCAATAATACCTCCAGATGTTGGAGCCCCATGAACCCACCTGTCAGAGACTACTTTCTCATTCTTGCATAAGCATCGTAGAAGAAGTCCCGAATTGGCCAAGGTACGAGAAACATTGTTGATGCCAAAGACCATGGAAATGCCAATTTTCTGCATACTCTCCAAATTGCAGCGCTCTTGGGGAACCATCTCCCGTCATTAGAAATCAGGAAAATAGAATCCAGTCCCTCCATTTCTTTTGGGATGTCTAGTAAAATCTCCTTTCCTTGTTTGCTGTTCTGGCCCACTAAGTTTACTCTCGATTTCGGGTCTCTTTTCTGGATGAAATTTGCCCATCTGGTACATTTACCGCATTGGTCATCGAAGAGGACGGTGGTAGTAGATTTTGCAGCCATGATTCACCTACAAAAAAGCAATTCCGGGTTCTAACGGGAAGGAAATTCTTGCCTTCTCCCCTACGTCTTCTCCGTCTCCTACCCTGTATGCTTCGACATCCTCGACTCCTAGGGCTGATGCAATGAAATCTGAGTTAGCAGAGATGATACCTAGTTCATCGATTCCCTCTAATAGTAGATATCTGGAACTATCTGACCAAGTGTAGATTTTCCCTCTAGTTTTCTTTCCTCCAACTATAATTGAGTTCCACGTTTGAAAAACCTCCCCCCTTGTTGACTCTTCATTGAATATTTCCAGAGATTTGACATGCTCCTGACCGTTTGCTTTGAAGTCAAACTCAGAGGAATGAAGTTTGATAGCCTCCGAGGCTAAATCCGATTTCCAAATTGGAGACGTCTGTATGACTACTCTGGAAATCGGTTTCTTGGAGTGTCTCTCTGCCAGAGTCCTGAGATTCCTCGCACTGGATATGATGTTCTTCACGTATTCCTCTTCTGCCAAGTTGTGCAAGTCATCTGATTCGATGCTGAGAATAGGAATCTCAAGTGCTGCAAGGAGGTCTTTACCGCCGAACTTATTCCAGAATTCCTCTGCAATGTGAGGTGTTGCGGGGGCGAGCATTGGAATCCATCCCTCTAAGAATTTCATCGCAGTGGTTCTATCTAGACCCCCTCTCCGGAGGTACCAACTCCAATCCGATAGCATTTCGAAGTGGCTTATCATCACCCCCTCCCTCAGACTGACATCGGACATTGCTTCGATCCATTTATTCTGACTCGCTCTCATTCTCGATAACAGCCATCCATCAATTTTCGAAGGAGCATCCGATAGTGCCAATGCTTCATCTATGGCGTCGAAAAGAGAATTGATTTGGCGATGGTTAGCTTCCAACGCGCTATCAGACCAGTCCATTCCTGCCTCAGGATTAGCGCCAAATAGAATGAACAGCCTTACCGTATCCGCTCCGAATCTGGAGATCATCTCTTCGGGGCTAACGGTGTTTCCAAGAGATTTACTCATTTTTGCTGATCTGCTGGAAAGTTTTTTTCCGCAGGTCGGACAAGCGGATTCGAAGTAGTCAACATGGTACTCAGAATTGCAATCGATGCAGTACGGGGCAGGAGCATTGAGCATGCCCTGACAGACCAACCTTCCGAATGGTTCACCGACCTCGTTCATCCCAGCATCTCTGGTGAATTTTGTGAAGAATCTAGCATAGAGTAGATGCATGACAGCGTGTTCTATCCCCCCTATGTACAGGTCAACTCCGCCATCCATCCAGTAATCTACAGACGAGCGATTGAACGGGGAATCGTCGTTGTTCGCATCGCAAAATCTCATGAAATACCATGATGAGTCGTAGAACGTGTCCATTGTATCGGTCTCTCGCCTTGCCTCACTTCCGCATTTAGGACAAATGGTATGCACAAAGCTATGATGCGACTCGAGAGGATTGCCACTTTGGTCTTCGGTGAACACTACGTCTAGGGGTAGCTCAACCGGAAGATCTTCCCGAGGTACAGGGACAATTCCGCATGTTTTGCAATGAATCATCGGTATAGGAGTCCCCCAGAACCTCTGTCTGCTCAGTAGCCAATCCTTTAGACGATACTCAACTTTGCCATGTCCTGCTTGCTTCTCTTCTAGAGCGGAAATTACGGCATTCTTTGCTCGATCTCCGGAGAGTCCGTCAAAACCGTCTACTGGAGAGTTGACCATTGGGCCGTATCCTTCGAATGCCCTATTCATTGGTTCGTTAATGTCGCCAGAGCGGTTTTCTTCGAGTACCCTCCTTATCTCGAGATCGTACTCAGTTGCGAAATCGAAGTCTCTTTGATCGTGCCCCGGGACTGCCATAACCGCGCCCGTTCCATAGGTAGAGACCACGAAATTACCTGCGTATATTGGAACCCTCTCATTATTCAGTGGATTGATTGCATGCCTCCCTAGGAAGACACCCTTCTTCTCCTTCAGCATGTTTACTCTCTCGAACTCAGACATTCGTGAGCATTCTTCTTTGAGGGCTCTCCATCCTTCTTCCCACTCACTACCTGAACACAATTCTTCACACAAAGGATGCTCTGGTGACAAAGTGAGGAAAGTGACTCCGAAAATGGTGTCAGGCCTGGTGGTAAACACTCCAATTACTGATGAAGAGTCGGCTACTCGGAAGTCGATATGGGCTCCATTGGAGCGCCCAATCCAGTTCCTCTGCATAGCCTTAACATTCTCGGGGAACGAGATATTATCGAGTTCATCGAGCAGCTCGTCGGAGTACTCAGTCATCCTTACGAACCACTGTGCCATGTCTCTCTGGACTACTTCCAATCCGCATCTCCAGCATCTATTGTTTCTTACCTGCTCGTTAGCCAGAACGGTATCACAGTCAATGCACCAGTTTACCGGAGCCGACTTCCGCTCAACCAGACCCCTCTCATTGAGTATTAGGAACATCTCCTGGTTCCAACGGTAGTAATCCACATCCGATGTCGCCAAGAGTCTCCTCCAATCGTATGAGTAGCCCATCCTTTCTTGGTCGGAACGAATGCTAGAGATGTTGCTATGTGTGACATCATGAGGATGCCCGCCTTCTCTCTTAGCGGCATTCTCCGCTGGCATTCCGAATGAGTCATACCCCATCGGATAGAGTACGTTCTTTCCCATTAATCTCTGGAAGCGTGCCATCGCATCGCCGATAGAGTAGTTCCTGACATGGCCCATATGCATGTGCCCAGATGGATATGGGAACATCTCAAGGCAGTAGAACTTGGGTTTAGAGTCATCAATCTCGGCCTCGAATACTCTGTCTTTGGACCATTTGTTCTGCCATCTGGATTCGATCTCTTGGGCGTCGTATGGCATTTGCTCGAACTTAGCGCTTAGTATCGCTTGTATATGCATTACGACTTTGTCCTATGTCTTACTCGCAAGGTTCATGCTGTCCGAGGGAGAGTTTCATACTTCGATTTGGGAAGATGGAGTAGAGGTCTGGGTAACCCAAATGGGCAACCTGATGAACATGAATACTGCCTTCGTTGACCGAGCCAATGAAATTGTCGCAATCGTTGATCCATTCGACGCCGGGAAGTGGTGTTCTAAGTTAGAAAAAGAAGGGCTCCGACCTACGCACCTCCTGTATACGCATACTCATCGAGACCATGCAGCAGGATTTCCAGGAATGATCGATAGATTTCCAGATCTTGAGGTCTGGGGGCATGAAGATGCAAGAGTGCCTAGCCTATTGGGGAATATTGTATTCAGAAAGGTGGACTTCACCAATACTTGGGATTGTGAACCCGGGGAAAGCGTAGATTGGTCTGCAGGATCTATTGAGATTACTATTACTCACTCACCCGGACATGCACCTGGTCACGTAACTTTCCACGGGCATGGAGTTTACCATGCTGGTGATCTTCTCTTCGTCAGGAGTGCTGGGAGGGTGGATCTTCCCGGGGGAGATCCCCAAGCACAGCAGAGGAGCTTGATTAGAGCCAAGCAGATTCTCAGTAGTCTGCCTAAGGATTGGAGATTGATTCCAGGACATAGATATGATAATTTCAAGGGCGAGGTGCCAGACTGGATTAGTTTAGAAGATGCGCTGAAGCATAACTACTTCCTTTCGAATATTACTATGATTGAATGAGTTATCTTCCTAGCATCCTTCGAACTTGGGTGCTTTCTTGATCCAAAGAAGGTGTTTCTTCCTCCCTGATCTTCTTCAGAGCATTCAGAGGAATCCAAGCATCAGGAACTAGTCGCCAAGGAGTGACTCGTGCCATTATCCCCAGCAGAATCTGACTTCCTGGAATCATGAAAACTCTCAAAGGAGGCACTACTAAACTCAAAGCAGCCAAGTCGTCTCTAGCCTGAATTCTCTCCTTTCTACTGACCCTTCTCCCTATCAGTATGTTGGCCAATGTTCCTGAGGTCTTTTGGAAATGCTCAGCCCCTATTCTCGAAGCATCCCAAGCCTTCTCCAATCCCTCCCCCCACTTACGTGGCTCCTTTGCTACTTCTCTGATTTCATTCTGAGATTTATCGGGGAGTCTACGATAGGCTATGGAAGCTCCTGTGATGACCCACGGAACCCATCTAAACGTGAATCTGAAAGCGTTTGAGACTCTACCCAATTTAATCACTCTGTCTTGTCTATTCTCTCTTTGTTTAGATTTCTCTTTTCCAATTCTTTCTCTACCGTGCCAGAAGGCAATTCCCCTTCTTGCTCCAATGCCGAAATCGATGCAACAACAATGCTGTTTGTATCTATTTCGAAAAACGAACGAAGGGCTTCTCGTGTGTCTGATCTTCCGAACCCGTCTGTTCCGAGTACAATGTATCTGCCCCCTATCCATCTCTGAATCATCTCAGGGATGGAGCAGATGTAGTCAGAAGTAGCGACTGTGGGCGTTTCGTCTCCAAAACATCTGGAGACGTATGGTTCTTCGGAAATCTCAGGATTCAGGCGTCTTGATCTTTCATGCTCAAGACCTTCTCTGCGAAGTTCCCCGTAGGAGGTAACGGACCATACCTCCGATGATATCCCGTGTTCACTGAGTAGTTCCGAGGCTGCTTCCCTAACGTTCCTCAGGATTGGGCCTGATCCGAGTAGCCTAATCTTTTTTCTTCCCTCTCCCACTTCTTCTATTTTGTACGCTCCTCTAACGATGCCTTCATCCACGCCAGGTGGCTTTGGCATCTGCTGCTGATTCTCGTTGTAAAGCATCACATAGTGGAAGACATCAAGATTCTCGCCCCACATCTCATCTATTCCATGTCTGATGATAGCGGCTAGCTCGTAGGCATATGCAGGATCCCACGCTCGACAGTAAGGAACTGCCGAGGCCATCAATAGGCTGTGTCCATCCTGATGTTGTAGACCCTCTCCGTTAAGCGTAGTCCGCCCTGCGGTCGCTCCCATCAGGAAGCCGCGTGCGCGAGCGTCTGCAGCACTCCAAATCTGATCCCCTACCCTCTGAAATCCGAACATTGAATAGAAGGTGTAGAAAGGAATTGTAGCAGAGTTTGCACTAGAATACGAAGTAGCACTTGATATCCATGAGGCAATGGCTCCTGCCTCCGAAATTCCTTCCTGAAGGACCTGCCCTGATTCCGACTCCCTGTAGTTCAGGAGCATCTTATGGTCTACTGGAGTGTACTTTTGGCCTCTGGAAGCGAAAATCCCAAACTCGCTGAATAGTGGATCCATTCCGAAAGTTCTGCCTTCGTCTGGGATGATGGGGACGACTCTTGGACCTATCTCTGATTTCATCAGATTTCTTAGCAGGCGAACGAAAGCCATGGTTGTAGAAACCTCTTGACCTTCTGGGGTACCCTGGTCGAATGCTGAATATGTGTCTTGTCCGGGAAGATCGAAGTTAATTTTCAAGGGTTTTCTTGAGGGTAGATACCCACCGAGTGCGGTTCTTCTTTCGATCAGATACTTGATCTCATCCGAGTCTTCTTCTAGTGCGATGAAGGGATTTTCTTCGAGTCTGGAATCCTCGATATCAATCTCCAGAGCATCACGGTAAGCTCTCAGGTCGTCGATAGTCATCTTCTTCTTCTGGTGAGTTGAGTTCCTACCCTCAAAAGAGTCGATTCCCCAGCCTTTCACTGTATGTGCCAAAATTACAGCTGGACCCTGTGCAGAAATAGCTGATTTGTATGCAGAATATACCTTTACTGGATCGTGCCCCCCTCTGGTTAGACCTTCTATCTCAGAATCGGAAATTGAGGTTCCTAGGGCCTTCATAGACTCGCTTCCAGAGAACATCTCTTCTCGGAAATCGTCGATTGATAGAGTGCTGAGTCGTTGCCAGTCCCCATCAGTGATACTCTCCATCTTCTCCAGAAGCTCCCCTTTGGTGTCTCTTTGGAATACTCTGTCCCATCCTGACCCCCAGATTAGCTTGATTACTTTCCATCCCGCTCCTCGATAGAGGCCCTCTAATTCCTGGATGATGCTGGAATTCCCTCTTACAGGACCGTCTAGCCTCTGTAAATTGCAATTTACTACTACGATTAGATTGTCCAACTTTTCCCTACCGGCTACTGCTATGGAAGCTATTGACTCTGGTTCGTCCATCTCTCCGTCCCCTAAGAAGGCGAAAACCCGACTCTCCGATGTATCTGCGATTCCTCTTTGATTGAGATACTTCCAGAATCTCGCATGCATTACGGCACCAAGTGGCCCTAGACCCATTGAAACGGTAGGATACTCCCAGAATTCTGGCATTAGTCGTGGATGGGGGTATGAAGACAGTCCCTCCACGAAGGCCTCCTGCCTGAATTTTGAAACCTGATCTGCGGAAATTCTTCCTTCTAGGAATGCTCGAGCATAAATTCCAGGACTAGCGTGTCCCTGGATGAACAAGGCGTCTCCAATGCCATTGAAATCCTTTCCTCTGAATACATGCTGGAATCCTACTTCGTACAAAGTCGAGCTTGAGGCGTAGGTGGAAATATGCCCGCCTATCCCGTCAATTCTCCTATTTGCATCTGAGACAATAGCGGCCGCATTCCAGAGTACGTGATTCTGGATCTTTTTCTCCAATGTTAGGTTACCAGGATATGGAGACTGTTGCTCAACGGAAATTGAGTTAAGGTACGGGGTTCTAGATGGGGAAATGTCGATACCCAAGGAAGACGCTTCTGACATCACCTCCTGTAGGAGTAGCCGCGCCCTCGACGTTCCCTGTGACGATGCTAGGGTCCTCAAGGATTCCAGCCATTCATCCGTCTCCTCTGGGTCCGTATCTGGAAGAGTTTGTCGGGGTTCTGGGGGGGGGGGCATGGCAATCACTGCCCTGTTGGGCAGAATCTCCAGTCAAGAGGTGTTTTTTGAATGGGTCGACGGTTTTGTCTGCCTATGATGGGGATGCTCCGGGCCCCAGCACTATCAAATGGCACTCGTGCATTGTCCTGATTCCAGCAACAGTGATCGGTGAATCTCCCGAAACGCATCTTTCTCCTTTCCATTTCCTAACGGTTCTAATTACGGTCTTTGAACCGGCTGTATTTTTTGGGTCGACCTTGACTTCTACAATCATTTTGCCGACCTGTCCCAACCAATCTAGAACTGAGTCTATACTTCGCCTGGCATATCCGTGTCTCTGTTCAGAGCTCCTTACCCAATATCCCAAATTCCAAGTCGCCCTCTTAGATCTAGTAACTCTATCGAAACCGACTAATCCAATGACAAAACCATCCCATGGACGTATCATCACCCAGTGATGAAGAAGACCCGATCTGCCCTTCCTCTCGGTGTCTCTGATGAAATCCTCAATCTGAGGTCTTATTTCCTTATCTGGATTAATCCATGGCATTGCCCTCATCACATCTGGCCAGGTCTCCTCGAATGCTTCGACTATCTCTGCTATGTGAGACTTTGAAGCTGGTCTTAGAACCAGCCCCTCATCCACTCGAATAGTGGAGGTGGCTCGTCTCTGCATCGTTCTCGGGGAAGGGTTCCGCCGCATCAGTTCTGCGTCGACATCTAGGTTATGAAATCAGTTTCTCACTTGCTCGAACTAGGTCTGGGTTATCTGGATGTAGTTTTATCGCAGATTCCACCATCCTCCTCGCTTCTGAATTCCTACCAATCGACATTAGTAGCCTTCCTACTGAATACACCAATGAGGTCCTGTTCCCCAGATGAGGACCTACTTCATCTAGTAATACGGTGGCTTGGGCTGTATTCTGCTCCTTTGCAGATCTGATTGCAGATTGTAATTGTTTGATTATTTCTGCAGCGGGCCATTCTTCTTGTTGCTGCCAAGGCCAAAAAGAAGGGGGCTCTTCAGAGTGCTCATTTGAGTCTGGAGGAGTTTCTTGTGGAGGGATGACTGGAGCCGAGGGCAACTTTGGTATTGTTTCTGGTGAGGGTGCGACTCTTTCCTCTTGTATGGGAAGAGAGGTGATTTTGGGAATCGAGAATGAAGGAGCAGAAGGTATTTGCGGAGAGTTGTCCAATCCTGGGGACTCTGTGGAGAATGCCGCTTCAAATTCGTCAATCCTTCCATCTCCATCAAAGTCTGCGGACTCCAATTGTGGTTGATTAGGAAGCGACACACCACTCTCCTCTGCATCGATTAATTCACTCGGAGGTGAAGGCTGTACGAACCTTGGTGTTTCAGAGTTTGGTTGAATTAATTCGATTTGTCTCTGCTCGATAATTTCCTCTTCTTCTGGTAAATCCTTCGGAACCTCAAACTTCTGGACAAATTGGGGGATGTCATCTGCAGTCAGTTCGTATTCCTCATCGACATCTGCCTCTGAAGGGGCCACTGAGTCGAAGTCTGGCTTTCTATCGAGTACGATTTCTTCTCCATCCCCGTATTGTGATACTTCGACTGTTAAGTCATCTAATGCGAATGAAGGGGGCGTGATTTCCTCCTCCTCCTCATGTTCAATCTCGGACATAAGTTGGTCTAGTAGATCTGTAGATTCATCCTCTTCTAGTCCGGAATTCTGCTGGAAAGAAGGTCGATCGATTTGATAGTAACATCTTGTACAAACCCTTGTACCCTCTTGGTTAGAATGTTGACAAGATGGGCAAACTAGGCCCTTAGAATTTGAATTACTCCATGACTTGAATCTGTCGAACACCAGTCCCGTCCCTCCTGGATGCTTGTCTCGAATACTTCGAGCGTTTAATTCTCACTGGAAATGGATTGATTATTGAGTCAGAGGCTCATCAAGTAACCGTGATAGGGGCTGGAGGTACCGGTAAGGCGTGGCAGGTTCTGAGAAGTATATCGAGAGTCGCTTCAAGAGGAGCCAAGACCACCATGAAGCCTATCTTCGTCTCATCAGATGGGAATTAGAAGACGAGTTAGCAATAACTGAGGAGAGATTGAGGAATTGGGCGGATAAGAAGCTCGAGGCTCATGGAATTGCTCTTTTTGGTTTGAGCGCTAAGACTGATGGCTGGTTATTCGGCCAACGAGTGGTAAGATTTCGAAGAGGAGCTGGGAGGGGTCTGGGCTCTCATAGATTCAGGCAGGGTGACATCATCATGCTCAGTAGGAGCAATCCGTTGACTGAGAAACCCATAGAGGCAGTAGTCAGCAATAGAAGCAGAGACTCGATTAGAGTGGTGCTACCCGAGGCTCCAAAGGGACTTAGAAAAGGAACGTGGAGAATTGACAGAGGAGCCAACCGAGTTGCATTCGACAGAATGAGAGATGCGTTGAATTCGATTTTCGAAGAGGGTGGAGGTGCCCCACTAAGGGAGCTTCTACTTGGTCTTGTACACGATCCAGAAGCTACCGCTTCCCTAATTCCAGAGATGAAAGGGGCAAAGGAGGTTAGGGTTCCACTTCCTAATGACCTGAACGAGTCCCAGAGGGAGGCTGCCAGGATGGGGATCAGTAGGAGGTTGACTTTGATTCAGGGTCCTCCGGGTACGGGAAAGACACACACTGCGGTAAGAATATTGGAGAACTGGGCGATTCAAGATACTGGTACCGTCCTAGCTGTCGCAGATTCTAATGTTGCTGTCGATAACCTACTAGAGGGCCTGCTGGAAAGAGGAATCAGGACTGTAAGACTAGGACAACCAGTGAAGGTTAGAGAGAGCCTGAGAGAAGCCACAATGGATGCTAGGATGGAGAGTCACGAGCTTAACAGGGACTTGATCGAGGAGATTGAGAGGAATGAAAAGCTATCCCGTAGGATAAAGGGGATGCGAGGAGGGAAGGAGAAAGGACTTGCACATAGGGACTTGAGTCGAGGGTGGAAGGAGGTAAGGAGGCTTGAAAGACAGATTAGGGATGATATTCTGGATAGGGCCCAAGTTCTGTGTTGTACATGCATAGGTTCCGGACACGATCTACTCGACGGAAGGAGTTTTTCTAGGGTTCTTATCGACGAGGCAACTCAGGCGACGGAACCAGCATCATTGGTTCCCCTGGTTAAGGGATCTAGACAGATTGTTCTAGTCGGAGACCATAGACAACTACCCCCAACCGTTATTTCACGTCGAGCAGAGAAAGGTGGTTTGGATAGGTCACTATTCGAACGCCTAGTTGAGATGGGTATCGCTCCGCTCATGCTTACCACCCAATACAGAATGCATCCTTCAATTTCTGATTTTCCGAACAATAGATTCTATGATGGGAAACTCGAGGACGGGGTGGATAAGTCGGATAGAGAGGCTCCTGCAGGTATGCTCTGGCCTGATTGGGATGCTCCTCTAGCATTCCTACCTGTCGAGGGTGAGGAGTTACTATCTCCAGACGGAGCCTCGAAGGAGAATTCTCTGGAAGCTTCATGGGTTGTGAAGATATTAATGGGGCTAATCGAAGAGGGTGGGCTAGAATTCTCGAGCATAGGAATAGTTACCCCATATGCTGGCCAAGTACGGGCGATAAGGGATATGATTCCGGAGTCAATGCAGGATGTTGAGGTCAGGACGGTGGATGGGTATCAAGGAAGAGAGAAGGACGTGATAATCTTCTCCAGTGTAAGATCTAACCCCGATGGGAATGTAGGTTTCCTTTCGGATGGTAGGAGATTGAACGTAGCACTAACCAGATCTAGGAGAGGTCTCATAGTGGTCGGTAACCCGGAAACTCTCAGACATGACCATAATTGGAGAGCTTGGATTGATCACATCAGGAGTAGCAAACTTGAGGCATGGCATCTCTTGGGTACAGCGTGAGGCGTGACAATGGGCGATCATGACTCCCCAATCTCCATACATGGAGGGGGGACTCTAGCCAAGGCCATTGTTTCCCAAGAACAGGGACACTGGTCTGTTCCGGATGGTACAATCCTCTCCTCCGGAGCAAAGAGGCTTGTAGCCTTCGTGATTGACGTAGTTATCGTTGTCTCGATTCTAAATTTGGCTACAAGGGGGATGATTGCAAACGCATTGAACGTCTCCCTGTGGGTTTCCTCGGATTTCCATTATGCTGTTGCCTTCGCTGTTATTTTTCTCACCACTCACTGGCTGTACTGGAGATTAACGGGTTTGGCATTCTCTAGGTCTCTTGGTCAAAAAGTCCTGGGAATTGCCATCGTTATGGAAGATGGGAGTAAAGTGGAAAGCAATATTTGGGATAAGAGGGCCTTTGCGAAGTTACTCTACCTAATTCCAGTCGTGAACCTATACTTCGGTGTTTACGAATTAGCGAGAATTTCCCAGAGGCATACCCATCAATCAAATCTCGATCTAAGTGTGGGTACAATCGTCGCACATTCTGAGTCGCTTCCTCCAGCGAGTAGGAAGAATATCAGGTAGGTGTAGACTTGGAAGAAGCCATCGAATGGGTTCTTTCAGGAGGTTGTATCGTTTATCCTACGTCTACCCTACCTGCACTAGGTTGTATCCCAGATTCTAATGCTTTAGACAGACTTTACGCCATAAAGGGAAGAAATAATCGAGCTCCTGTGAGCCTCGGTGTTGTGAGTCTGAGTCAGGCTAATGAGATAGTTCATGTTCCCGATGACGTAAACGAAATTCTCGATATGTTTCCAGAAGGATCTCTGACTGTTATACTTAGAGCAAAAAATGAGTTGGATTCCAGACTTGGAGGGAAAAAGGTAGCCGTTAGAGTGGTATCGAACAGAACGGCCAAGGAGTTGCTTACTAGAACGGGTCCGCTTACAGCAACGAGTGCAAATATTTCTGGACAGGAGCCGTTGTTAGATTGTGTAGAAGCCGCAGAGTCTCTTCGAAGGACCGAGGAATCAATTGTAGGCGTCGATGGCGTCTGTGATGGAGGACCACCCAGTACTTTGATAGCATGGCATACGGTCTGCGAATCACCTGAGTCGTTGAGTATTGAAGTGATCAGAGAAGGTAAGGTAAGTTCAGAGGAGGTTTTGTCATGGTGGAAGAACAGGATCTGAAACAATGGCGAGATGCTGGTCACGTAGCCAGAAGGACCCTTGAAGGAATAAAGGGAGAGATTGTAGAAGGAAAGGAGTGGTCAGAAGTAATAGATTCAGCAGAGAGGTTCATCAGAAGGCACGGAGGTAAGGCCGCATTCCCTGTTACTATATCTGTTAACGATATGGCCGCACATTACACTTCCAACACAGAGCTGACTCCTCCTGAGGGTTTCGAGGGCGAGATGATCTTCGAAAAAGGGGACTTGGTCAAGCTGGATGTTGGCGTCCACATCAAAGGGGCCCTGGGAGACAATGCTCTCACAGTAGAAGTGGGTAATGGGGGAGAGCATACTGAGCAGATCAGAGCAGCGAGAGAGGCACGAGATGCAGCTATCGAAAAAATGCACCCGGGAACTCCATGGCATGTGGTCGGAGAGGCGGCACAACAAGCATCGATAGATGCTGGTTTTGAACCAATCAGGAATCTGAGCGGTCACAAGATGGAAAGATGGAATCTACACTCTGGGGTTTCAATACCTATGTTCGCATGCGGTCCAAACAATCCTGGCTACAAAGGGGTGGTTGAGGCAGGAGGAGTATATGCGGTTGAGCCATTCAATACCACAGGAAATAGTGGGATGATTGAGAATGTCCCTCCATCTGATTCATCCAATATCCTGAGAGTGACCGGAGATGTGAAGATTAGGAAGGCCCTATCCAAGGGTAAATTGAAACCACTGGGCGCTACTATGGCAAGATATATCGAAGAGAGGTACAACACTCTACCTTTCGCAGAGAGATGGGCGTTCCCTCTGCTTAGCAAACCCTTCCCAGAGGAGGACGAAGAGTCCCTGAGAAGGAAATGGAGGGCTCTAATCAAGAAGTTGACATCGATTAGGTTCCTAGAGGTCTACAGCGCACTCAGAGATGTCGATAATGGAGTTGTGGGGCAATTCGAGCATACAGTATACGTCACAGAGGGTGGTCCAGAGATTCTGACAGTGGAGTAAATTGATATTTTTTCTAAAATTCTGTCCAGATTTTCCCCCTTTCCTCACAACGATTAACTATTGCCTTCTGCCTGCAATAACCGTACAGGAAGAAAGGTTCTCGCTGAGTGCATCCCATCCCCTCGCATTTATCTCTCTCCTGTACACCTTTTGGTCGGTTAGCGGACTGCTTAAGATTGGAAGGGAATGTACAATTTCTAATCGATATTATCTTTCCCGGTTTGAGACCCCCCAAACAATGTCACAGCGATGATAGCTGAGAAAATGAGGGTCATCCCAAATATCTGTTGCAACGAGGGCTGCTCAGAAAGAAGGATTACACCCCAGACTATTGTGAGAACCGGTTGTAATAGAACCGCGAAGGAGGTATGTGCAGCTGGAAGGCGAGGGAGGGCGAATGTAATCGCAATCCACCCAATTACTTGGCATGATATGGCTAATAGGAATAGCCACCCGTGACCAGGCCAGTTCATTGTGAAGTCTATTGGTTCGATGTCCAAACTTTCCAAGGGAGTGATTCCAACCAGAAGAAGCCCGATTGCTGCTCCAATGGTAGCATCGAATTGGAGATTGGTGGAGGGGGCTTGGATTCTATTTGAGTACCTGTACAGAATCAGGAAAGAAGAGTAGAAGATTGCTGCGATGATACCTCCTATGACTCCCTTCAAAGGATCTTCCCCATATGGTTCATCATCCCAGATACCAGATATGAAAACTAGTCCAACCATTACCATCGGCAATGCCAGCAGTATCATCCGATTTGGCCTCTCACCGAATAGCCACCAACTAACTAATGTGACAATTATTACCTGAGAGTTTCCGATTAATGTTGCTATTCCACTTCCAATGTAGTCAATGGCACTGTGATATCCTGCAAAGTCAATGGCCAGAAGGATTCCAGCAGCAAAGGTGAGCATCCTCTTGTTCAATGATCTCTTGTCTTCCCTATCCAAATACCAAACTAGGATGAATAGTATTGGGATTGCGTAAACCATTCTGAAGAAGGCCCCGGTAATCGGAGTTGTTTCGGATTGTATGTAAAGCAGTGGTGCAAACGAGAGAAGCGAAGCGCCTCCAAGGGCTATCAGCATAATGCGCCGGTCATCTGCCGGCGCCTTCATCGGCCCCCCTCACTCTGATGGATTACTTGTGTCGTTGAGCATGTTCTGAAGATCTCCTGATTCATACATCTCCAGGGCGATATCGGACCCTCCGATCAATTCTCCATTGATGAAAACTTGAGGAATGGTGGGGAAATCTGACCACTCCTTCAGAGCTGGTCTTGCTCTAGGGTCCGAAAGGACGTTGACACTAGCAAATGTCTCCATCCCAAGTTCATTTGCAACCATGCTGATGACTTGGGCCCCTCGTGCTGAGAATCCACATTGTGGTTGGTCGGGTGTGCCCTTCATAAAAATCACAATTTTATTCTCATCAACAACTTTTTGCAGCTCTTCGGGTGTCCAGTCAAAACTCATTTCAATCACTCCATCTTTGGTCTTCTGATATGTACCCCAAAGAACTCTGTCTCTTGACCATGTGGGTCAAAAGCTGTCTTAGAATTCTTCTGTGCTTGTTTTGGTGTCATACATTTTAGATCCAGGGCATGCACAGTATTGTCGGAGATAAATGGCTTGAAATGGTTGAGAATTGGCTTCTGTCTTTGAAGAGGCATCACACCCTCAAAGCTCTGGGAAATAACTCTGACATGGAAGTGGTCGCCTGTTCCGTGTAAATCGGATACTTCTACCTCGGCGTCCGGAACAATCTTGAGAATCTCCTTCGTCATCCAATCGGTGGTTACCATGACCCTGATAGGAGGCGTTCCGATATTAAACTAAGTTTCCATACCTCTGGTTATTGATTCTAAATTCTCAGATATGGTTCCCTTATTGTTAATCAGTCCTGAACCGACCACTGCGACATCGACTCCCCAGTCTGCTACCAGTTTCGCATTATGATACTTGATCCCGCCGTCGATCATGAGTTTCGTTTTTCTTCCGCCATTTTCAATCTGCATATCTATTTCTCTGCGTAGCATCCTTACCTTTTCCTCTACTTCTGGGATGAAAGACTGACCTCCCTTTCCCGGGACTACTGACATGACTAGGACTAGGTCTAAATCTTTCAGGATAGGCAGGGCGTCCTCTACAGGAGTATCTGGGTTTAGAACACAACCGGATAGGATACTGGAATTGTGGAGAGTTGAGATTAACCCCGGAAAGTCTTCTACAGCCTCAATATGAGCTATTACCATGTTCACTCCTGCATCTGCATATTGCTCCCATGTCTCCTCTGCATTGTTGATCATCAGATGACAGTCGATGAAAACGTCCGGTCCCACTCTTTCCCTTACTGACCTGATTAGTGCTGGTCCAAACGTGATTGTCCTGTTTACGACCCAATTGCCATCCATTACGTCCATGTGTAACCAATCTATTCCAGCTTCTATGGCTTCATCCAGGGTTTCGCCTAATCTGCAGAAGTCTGCAGTAAGTATACTGGGTGTAATCTGCATATTTCCTGTCAAAGGGGAAGGGGGGATGGTTCTCAATACCTTCTAAGAATGTCTCAACTCCAACACACATGTTGATAGGATGCAATTGATTAGGTATTACAATGGGCAAGGTTGTTGATACTGGTGATGCAGACTTTGACGTGATGACAAAGAGTGACGAGTGGGTGCTTGCAGATTTCTGGGCTCCATGGTGTGGACCCTGTAGGATGGTGGGTCCAGTTCTATCACAAATTGCAGATGAGAGAGAGATTACTATTGCAAAGGTGAATACTGATGTTAATCCACTTACTTCCGGAAGATTTGGAATTAGAGGGATACCAGCCTTGATTCTTTTTAGAAACGGAGAGGTAGTCGACAGGATGACTGGTGCAGTGCCAAAGCAAAGTATGGACTCGTGGCTAGACAGGCATATGAGTTCCTAGTTCTCATCTCTGTTCAGTCTGTTCAATCTTTCTTGGAAGGGCTTTCCAACTTCTCTCAATAGCCTAGCTCGTAGAGCTTCGTGTAACCACATTCCCTCTTCTAATTCTAACATCAAACCCCTCTCGATTAGTTGTTCGGGAGGGTTTCCATCTACTCTAGCGGCCTTGGCAAGTTTTTCCCATGGTACTGGCCTATCAGAGGTAGCCAAAATGGATAGGACTTCCCTATGTGGCTTTGGAAGCACATTGAGAATCTCTTCATCCAAGAATCTGAGCCAGTCTTTGTGCATTGTCTGCCCGTACAATTCGAGTAATTCTACGGCTAGTGGATGCCCTCCTGTCACTCTATGGATCTCAGAAGCATGAACGTTCTCGGGTATGTTGATTTGTTCTATCCATGATTCTATCTCCTCTTTTTTCAAGCCTGATAAGGCCATTTCTGATACCTTATCCAAGGTATGAACATATCTACGATCGTAGAATGCCAAATTCGTCCGGGAGATCATCAATAGTCTCAGATTGGTATTTTCGGCTATTTGGAGAAGTGCCCCGAAGAGATGGTCTCCTTGGCTACCAATATTGTGAACATCATCTAGAATTACGATGGTTCGGATTCCTTGATTATGTTCAATCAATGAGTCTTCATCTAGAAGGTGAGCAGTTAGACGGCGTCTGAAGGAGTCGATTTCCAATCTAGCTGCTGGCTTGTAGGGGAGGGTATCTAGGACGTTGTACGGATCTTCGGATTCATCTCTGATACCTATTCGATGTAGGAGACTGGTTGCAATACCCAAGGAGGAGTCCCAAGGTTGACATGGATAGTACATCGTATTTAATTCGCTTGAGTTGGCCATTAACTCTGAAATCCAGTGGGAGACTAGAGTGGTCTTACCACACCCGGCTATCCCAGAAAGAGCTAGGAGTGGTTTTCCTGACTGATACCAGTTATCAAGACCTGTGATTTCTTCCTTTCTTCCGTGTACTGTGCGGGTCTTTGGTGGAGTGGTATTGTATGTTGAATGAGCACCAGTGAGGAGCGAAATCGAGCCTGGTTTTGGTTCTATAGTGCCTCCGGCAACGAGGGCTCCAAAACGGATATCCCCGAAATTTAGTACTCCCTCATGTTGTGCATGCATCAAAATCTGCAACAGGCTTAGGCCAGCTCGGAGTTTGTTCGCAGCCTCATCTGCTCGTATTTCTAGTACCTCTCCCTCTTTCGATCTAATCAGAACTAAAATGGAACGAAGTTCTGAAATCTTCTCTCTTGCGGTTTCCCTCCCTTCATCGGTAAGTTGCCAAGTCTTCTGTCTTCGGTTGTCTCCTCTTACTGGTCTGCTATGTTGCGAAATAAGTCCCTGTGAGTTTAGTTTCCTCATTGCTCGGGAGACATTTGGAGGATGCAAAGCGCAGGATTCTGCTATCCCAGAGCGAGTTACATCTGAGGTGACAATGAAGTGGTCTGCTTGGAAGTCCTGCTCCCAGAGATGTAGAATTATCCTGTCAGGAACCGGTACATTTGGACTTGAATTATGGCGTGCCACGGAATTGACGGTAGGGGAATGTAGCATCAAGGTTAGGGACTTGTAATTCAGTCGATTTCAAGGATGCAAAACGGATATTCTGATTGCATGGGCGGTAAAAACAGTTGATTGCAGTCTCTAACAACTGAAGAAAGGCTCAGTATGCTTCCTACTCCCATGCTTACTGAAACTGGCATCATTGAAATGGGGCTAGGAATGTAGTCCTCACCTGTCTGAGATAGTATTAGCTGTATCCCATCTCCCTCTGGGACAATTACATCCATTCCGAAGAACTCCATTTTAGCAATCACTGTAGAGCCCGGTGAGAGTACCTCCCCATCTTTACCTCCATTATGAAATCGCAAGTCCATCACAGCATGACCGAGATGCATGCCGTCACTTGATTGAACCATCTCAACGAATAGGTGACCGCTAGTGGAAAGTTGAGAAATTGTAGCTTCAACATGGAAGGTTGGCGTCCCTACAATCCTGGTTTCTTCCTCAAATTCTGGGCATTCTACCGTAAGACTGGAGGTTGTAGTGATAGTATCACTACCTCCAATAATCGAGCAGTAGTCCATGTCCATATCTATCCAGTGTATATCATCTGGAGGGTATGAGGTCTCAACACGCCAACCTCCCATATTGTCCTGAACCTCGGCTATCAGTCTTGGTTGCGGACCCTTTTCCATTAGGTAGAAGTTGAACCACTCAAGCAAGTCATCTGCCCAGTCCCATCTTAGTGTGTAGGGGAAAGCCTCTGCCCCTCTGCCAGCATTCAGATTCTCATGTCCCGATCTTCTATCGGGATAGTCGTGACCCCATTGACCGTATAGCCCCTTAACTTCGAATCCTGCATCGATCATCACATTATGTACGGGAAATGCCATATGGGGGTCTACATTCCAATCTTGCATTCCATGGATGATGTAGATAGAGCCGTTATAGTTCTGAATCGCCCTAGTTAGGAAGTGTCTTTCCGCCCAGTAATCGCTTCCTAACCAAGCGAGGTTATCCCCGGTAAGGTAGGCTCCAACGCCCGCGTAGTATCCCTCCATGTATCCTTCACATGCATTCTGTGCGTCCTCTAGATTACCATCGAGGCCAAAGCTTCCATACACCCCATTGTGCATTATCGCTCCTCTTGCCTCCATACTTCCATTTCTCCACATTAAATCATGCATACCAATAAGACCTGACATTGGGACTATCGTCTTTAGATGAGGCGAACCCATCGCAGCCGCTTCCCATGGTGTTGAGCCATCGTATGATTTTCCAATTGCGCCGACCTTTCCATTGGAAAATGGTGCCTTGCCGAGGTACTCGACAGCTGCGTGGATGCCTAACTGTTCATCGAGACCCATGAGGTCCATGCAATGATTAGATTCCCCGGTTCCGAAAACGCTAACCTGTGCTACTCCGAAACCATGAGGTACAAAATTCTCAATTAGGAACCTCCCGAGTCTGTCTGCAGGAGTTAATGCGTCTACGTCGCCATCATCATAATATGGGCCTATTTCGGCAATGATCGGTACCTTACAATCTTCTTGGATCTCTGAAGAGTCCATATCACATCCTTCTATGATTGGAAGCCAGAGGCCTAGGTGGACTTCGGCCCCTCCTAATGCTCCAGCACCGCCGTCTGAAACAGTAATTTCAGGAACTGGGACAAAAATCGATCTCACGGTATCGATGGGATATGACCCATTAGAAGATACTCTACTGAATACATCATCGTCTCTGTAAATCAGGTTCGAACGATCTTCCACTCTGGGTAGCCAGTGTTCTTCTTCGACCTCCATAGATTCGGTAGAACCGTCTCCCATGCATCCCGAAAATACTGGTGCCAACAAGAGTAGGATCGCTAGATAGGTTCGATGCATTCGATATCGGTCCACTAATTGCACGGTTGGGCGAGTCTGCATGAATATTAGGGATTAATGTCAGGGTGTTTCAGGCTATTCCTTCATCAACATCCTGAGTTCCTCGACTGAGCGTTGTTCGTCGAAGTAGACCACTTCTAGGGAGTCATAGAGCTCCGAGTCTCCGAGTTCCTCCACCAACGGCAAAATCCTGCCATAAATTTCCGCCGCTGCCTTTTCTGTTTGGTACGCCTCTTCGAGTATTTCCTTGTAATTTGAAGTATGAACTATCGGAGATGGGTCCCTCTCAGTTATTGCAGTTCCATCCAGTTTTACGATAGCGGAGCGAACTGTGGAAGCGTGCATCACAGATTCGTTGACCTCATTGCTGAAGTGGGTTGATAGATGAAGCCGATGGATCCCTGACACGTATGCAGAATAGTGAGCATACATTGCTATTGCTCTCAGTTCCCAAGATAAAGCTTGATTTAGCGCTTCGACTAGTTGACTCTTTGGCATATTTCTGTGGTATGTGTTTGTGGCGAGTGCTATCAATACTCGTTTTTGAATAGAGTTTTTTCGGCCGCAACATATGTGTCTGTGTCCTGACTCGAGTAGACGTGAGTGCGTACGAAGAATTACTGACGAGACTGAAAGATATCGACTTAATTAGACAAATAGGGAGCCTATTGAGTTGGGATCAGGAGGTGTTGATGCCTCCGAAGGCGGCTCCTCTGAGGGCAGAGCAACTTGCTTGGATTTCGAAGACTGCACATGAGAGGCTAACTGATGACAGAGTAGGAGAAATATTGGATGAAATTGAGTCCAATGATGATATGGATGTAATTAAATCGGCGAATATCAGGCTTGCAAGGGAGGCTTTTGACAGGGCAACGAAGTTGCCTACAGAGTTCGTTGAAGAGATGGCGAAGCATCGTTCCAAGGCTCTGATTTCTTGGACTGAGGCGAGGGAGAAGGACGATTTCTCAATTTTCCGTGATGACCTCGAAATAGCGATTAGACATGCGAGGATGAAGGCCGATTTCTTCGGATATGATGGTCTGAGATACGATGCGCTGCTCGATCTTTACGAAAGCGGTCTAACCGTGGAAAGACTCGACCCACTGTTTTCGGGTCTTAGGGAAAATGTGACACCCCTGATCAAGGAAGTAGTGGAAAGGGACGAAGGGCCGGATTTCTCATGGGTTACAGAAAGCACATGGAGTCAGAAAGCACAGGAAGAGCTGAGCCAAAGTGTTTCTGAGGCAATAGGTTTCGACTTCGGGGCAGGAAGGAGGGATCTGTCCACTCACCCATTCTGTGGGGGGCCTAATCCCGATGATGTAAGGTGGACAACTCGCTATAGTGAAGAGGAGCCGTTCGGATCCCTGTTTGGTTCAATGCATGAAACAGGTCACGGTACGTACGAACAAGGTAGACCTAGGGATTTGGACTTCCAACCGGCAGGAAAGGCAAACGGTCTTGGGATTCACGAGAGTCAAAGTCGCCTCTGGGAGAATCAGGTAGGGAGATCCCGGGAATTTTGTGAATGGTCCATCCCGTTGTGGAGGAAGTTCTTCCCAGAAAATATGGACGGAGTCAGCGCCGAGCAACTATGGCAGGCAGTTAATTTGGTGAAGCCTGGTTTAATCAGGGTTGATGCTGATGAGGCCACATACAATCTACACATCATGATCAGGTACGAGATCGAAAAGCAACTTATTGCTGGCGAAATAGATGTAGATGATCTTCCTGATGCTTGGGACGAAATGTACCATGAATACTTGGGAATTAGAGCTCCTTCCCGTACACTGGGAGTTCTTCAGGATATTCACTGGTCAATGGGTGCAATCGGCTACTTCCCAACGTACACTCTCGGGAATCTTTACGCTGCTCAACTGCTCGAGTCAGCCAGAAAAGATCTCCCAGAACACGATACTCAGATTAGGGAGGGGGACTTCTCACCACTACTCAATTGGATGAGGGACAATGTCCACTCGAGGGGAAGCGTGCTGGAGCCAGCGGAGCTAATCAAGGAAGCAACTGGTCAGGACCCTTCCCCTGATGCTTTCATAAGATATCTTAGCTCAAAGGTTGAGAGGCTTTACGGAGTTAGTGCTTAGAAGTGGTGAGGTGCACATGACAGTATTCAGTCTGACTGACTACTCCTCCCTGGTCAGGGAGATTGGAGGGGAGTGTGCCTTCGTTAGAGTCTCAGGGAAATTACTGGTGTCGGGCTCCAAATCAGGAGAGGTTGCCTGCTGGGATTTGGACAACGGTAAAGAGATGTGGAGATCAAAGTTCGAGGGTCCTTGTTCTAATGCGGATTCGAATAAAGATTTCCTGTTCTTCACAGAGTCAGATAGAGTTCATTCAATTGTGTTGTCCTCTGGAGATGAGGCTTGGTGCGTGGAACTGGAGGGTTCTAGCGATCTTGTTAGAGTTTCTTCAGAGTGCGTTTGGGTGACTTCGTCTGTTTACAACTTCGAGATTCAGGACTATTCAGAGGGTTCGGTATGGAAAATTGACTATTCAGGAAAAGTTAGGTGGAAGGGTGACACGATAGGAAGAGCCTGGTCTCTATCTGATTTTCAAGGACAAGCAATCATGGGACTAAGTAGGCCTAAGTGTGGATATGCCATTGCATCCGAAACAGGAATTGAATATCTTGAGTTGGAAGAAAATAAGCCGATAACTGCTGGATGTAAATTAGATGGAGGAGGGATAGTTTTCGGGCATAGCAATGGATCGGTAACTGAGATATATGGAGAAGTCTGCTCTACCGTCAGCGTAGGAGACTCTGCGATCCGCGCGGTGGATTGCGGGACTAGTTGGGTTGCAGGGCTCGATTCTGGAGTCGTTTCAACCGGCGAATCCCTAGGATCATGGAAAATAGAGTCTTTTGGCTCCATTGATGTAGTTTCATTCGGTCCTTCGTTGGACGATGTCGCAGGCATATGGTACTCATCTTGGGACGGTAAAGGAGGAGTTTTCCTAGTAGACTCTTCATTTGGGAGTCTGCAGCTCGAGCTCTCTCACGAATCTAGGATAGTAACCTGTTTCGCTACTGAGCATACGATTTGCTTTGGAGATATTAGCGGATGCATACATGTAATCGAGAAGGAGGTTCTCCGGCGTCGTTTCGGAAGGCTCCCAGAAGGAGATATCGAATCTGGAAGAGAATCGGAGCTTAGAAAGAAAATACGTGCACTGCGAGGTGCCTAATTTACAGTGGAAAAACACCCCAAAAACCCCCTATTTCCAGTGAACTGCTCCATTATTGACGAAATGTTTATGTGCCACCCATAACCCTGTGTTTCTTGCCGCTCCGGGGGAGTGGTGTGAGGGCGCTTCGGCGCGACTCGCGGGCCACAAAAACCGAGCCCCGAAACCGGGGCGGTAAAACCGAAATCCGAAAGGAAATCGGGGAATGGCTGGAGCGTCTGTGGACGCAAAGGCCGCGGCGAATAAATCGGACGAACTGGAGGTAACGAAAGGGAGAGCGAGATAGGAGCTGAAGAGATACACATGCGTAGGGTGAAGAGAATGAACCTGGGTCATGTAGGTGGGGAACGAGGCAGAGATAACCGGACGCAAGGAAGGGGAAGGAAACCAAGGGAAACACCGGGCAACAAGGGCGGGGAGACCCGTGGAGAAGCCAGTATCGAGACGTGAAAGGAAAAGCGGAGACGAAGTACCAG
Organism: uncultured Candidatus Poseidoniales archaeon; assembly: GCA_902601345.1. Taxonomy (GTDB): domain Archaea; phylum Thermoplasmatota; class Poseidoniia; order Poseidoniales; family Thalassarchaeaceae; genus UBA36. The sequence continues at coordinate 47,900 of CACKMK010000002.1, forward strand.
AAGCGGATGCGGCGAGTGAAAGGGAGATCTATTACGAGTCGGAAAATGACAAAGGAAGAGCATGAAGTTCCGGAGTCGTCTACCCGGGGGAACCCGGGCCTTCGGGCCCGGGGGACACCCGGACCCTGCGGAGTTAACAGGGGGGGAAGCTCCCCCATGTGCTGAACCCCCTGTTGCTCCCACCTAATATCGGCCCAGAAATTTCCTGAAGACTAGTGGAAACTACTGCTTATTCCATTGGACCAGTCATATCACCAGGTCTGACCCATTCTTCGAACTGCTGCTCATTCACCAGGTCCAGTTGGATAGCACTTTGCCTTAGAGTAAGTCCCTTCTCATGGGCATTCTTAGCGATTTTAGCTGCATTGTCGTATCCGATGTGTGGATTCAGAGCGGTAACTAGCATCAATGAGTTCTCGAGGTGCTCGGCAATCTTTGCTTCGTTTGCGCTGAGCCCGAGTATGCAATTTTCAGAGAAAGATACACAGCTATCTGAAAGCAGCCTTGTGCTATGCAGGAGATTATGGATCATCAACGGCTTGAAAACGTTCAGTTCGAAGTTCCCCTGACTTCCACCGATGGAGATAGCGACGTGGTTCCCCATTACTTGGCAACAGACCATAGTCATGGCCTCAGACTGTGTTGGATTGACCTTGCCAGGCATTATACTAGAGCCTGGTTCATTCGCGGGTAGAGAGAGTTCTCCGAAACCACATCTAGGTCCGGATCCAAGCCATCTCACATCATTGGCTATCTTCATCAATGAGGCTGAAAGTGTATTCAAAGCGCCAGAAGCTGCTACGATGGCATCGTGAGCTGCTAGTTGTGCAAACTTATTCTCTGCACTGATGAAAGGTAGGCCTGTTTTTTCTGAAATCTTACCAGCGACTATCTCTGCGAAATCGGGATGAGTATTGAGGCCGGTTCCAACTGCAGTCCCTCCTAGTGCTAGTTCGTACAAATCGTTCAGAGCCGTTTGAATTCTAATCAAGTCGGCATCCAACATCGACACGTAAGCACCAAACTCCTGTCCAAGTGTTAGCGGAACGGCATCCATGAGGTGGGTTCTGCCGATTTTGACTATGTCAGAGAACTCTTCCTCCTTCTCCGCTAAAGAATGTCGAAGTTTCAGTACTGATGGAATTAGTCGATGTTGTATTTCCTCAGCTGCAGCGATGTGCATTGCGGTTGGAAACGTATCATTACTAGACTGCGCGCGGTTTACATGATCATTAGGGTGTACCGGAGATTTACTGCCCAGCTTTCCTCCGGATATCTCAATTGCCCTATTCGCAACAACCTCGTTTGCATTCATGTTCGTCTGAGTCCCAGAGCCCGTCTGCCAAATCCTGAGGGGGAAATGGGAGTCTAGAACCCCAGAAATCACCTCTTCACATGTTTCCGTGATCAGTTTTCCAATGTCATCTTCCAGTACTCCGAGCTTGACATTTGTCTCTGCTGCTGCCTGCTTTAGGATTCCGAATGCACGAATCACAGATCTAGGCATTCTATCTTCTCCTATGTCGAAGTTGATCAGAGACCTTGCTGTCTGTGCCCCATAATATCTATCAGCAGGAACTTCTATGTCCCCCATTGTATCGGTCTCAACCCTTACTTTGAGATTGGTCTTGTTCGGTTTTCGAGACTTTTTCTCTCCAGAGTTCGGCTTGTTGATAACGGCTCCAGAAAGGGAGCTTTCAATCATCTTGGAAATAGTGGCAGATCTTCCCTCTCCTCTGCCCTTACCAACCCTAGCGTCCAATCTTCTAGCAATATCCTCAGGAATACTGACTGAAATTATTCTACGATCACCGACCCGATGTTTCGCCATAATAATACTATTAATAACTTATTAATAAATATATTTACTACAGTCTAATCATCATACTCTCTCTACACTGATTATCTTCTGAGGTGACACCGGTCTATCTCCGGGACGAGTCTCTGTGGACTCAATCTTCCTAACTACTTCCATCCCCTTAGCAACTTCGCCGAATACAGCATGGTTTCCATCGAGCCAGGGAGTGGGTACAGTAGTAAGAAAGAACTGGGAACCCCCCGTATCTCGTCCTGCGTTTGCCATAGAGAATATCCCTGGCCTGTCGTGTTTTTTCGATAATGCAGATGTCTCACATGGTATCTTCCAGCCGGGACCTCCGGTACCGGCTCTCCCATTGTTTGCATCTCTTGAATGTGGACATCCTCCTTGGATCATGAAATCTTTGATTATTCTGTGGAAGTGTAGGCCATCATAGAAGCCGTCGTCTACTAATTTAAGGAAGTTGTTTGTTGTCTCTGGGCATTCCTCTGTGTACAATTGAATTTCTATCTCTCCCGCACTTGTTGTCATTCTTACGTATGTCATATTGTATGAGTAGAAAAACAGGTTCAATATGGTATTGTATTGCAGCTATGCAACTGTTGAGCCCGGCATAGTTCCTTCTGGGGCCTCCAACAGTCTGACTGTACCATCCGCATCTAAAGCACCCAAGACCAGGAATTGGGAAACGAAGCCCGTGGGTAGTGTCTTCTCTCCTAGATTAATAGCCGCTACTACCATCCTTCCTATCAATTGTGAACGGGAGTAGTTTGTAATCTGAGCCGAGCTCCAAAGCCTTCCAACTATGGGTCCAAAATCAACTCTAATCTTGTAAGATGGCTTTCTCATCTCTGGGAATTCCTGGACATCATCAATTATTCCGGCCCTCATATCCACAGAAAGAAATTCTCCGATTCCGATATACTCCTTTCTCTCAAGTTTGGATGGGTGGTATGGCAGACTTTCTGAATCAATGTCGTGCTGTCCCATCTCTTCAACTCGCGATATCGGATTTAACGGTGAGAGGAATTAAGTTTATTCCAGCCTCCTCGAAGGCTTCCAATCCTCCCTCTTGTCTATCTAGTATAGTGATACAACAGACTACATCACAACCCATCTGATTGAGTGTTCTTGCCGCCTTCAAAGCGGACCCCCCGGTAGTTGTGACGTCCTCAAGAAGAACTACTCTATTCCCCGGCTGTAAACTAGACCCTTCTATCCCGGGAGGGTTTCCTGTCTTTCTCCCACCCCTGCCCTTTGGTTCCTTTCTGACAATAAAGCCTCTCAATGAGGATCCCTGTGCTGCCTTAGCGATTGTAATTCCTGTTAATGGTACAGCTCCTAATTCGAGGCCTCCAACTGCATCTACCTCCCCAATCTTCTTGATTTGATCATGAATTAGGATTCCAAGAAGATGAGCGCATTCCGGGTCCATCATAACTGGTTTCATGTCAAAGAAGTGCTTACTCTTTCTTCCACTGGCTAATGTGAAGGCCTCTTCCTCCGAGAAAAGATAAGCAAGATCGCGTATTCTGTAAATTAGTATTTCTCGGGCCTGTTCCACTGATGTTGAGGTCATTCTACCTGATATGGCCTTGACGTAATGTCATGAAGATTGCCTTCATTGAGGTGAATTTCGAGCAAGATGACGGTGAATGTTCTTGGACGGCCTCTTCGGAGTGGTTAGTGTTGTCGCGAGGGGAAGGCATGTCCAAGAACATCAGAGCCGAGGAAATAGATGTAAAGAGGCTCGAGATTGAGCGTTCGGATTATTACGAATCTCTGGATAAGGAAATAGAGGAAGCGTATACAATCGCAGCGGAGGCAAAAAAGAAGGGTCTGGACTTTTCTGAGTCAGTTGAGATACCTAGAGCGTCGGATTTGGCTAGTAGAACCGAGAAGCTCCTTGAAGACCCGTACCTCTATGTTGATCCGGATCAAAGGGCTAAGCAGCCGCTGAAAATTGAGGGATATCTGAGGGAGCTGCTGCAGAAGCACGACAGGGAAAGTGCTGCAATAATGATCGCGATTCACGTTACAAAGGAGATGCATTCTGCGACCGGTGACAGAAGGAGAGCTATTGATTCTGGACTAAGAGTGGGGTTGGCGGTCCTCACTGAGGCTGTCCTGGTGGCCCCATTGGATGGTATAGGCGAAGTCAGAATAATGAGCAACTCGGATGGATCTGAGTTTCTTTCAATTGATTTCTGCGGCCCCATCAGGGCTGCAGGGGGTACTGCTCAGGCTCTAGGTGTACTAATTGGTGACATTCTAAGAAGGGAAATAGGAGTGGGCAGATACATCCCAACTGTTCCCGAAGTAGAGAGGGTGAAAGAGGAGTTCGGGCTTTATCGTGCGAATCTCCAGTTTAAGCCAGAACCAGAAGAGACAGACCTGATTGTCAACGAGTGCCCGGTGATGATCAACGGCGAAGAGACCGAGAGAATGGAGTGTGCGGGTTACAAGGAAGTTAGGAACATAGTGAATGACAATGGTTCTTTCAGAACCAGAGTAAGGGGAGGGGTGATGCTAGTAATCGCAGAGGGTCTATGCCTCAAGGCTCCAAAGATCCGCAGTCACACTGAGAGATTGGGGGTTCCGGGGTGGGATTTCATTTCCAAATTCGCTGATAAGAAGAAGGATGGAAAGTCGGAAACTACCGAATTGAAGAGTAGGGTTCTGGAAAAAGAAGGACGATACATGGAAGATGTGATTGCGGGCAGACCCGTTTTCGGAGAGCCGCGAGAACCCGGGGGCTTTAGGCTAAGATATGGTAGGAGTAGAGCTACAGGACTTGCAGCGGCTGGTCTGAATCCGATTACGATGGAAGCATTAGGAGGATTCCTATCAGTAGGGACTCAGATGAAGATCGAGGGGCCCGGGAAGGCCTGTGCAGTTACACCATGTGTGGACATTGATGGTCCAACCGTTCTACTGAGAAACGGGGAATTCGTTAGAGTAGGGAGTCAGGAGGAGTGGAAGAGGTGCGAGGGTGAATTGCTCTCGATATGGGATGCTGGGGAAATTCTACTTGGCTATGGGGAGTTTCTGGAGAATAACAAATCTCTTTCTCCATCCTCCTATTCTGTAGATTGGTGGTCGGTTGATCTTGCAGATTCTCTTGACTCGCATGAGAAAATAGAGTCTTTCGCTGAGATAATCGGAGTAAAAGTAGGGAAATTACCACCTGGAATGCCATTCAATGGAGCAATTAGCCGTGGAGGTGAATCTAGATTAGAGAGGTCTTTGAGGAAGAGGAGTTGGATTTCCTATCTCAAAAGTTTAGAGCTATCTTGGGATATGGTCAAAGAGATATGTGAGAGCTTTGGAACCGCTGTCCCCCCTCCATGGAACCTCTGGTGGTCAGATTTGCCAATCCAGTTCCTACCTCCTTTAGCTAATGAAATTGAGTCTTATGGAAAAATCGAGGGTTCTTCCCTTAGGATAGGGAAGTCGGTGGAGGGATGGCCATACTCCTTCGATAAGGATTCAATTGGACTCGCAAATCCGATTCTTGGTGAGTGGCCACGTTGGACAGAAGTTTACCGCCATGGATTAGTTAAGTCATCATTGATGACTCTAGGGCTTGTTCATCATCATGAGGGTTCTGATATCGTAATTCCTCTACATTGGGAGGGTCTGCTAGATGGTTTGGGTCTTGGAGAAGCAGACGGGAGAATCATAGTCAGGAGGGAGGTTGATTCACTGGTCTCGCAGACAGTAGGAAAGATTTCAGAAGTATTGAATTCCAAAAAAAAGGAAGACAGGGAGAAGAGAGCTGTTGACGACTATCTGGTTGAGAGGTCTCTTAGTTTGGTTCGAAAGGTCTCAGAGCTTCCTAGATGGGAAGACTCGGTCCCCTGTAGAATCGGGGCTAGAATGGGTAGACCCGAGAAGTCCGGTGTTAGGGAAATGAGTCCGATGGTTCACTCGCTCTTCCCGATCGGAGAGAATGGTGGACCTCAGAGGTTGGTTTCAGAAGCGTCCTCGAGAGGGGCTATCAGAGTAACAGTTGGTCCGAGGATCTGTCAAAAGTGCGGTAAGGAGACACCTCACGTAACTTGTCATCACCGACCGGACCCCAAGGAACCCATAGAGTGCGGAGGCAGGACCTTGGAAGGACCTTCAAGAAATAGGAGAGGTAGAAGGAAGGGAGAAATCACCGCAGTGAACCTAGGATCAATTCTGGAAGTAAAGCGGAGGAGGCTTGGTTTGGACAGGATTCCTAGCAAAATCAAGGCAGTGAAGGGATTGGTCTCAAAGGATCAGGCTCCCGAGCAAATCGAGAAAGGGATACTGAGAGGATTACATGGTTTGTCTGTTTTCAGAGACGGAACAGCTAGATTCGACATGAGTGACGTCCCAGTTACTCACTTCAGGCCATCAGAGATTGGTACGTCGTGGAAGAGGCTTGTTGAATTGGGATATACCCACGATCACGTTGGCGAGCCCCTGAAGAACGACGAACAACTACTGGAGTTGCTCCCCCAGGACTTCATTCCTTCCAGGTTAGCCTCCAATCATCTTCTTTCAACGTGCTCTTTCGTGGATGATCTTTTGGTTAGATTCTACGAAATGCCACCATTCTACATAGCCAAGAACCCAGAAGACATTGTTGGGCATATCGCGATTGGGCTTGCGCCCCATACCTCAGGAGGTGTAGCGTGCCGAATAATCGGGTGGACCGATGCGTCTGCAGGCTACGCCCACCCGCTATTTCATGCTGCGAAGAGGCGTAACTGCGATGGGGACGAGGATAGCATAATGATGCTGATGGATGGTCTACTGAATTTTACACAGACCATCCTGCCTGCGAACAGGGGAGGTAGAATGGATGCCCCCCTAGTTCTGACGACTCGTCTTAATCCCAGCGAAATCGACAAGGAGGCTTTGAACGTGGATTGCGCCTGGTTTTACAGCAGAGATTTCTTTGAGTCTACTCTAGACCAGCCACATCCAAAGGATATCAGGGACCTGATGGACATTGTAGAGGACCGTCTCGGGATGATTGGTGAAATTAGAGGCTACGGATGGACTCACGATTCTGGACCATTGGACGCTGGTCCGGAGAATTCCTCATACAAGACGCTAGTCACGATGAAGGACAAGTTAGACAGACAACTGAGTCTAGGCAAGACTCTACGCCCAGTTGCTGCAGATAGAGTTGCCAAACAGGTAATCGAATCGCACTTCCTACCAGACATGAGGGGCAATCTGATGGCATACACTAGGCAGAAAATAAGATGTGTGAAGTGCGGCGAGTCATACCGGAGGATGCCGCTAGCGGGAAAGTGTATCAAGAATAAGCCGGCATCTGGTGGATTCTCAGGTGGAGAATTAGATTCGGGTTGCGGAGGGAACGTTGTACTGACTGTCTCTGAGGGCGCTGTTAGGAAGTACATCCAGATAACGGAGGACATCATGAATGAATTCGGAATAGATGACTACACAAAGCACAGGGTTGGGTGGATGTCTTCAAGCGTGGACTCGTTGTTCAATAATGACAAGGTTACCGTGATGACCCTTGAGGACTTCATCTAATCAGGTATGACAGAGGGTCTCCAAGAAGGAGCATTGGTAGTATTGCCAAGAAGAGGTAGACTAGAAATGGATGCTTGGTTGTTATCCAGACACTGTCCAAGCCCAATTCCTCGAGAAGCTCGAACTGCTTGTCCTTGTCATGGGCATTTGATAATCTCCTAGAGGGAAGTATCCGATCTACTGGACTCATCTCTCCGTTTTTCTCAATGACCTCAGTCAGAATCCAAGATTGGTATGATTCAGAATCTGGGGCTTCCTTGAGATCTGAGATTCTTCTCTTCGTGGCGTGCCACGCCATCTTAAGATCTGATAGTGAAGAAATATTGCCCCTCGCGGTGTTTTGAACGAAGATTATTGGTGGTGCAATCAGAAATGCAGCAGCGGCCCATATGAAGAGTACCATTGACGGGGGCATTCGGAATAGTGGGTCTTCCACCAGAGGGTACATCTGATCTGGCACGAATGCCCACGAGGGAAACACCAGAGTTACGAGAATCAGCGCCTTTACATCCGCTCCTCCTTGAATTAGCCCTATCCTCCATGAGCCATAGAAAATCGCAGAGGTCAGGAAAGCACCGTTCATACTCCACCAGAGAGTCGTTTCCTTTGATTCATCGCCCAGAACCAAATCAACGAAATTTGTATCCGAGTAGACGTTCGCTCCGTACACGAATCCAACTAAACCCAGCGCATACACCACCGATAGGAGAGCCTGGTTTTGATTCCAATCCCTGAAATCTCGTGGATCCGGTGGGCCAGAGAAGCAGAAAGAATAGACTGCGACCAACGAGAATACCATGCATAGGTTGGCAATACCCATGTTCTCGGATACTATCTCCACCAAGAGGATGAGTACAACCGGGACAGACCATCTGACCCAGTGACTGTTCCTGACTGATAGTGTCTCCAAGTCTGAGCGTGCTGCAATGGCCATCATGATAGTTAGGGCCGAGATTCTCAGAGTGGACAGTAGGGGGTCGGCCACGATTGTTGACAAATGGCGAATGGCATCAAGTCTTCTGCGCTATCGCTATGCTCCTGTCTGGAAAAGGCCCACTGACTGGTCCAGGATCCATGCGCTGAAGAAGTTCGCAAGACCTGCCACCCACATCATCTGAATCATCTGTCCGAGGACCAGTGTGGTCCCGCCCCCTCTGATCCTAGCGGTTATGAGACCGAGAATGACAATTGAGATGACGATTAGGAAAGATCCCATGTATTGGAAGACCCGGATATTCTGTTCAATCCCTCCTGTCTCTGCCAAAGCCGGTAACGCAACGTCTACGCCTCCGGCCGCGGTACCGACCTCACCCGCTCCATCGACTAGTCCCTGAGCCACCGAAGCTATCGTCTCACCTAGACCGGCAATAATCGATGTAGTGATGTTGAGAGCGATAATCATCGCAATTAGGAGACCGTAGGAGACGCTCCTCATCACGTTGGCTGAAATCTGTCTCCTCTGCCTGAGCCCTAACAAACTAGTCGTACTCTGAGAGACCATGTCTCCAACCAGACCAGCCTCACCGGTGGAAGATGATCCCTCGATGAAAACCCTCGTGAACCTGGATACGAGCATTGAATTGTTGTCGGCTGCAAACCAATCCCATGAGTAGTCGCTGTCTATCCTCATGGACAGCCTCTTCTCAAGATTGGAGATTGAGTCGTCTAGGGCTCCGAAATCGATACCTGACAGCGCCTTTACCATGGCGCTGGGTTCCTGGGCCCTGGCTTGTGCAGTTCCTCCGAAGGCTCGAATGAACTCTGGGAAAGCGTCGTCCCTCCTTCTCACTCTTGTCTCCTCCTGAAGGGTTAGTAGGGCTGGTGCGAGCAGTGGCGACATCATAGCAGCAATCACCAGAAGTCCGAAGTAGTTCCACTGTTCGAACAGGATATCCGTCCCGTAGACAATGAAGACTGTGGAAATGAGTAATACCATTATCGTACCGAGTATGCCCGCAAAAATCCACGATCTACGCATGTCAATCGCCTGTTCTGTGTTGAATCCGTGTTTGGCGAAGAGGTCCTCGTCCGGAATAACCAGAGTGAATAGGTACCATGCTCCAATCTGTAGCAACGCGAAGAGTGTCCCCGTGAGGAGAACCCACCTCGCTCTTATTATCACCTCGAACGGATTCGATGTCTCCGCTCCCGTCTGGAAGAGTATGAGATGAAGGCCGGAAACCACTAGGAGAAGAAGCCCTGTTGTAGTCAGGGACACGAAGGTCTCCCTCAGAGTATCCAACTGCTCAAGCCTAGCATCGTAGATGGTGGTATAGGCCTGCTCGAAGGTCTCGTTCTCACTGGAGAAGAACTCCCCGATTGGTTGCCCCACTTCCACGGAGAAGGCCATCCTGTCTAGGAAGTCGCTCCATATAGCCGACGGGCTCTGTCTTCCGACTATTCTTGCTGCCTCGGGTAGGTTAGTATGCCATTTGGTGACTAGGGTCTCTATCGCTTGGATCTCGTGAGCCAGTGCTCCGTAGTCACCCATCTCCTTCAGTACGTCGAACATCCCCTTCTCGGCCGACTCTCCCATGGAAAGAATCCCCATCCTCGTCATGAACATGTGCATATCTTGCTCTATCTGGATTGCCTCTGCTGAAACCTGTGCCACCGGATAAGCAAGAGTGCCGGCAAAGGCCAGTGCCGGGAATAAGAGAATCATGAGTACTGCGGAAGGTCCCGTAATGACATCGCTCACGGTATACCAGACTGCAATACCGGCGACTAGCCCCACTAAGGACACTGGCAGTGCGAAGAAAAGGAGGTAGTTCCTGAATGGCATTCCCAGACGGAGGAGTGCGATCTCCCATGTGCTGGCCTTGTCCTCCATATGGAATCATTCCTAGTGATTGATTCCCGTCCAGGTCTCCAGTGCGGATGCAAACCTGTCCCAACCCTCTTTGTAGTACACGTCTAATAAATCAAAAACGTCATCGTAGTGAGTTAGGTCTCTGTCGCACATCCTCTGGATGGCCTCTGTCCTTCTCTGCAACTCATCGTAGATGTCTCGCTTGCTCCGGAATCCCATCCTAGGGGCGATCTTGTTCTCCAGCATATCGGACTGGAACATCCCTCTGAAGTAGACCTCATCCGCCACTGGATCCCATTCGAACATATTTCTGGTGAGGATACCGTCAGCGGTCTTGTCGAATCCAATCACCTCGCTGACGCCGGTTATCCTCCTGGCTATACCCCCTCCTGGGGCTTCGACCACTTCCTGGAAGATTGCGAAGTTCAGGTTGTCGAAGAATCGGGCTGGGACGTTAATCGGGTCTCCTGTGAATCTCTGGATAAGCTTGACGATGTTAGAGGCGTGGAAGGTACCGACCACGGGGTGCCCTGTCTGCATAGCTTGGAAGGCGATTGCTCCCTCTACCCCCCTGATCTCCCCTATTATGATGTATCGGGGCCTGGATCTTAGTGCTGCCTTGAGCAGATCGAACATCTCCACTCTGGAGTCCTCATTCTTTGAGTCCCTGGTGATTAGCCTCTGCCATATTGTGTGAGCCACCTTGACCTCAGGAGTGTCCTCTGCTGTGTATATCTTGACATTGTGATCTATGAATGGGAGTACCGCGTTCAGCGTGGTGGTCTTTCCTGAGGCCGTCTCCCCCGAGACCAGCATGGACATCCCGGACTCCAGACCAAGCCAGATATATGCGGCCATCTGGGCGGATAGTGTCTTCCACTTGATCAACTGGATGATGGATATGGTCTCCTCAGCGAACTTCCTTATCGTGAATGAAGAACCCTGGATAGAGACATCGTCGCTGTAGATTATGTTGATTCTAGAACCATCCAGCAGGGCACCGTCGACAATCGGCTTGCTGTCAGATACTGGCCTCCCTATCCTTTCTGACATTGACCTCAGGTACTTGGTGAGAAGCTCCTGATCCCTGAATGCGATGTTTGAGGTAAGCATCGGGAAGACCTTGTGATCCATATTTATCCGAGATAGCCCGATCGAGTGAATATCCTCCAGCATCTCGTCGGCTAGAAGTGTCTCTAGAGGGCCGTTGTTAACTAGGTCCCTGACCACCACGTACTTGAGCCGATCGAGTTGTTCTGGTGTGACCTTGATTGGGGCCTCGCCCATGCCTATCAGTTCCCTTGCTTGGTTCACAACTGGATTGGAGAGAAGTGACGATGAAGTGGTGGTGGTCATCTCATCCATCATTTCGTGAATCATTGCGATGAATTCCTCGTCATTGTCGAATCGCTCCTTCTGGGGAGCGTCTCTGAGGAGCCTTTCCACGATACGGTCCCTGATTTCGTCCTCCTCGTCTGTGATAGTTGGCTCTAGCCCGAACCAGAAGGTGTTCCCTGCTCCTTCGGCTCCCTCAGGAGGGGAGTAGACATGTGCGAAGCAAGGAGGCTTTGTGGCGTAAATCAGGTTACGGGGGCTGACGCTCTTCGCATCCCTGTCCAGAGGGCCATAGTAAATCGGCCTGGACCCGTGTTCTGCCTCGAACTGCTCGACCCATTCGCGGATATGTGGGTACTCGGCCATGAGGCCACCGAGGTCGCCAGGCTCGATATTGAACTCTGGCTGTTTTCGGTCATCTTCGCTGGACTCTTGCTCGGTAACCATTCAATCAACCTCATGCTACAGCTGTGATATCCACGATGAATCCCATCTCGGGCATAACCTTCCATCCGATTCTCTCAGTCACTGGTCCCGCGGCTCGAAGGAATCGAGTGACGCTGACGGTCCTGACAAGCTGTCCACCAACGACTGCGGTCATCATATCCAGCACGACCTCAGCGGAGTTCTTCATGTCCCTGAGGGTGTGGCTGTCCATCTCTTCGGGATCAATCGTCAATATCAGGGTACGACCCTCTGAGGTGAACTTCCGGAGAACCCTCAAAAGCTCCTTGCTCGACATATCATCTGGCATCAGCTCTGAGGCCCTGTCAATGATTACCACGTCTGCCTCCTTCGAGGCCGGTGACTCAAGTAGATTCAGCAGGGTTACTGGCTCTTCGGATGGTTCGGCAATGACTCCGAAGCTGGAAATCAGGTGGAATGATCCCTCGTCGATCCTCTTGTCCATGTAGTATCCGATGCTGGAAACCTGCTCAAGCCAGCCCCTCGTGGTTAGCTCGGTGGTGTATAGTGAGACTTTGACGTCGTTCGCTGTCATTCCGAATGACATTCGCTGTCCAATGATGCTCTTTCCGGAGCCAATGCCTCCGCAAACGAGCATCAGTGCCCTATTCGGGATGGCAGTCCCCATGCTCTGCCCCAGGCTGTCCTGGATTACCCCGAACTCGAAATTGTCGACGTTAGCTTGTGACAAGTCTTACTTCCTCCGAAACTGTGTATGCCCCAGCGTAACCCGTTGCAGTCGATACAACCGTTATTGTCATTATTACATCATTGGTGCCGGTGTAGCTGAGGGTATCGCTGGTATCGTCGACTGTGAACTGGACGATCTGCCCTTGTACCCAAGTCGTAGAACCGTCTGCGACTGACACGGTCATTGGGGTCCCCTCGATGTAGACTCCTATGGTTTCTAGGTCCAATTGCGTCTCGCCGGAATTCTGAATGTACAGTGTTGCCCTCTTCTCTGTGTCATCCCAACCTACATTGCTTGGGTCATTGACTAGGGATGCTCTGGTACGGACGTCCTCAGCGCCCTCCTTGCCCCTATCCTCGATTGCAGAGTCCATGTCCCCCCATGTGTCCAGGAGTACGCCTGAAACTAGGCCTGCTACTATCAACCCGGCAATGAGGAGAATGATCTCTGAGGGTCCGTTAGCCATCTATTCTCACCTCATGAAATTGTTACCGAAACCGCGTCGTTGTAGTCGTATATGGCTAGGAATGCCCTGTCTGGGTCTGCGTCTACAGAGAATCCATGGCTTGCCAAGGATAAAGGGAATGGCTCTGTGGATATCTCCTCACCGGGGAAGAGGTACAGGTTTCCCCCGGTATAGTGGTCTGTGAACTGGAATGGTATGCCCTGTTGAATAGGGGAGGTGTCCGAGAGCGTAATCACCACGTGAGACAATTCAACCGTCTCTGAGCCTGTGTTGCTGATGGATATGGTATTCTGGTCCTCGATCGCTGTGATTGTGTAGGTGGCTGTTCCATCGGAGCCATCGGAGCCGCAGTCTATCGTCACGACCTCGGCAACGGCGTATCCGTTTCCTGGTACAAGGGTGGCACCGTTGTATCCATCAACCTCACCATCGCCATTAGCATCGAGGATTTCGATAGTTGCCCCAGCGCCTGAGGAGCTGCTGACTAGGTCGCATGTTGTCCCTGAGATGTAGTCGCTGCCCCCGGAGTTTACTCCACCCGTCCAAGAAAGGGTGGAGACTGGCCCCGTTGACTCCTGCTTGTCAGTGACGCTCACTATCACGACCTCAGGGTCGGGTAGCTCGTAATCCGTGTTCTTGATCGACTCGTTGACGCTGTCGACCAGTGTGACGGTGGCCATTCCGAAGATCATTATGAAGACGGTGCCGACGACCATCGCAGCTACGCTAGAACCAGCCAATACCCATCCCCCTATGGAGTCCCCTGGGCCCTCCAAGCCTCGATCATCGCTGCGAAGGTCAGGAGCGTCCTGTTGTCAACCGCTGGTGCTCCCTCTGACTCTGCCCCGGCCTCTGCCAGCGCGGCGATTGAGCTCAGCGCCTTCTCCTCTGCCGCGGTGATCACTCCCGACTTGGAGGCGGCCTTTAGGAATCCCAGCGTGTCTGCCCCGCTCATGTTGTCGAGCAGAAGGGCTACTATCTTGGTGGGGTCAACTGACGGCCCGTGCATCAAGGCGTCTGCCTCCCCGCTCTTCAGGAAGGGGTTGACTGCCAAGGACTGGGCCTCGTAGAGGTCTAGGAGGCCCGGGCCTCCGGCCTTTCCACCGTGGGATAGAGGCCCTTCGACCTCGGACGCGGGAGAGTCTGCGGGTCGGCTAGTGACCTCTCCGTCATCGCCCACGGTGTGGATCACGTCCTGGGAAGCGCCTGCGGAGGCGCTAGCCGCAGATACCGAATCGGCTGCTATCTTCGCTGTCTGCTGGGCGGTCATCTTGATGTTGGCCTCCATCAGGTCCATTGCCGTCTCCAGCCTCTCGAACCTGTCCTTGACCATGTCCACCAGCTCCGGGATCTTGTCCTGCCCCTGGCTCGCCTGAGGGTCGCCGAGAACCCCGACCCTGGTCCCGGAGGGGGCGAAAAGCCACGCCTCTAGGTCCGTCGGCCTGAACTCGGTTGGGATGTCCACGTGCTCGACGCTTAGCCTGGCTACCTTGTCCAGCCTGGATGACATCCCGGGGTCGGCATCGGAGGAGCCACTAGAGCCAGACCTGAATTTGTCTAGTAATCCCATTCCAACACCTCATGATCCCACCTCGCAAGGCACCTCTAACCCTAAAGGTCTCACATCATCGAGGAGCCCAAAGTCAGGGAGTGTACTGTAAACTCCGTTAGGGTCTCTCCACCGCCGTCTACGACTATGCGCATGTTCAGTGTCTCACCTTGGGTTGCAGTGGTGTCGCAACCTGGGTTGACATCATCTGTGTCCACATCACCGTCACTGTCAACGTCCGAGTTTCCTAGGGTAACCGTGGTGTAGTAGGTGTTTCCGGCCGACAGCTCGGTAGTGCCGGCTATTGGAGTCTCGGTGATTATGCTGGATGCTGGGAGGGTTCCGTCGTCGAACCCGAGACCCAGTCCGGTGTGAGCGCTGAGATCGCACGTGATATAGTAGGAGACGTCACCCGGGTAGATGCCGGTTGAACCGGACGATACCCTCCATACGACGTCGAACGTAGCCACGTGGCTTCCTGCTCCTATGTCGTCAGCGATGGTATTCACAATCAAGTCCGTGAGCGCGACCTTACCGGATATCTGCTGTCTGGTGTCGCTGCTGGTCTGCTCTGCGTTCTGCTGTAGCTCTTCGGCGGTCTTGATGATGATCGTCGAAGCAACTGCGGCCACTAGGATCAGGGCGATGAAGACGATCATCGCACCGATACCGATTGAGCCCGAGTCCTCTTTGTCCCTTGGAATTCTCTCGTTCATGCTATCGCCTCCCATCTAAACCACCGATGCCCCCGAGGTTAGTGAGTCTATCTTCAGTTCTGTAACGGTCGTGCCACCATCGGTTACGATGATCTTGAGGAGCATCGTCTCGCCGATTCCGCCTAGGGCGTCGCAGTCCCCTCCGTTGGTTATTATGTCGAAGCGGAATACGGTTCCAGCGTCCATCTCAAGGGACCCGAAGTCGGAGCCGTCGAGGTTGTCCGCGTTCTGTGACTCTGTTCCGTCGATGGTGCCACCTTCAGCATCGGTTCCCCCTAGTGCGGAGGTGCCGAGGTTACCTGCTACGAGCCCGTAGCTTGCACTGTCACCGCATGTGAGGAGCCAGTTGATGTTCTGGGCAACCAGGTTCTGGGCTCCAGCGGCGACCTTGGCCGTGAAGACCATGCTCTCGACGTCGGTCGCGCTCGATGTGTTCACCAGCGCCTGTACGATGTTGATCTTCCCGGAAATCTCCTTCCTCGTGTCGCTGCTGGTCTGCTCTGCGTTCTGCTGTAGCTCTTCGGCGGTCTTGATGATGATCGTCGAAGCAACTGCGGCCACTAGGATCAGGGCGATGAAGACGATCATCGCACCGATACCGATGGAGCCTTCCTCTCGGTTTCTTTCTACTGTCTGGTATTCTTCGCTCATTGCGTGTTCACCCGTGCCCCCCTGTGAATGCTAATCATTTATGATATTACTGGAAAATGTGCTGGATAATCCAGTTCTGAGCGGTAAATTAGCTACCGATTCCTACTGCTTCTCGCAGGTTCAGTACCTCGATGGGAACGTGAACGACATCCCCTGGTCCAAGGTTCTCCACGAGTGGGAGCCTCATCGTCTCGAATCCCTCTGGCATCCATGGATCCAACAGGAGACCCTGCATGATGTTCGGAGTCCTGTTTTCTACCCTGGTCTGGACATTCAGGCTACCGTACTCGACGTCATATCCGGTGGTGATGTTCAGGCTGCTTCCAAGGAGTGCTGTGGATGGGAAGGATCCGGATGGCCTGATCTCGATCCCGATCTCGATGAAGCCATCTGGGGGTATCTCGGGAATCTCGCACATCTTCGGAGTGGCAGACCACCCGTACGGTATTGGCGGGGCAAGCCTCATTGTGGAGATGTTGTTCTCGCCGGTGTTCTCTAGTGTAATTACCATCAGGGCGTGGTCCTTGCCCTCTGGCCATGTCGTCCCTATAGAAAGGAAGAAGCTGTTCACTAGGAAGGGGCTGGCAGCCTCGTTGACAGCGACTGGGCCGAGTGCGCTGATTGCGTCCTCGAACGCCTTTGCCGCGGACGAGAGGTCGGAGTCGAGTGCCTCCTTACCCTGGTTGACCAGCGTGAGTGCGATGTCCTCTATGTCGCTGAGCTCACCCATCTCGTTGAGGTGCCTTCCAAGGGTGTTCAGTGACCTCTCGAGTCCGTCTTTGCCCATCGATGCGACTGCGCCCTCTACGCAATCTGCTGCTGCTCCCCAGTTCCCCTCCCTGAGGTGCTGCAGGCCTAGCATTGTCAGGTCCCAGGCGTTGCGATCGCCTTCTGACATCTGCTCGAGCTCCTCGAGGGATCGCTCTAGCGATGATAGCGCCCTGTAGAGGTCCATGATCTGTCCTTCTGCCTCTTCGACCTCCTTCGATAGGTCTCTCAGCATCTTTCTGGCGCCTATAGGCCTGTTTGCCCAGATTGCGAATTGGATGTTCTCGGCCTCTTCCTCGATGTAGTCGATCCGCTTGAGAGTGGCCTCGGCCCCTCCCGTTGCGGGTGCCTTCGTCCGTGCCATCTCAGTTCCTCCCTCCTGGCTTCTGACCTGCCCTTCCGAGGATCTTCTTGATTCTGATAGCTCGGAGCTCTATATCAGCGAGTTCGCTGTAAAGCCTGTCGTAAGAGCTGTCCAGGAATTTCAGGATGATGTGCACTAGGATGGGCGAGGCGATCATGAATCCGATTATGGATATCAACGACGATGCCCCCAGATCTATGGCGAGGGATGGTGAGATTAGTACGAATGGAAGGAAGGCGTAGGGAGAGCAGGAGATGATGGCGCGGAGCTCGTTCCTAGTGTTCTGCTGTTCCTTGTCGTGATCCTCCAACAGCGCCATCGTTCCGATTCTGGCCTTCTTCCTGTCGTCATGGATCGCCTGGAGCTCGCTGGAGGATAGCCATGCTACAAGCCCTGCGAACAAGATGGAGGCTAGAGCGCAAAGAAGTGATAGGATCGTGGAGGCGCCGGTTAGCGAGAGGGCCCCGAATGCCATTGCTGCCACGTACGAGGACGCATGCAGGCGGCTCTCTTGCTCTTCCAGTCCCTGTCTGATGAGCGATACCGCCAAGAGGAGTAGGAGTGCTGCGATTAGAAGTGCGGACGGGAGTTGCAGACCGGATAGTTCGACGGCTGGGGTGGACCATGAGTCAATGGACAGGTCCTCCGTCCTGACGTCATTTTCTACGACGTTGCCGAAGATTCCGCCCATCTGCATTATGATGTCCGGATAGGTGATGGATGCGGAGCAAGTCAGTGTCTCTGAGGACTTGTACCATGGGATTGGGTTTAGTTCCACGGCCCAGGAAGCAGTGAAGTTCCCGTTTGCCTCAAGAGCTGGTATCGGGTACGATGCGAACATGTTCGTCACGTCTGCGTAAGGCGTGGGAGTGCAGTCGAGGTTCAGTTGGGACTGTGTTGGCATTACTGCGTATCCTGCGTTAATTACGGTAACGTCGATCCAAGTGCTCTCCCCCTCTACGCCCTCCCCCCTGAATGTGATGCTGTTGACGAGGGGATCCGTCGATTCTGTCATCCTGAGTCTGACGACTAGATCCGTCGAGTACTCCGTTGTCTTGGGCTCCTCTGGGTGTCTTAGTTGCAGGTAGATGTTCCATCCGTCTCCCGCTGCAACCCCGTCCAGCTGCTTCTCGGGGATAATTACCTGGAGTACGATTGTGCCCCCGTGAGCGGAGTCTGGGCTCCCTCCCTCATAGGGAGTGGTGGCGTCGAGTTCCCAATCCGAGTTGCATGTCTCTTCCGTCGCGTCCGTGGCGGCGATACCGAATCCATCTATGTCTGCTAGTTCGCACTTCGCAGTACCTGCATCGGTGTCGTGATCGATGTATAGCCACCAATGCACCTTGGGGTAGCTGGCTGAGTCCACGAGGCGTTCTGGGGGGTCTGCTGATGCATCGTAGGGGTCCATATCCCCGTTCAATGCCAGTGTGTAGGACCTCGGGTCGAATGAGCTGTCTCGGTAGTTTATGTCCACCCATGGTATCTCTATCTGCCTGCAATTCGGGTCGTCGTTGTTTTCGCACTGGTACTGGCCGGCGGCATCGGCGCTCAAGGTGTAAGTGTCATCGGTCTGGGCTCTGACGACGGTGATTGGGAAGGAGTTCTGCTGGGTCTCCATCGCGGCGTCCACTGGTACTCTCTTCAGGATGAATGTTCCTTGCTCGCCCTTGATCGTGTCATTATGTGTCATTGCGAATTCGAAGCTAATTGAGCTGGTCTGCCCAACCTGCAGGTACAGGTTTGTAGAGCCTAGCGAGTTTCGGACTTCGAACCTATCTGGCTTCGAATCGTCCTGTTCCGTGTCTATGGTTTCCCACTGTATTGTGAGGTTGATCGGTGCGTTGCCCTTGTTCTCCATTTCGAATTCGATTGACCTGTCCACCCCTGGGACTATTGCTATCCTCTGTGGGGACTTGGTCAATTCCACATCGAAGACGGGGAGGACCTTGATTTTGAGCGTCGAAGTCCCAGCTGGGACGCCCCCACCCATTGCGACCCTCTCTGACAATGGAACGGGCTGGGCCACTCCATCGACCATTTTTGTTGCAGGCCATGTGGGGAACGGGTCGGTGATGTTTACCGCTCTCATGGTTAGGTTGTGGATGACGTCGGCTACGAGAATCTGGTCTCCGTCCCTGAGAGGGGGCAGTGTGATGCTGAGGAGTACGGTACGAGACTCATACTGGTCTAGTGAGAATCCGGATTCGTTGACCTGGTAAGACCAGTTGGTCATTCCCTCTGGGAAGGTCACAGTCAAGTTCAGTGTCTCCATGAGGTTGCCGTCGTTCCGTAAAACCACCTCTAGGTCGAGGGTGTTCCCCGGGGCTACCTGCATTTCGGTGGGAGCTATGAATAGTATTGCATGGTCAGGAGCAACCTGAACCTTCCATTCGCTTGTGGACATTAACTGGCCGTCGTGAGACGCATTCAGGAAGAAAGTCTGGTTTTCATCTGCTCTCGAGTCCTCTCCAGCAGTGGAGTAAATCCTGACGATTCCCTGCGACCCTGCCGGGACCAACAGTGTGGATTCGGTCACACAGGGCTGCATCTCCTCAGAGAAGCAGACCCTGATCTTGTCGACATCGAGATTGTCCAGGGACAGGTTGTATGTGACGTTCTTGTTTCCTGTGTTATTGAGCAGGGCAATCAGGGTCTTCTGGCCGACTCTGCTGTCCAATGAGGGGGAAGGGGTGATTACCGCCGTGGAAGTAGGGGGGTAGAGTTCTGCCGAGATGACTTCGGTGAGGGTGAAGAGGGCAGGGGCATATGCAAGCAGTTCTCCAGTTTCCGTGGAGTTGGCGTACACCCAGACCTGATGTGTCTCATCCGCTCTGGCTGAGGCCGGGGGAGTGGCGGTGACCGTTATTGGCCGCTGATTCTGGGTTGATGAACCGTCATTGTACAGATTCGTCATGGAGGGTACGAGGTTCGCCGCGGTGGACCCCAGGGTGATGGTCCATCCAGGCTTAGGGACGTATCCGATGGTGAAGTTTGCTGGATCGTTCCCTGTGTTCTCCAAAACCACCTCAGAGGATATGGGGGTCCCAGGGTCCCCATTGGCTGCTCCTGAGGAAGTCAGCTCTGCCGACCAGAGTTCTGCTATTGACATGGAAACCGTGGCTGTGGCATTACGGGAAATTGCCCCGGAGAAAGCAGCCCAAGATGATGTCGCCATGAACGAGAAGTTGAGGTGACCCGCCGATGGGTATTGGAAGTCTGGGGTGGGGCCGAAGCTCAGTCCCACCATTCCGTATCCGGTTTCTCCTGGCAGGAGTTCCAAGGTCGAGGCGGAGGATGAGGAAGAGGTCTGGACCGTAGCCGTCCAACGCGAATTCTCGATGAGGCTGGAGCCAGCCGGGGTATCCTGAAGAAAGACCTTCCCATTGCTACAGGTGGATTGCGTCCAAGGGCTACCCGATGCAGCAGTGGTTGGCGCTAGGGAGGTACACGGCATGGCGCTGAGGGATACTTGGGCCAAGGTGTTGTTTGAGCCGAGATTGTGAACTATCGTCACTTCGAAGCCGACGAACCTGTCGGTATTGCCCCCGATGATGTCATTGACTGAAATATCATCGATTTCACTGGTCACGGAGATGTCCAACTCAACAATGCTGTCTATCATTAGCGTCGTCTGGTTGACTGCTGGGACTCCCCCCTGTAGGGGGATTGCTTGGACCATCAGATCCACTCTTTCTATGGAGGAGACCTTCCAGGACGGGTTCAGTGGCATCTCTAGCTCCGGGGTGGTGATTGTTACGGGAAGTGTCCTGGTCTCATTTGGCAGCAGTACGTCGGTGATTGTGACAGGTGAGTCTATGATCCAGTACGGCACCGATTCCGTCGCTCCGACATCTATCTGATACTGGGCTGGTGCGGTACCGGTGTTCATCAGGGTGTATTGTAGGGTCCTGGGGGAACCGGGGGTGATGTTCGCGAAGTTTTCTCCCATCGAATGGCTGTGGTTTTGGAAAATCTCCGCGCTGAATGTACCTCCTGCCATGACCATTGTGCTGGCTGAGAGGACGTAACCCGCCGTGTCGCTTTGAATTGTTAGGGTCACAATTACGGCGTCTCCATTGGCGGCATCCGCGGGAACATCGACCGGGATCTGAATTGCATGGGTTTGCTGGGCGCCTACATTGAGAAGGTTGGTGGAGGAATGTATCTGATCCGTGATATTTACCCAGTAGTTGGCGGGGTCGGAGTTGTTGCTCTGTGTCACGGTGAAGTTGTCCTCAACGGTTCCAGAGTTCTGTAGTATGAAGTTCAGAGTTGCCTGCGAACCTGGGTCGACGTTCCGGTTGTTGGCTGGTATTAGCGATGCCCTTAGGGCTACGAAGCTCACTATTCTGGAGTCGATTGTGACCGAGCCCTGTGTAGAGCCCGACACAAGTATGCTACCACTAAGGGTGTAATCTCCTTCAAGTCCGGAGCCATCGAACGATATTGTGATATTAGCAGGGGTTGGAGGATCTGCAAGGCTTCCGGGAAGCAATTCTTCTGTACTCGAGGAGAGGGGGACGCTCGAACCACCCAGCGACGGAGTTAGTGTTAGCTGGGCTGTGACGTCGACTGGTTGATTGCCCGTGTTGACCACGGTGATTGCTCCTTCCCAGAGTGCTCTCGCTAGGGAAGACCCATCGGATGGTAGGGAGTCTGCGATGTCTGAGGCAGACTCCACCTCAGCGACGCTTACACCGGATAGAGACATCTGGTTATTGCTCGAGTCCGAGTCGGAGGATGATGATGCCGGGATCCATGACGCAGTTATCTCATATCCTGTTCCTGAGAGGGAAGAGGCGTCCCAGTACATCACGCTGTTTACCTGTCCTCCAGGAGTGATGGTGGCAGTCCTGTTGTCAACGACGACCCCGTTAACCTTGAGCGTTACATTGCCTTCGGCAGTAGACCCGCCCTGATTGGTAGTCCCGACAACAATCACGTGATCAACAGGAGCCAGTGTGGGGGTTCCTCCAACCGTAGCGGAGGGTGTGGTGACGTCTAGATCGGTTACTACCACATCTGGGCCCATTTGACGAGTCGAGCTTGGCATTGGGTTCTCTTCGTCTGTAGCAACGGGAATACCAGCGAGCAGGGGGGAGAGGAAAAGTAGAGCGACTAGAATCGTGGCCTTGCTAGCCGTTCTAGTTGTCCTATGTAGGTTTCTTGAGGATTCTTGACTGGAATCTTTCAGCATCGCTTCCGCTCCCCTCCTCGTAGAGGAGACTAACCTTCATTATGAAATAACCGGAGGAAATAATTGCACTTCTTAGTTCATCTGGGTTGCAACCGATGTTATGAAAAGTCACTGCTCAGGTTCGCTCACGTGGCGGACGCTGTATCCCTCGTTGTCATCGGTCTTATTCTGATGGCGACCTTCAATGGCTTGTTTCGAATTCTGCGTTCGCAAAATAGGAGGACAATCCTCCCTTCTACAAGGAGGAACGTCCCAGAGGAGGTTCTCGCAGGATCTACATCTAGAAGGAGAAGGGGAAGGGGAAGAGATCGTTCTGGCACTCCAACCGTATCCAGTTCACTAGGGGAGGGCTCTGAGGCAATTGGTGCCGGAGTGCAGGAAGCAGAGATATCAGAAAAGGGCGCTTCTGCACTCGAGAAGAGGCTCGAGAGGGAAGGAGCAAAGAGGGGTTCTGTCCAGATCAGTCTGATGTGGGATAATTGGAATGATCTCGACCTACATGTAATCACCCCA
Organism: uncultured Candidatus Poseidoniales archaeon; assembly: GCA_902601345.1. Classification (GTDB taxonomy): domain Archaea; phylum Thermoplasmatota; class Poseidoniia; order Poseidoniales; family Thalassarchaeaceae; genus UBA36. The sequence continues at coordinate 70,787 of CACKMK010000002.1, forward strand.
TCTGGAGAGCACATCTATCACGATAACAGGACATCAAATTGCGGTGGTGAGCTAGATGTAGACATGAACTTCAAGCCTACTTCGAAATCCCCAGTTGAGAATATTGTCTGGACGAAAACCCCTCCTCCAGGAGTCTACAGAGTTGGAGTCAGGCACTACAAAATCCATACAAAAGGGTTGTTCTCATGGGTACCTCTTCTACGAAGAATACACAATAAGAACGAGACAGATTTCACGGTCAGCCTGACAATTGGTGAGAGCAAACGGTTCTACGAGGGGGCCCTTGTCAAGAGTAATGACCTGCAATTCGTCGCTAAGTTCGCCATAGCTGGTCCAGATGGAGAAGTGCCTCAGCCTTCGGCGAGTGATGAGGAATTGGCTGAGGATACAAAGGAGGATTTCACCGAGGCTAGAGATGTGGATGAGCTTAGGAGAAGGGTGGGGACGGTTCAAGACGGTGCATCGGTGAGTCTCAACTGGGAAGGTAGTTCTGACTTGGGGCTCTCAATAATTGATTCTAATGGCGAGGAGTTGTCTTTCTTCAATCCGGAGGGATTGGGAGGAGGGAAATTCGATATGGATGGTTACGACCCTGAGTCCGGCTCCAGAGAGATAAGATGGGCCTCTTCTCCTCCATCCGGGACTTACTCGGTGGTTGTGAGGCACTTTGAGACAGAAGGTGAAGAAGGAGAGGTTCAGTTCGAGGTTAATGTGAACAACGGTGGGGATAGACAGCAATTCTCCGGATCTATCCAATCGGATGGCTCGTCTGTAGAGGCCGGAAGTTTCGAAATCTAGCCGTCCCAAAGTCCTTGGATCTGCAGAATTGATTTCATCCACTGCAGTTTCTGGAGCTTGGAGGACTCCTCAGTATCTCCTGACCATCGGCCCACAATATCAGATCTGGTGCCTAGGAGCTTGATGTTTCCTTTACGCGCCCCTAATGCCGTTAGGAAGCATGCTGCGCGGTCCCCATCCGTAAACCCACCAGGGTTGTACATTCCGTCGATTGGATTCCGCGTTTGGTGGGTTAGTATAAGCTCAGGGGGGTTTGTCTGTTCCTCGGCCAATCCTAGTAGGCTGTCCCAGTCTTCTCTATTGTCTCCATGGGCATGTAGTACGAACGGTATTGATCTTCTAACTGCTTGATAGGTCCCTTCTCCACCATCGGCATCGCTAACCATGCACACCACGCGGGACCATGCCTTCTCAGAAAGTGAGGCGGGCATCTCTGAAATCGCTCCAACTGCTCCATCTGCAGCTACAATGAGCGTTGGACCATCCAGAATAGAGGCTATCTCATCTGGTTCTACGGCTGCTCCGAGGATTGCTACCCGCGCTTCCCTAATCACTATTCTTCGGTAAATCTTCGATAGAGTTGCAGCTCTATTATGCCTGGCCCAGATTGCCACCGTTGAGTCTTCGACCCTTCGAAGCATCGAAACTGCGCTATCTTTGTCGTCCTCCTCGGTCCAACCGAAGTATTCTCTGACTTCATTCTGAACACCAACCAACGTTGGAGAAGATGGCGTCAAGTCAGAGGGAGTTTCTTGTTTCGTCATGCTCTCCACTGGAAGGGCTCGGTAAGTATTCAAGAACCCTCGCGGAACTCTTGAGTTTGTGCCGATGCCAATCAGAGCTCCTGAAATCGATGACGAGGGTTTGCTTGCTAGGTATCCCTTTCTGCCACAGGGAAGGTCATTCATTCGTAAGATGTTGGAAGAGAACGGAATAACTGTTGAGGATCTAATTGAAGCCCCTTGGCTCGAGGATGTGAGAGTTAGGGGCAGGTTAAGGCTGGTGGATTCAGTTTTACAGCAGGAGGATGTGGCATCCTCTTCCACAATTGACCTTTCAACAGACGTTGGGAGGATGACTGAGACACTGTCCTTCCTTCATGCAATGCTAGTAGTCTGTGCATCATTCGATGAGAGGCTGCTTTCCAGATGGATTGAGGGCGAGTCTAGCAGAGCGGATAAGTTACTGGGTATGGACTCCAAGAACTTCAATTTGCTTTCCTCTTCTTTTCTTTCCGATATTGTAGTGGAAAGTAATAGCGAGGGGTCTGAAATATACTGGATTCCAATGGTAGACTTCATCGAGCTTAGCCCAAAAATTTCCGGCAAATACTGGAGATTGGTAAATAGGCCTTTGAGAGACGGTTGGGTTTGTCTGGATTCTGGAGCTGGAGAGACAGGGAGAGAGAGGGCTTCTCGACTGATAAAGGAGAGAGTTAGAGAGAGTCTGAGGGTTAGTTGTGAAGATAGAATTTCCAGGATGGATGATGAGTTTGCAGCTAAGTTCGCAGACCCGGTAGATAGGATTACTGGACTGCTTTCTGAGAGAGTCAAGGAGGAGATGCCTATGACGGCAGCAGTCAGGGATGACTGGCCTCCGTGTTTTGAATCGGCTGTTTCTGAGTTGAACCAGGGGGTAAATGTAAATCATGTTGGAAGGGTCTTCCTTGCCGCTTTCTCAAGATCGATAGGACTTCAGCAGGAGCAAACCTGCAACTTCTTTTCCAATGCCCCTGACTATGACGCTGACACTACATCATACCAAGTGGGTCAGATTTACGAAAGAGAGTATACCCCTCATGGATGCTCTTCTCTAAAAACGAACGCCAGATGCCCCGTGCAAATAGGAGAGGACCCCCTCTGTGATCAAGAATGGTTGACTCATCCTCTGAAGTATATCAGAGCAAAGCAGAGGAGGAGGTATGGCTCGGGCAATGCCGGATCTGACGGATATGCCAATGACTCAGATAGCGATTCTGCCAATTCCTCATAAGTAGGTGCTTACCAACCACTGACAAGGGAGGGCGTGATCATAGTACGAACACTGGTTCTCACAATTGACAGAGACAATGATTTGGGTGTGAAATCGGGGATAAGAGGGCCGGTTGTTGGTAGGAAATCCTGCTTGACGGCAGCTCTCAGATTGGGTATCGCGGACCCTGAGGAGTCCGATACAAACGCGATTCTTGGTGCACTGCACCACCATGATAGGCTGGCAGAAGGAGCTGCTGCAAGCGATGAGGTTCAGATCGCTATTCTAACAGGTGACGTGAGGGTAGGACCTAGGAGCGATAGGTCGATAGCTAGCCAGTTGGACGAGGTGATTCAGGATTTCCAACCAGATGCAGCACTCCTTGTTACGGACGGCGCTGATGACGAAGCTTCTCTGCCTATAGTTACCTCGAGGGTGAGAGTGGACACGGTGGAGAAGGTAATAGTCAGGCAGTCAAAGGGAATCGAGGGCACCTACTACTACATCGTGAAGGCAATAGAGGACCCCAGATTCAGGTCTAGACTTCTAGTTCCACTCGCAGTTTTCCTAATCATAATTGGTCTGGGCCTAATCCTACCAAACGGAATAGCTCTCATCGGCTCTCTACCACTTTTGATAGGATTGTGGGTCTTGGGCAAGGGGCTAGGTCTTGAGGCACAAATGGAGAGGGTAGCCATGGAGATGAGAGACAGCGCTACTGGGGGGCTTTTCTCGTCATTACTATGGGGGATGTCAATTGTGAGTTTGTTCCTGGCAGTTGCTACTGTTTGGGCGGGATGGGACGATCCTGTTCCAGATGGGAATTCTCAGTTCGAGCACTTACTAGGGCTTGTTGATGAGGTTCTACAATGGATTGTGGGTTCCGTATTCTCGTTCTTACTTGCTCTGGGAGTTCTGAGGTGGAAGGAGGGTTCCTTCACAGGGAGGAGCGTTCTACTAATTGGTCTTGGGGTAGTATTCTACACCTTCGTTGCGGCAACAATCGACGTGGCACTCGTGATTTCATCAGGGCAGGAATATAGTCCCACATTCAATCAACTAGGGGATGATTGGGGGCTACCAATAATGTCCATGGTAATGTACTACCTTCTGAGAACCATAGTCCAATCATTCTCCGAGGACGATGACTTAGTCCAAGGAAGTCGTTTCTGGGGAGTATGATGGGAAAAGTAACTGCATCCATACTTTGGACCGGTTCGAAGGAAAGAGGGGAGGCGCTGCTGGCAGCGATAATCCCCGACGATCCAGATGATTTCACGGTTGAGTTATTGGATTTCAGTGACCACGTAGAGTTGAGGATAGGAGTTATCGCGGACGGGCTGGGTCGATCGAGATCATCGGTAGATGACATTCTTGCCTGCTTGTCAGCAGCTGAGTCCGGGCTTGACTCTCTAGATTGACCTTAACGAGTACTAGTACTATTCAAGGGTGGGCTTGCAGTCCATGATGCGTGGAAGGACTGCCGCATGACCGATCCCACTTGTTATGCAATGCAAATGAAGTTCCTAATCCGACAAAAATGTTTCAGGATTCAATAAGGAGATGGTTGATTGCTCACTTGTCAGATGACTCTGCAACGGATGGAAAAATGGGAAGTATTGTTGAGGCAGTGGTGATATCGAAAAGTGCAGGAGTGTTCTGTGGCAGAATTCCAGTGGACTTGCTTTTCGCCGAGTGGTTTCCCTCCTGTGAGCTGACTTGGAATGTCGAAGAAGGAGGGGATATCAAAGTAGGTAGCCAGATTCTCTCTATCTCTGGGCCATCGGATAGTGTCTTGAGTTGTGAGAGGGTTGTGCTGAACATTCTTGGTAGGCTATCAGGCATTACCACTAGGACCTCCGAATGGGTAAGCGAGTCAGGAGATGTTTCTATAGCATGCACAAGAAAAACTGCATGGGGGTTGATGGACAAATGGGCCGTACATATGGGAGGAGGACTAACCCATCGGCTCAGTAGGACAGATGCATTGATGATTAAGGAAAATGATTTGAGCGTAATCGGCTCTAAAGATGGTGTTGAATCAGCAATTTCATCCGCAATCTCCTCCATTGATTTTGAGAAGAATCCCGGATTTGTTGTAATCGAGGTTCAGGACTCTGCGCAGGCGATTTCAGCCGCCGAGTCCTGGTCAGAAAATCAGAAAATCAGAGGAAGGGAGGAAAGAATAGTGATACTGCTAGACAATATGGGACCAAGTGGGTGCAGGTCTGCAGAAATTCTTCTGAGAGAGTCTGGGTTAAGGGAGTGGTGCATTCTCGAGGGATCAGGAGGAGTAACATTGGATGATTTGCATACCTGGATTGAGAATTCCATGGTAGATGTGATATCTTCAAGCTCGGTAAACATGGGAGTCCCCCCGCTGGATCTCTCAATGCTAATTGGAGGGAGTTGATGGCCAGGATTCCCGATAGCCACCCTAGGAAGAAATCCCTAGAGTCAAGGCAGAAGATAGTGGATGGCAGCTCCATGGGTCTGCTTGCGGACTCGGCAATGATTGCTCATGGCAGAGGAGAGGCTTTCGACTATCTGCTCGGAGAGAGGACCACGGAGTCAGCCAGAGAGGCCATTCGTGAGAGTGCGGCTCGCCTCAGGAATGCCAGAAGACCGATCATCTCAGTTAACGGAAACACGACAGTCCTAGCAGGCGACGGAGCGATTAGGTTGGCTGCAGTCCTTGGTTGTCCTATTGAGGTGAACCTCTACTACAGAACCCCAAGCAGGGTCAAGGGGCTGATCTCGCTATTGGAAGAAGGGAAGTTTAAGCTGTCCCAAGAGGCTGCCCCTGACGGGTTCTATCGGGACTGGAAGGAAAGAGTCGAGGGAGTGTCGATTCTAGGGGAATCTCCTAATTTCAAGATAGAAGGTTTGGAGGGGCCACGTTCAAACTGCACTGTAGAAGGAATAGGCGGAGCTGATACTATCCTTGTCCCTCTTGAGGACGGTGACAGGTGCGAGGCACTGATCAGTCTTGACAAGGAGGTCATAGTGGTCGATCTGAACCCTCTTTCAAGAAGTGCTAGGATGGCCTCGGTGACGATAGTAGACGAGGTTTCCAGAGCGTTCGAGGGTATTCTGTCCTGTCTACTCAATGACTCCGATTACAAACAGACAGAATGGGATAATCAGAAATCTTTGAGAGGGTCCCTGCAGGAGATTTGTGAACATTTCTCAGAATAGGTCCTAATGTCCTGTTCAGCTGCCTAACTCTGTGAGAATAGCCGCACATCTGGACGCTATGGCCTCGCCGACCTCCGTGGTTGAGGCCTTGCCTCCCAAGTCGTAAGTAACGGGTCCTCCAGAAGACATGTGTTCTGAAATCGCTCTCTCAATGACTTCTGCGCACAATATCGCTTCCTGATCGTCATTCTTCAAACCAAGAGAATCGAACATCAATTGTACAGAAGATATTGCTGCAATGGGATTCACTTTGTTCTGTCCTGCATATTTCGGGCTGGACCCGTGAACTGGCTCGAACAGCATGTGTTCGTCTCCTATGTTGGCGCTGGCCGCCATACCCATCCCACCCTGAAGTACTGAGGCTAGATCTGTGGCTATATCTCCAAACATGTTCGGAAGAACGACTACATCGAGATCCTCTGGACTCCTGACTAGCCACATAGTGAATGCATCGATGAACGCCTCGTTGGTTACAATGCCATGGTATTCAGATGAGACCTCTCTGAAAACATCCCTGAATAGTCTGCATCCCCTAGTGACGTTGCTCTTGTCTACGCATGTTACCTTCTGAACGCTACCAAATCTGGATTCACGTCTTTTAGCTAGTTCAAATGAGAAACGGATAACTCTCTCGCTACCCTTCCGCGATATCGGCCTAACGTCCCAGCCTACTTCTCCTTCCAGACCCGGGAATCCGTCGATTACAAGCGGTTCGTCCCTTTCCTCTCCTCTGGCTGCCATTCCAGATCTCCTTAACAGGGCATGGTATAGGCCCTCGGTATTTTCTCTCACCATTACGACGTCTACGAGTTCGTTGTCCCAAACATCAATGAAAGTCCCATGCACCTTGTGCTTGACACCCTTGTAGAGTTTGACTGGTCTAACGTTAGCATACAGATCTAATGCTGACCTCAGTCCCAGAAGTGCCTGCCCTCCGGCAATATCACCATTTGGGAGAGTAGCGCCCGGCCAGCCAACTGCACCGACTACAATGGCATCAGATTCATCTCTGCAGTGTTCGAAAGAACCAGTTGGCCATTCCTCACCAGTATCCAGATAGTGTTGGCCGCCACAAGGAATCTCGGTGGTTTCCATTGAAATTGCTCCTGAATCGTGGAAGGTTGAGAGCAACCGCTTTACCTCTTCCATAACCTCTCGACCAGTCCCATCCCCGGGCAAAAGTGCCAATCTGTACGGCGCCATTGACCGGGGCACAACCTTTTCATTCATCAATCCAACCCCATGGAGAGGTTTTCTCACAGAGCAGATAATTGATAGACGGTCAAGTTGACAACAAGATATGGGAACCAACTCAGAAGAGGATAAGAGCGGACCGAAAATCGACATCAGAACACTACCGGAGTCCGTATCCCTCCTCTGGGAGTCAATGCTACGCAAAAATCCAAACTGGGACTTATCTGAGTGGCTAGACGAAAGAGCCAATGAAGAGTTGGAACTTCTGGAGTCGCACCTCGGCAGGGAGAAGCTCAGGTACGAGCAAAGACTCCATAGAATAGAGAATCTCTCCAAACAGATGAGCAGGAGGAGGGAGAGCGCTGGGACATCTCCATTGCCCGATCCAAACCAGCGGAATCTCTTCGATGTATACGGTCCTTCGGAGGAGGTCCCCCCTGCCGAAGGAAAGGAAATCGATGGAGTGCCATTAGTTGACCTCGGATCGCTTTCGGCTGATGATGACCTCCTGCTGGCTTACATTAGTCAGAAGATTCTGATTGTAATAGAGGAGGCAAATGAGAAGGGAGAGGGTTTGCATTTCGACAATATAATTCGGTTGATGGAGTCTCCTGGGATAACCTCAGAGGACATTGATGAGTCGATATCTTGGCTTCTTCAGAAGAACGAGATTATTGAGATAGAAAGAGACGTTTTTGTCATCAGCTCAAAATAATCGTGGTGGTAATCAATACAACCATTCAAACACGAAGAGCGAATCGGTGGGTTACCTATGACGAGCGAAACTTCTGGGTGGTATGCAAGGCTGGATCATGAGTGTCCAGAAAGGACCCGACAGATCGGAATTTGGCTTGATTCATGGCTTGAGGCAACCAAGAAAGGGCTCCCTATAGCAGCCACTCTCCCAAACAATTGGCCAACCCTTCCTGCAGGTCTGCTCAGCAACCCAGGAACGGTTTTAGATCACCTGATTGCTAGGTTTGATGCCCAAAGCGATGGGCGTTCCCCGAGGGGAGTTTACGCACCTCCAGCGCGATTTGTAGATGCGATATTGTACGACGAGCTGCGGCATGGAAGGGGTAAGAAGAAAGAGCCCCCCGCTACTCTCTCTCTAGCTGCTCTTCCACCTAGTTTCAGAGGGTTTGCAAAACAGATTAACGAGAACATCGATGAGAATGGGGACTCCGAAAGCGACAGTCTGGAGATGGATAATAGAACGATGTCGGGAATTCCGATTCCGTTTGCAGACCCTTGTGTAGGGGGCGGTCTCTTCGTTGAGAGAATATTGAGGATACACTCTGAAAGAATTTCAGGAAACACACCGAATGAGAGGAGAGAGGATACCCTGCGACTCTTGGAGGGACTACAGTTGGTGGACAGTTCCGAGGTGGCAGTGACTTCGGCGAGGAAGAGAATCGTGATTGTTCTTGCCAGGCTAGATCTTGTAGATCTGGACGGAGAGGGGAACGAAGGAAAGATTGGTCTCAGTGAGGCAGAGATGATTATCGAGAGTAACGTTCGTTGTGTTGATCCTCTACTTGGCGAGTGGCCTTGGAACGAAGGCCCCATGCTTCTAGTTTCACGCCCTCCGTGGCTCAGAATCAAGGATAGGTTCAGAGGACATCCAGATGGGAGTGCTCTTAGAAAGAGGCTATCCTGTCAGCTAAGGGAATTCAAGGAGTCAGATGGAAGAACCAGATTCTCAGCAATCAAAGGGAATGTGAACCTGTACAGACTTTACATCGAGAGATCAATGCAGTTGTGTCAGAAAGGAGGAAGGGCTAGGCTAGTAGTGCCCAGTTCGGTTCTGAGAGAAAAAAGCAGTCTGCCGCTCAGAAAATTGCTTGTTGAGTCAAACCAATGGGATTCAGTCTGGTCGTTTCCAGAAGACCACAAATTGCTCTTTGGGGGTTCACAAGGAGTATCTGTAATCGGTGTTACCGTTGGAGAGGAAACCGATGTTCTAACCAGCTTCGGACCTCTGCAGACCAATGACCTCTCATCGGGCAATGGACTTGTGTCCGACGCTCCATTCTTTGAATTAGAAAGAGGGCCATGGTCCTCATGGACGGATGCATCATATGCCGTTCCAAAGATGCCCAGATCGTCGATTGAAAGGACTAGGACCTTGTCAGCAATAGGAAAACTGGCAGATAAGCCTCGTTTGGTCGAAGACGGAACGGGCTTGAATCCGAGTACTAGAGTCATCAAAGTCAGGGTAGGGGAGGTTGAGAGGTCTTCCTGGGAGGACGAGATATGCGAATGGAGGGAGGGTCTTCTTCCATTTGTAAGGGCATCTCACATCCATTTCGAGGATGGTAGAGGGGTGATTAGGCACCCCGCTTTTGATGCCAACAATGTAGGCGAACTAGAGGCTAGTAATTCTGGATGGTCAGGACCCAAAAATATGGCCGTCCAGTCTAGAATCGCCTGTCAGGCGGTGGTGAATCCTAACTCAGAGAGGAGACTGGTGTGGGCGGTTGTTCCAGAGGGCTGCGTTATCGGGAACTCGGTTAGCTTCCTCGATCTGCCTCCCGAGGTTACAGAGCGGCTAAAGGATAGGTTCGGAACCATTGAAGAGGGTTTGAGAGTCCTTGCTAGCCAACTGAATTCAGAAGATCTGGATCTGTGGTCCAAAGCTTGGGCGGCAAATAACAATGTGAATAACTATGAAATCGAGACTCTACCGTTCGAAATAGAGGGTGGAGAGTTTGGATTGCCTGCCTAGAGGGATAACGGGCGTAGGATAATTTGCAGATTTCGGATTTTGGTTTCCTAGTTCCGGAAAACCACCCATATCGAGAATGGATTAATATCCATGGTTTGCGTACGCGGGACGTTCCGAACTTGGAATGCATTTAGGAGAGCAGCATGGGAATCAATCCAAAGATCGGAATTACTGGTCTCCCACGCTCGGGAAAGTCAGCTGTACTTCAGAAAGTTGTAGACATGATCTCCCAAGAGGGTAGTGGCTTCAGGAGGACCAAGGGTCCTAGTCCCCCTGAGCACATCATTGGGGGCATGAGGTGCGAGCCAGTAATTGAGAACGGAGAGAGGGTTGGATATGCTTGCGTAAACATTCTTACCGGTGAGAAAGGGGTAATGGCCCATAGAGAAATAGACTCTAGGAATCGCATACTTGGTTTCGGCATAGACCCAAGTGAGATTGATAGGGTTGGGGTTCCCGCGATAATTGACAGTATAGGAAACTGCGAGATCTTAGTGATTGACGAGGTCGGGAAGTTCACTGTTGAAAGCGAGGGGTTCGTCAATTCGGTTAGGTTGGCACTACAGCATGACCTACCTACTCTGCTGACTCTTCACAAGAAAAGTCGTCACCCTCTATTGCAGGATATCCGGAGGAGGGATGACGCTCGTATACTGGAGGTGACTCCAGTGAACAGGTCGCTGCTTCCATACAAGATTCACAAGTTAATCCAAGAGTTGTGATGCTAACTTAGGTCAAGTTGATTGGAAGTGTCGAATTCGTGAAGCCATGGATTCTCCGGCTTCGAGGATGAGCAGGCTCCTGTCGGGATTCATTCTCTGTCTACTGGCGGTGACATCCATTGCAGTCGTAGATGGCAGATTCACTGATTTTTCAGAGTTCGGAGTCTTCTCGGTAGTCTGTGCAATCTCGGTCTTAGCATCGGTTCTTCTTGTCTCATTAGCAGCGGGCAGGGGGAAGGAACACGGGAGATGGCCTACAGACTCAATGATCAGTAGAGAAGCCGAAGAGGCTATGATATCTAGGTTGGAGAAAGAGAGGGAGGAGGCCAGCATGCAGGGTCTTAGTTCCAAATGGGCAAGGATGGAGATGGAGCACCTGGAGTCAAAACACAGTGAGGAGTAGGGAGCGAAAACTTGACCCCATGTCCACTGCACGCGCTGTTTGGTAGTTGGTATGGGAGACGTTCCTGAAGAGCTGAAATACACCGAGGAGCATGAGTGGGTTAGAGTTGAAGGAGACGAGGTGAGTATAGGAATAACTGACTTTGCCCAGAATGCCCTGACTGAGGTGGTCTGGGTAGAGCTTCCCGAGACCGACATCGAGGTGAGCGCGATGGAGTCTTTTGCGAGTGTCGAATCTGTGAAGTCGGTTAGCGAGATTTATGCCCCTGTCGCCGGTACCGTAACTGAAGTCAACCATTCTCTGGAGGATTCTCCAGAGCAGATAAACGAGGACCCATATGGCTCGGGGTGGATATGCAAAATCAATGTAGGTCCTGATTTGGATCTGAGTGGGCTTCTGGATGCAGGCAGTTACTCCAAACTTATCGGAGAATGACCATGGGGTCTACTCGGCCTGTACACATCTACGTTGACGGTTCATGTGGAGAGAATCGTAATGTTACATCAGATACCAAGGCTGGATGGGGGTTCTGTGTAATCTCAGAGGACACCGGGTCTGGAAATGGTAAGGGGAGTCTCTTGATGGAATCATTTGGACATGTCGTCACAAATCCAGAGGATGATGGGTTTTTGGGTGCCGAAGTGGGTTCTAACAACACCGCCGAGCTATCGGCCATCGCCCATGCTCTGAGGTGGGTTATTCTGGAGAAGGGAGTAGGGGCAGCAATAGTGAGGAGTGACTCGACTTATGCGTTGAATATAGCCTCGGGGACTTGGGAGGCGAAGGCAAATCAAGAATTAGCAAGGAGAGTGAGTTCTTTGTGGAAGGAAGTGTCTGGCCTTATGATGCTGAGTGGTGAGCATGTGCCTGCTCACACCGGTCATAGGTGGAATGAGCGAGCTGATCACCTAGCGTTCAGGGCTATGAAAGGAGAACCCCCGCTACCTCTGCAGTTCTGGAAACCCGGGAAGAGGTAGTTCACTCCTCTTTTAGAGGGCCTATGACGAGGTATACGTATACGGCCTGGAGACCCAGAAGGAGTCCAACTAGAACCAAGATGAGCCCGGTTGGATCAGGAAGGTGAGGTTGCATAGGATTCCCAGCTACCCAGGAAATTGCTAGAAATCCTATGGAGGCATATAGAACTAGTCTGGCGGACTCCTCTGGTTTCTCCCAAAGGTCAATCCAAGGGACTAGTCCCTTTCTCTTGAATGTTCGACGATACCAAGCCACATAGGCTAAGGATGCCCCTACAAGACCGATTACTCCTCTGGAAAAACTGGAGTCTTCCCAAGGTCCGCTCGGTGCGACGCCGAACACTAGGGCATCGAGAATCAACAGCACGGCTGCGACTGCATGCGGCTTCCACTGCGGCTCGCTTTGGCTTACCATGGAATGACCAGGTCGAGCCGCAGTAATGATGTATTGCTCTCATCTGCGAAGCCTGAGAAGACATGGAAGAAGTTGCGTTCTCCGATATCGTCGAGGCTGCTAAAGCGCTCGAAGGAGTAATCGTAAGGACTCCAGTTGTAAATTCCGCGAAAATTGACGAAATCGCTGGAAGGAAGGTTTTCATGAAGTGTGAGAATGCCCAACACGTCAAGGCGTTCAAATTCCGAGGGGCTTCTAATGCGGTAAGAGTCCTCGGGGACGACGCAGAGGATGGTCTTTGCACTCACAGCAGCGGGAACCATGGACAGGCAGTCGCTTTGGCTGCAAAGCACAGGGGAGTCCCTGCCTACATCGTGATGCCTAACAACGCTCCCAAGGTTAAGATCAACGGCGTCATTAGCCATGGTGCAGAGGTGATCCTCTGCGAGCCTAACCTAGATGCGAGGATTTCTACTGCAAATTCGGTGCTTGAAAGGACCGGGGCGACCTTCATCCATCCTTTTGACAACCTCAGCGTCATAGCCGGACAGGGAACTGCAGCGAAAGAGATGATAGAGGATTGTGAGGGACTAGATGCCGTCTTGTCCCCCATTGGCGGAGGTGGCCTGATGTCTGGGACATGCATTTCCACCCGGGCTCTACTTCCGGAAGCTCGAATTTTCGGAGCAGAGCCAGAAGGGGCTGATGATGCTGCTAGATCTCTGGAGACCGGGGAGTATGTGTCCCAGACAGATCCCGATACTATCTGTGATGGCCTTTTGACCAGCATGGGCCAGAAGACATGGCCAATCATCAAGAGGCACGTAGAAGAAATTGTCACCGTTAATGACGATGCTGTGCTGGGGGCAATGTCGCTGATTCACGAAGAGTTCGGGATGGTCGTGGAACCCAGTGGAGCCATATCCCTGGCAGCAGTGCTCAAGGATGAGTTCAGAGAAAAGAAAGGAATCGGATCTATTGGAATTATTCTGTGTGGTGGAAACGTAGACCCTGAGAATCTCCCCTTCACCCTTTGAATCTATGCTAACAGATTATATCCTTATGGTGAGCCTAGTACCCAATGGCCCTAGTATTTGATAGGATTAAATCGACGCCCGGCGAAGCACTGCTTCTTCTGACTGCCTTGGTAACCCTGGTTTACTCGTTGAACTTCATGTTCTTCTCGGTGTGTTACACTACTGCAGGAGAAGATTGCTTCACCTTACTAAATAATGGTGCGCCCATTGGTGATCCAGCATACGGTGCTGGCGCACCAGAGTTCGCATTCAACGGCATCCTGATGTTCGGGCTTTTCATATCGACCATGCTGATTCTCAATGAGGGCGCGCGTGGCATGTGGAAGGTGATGCTCCCCGTTCTCGCTGGACTAGTCGTAGCTAGCGCGGTAATCTGGATATTCTGGAACGATGCTAGCGAGTCTAGCGAGGCCCCCAAGTTCCTCACTCCCATCGTGACCTTGGCTTATGCCGGAGCGTACATGATGCTCCGTTCGGAGGATCAGGTTCACGAGGGTTTGGATTCGCTCTCGTTCGGTATCGGTATCAAGGACCCAGTGGCTATGATGGGCCTGATCTTGGTCATCGCAACGGGGATATTCTACGTGTTCAGGCAGATAGCTGACCCACAATCCGTGATTGACGCGGTCACTCCGGGGAATGCCACAGATGGCCTCCTAGCTCCGTCTGAAGTTACTGTGGCCTTCACAGGGGCTCTTCTACTAACTTACGTACTTTGGGCAGTCGTTATCCTGACCCAAGGGGCCAAGGGGATGTGGGCAGTAGCTCACCCTGCACTCTTCGCTTTCCTTACCGTGACGATAGCCAACTACTTCGGATTCGTCTTTGGTCCGATTAGAGAGTTCTCAGAGCAGAATGAGATGGATGCGATTTCGGGACCGGCGACCATGCTCGTATTCCTCTTGGTCTACCTCAGGCTAAGGGACGAGGGCATCGAGGATGGCATGACCATCCAAGGTGAGTCGCAGGATTCTGCAGGATTCGATCGTTTCTTCGTGGTGGGTGCAATCATGATATCAGCAGCATTTATGATCGTACAGATATCTGGTCTGTGAATAGGTGGAGCACGAGCCGGGATTTGCACCCGGGTCCATGGATCTGCAGTCCATTGCATAGCTGCTCTGCCACTCGTGCTTCACCCCGCCGACCGTACTTTCTCTCTTGAAGGCTGTCCGCGTTTCGGCATACCTTCATTGGGTGGGTGCCGGTGTGAAAGGCATGCCCCGGGTGTCTTCCCGTTTCGAGGGTCTCGGCGTCGGTTTCGCCCCTTATCTCCAGCCTCCAGGTCCCGAGGTCGTCAGATGGACCGTTGGCGAACCCGGTTTCGAAACCCCATCCCCTATCGTCGATGCTGCGATTAGGGGTCTCGAGGAAGGGAAGACGAAGTACACCAGAGGACCGGGATCAGTAGAACTATGCAATGCCGTTTCCGAATACCTCAGAACTCACCATGACATCGAGGCAAGGGCGGAAGATATCGTAGTCACTCCAGGGGCGAAGCAGGCTCTTCTATACTCATTCTTGATTACAACTATGCCGGGAGACGAAGCTATTCTCCTTTCCCCATCATGGGCATCATACGAACCCATGCTGGAATTCATCGGAGCCGTGCCCGTGAATGTAAATGTGAAGATGGACAACTTTCACCCTGATTTGGAAGCAATTAGAGAGGCTGTAACCGAGAAGACCAAAATGATCCTCATCAATTCTCCATGCAATCCGACTGGAGCCGTATTCACTCCTGAGGAAATCAGGGGGATTGTGGATATAGCGGTTGAGAATGACTTGTGGATAGTTTCTGACGAGATTTACGGAAGAATGGTTTGGGTGGATTGGCCTCACGTTTCTCCGTCAACAATGCCCGGTGGAATGGAGAGGACCATTGTGGTCAATGGTTGGTCAAAGTCTTGGGCTATGACCGGGATGAGAGTAGGTTTTCTCACTGGTCCAAGCGAAGCGATGAGAGCAGCGGTGAAGAGCCAGGCCAACTCAGCATCCCATATCCCGACATTCATGATGGATGCAGCCAAGGTAGCGCTGGAATGCGAGGACTCGGTACAGGAGTTCAACAGTGAGTATAGGAAGAGAAGGAATCTGATGACGGAAGGGCTATCTTCCATCCCAGGAATAAGGGTCCCGGAACCAGAGGGTGCTTTCTACGTATTCGCAGACGTAACAGGGACTGGGATGACCGATATCGAATTCGCAGATGGGGCATTAGAAGCAGGAGTGCAACTAATTCCGGCCTCTTTGATTACGGGAGGCGAGGGTTTCGTCAGGATCTCATATGCTGCTGATGAAGAGGACATTATGGAGGGTTTGAGGAGACTCAAGTCCTGGCTATTGCAAGAGTGAGTTTGAAATCTCGGTGACTTGGCTCGGGACTGTGGACGATATCGAATCTGCAGGTTCCCATGTCCTTCTTGACTATGTCAACTACAGGAGGGGAGAAACTGGAGACGGAGAATGGGTACTATCGGTTCTAAGGGAGTGCGTAAGAGAGTCAGGAGTGAGGGAGGTCCATTCACACGTAGAGATATTCGATGGAGAAGATAGCCCCCCTGGTTTTGCTGCTGTAGTTCTTATCGATGAGAGCCATGTAACGGCACATTGCTACTCGGAGAGGGGAATTCTAGCCGTCGACGTCTTCACATGTGGAGATAGCGATCCCTCTGAGGTAGCAGCCATGATCAATGACACGCTGGTATCCGAGATTCCCGGCTTGAGGAGAGTTTTCGAGAAGAGAGTCGAACGATTCAGGAGTGATTAGATGGGAATTAGGGACTTCATCGAAACCCACTATTCTCACTTCAATGCCGGTGAACTGGCGAAATGCATAGATTCCCTAAGGGAGTTCCTAGATGGAGGAGGGAGACTGATGATCACTCTAGCAGGAGCGATGTCCACTGCAGAGGTCGGAAAGAGCCTAGCCCCTGCAATCAGGTCTCAGAAAGTGCATGCAATTTGCTGCACCGGAGCAAATCTGGAAGAGGAGTTGTTTGGCCTCTTCTCTAGATCTGAATACGAGCATGTTCCAAACTGGAGGCATCAGAGCAAGGAAGAGGATGCTGAGCTTCACCAAAGAGGAATGAACCGTGTTACTGACGTAGCAATCCCGGAAAGTACGTTCACCAAGGTGGGGGAATCATTGATGTCACTGTGGGAGGAATCCGAGGCCGTGGGGGACAGTCGCTTCCCGCACGAATACGTATACGACCTGCTACTTCACGAAGACCTCGAGGTCTCCTCGGCACCTGAGGATTCGTGGTTAGTAGCGGCTGCTGATGCCAATCTTCCTATTTTCACCCCTGGCTGGGAGGACTCAACACTCGGGAACCTGCTTTCTGCTAGGGTCATAGACTGCACGCTCAAGAGCAATGCGATTGTGAGAGGCGGATTAGACGCGATGCAATCTCTTGCAGATTGGTATCGAGAGGATGACTCTCCCACGGGTATGCTACAAGTTGGAGGCGGAATTTCAGGAGATTTCGCGATCTCAGTCGTACCTATGCTTAGGCAGGACGCGGGAGTGGAGGTTCCACTTTGGGCATGGTTTGCTCAAATCTCTGAGTCCAGTCCTTCATACGGCGGCTATTCTGGAGCTCCTCCAACTGAGAAGATTAGCTGGGGCAAATTGGGAGTCGAGACTCCTCAGTTCGTAATCGAGTCAGATGCAAGCATCGTACTTCCCCTGATCCTTTGCTCATTGGAATAGTTGAGAGTAGTTCCCAACCTCCTCTGATATTCGAATCAGTTGGTTGTACTTCGATGTCCTGTCTGACCTAGCCGGTGCCCCCGTCTTGATCTGCATTGAGTTTGTACCAACGGCCAAATCGGAAATTATGTCGTCAGAAGTCTCTCCTGACCTATGACTGATTATAGTCCCAAAACCAGCCTCTCTTGACTTTCGAATCACTTCCATAGTCTCAGTGAAGGTCCCAATCTGGTTCAATTTGATTAGTATAGCATTTGAGGCATGGATAGAGATTCCTTTCTCGAGCCTCTTAGGATTAGTCACATACAGGTCATCACCGACTATCTGTACCCTGTGTCCTTCTCTGGAGGTGAATTCCTTCCAAGAGTCCCAATCGTCTTCTCCGAATGGGTCCTCGATTGACACAATTGGATACTCATCCAACCAATCAGAGTATTTTTTGCCGAGATCTGTTCCAGATATTAGTTCTCCATCAATTAGGTAGTTTGAGCCATCGAAGAATTCCTGTGCTGCTACGTCTAAGGCTATGGAGACCTCTTTCCCTGGAGTGTATCCTGCTGCCTCTATTGCTTCTCTGACCAAACGTAGTCCCTCTTCGTTCCTAGGAAGATTCGGGGCGAAGCCACCTTCGTCCCCCACTCCGCCAAGCAGTCCCTCTTCCTTTAATTTGGTCTTGAGGGAATGGTAAATCTCGACTCCCGATCTCAGAGCCTCCGAGAAGGATTGGAAACCGTGAGGGACGACCATAAATTCCTGCACATCGACATTCGATTCGGCGTGTGCTCCGCCGTTCAGAATATTCATCATCGGAACTGGCAGACTGATCTCGTCTCCGTGACAAATATGCTTCCAAAGTTCTCCTTCTGAAGAAGCCCTCAAGCATGCCAAGGAGGCTCCCAATATGGCGTTGGCCCCCAAGGAACCTTTGTTCTCAGAGCCATCCAATTCTATCAGTAGAGAGTCAATACTCTCCTGTTCAGAAGGATTCATTCCGATCAGTGCCTCTCTGATTGGACCGTTGACATTGTCAACCGCCTTTTGAACTCCCTTACCCATCCACTGAGTCCCGCCATCTCTCAATTCTACTGCTTCATGTGTTCCAGTGCTTGCTCCCGAAGGAACCGCTGCCCTACCCTTCAATACACCATCGACATAGCAGTCGACTTCAATGGTTGGATTCCCTCTTGAATCGATGATAGCCCTAGCGAAGATGTCGCTGATAGCGGCACCCATTGATGCGCCCACGGGACCCTGACTTCTCAAGGTAGCGATTCGAATGGCTATCTGTTTAGCCAACTAAGCCACCGAGAGACCTTACTCTGCATCTCTGGGACTTCCAACTCTGATCTGCATGAGCATTCCCAGCACAGTTGCTCCTCATTAGGTGAAATTGAGAATAGTTCGGCTCTAATTAGTACTCCATCTGCATCATTAGATTTGGAACGGTTATCGTCTACGAAGCAGTGCAACAAGTGCTTTGGGTAATGGTGGATTCTTCCAGACTTGGGGCAGCATAACATAGCGCTCCTAGGGAGGAAGATGAGCGAGGAGCCAGTAGCTGGGTCAAGTTCGTGTCCCTCGATCTTGGTTCCATCCAACAGGGATGCCACGTCAATATGATGCCACTGAGATTCTGAATGTGGGATATCTAGTCCAGACACGTCATCAAGGTACTCCTGAATCCTGAGTTGGGAGGCTGCTTCCTCCTTAGTCATGGCTAACCAAGATGGGTCGTCCCATTTGAATACAACCAATTTTATTGATTTAAACAATAACAAGAAAAGTGTCTTTTTATGAAGAAAAATGTTCGATAATACCAAGAAATAACCATAAGTTGCATGTTTTTCGGAGAAGAGTATGAGTAATGTTGATTCACTAGACAGATCTATTCTATCCTTCCTCAGAGAGTCTGCAAGGGCCCCCTACGTAGAGATAGCCAAAGGAGTCGGAGTCACAGAAAGGACTGTTCGAACTAGAATCAAAAGGCTAGAGGATGAGGGCGTAATCAGAGGATATACGGTTAGAGAGTCCGGAATAGGGCTCACTGCGCTGATTCGTCTCAAAGTTGGTTCGGGTACCGAGATTGGTTCTCTGGCTGGTGAGTTCTCGGGATGGGCTGGCGTTGAGTGCGTATACGAAATAAGCGGCGATGCAGATTTAGTTGCGGTGGTTCACGTTGATGATACCGTGGCTCTGAGGGACATGCTGGACAGAATGTGGTTAGCAGCACCCGGAGACATCAGTTCGACTCAGACCGAACTAGTCCTAGAACAGTACTAGAGTAGGAATATTGTCTATTCGGGTTTGCAAAGAAGATATCTGAAATACTGAATCCTCCCTAACTTTAGGGACTCGTAAACAGGAGTGCCGGGCACCCCCCCGAAGGTCTCGAAGCTTTTCCTGAGAGATGGCGGAGCACTTTGGCGTATCATCTCCCTCCTGTCCTCATCGATAATATCCAATGCGTCCACTACGTTTTCAGTCACGTCCGTCCATGACTCTATGGTAAATCCGGACTGGACGAAACTCTCGTGCATTTTCTCCATGGTCTTCTTATCCCTCATATCGGTCCAGCAGAACTTTCCACCTGGCTTTAGGACCCTGAATACCTCAGAGACGAAGGCTGGAATATCAGCATAGCAATGGGATGATTCGACATTGTACACGATATCAAACGATTGATCTGGTAGAGCAAGTTGCTGAGCGTTTCCAACTCTGAATTCTAAATTATCCTGGTCTGAAAACCACCCTTGAGAGAGTCGTATCGCCTCATCTGAATAGTCGACTGCAAGAAGGGATTTTGGATTGTATTTCCTTGATACCCAACTCGCTCCTCCTCCCCTTCCAGACCCTACTTCGAGGACTTCTTTTCCCTCAATCTCAACATCCCTAATATTCATGTTGTAAAGTTGGATGAATAGCCTGTCTCCCTCATCCTCGGGGGATAATTCGAGTTCATCTCCATCTTTGAATCCATAGTTCATGAATCGGAAGTTGTGGTCTTTCTGTGATCTTGCCATCCTCTGATATAGACCTCTCCACATTCTCATCCTAATCCGGGGAGGAGCCAGTCGCATTACAGAGTAGAATATCCTCGCAGGGATGCCGGTTGACAAATTAGCACCTATTCTTTCCACTTTACTGAACAACCGATACTCTCTGTCCTAGACACGGACACCTTCTGCCCTGAGGTAAGCTCGTTTATTGCGTCGTCTAGTTCGGAAGTAGTAGCGTGTGACGGATCTCTGGGAGAGTCATCCAGGCGACCCCTGTAAACCACGATTGATTCCTTATTCAGGAGGTAGAATTCCGGGGTCCTCTCCGCGCTGTAGGCAATTGCAACCTCCTGGGTTGAGTCGTGGAGGTATGGATATGTCATACCCTTTTTAGCTCTCTTTACCATGTTCTCCCATGAATCCGATTCATACTTGACTGGGTCATTTGAGTTGATTCCAACGAACCCCAGGCCCTTGCTTCTGGCTACATTAGCTGCGTCCTCTATTCTGGGCTCTGACCCCACTACATACGGGCAGTGATTGCAAGTGAAGAAGACAACAGTACCGTTCTCTCCCATGGTATCACTGAGTGTGATGGTCTTCTCGCCTGAGTTTTCGTTGGCGTTTGGAAGTTCGAAATTAGGGGCCAATTCTCCCGGTTCAAGTTTCTTCAAGAAATGCATGTATTAACGCCAGGGTAGCACATTGTTCAATCCTTTGGAACGAGGGCTTCCCTCTTGGTATTGATTTGCTCTCGACACTCCTCCAACCTCCTCCTTGCCAGTCTATTCTGAGAGTCAACATCGAGTACCTTACGCCAAGCTGTAGCGGCTTTCTCTACATCTCTACCTTCATGAAGAATTGCAGCGATACGGAGTCTCGCGTCCAGGTGTTGTGGGTCGGTCCTGACTGCAGCCTCGAAATCAGAAATTGCCTTCTCAGATCTTCCGAAGTCAACATACAGAAGTCCTCTTTGATACCATGCCTCCGAAAGATTAGGATTCTCCTCTATGGCTTTGTTTAGAGGTTTCTCCGCCTGTTCTGACCTGCCCATTGCTATCATACATGTACCCAAGTGGACTAATCCCATCGAATGGTTATGACTTAACTTTAGGAGTTCTCTTAACTCGAATTCAGCATTTTCCCAATCGCCCTGATTCATTAGTATCTCCGACTTCCTCAAGCGACCTAGTTCATGATTGGGTCGTTCCTCCACCAATTGGGTGGCATCATCTAATGCCATTGCCAAATCGTCACAGAGAAGGGCTGCTGATGATCTGTTTAGTCTGGCCCTGGCATGTTTTGGGTCGAAACTTAGAGTATCGGAGAATAGCTTGATCGCCTCTCTAAAACGACCGTGCTTGGCTGCGATGATTCCCCGGATGAACGGTACGGTTTGATTGTCCTTCAGAGTAGTTGTTGCCTCCAGAGTTAGTGCGTTCGCCTGCTCCAAGTCTCCAACCTCCAAGCATAACTGTGCTTCCTCCAGCGAAATCGAGGGGTGTTCTGGAATCAGCCTCCGCGCTCTCACCAGAGCAACTTCTGCCTCATCGAAGGCACCTTGGTATCTGAGTGCTCTAGCCCTCCCAAGCCAGGCTAAACCTGACTCCCTATCAATCTCAATCGCTCTATCGAAAGAGACGAGTGCGTCAATCACTGGAATCTGATCGACTTTGCCGGTCTCATCACGATGATGGTCTGCGTCAACTAGACTGAGTCTTCCTTTCATGATGTGCAATGAAGACGAGTTCCAGGCTTCCTCCGGTGCTTCTTCCAGAGTTTGAAGAGCGGAGTCCGGTGATCCGCTGCTTAACCAGAGTTGACTCAGTCTACCTCTGGCCTCTGAATCTCCTGGAGAGTTGCGGAGATGTTCCTCTAGAACCTCTATTGAGGCATCTGTCCTACCGTCGTTTTCGAGTATCTCGGACTCTAAAATAACAGTATATTCGCCCAAGGCGTTTGCCCTTCTAAGGGATTTCATTGCCTCTTTCATGGGGCCAGCCTCGGCAGCAACCAATCTGGCCTTGAGAGACCATGCCTGGCCGAAATTTTGATCCCTCTTGATTGCCGATTCTACCGACTCCAGTGCTGGTCTGAACTCTCCCAGCATCAGTTGCTTGGTTGCCTTTTCGACCAAAGTCGATGCTGTTCCTGACGAATAATCGCCTCTGTCATCTGACTCCTTCGCTCTTTGGGATATTTGAGAGAGATCGCCATCTATTGCAGATAGAGATGTCGAGGCGCCCAAGCCCTCTAGTCTCTTCGTGTTCCTACCATATCGTTCGTCTTCAGTACCGTCCAACAGAACGAGTTGCTCATTTAGTAAGCTGATATCATCCGGAACAATCGCAAGTAGCCTCTCTAGAGTCCTATCAAGAGAGTCAAGATCTCCGCTTTTCCTCAGGATGTCAGAAAGTGAGCGGAGAGCTGCTTCGTCCTCTGGATCTAAGTCGTTCGCTCTATGATAACAGTCTGCGGCCCAATCAAACCTTTCGATGGAGTGGAAAAGTTCACCCAATCTCCGATGCTCATTGGCAGACAGTTCAACATCCTCAGCCTTCATCTCAGCCTCTGTGAGGATGGCAGCTAGCCTCTTAGAAAGCGGTTTAAGTCCCTGGAGTATTATTCTCTCTTCTTCAGGGTCGCCCTCTTCATAGTGCTCCAGCAAAGACTTAGCTGCATGGCTCGCTATCGCGCATGACTCGCTATTACTGACTGGTATGCCTTGATTGAACAGTAACGACTCTGCTGCCTCTAGTGACTTATGTACTCCGAGTAGCTCATGGACTTCAGGAGCGTCGGAAAGAATGGTGTCGACGCCCCGGGAAAGAAGATCTAACTTCTCCGAGGTTTGTACCAGATTTCCTTTCATGGAACCGATCTTAGATGCAAGCTTCTGTCTCTGTCTAAGTACAGACTTGTGCTTTATCCACAAAACAAATAGAGTGATCGACAGTATCCCGTAGAGAGTCATGACGACCATGGTGGTCTCTTGCATCGCTCCCAGCGGACATGAGAGACTTTTGATGGCTTCTGCTAAGAATGCCCCTCAGATGGCCATTAACCCTGGGTCAAAGAACAGCCATACAAGTGTTAGTTGTATCTCATTCCAAATCTCTAATGGAGTATGCCTGAACTCCAAGTTTCAGAGATTGAGGGCCCACTGTCTTGCCTACGACATTGTTTATTCCAGCGCCCGACGCTAGTTCATGAATCCGATCTGTCACCTTACCCGAGAATACTAGCCCTTGGGCTCCTTCTATTTCACCGAGAGCAGACTCTAGGTCCTTCGCACTAACAGGCTCAGAGCCGCTTCCATCGGCCTGGACAATTACTGTGTAGTTTCTCTTGAGTCCGTCCATCATAGGTGCCCATCCCTTGATCTCATCTGATGCTTCCATAGTCGGTTTTCCTTTCCCGACCGATGCGTCATCGTCCTTTTGGATTTCTGTCTGAATCCTGGCGACGGCCTTGGATGCCGGTTCTTTCTGTCCTAGGCACTTGGTCACAACCTTGCCCTCCAGATGCTCGACTTCCCTACTCTGCGGTGCAAATGCTACATGGGTTAGTGACTTACCTAGTGTACCGCTAATCTCCATCAACAGAAGCTTGCCTCCTCGATCTCCATCAAGGAAAGCGGTAACTGTCTTCTTCTTGGATGCCAACTCCGCCAGTTCCGGCTTGATTCCGGAACCCATGGTCGCGATAGCATTGTTAATCCCGTACTTCAATAGGTTTCGGACATCATTTCTACCCTCAACTATGATGATTGCGTCCGAGTTCTTCACATTCGGGCCGGCAGTCATCTCTTGGTAGTCTGTCTCTGTATCGAGTGTCAACACTGCTCTGACCTCATCGAGGATGTTCTTTGACTCCCCGGATGCAGAGTTCACAATGTTCAGGAGAAGCTGCTTTGCTCTGTCAATGACGTGGTCTCTCTTAGCAGACCTAACGTTCTCTATCTCCTTAACCTTGATTACGGCCTTGCATGGTCCTATCCTGTCGATAGTCTCCAGGGCAGCACCGATTACTGCAGTGCTAACCTGATCTATCGAGGAAGAAACTTCTAGTGTTCCCTGGACACGTCCCTTGTGGTTGTTTAAACTCACATCCACGTGTCCGATTCTCCCGGTCTGCTGGAGTTTCCTTAGCTGCAGCCCTTCTCCTAGAAGTCCCTCGGTCTGGCCGAAAATAGCACCTACGACGTCTTTGCGCGCCACGGTACCATCGACTCTAATTGTTGCATGTATTACGTATTTTCCTTCATTTGCCATATTGTTCAAATCCTTTGCTTCTCGGCCCCAAACCGGGGCCTTGCCCCCTATTTTGCCAGTTTGGCTCGGGGGGTTCGGATGGGCGCAAGGCGCCCGCGAGTGGGCTGATAAGCAACTTACCGGGCGATAGGGGTATTCATGAATCCTCCTGTTTACCAATGGGTCTTTACTGAAGCGATATACCCAGTGGTTAAGTCTAGTATGTATATCGGAGTTCGTGGTGGAAGAGTCCTGGCTCGAAGATGATCGGTCTCAAGTATTCATGAACGCATCTATGCTGGCTCTTAGAGACGGGCAATTATCTAATGGAGAGAAGAGAATCTTGGTGAAGCTAGCACACGCGCTGAGGCTCCAGGAGGACGAGCCCAAGCGGATTTACGATGCTATTCTATCAGGAGAGACGGACAGGACCAGTGGAGATAAGTTAGGGCATAGCGAGAAGATACTAGTGTACGGCCAAGTTCTGGAAGCAATGCTAATCCACACGGATCGTTCAGAAGAGGTGATCGCTCAAATTGCATATCTTAGAAAGATGTTCGCTATTGAGGAGGCTGAGCACAGGGCTATTGCAAGAAGTCTGGATCGGCAGTTAGAAGAAATAGTCCATCGGTCTTTCATAGACGAGTATCGAGTCCGTCTGAACGAGACTGGAGATGCGCTAAGACAGATTTCTTCACAGCTACTGGAGCGAGTTGTTCGTCGATAGCGTCAAATTGCCAATAGGGAATCAGTAGTTGAAATGAGTGGAGTATTGGTACTTGATGAGTTCCTTGAGAGCCAACCGAAGAGAGTGCACAGATCATACAGGAAGTTAGCTAGAGTAGTTCGTGAGGCATACCCGATAGGGGTACCAGCACTGATCATGAAATCAAGTACAGATAGACTGGGAGCGTCTGCCGGTTACTCTTTCCACCTTGGAACACCGGATGACATCCTCAGAAGGATTGCTTCCTGGCTGATTACATATGCTAAGGGAAATCAGGACGTGCTATGGAGACTGATGCGAGAGCTGTGGTCCAGGCACGGAAGAGAGGATGTTGCTCTTTCCGCGCTGCTTCTAGCGAATTTGGACCACCAGGCAGCTGGTACCGACCCGTGGGATATACTGTCTTCATTGATTAATACCAAGGAGCCTGCAGATGCGCTCCTGCTAAGTATTGAGGAGGTGCTTAGAGCAGGTCATGGAGGGCCAAGTAATGTGCAGTATAGATCATGGTGCTCTGGTAGGATGGTGCAGACTCACCTAGCGCTTATATCAGCGTTCGCTAGCCAAAACTCGGGTCTAGACATCTCTCCGGAGGTTATTGCACTGCTCCTTGATGTAGATGTCCCGGACGGCGATACTCTTCTTGGCCGAATCAGAGACAGGTTTTCGGAACTCTAACAATAGTACTAATTCGTCCTTAGCCTCCGTAATTGCCATGGTCGAGCGCCTGTTGCCATCGGATGACCCCGTAGCAGAGGAAGTTCTAGAGTGGACAATTAAGAGAGATGCCCAAGATATTGCCCAGTTAATGGAGTGGCTAGTAGGAACCACTGCAAGGAAGGATCGAGAGATGCTCATAAACCGTGCATTGGATTTAATGGAAGAGATTGATCATGCATTAAAGCGACTTGACGAGCTAAGGTGAACTTATGCGGTCTCTATTGCTTGCAGGGGGGAAATCGTCTAGGATGGGGATAGATAAAGCAATGATTGAGGTAGATGGCTACTCAATGATTTCGAGAGTAGTCAAGGCACTGACTCTCGCAGGATTGGAGCCAATCAGAATCGCTGTGGCTAGTCCTGAAGACATCGAGAAATATGGAAGCGTAGTAGGCCCGGACGCAGATGTTGAATGGGTTTTGGATGCCAGAACTCACGCTGGTCCAATTGATGCTATTAAGGAGGCGCTTCTAGACTCTGGATGCGGTGAAATCCTACAGCTAGCGGCAGTAGACTACCCATGGGTGACAGAGGAGTTGTTCATCTCTCTGCAGGAGGGTTTGGATGATGATAATGCTCTAATCATGCCCCATGATGGAGAGGTTTCCCACCCTCTCCTAGCATTGATTCGGAGCGAGGACGTTCTAGGAATCCTGCATTCTGACAGGAGGTCCCTCAGAGCGCAGTTCGCAGAGGTCAAGCATTCAATACTAATTGAAGAGCCAGAAATCCTTCGGAACGCGAACTCACCCGAGGACCTCAAGTGAAACCCCCCCATTGCAGAGTAGATCGATAATCTCGGGATATAGAGTATGCTCGACCTTCCTGACTCTATCCTGGAGTGACTCCTCATCGTCGTCAGGGAGAATAGGCACTTCTCTTTGAGCGAGAATGGGGCCTGAATCGACGCCCTCATCAACCAGATGTACGGTACACCCCGTGGTTTTCACACCTGCAGCGAGTGCGTCTCGGTGAGCATGCGCCCCAGGGAAATCTGGAAGTAGAGAGGGATGAATATTCAGGAGCCTCCCCTTCCATATTGCTACGAAAGATGGTGTCAGGATTCTCATATACCCACTGAGAACAACTAGTTCAACACCGGAAGATTTGAGTTGTCGTAGAATCATACTCTCATGTGCTAAACGACGCTCGGTGCTCTGCAGTCCCAGCGGAAGTGGGATTCCCATCGTGGCGATTCCTGCACTCCTTCCATGCTCTAGTCCTCCAGCATTTTCACTATCTGCAATTACCAAAACTGTCCGATGACTCCTAGGCTTGGAAAATTGGAACGACAATATGGAAGATAGTCCCGAACCGCCTCCTGAAATCAGAACGGCCAACCTCAGAGGCTCTTCGATAGAAGCGGCTCTAGGTAGAATGAATGGCGCCTCCATGCCTTTCTGGTGAGGAGTTTCCGCTTGAGTCTTCGGATTACTCAAACTTAAACGAAGGCGGGGTTACCAATGGACGTAGTTCATGGAAAGAACAGCCACCATTGACGAAATTGTTGAGAGATATTGCGTATCCAGCAATCCCTTTCTGAGTCGTTTATACCTGGGGTTAGGATTTATGTTCATAGGTTTCGCTATAATCGGCCTTTGGGTTCCAGGATGGCCTACGGTTTCATGGGCTGTACCAGCGGCCTTCCTCTTCTCATACTCCAGCGAGAGAATGTTCAGGTGGACTCTTACGAATCGGTTCTTCGGCTCCGCGATGTTCGATTACTATGCAACTGGAAAGACGGTGCCGAGTCATGCAAAAGTGGCAATCATTGTGCTTATTGCGTTGATGTCTGCCGCATCGGCGACCCTCGTCTGGAAGGTTTCTACACTTGGTGATGGAAAAATTTTCGAGCCATCCTCATGGAATGGTGCTGATCCGGGATATGGGGCTGTGACCATTATCCTAGTCGGGCTTTTCGGTATGTATTACGTGGCAACCAGAGTCAGAATCAGAGAAATAGGCTGACTCAAACTCTTTTTGCAGGTGGCCAGTCCGAGGGCTTTGAGAAACATGGACTTTGACACAATCTCAGTAAGAGGCAAGAGCAAGCCAGACCCGACAACGGGTGCGATAGTACCCCCGATATACCAGACTGCGACCTATGTATTGGAGGAGATAGGGGTCGACAAGGGGTTCGACTACACTCGCTCATCCAATCCCACCAGGCAGGATCTGGAGGAGCACTTGGCCGCGTTGGAGGGAGGCAAATATGGGATTGCTTTCTCCAGTGGAATGGCAAGTGCGGATAGTTGTATGAAGCTTCTAAAACAGGGCGATCACGTTGTCTGCTGCGATGACGTGTATGGTGGGACTGCGAGACTTTTCAACAACCTGATGACGAACTACGGAGTCGAGTTCACCTACGTTGACTCACAAGTGGCGGAGAATGTCCAGAAGGCTATACGTCCAGAGACGAAGATGGTGTGGGTAGAAACCCCAACAAATCCACTTTTGAAGGTTACAGATCTAGAGGCTGTAGGGAATATCGCAAAGAGTAATGATCTGCTTTACGTTGTGGATACCACTTTCGCGACCCCGGTTTTCCTCAGGCCTCTTGAGTATGGGGCTGATCTGGTGCTTCACAGTACCACGAAGTATCTGAGTGGACATAACCAGATTATCGGGGGTGCAATAATTACCGATAGAGACGATCTATATAATCAGTTGAAGTACATCCAAAAGAGCGTTGGGGCCGTCCCTAGCCCGTTCGATTGCTGGTTGGTGATTATGGGTCTGAAGACTCTTCATCTCAGGATGCATAGACATTGGGAGAACGCGGAGAAGATAGCGTCCTACTTGGAGGGACATCCAAAGGTATCCAAGGTGGTCTATCCTGGATTGGAGTCACATCCCATGCACAAAGTTGCCAAAAGTCAGATGAAAGGGTACAGTGGGATGATCTCATTCGAGTTGGAGGGAGGATTGGAGGCTGGTAAGAAGTTAATGAATTCGGTCGAGTTGTGCCTCCTTGCCGAGAGCCTGGGTGCTGTGGAAACTATGATCACCCATCCTGCAACTATGACTCATGCGGAGGTTCCTCGAGAGGAGCGTTTGTCCAGAGGGTTTGAAGACGGCTTGGTCAGGCTCTCTGTGGGAATCGAGGACCCAGATGACCTGATTGCTGATTTGGAGAAGGCCTTCGAAAAGGTGTGATTATTCCCACTCGTCTGGCTCCCAACCGTTCTCTCTAAGCCAGTCGTCGTTATAGAACTTCGAAAGATATGGATTACCGGCATCTGGGAGAACTGCGACCACCATGGCTTCCTCGCCATTTTCCTCTGCCTCGTTGGCAATATCGATAGCCACCTTGATCGAGCCCCCACATGAGCCTCCGCAGAACATCCCCTCCCTCCTTGCAAGGGCTCTCGCCCATTGGAAGCACTCTCCGTCATCGACCTGACGAATCTCGTCAATTACAGAGAAATCGGTTGCAGATGGGATAAAATCCTCTCCGAATCCTTCGACCTTGTACGTGTCTGGCTGCCCCATGGTCCCCTCTTCGAACCATTGTTTGAGAATAGAGCCAACTGCGTCGACCCCAACGATCTTTGGTGGTTCTGATCCATTTGACTCGGCCATCTCCTTCAATGACTTGGAGGTGCCAGAAATCGTCCCACCAGTTCCCATAGTGGCTACGAAGTGGGTTATCTTTCCCTGAGTCTGCTCCCAAATCTCCGGTCCTGTTGAGAGGTAGTGAGTCAATGGATTCGCCTCGTGAGAGTATTGGTCAGGATACCAGGCTCCTGGTATATCTCTTGCCAGTCTAGCAGCTACTTCGTAGTACGAACGGGGATCCTCCTTCTCTACTGCGGTCGGACAGACGTGAACCTCAGCTCCCATAGCCCGTAGGAGGTCTATCTTCTCCTTACTCATTTTATCTGCCATGGTGAAGATGCAGCGATAGCCCCGCTGTGCAGCAACCATTGCTAGCCCTATTCCAGTGTTTCCAGAAGTTCCCTCGACGATCGTCCCTCCTGGTTTCAGTAGTCCTTTCTCCTCAGCGTCTAGAACCATCTGCAGACCGATTCTATCCTTTATCGATCCTCCCGGGTTACATCTCTCAAGCTTGACCCAGACGGAAGATTTTCTCAGTTCCTCCGTAATTCTATTCAATCGAATGAGGGGCGTATTGCCTATGGCCGATACCAAGTCCTCATAGGTATTGGAACGTGGTTGGGACGGGTTGGGCACAGTGGTGCATCGAACCCCGCTGTATGATGGTTTTCACTCAGAGTTTCTTGATGATTTGTAGTAGTTCCATCCAGCAAAAGGTAGGCTCCAGAAGAGGCCGCCCAAGGCGGCGAATGGGATGAGCAATAGCCAGTAGGAATACTCGTCAAGTGATGGGCCTCCGAAAGTTGCACCGAATACAGGAAAAACGAACGTTCCAAAAGAGGTTGGAACGAGGTGATATAGACTAAGTCTCACATTGAGTTTTTCCTCCCATATTTTCTGAGTTAGAATCGGGGGCAATAGGGCTATACAAAGAAAGCCGATTGCCGCACTGCCGCATGACTCGAATATCATATCACCTAGAGACAGAAGTAGAAGCATCAAGATAGCAATCATTCCGCCGGATACCGCTCCGCTGGAGAGGATTTGCTTCCAATTCAGGTACTCACCTAATGTCTGAAGAGCCGGATTCCTGTAAATATCATTGCCATATCATGCTGGTTAGCGGCCTCGATTACTTCATCGTCACGAATTGAGCCTCCTGGTTGCACAATACTGGTAATCCCGATTTCATTTGATGTGTCTATCCCATCGCGGAAGGGAAAGAAGGCATCGGATATCATCATGGCTCCCTTTGCTCTTTCACCCGCCCTTCTTGCCGCTATTCGGACTGACTCCACCCGACTAGTCTGCCCGGGACCGACTCCCACGGTAGAGTAACCATTCTCTGTCTTAACTACTAGAATAATCGCATTAGACTGGACTTCGGCAATCACGGAAGTACCGAACCTAGCCAGATTTAGCTCGTCCCCGTCAAGCGTCTTTTCGGTGACATGGCTTACATTTTCCCAATCGATGTTAGGAATGCCTTGGATTTGAGATAGCCAACCTCCCTGTACTTGTCGAATCTTCGGTTCATCTGTAAGTTCGCCTAATGGATCAAGAGTCAGAATTCTCCTATTCTTGCTCTCAGAGAGAATCTCCAAGGCATCCGATTCGTAACCCGGTGCAATCATACATTCAAAGAAGTGATTTCCGATTGACTCGGCGGTTTCTCTCTCAACCACCTGATCGAATGCGATCACGCATCCGAATGCGCTCTCTGGGTCGCTGGCCAGAGAGTTTTCCCAGGCAGAAACCTGATTCTCGGAGATAGAGGCCCCACAGGGATTTGTGTGCTTGATGACTACACAAGAGTGAGTACCGAAATCGCAAGTCTGCGAAATAGACCTGACTAGCCTCAGCGCGGCGTCGAGATCCAAGTAGTTGTTGTATGAGAGGGGTTTGCCACCATGTTGAACTGCTCTTGAGAGCCCTCTTGGCGCCCCAGGAGATGGGAAGAAAGAAGCCGGTTGGTGAGGATTCTCCCCATACCTTAGTTCTACACCCTGATCTGAGGTCGTCAGAATTCTATTTGGTATCGTACTTTCTGTGAACCTTCCCCACAACTCGTTAGAAACCGCAGAGTCGTAAGCTGCGGTAGATTGGAATGCAGATATTGCCAAGTCCCTCCTCAACCCCAAATCGACCCCAGAGGGGTTCCCTTCGGTTTTCGAAAGCGCTTCCAGTACCGATCTATGCTGATCTGGGTGTGTGATTACAATGACGTCTGAATGGTTCTTTGCCGCCGATCTCACCATCGCCGGTCCACCAATATCAATCATCTCAATCAGTTCTTGTTCGCTTGCCGGGGGGTCTCGCGCAGCGGTTTCTTCGAAAGGATACAGGTTTACGCATACCATTTCTATTGACCCATATCCCATTTCCACTAGTTTTTCCATATCCTGTTTCGAATCGCGTCTGGCAAGTATCCCTCCGTGGACCGCGGGGTGTAGGGTCTTGACCCTGCCATCGAATATCTCAGGGTGACCGGTAGCTTCGGATACATCCATTACTTCGATTCCCGAATCTCTGAGTCTGGTTGCTGTTCCACCCGTCGATAGGATTGCCCAGCCCATGGATTGTAATGATGCAGCCAGTTCTTCGATTCCGGTTTTGTCCCAGACGCTGATCAGCGCTGTGGGTCGCTCCATGGGAACCCGTGTGTGAAGGAGGCTTGAAGGTTCGTGGTCGCTATTCGCCCCTAGCTGAAATGACCTGATCTATTCGTAGCATCCCCATTGCCGTCTCGGTGGCCGATTGCAAGGAGTTCTCAATTACTGACCTAGGGTGCCAGACCCTTTCGACTACCCATTTCTTGCCGTCCTCGGAAATTCCAACGGGAGGCTCCTCCAGTGATGTAGATCTTAGTTCCAGAATACGGTCCAGCGGCTCCCCTCCAGCGTTCTCAACAAGTGTGGAGGGGATCGTCTCCATGGCTCTAGCAAACGCCTCCATTGCAAGTCTCTCCCTCCCTGACTGTTTCTCTGAAGCCAATCTAACTGCATGAGCTATTCTGCTGTGGATAGATCCTGCGCCCGGAAGGACGTATTCATTCAGTGCTAAGGAAGTAGATCTGAGCGAGTCGTGTATTCCTCTGATTACCTCCTCTGTACCTGTCTCACCTGCACCTCCTATCTCTATAGTCACAACTGATGGATTTGGGCATCCCTCAATCCGAATCACGTCTTCTACCTCATTAGTGGCTGGCTTCCTCTCCCATGACGCGCTACCGCACTGCCCCAGGTCAGACTCCTCTATATCTAGCGGGCTTTCTACTATCCTAGCTCCCGTTGCACCAGAAGCGTTTCTCAATTCAGAAGAGTCCAGTCCTTCCACGACTAGAACAGATTTCTGGCAGAGCATATGAAGGACGTCCTTGTCGATCTCACCGGAGCAAAGAACTACACTTGCACCAGATTCGAGGATACTTCTGGAAATTTCCTCCTTCCGGTACTTCTCGGCTTCGATGAAAGAGTCCAAGTCGTCAGCACTCGTGATTTTCATTTCTGCATCTCTGGACATTTCTCTAATCTTCAGTTCTCCGTTTAGACACACCACCTTCGCATCTCGTAAGTCGTTGGGTAGGTTGTCCATCAGTACTCGTCTACGTAGGATAATCCCGTTTACCAATCGAGAGTCCCTGATGCTCCCAGTTCCGCTCTTGAACATGGAAACGTGTTGGGCGGATGCCTCTCCCCTGTTGTCTAACACTGTGCTGAGAGCCTTGACAATTAGAGGTGGGAAGAACCCGAGGGCGGTGTCTGCAACTTTACCACTGAGAGACGTCTTGGCCACTTCCAATAGCTTCTTGTCATCGCATTTTCTCAGGTCTGACTCTATCTGTAATCTAGCGGTCTGGAGTGATAATTCGTATCCATCGACCAGGGTTAGAGGGTGGAGGCCCTTCCTGAATAGGTTATTCGCCTCGATTAGCAGTGAACCGCAGAGTAGCATCGTGGTTGTTACCCCGTCACCGCAGTCCTCCTCTTGCGACTCTGCCATCGAGACCATCATCTTGGCAGCAGGGTGCCTTACCAGAAGCTCAGCCACTATCTTCGCTCCGTCGTTGGTGACTGCTGTGGTACCGTCCGTCTTGTAGAGCATCTTATCTAGACCTCTGGGTCCGAATGTTGGCTTCAGAAGATCAGAGAATACTCTCGCTGCGACGATGAGTTTCTCTTGGACCTCTGTACTGCTGGTGACCTTGGTGCTTCGTGAGGTGATTGCGACCTTGGGTCCATCTGAGTCCCCTCCCATGAGGGTTTCCGGCACGAAGGGCTGACATGAATGCTTTGAGGAGGCAAAACGCACCAATTGTTAGTAAAAGATACGAATGTCTATGATAGTTAAAACTCAGGAATTATTGTGAAAATACGACGTAAGGCTGTCATATTCGTTTCCTCTATGATGCTGATCTGCTGCTTTTCGACCATTGGTTCAGCTCAAATTCTCCCCGAGGCTGATGTGGAGTGCGAGGATTTGGTTACGTTGGACATATCTCCTGGTTCTACAAGACAAGCAATTGTTAATTGCGAACTGACAAATCCTACTTCCGGACCTGAGAGTATAGAAATCTCGTATCAATCTGGAAACCTGGACGTAGCCGGTCCGGGAAGCATGACTGTGGAAGGTGGGGAGTCTGTAGATTTCCAGATTGCTGTAGAATCTACAGGCGAAATTCCAGCCGGGATGTATGATATCAACGTGAGTGTCGTAGTCACTGAGTGGAACGGAGTGCCAGTGAGTGTGTTTGGGTTCTCAGATGAGGATGTGATCGAAGTGGAAGTTCTACCATACACCGTATGCTCTTCATCCGGTCCTTCTGCGATATTCTCTGAGGCGGGAGAAGATGTATTGTTCTCAGTTGTTTACAGTTGCGACAGCAACGAAGAGAACTCTCTGGAAGTCTCGCTACACCTCCTAGAGAAGGGGAGTAGCCAGGAGACTATGTGGCCCTCTGGGTTCAATGATATGTCCGTAGATACTTGTAGAGTGGAAAATCCTATGGGCTCAGTCAACTGTGATTTTGTCCTGACCACCCCCTCCAATCTTCAGAGCAAATGGGAGGGTTGTCTAATCATAGTAGATGAAATGACGGATCCGAACTGGGGATGTTCTAGCGAGTTCGCTTTCTCGCTCACTGTTAATGAGAAGGAGACCGTGGTTCCATCTGTTGGTTTGGATGTTAATGGAACGTTTCTTGAAGACTTTGGCATTACCGAGGAGAATCAGAGTTTGTTGATTGGAGTAGGTTTGGGAGGAGCAATTCTGATGCTTTCACTATTCTTTCTTTACAGGAGAAGAAGAGGCTAGCCCAATACGGTGACCATCCATCTGATTGACAGGGAAGAGGTGGCTCCGAGAGCCAACGAGGCAACTGATTCGAAGTTGAATGTGTTCGTGTAAATATAGAATAGGGAAAGTGTGAGTAGGAGGAAGACGCCCAGGTCTAATATCTCGTTCTTTCCGAATCCTGATCTCTGGATGATATGATCCCGCTCCTTAATGCCCAAAACGATAGTTGCCAGAGCTGCTGCAAGAATGGAATGCCCTACGATCCAGCCTAATGTTTCGCCGAACAGGACGACTAAATCGTCCTGGAACCCAGCAAGGATGGTTGATGCAATGTTCACCATGGACCTGCGGTCAGGCTCTGAACCTTTGAACAATATGTAAGTGAGTGCACCTTAGTTGGCCGTAATGAGTGGGCTTGAACCTCGCTATTGTGGGGATTTATTACGAATGCCCATGCAGAAGAATCGGGGATCAGATGTATATTCCGGGGGCTTGGACACTGAAGCAACTCATTACAGATCCTGGGTCCCTATTCGATAGGTCTCCAAAGAACCCGGATGGGACCAAGATAGTGACCGAAGAGAGTGAGTTAGTAGAAATGTTCCTCAAGGAGCCGATTGACATTTGGGTAAATTCGTTCGGAGGGGCACGCTCAAACTTCATCGTAAACCTGCTGGAGCACAAATACACGGTCAGGAATGAGGCACACAGGGTCAAGGGGTGTCATTACATCAGACCTCTAGATGTAGGGGTCCAAATGGGTGCCTTCTGCTTTGTGGATGACTTCGGCTTGGCTCTGAGCTCTCAGATAAACAGAGGCTTCACTTTCAACTACAACAAACTAAGAGACGACACCAGCGAATTCTCTGTGGAAAGATGGATCGAGAAGGTATCCAAGCAAATTGACAATTGGACGGCGGGGAGTTTCTTTCCGGTGATTCTGATAAACACGGATCGAATTACGGAAAATGCAGCTGAATTCGAGAAAACCTTCGAAGTTCCATTTTCTGGTTTTCAGGTAAGAAAGACGAGGGAAATGCATCCGAGCCTGGAGCCATTCCACGAGCACATCTCCGAAGTAAATGATAAATTGGCAGAACTCCCGGATTTTGCTACTTTAGGAGTAAATTAGAGGTATCAGTTTGACTATTTCTAGGGAAGATTCAGCGAGGATTTACTCGATTCTGGATAAGTCAGGGGTTTTTTCCGGGGGTAGCCAGAATGACTTCCATGATGCAGGAGAAAACCAATTGGCCATACTTACTCATTTTGGATTAATGGCGTCTTCATTGGTCTTGGACATCGGCTGCGGCTGCCTTAGAGGAGGCAGGTGGCTCATTCCCTACCTAAATTCGGACTGTTACTTCGGTGTGGAGCCTAATGTAGAAATGCTTGAGATAGGGAAGAAAGTAGTAATCGATTCTAAAATACTACGAGATAAGAAACCAAAATTCAACACGAATTCAGACTTCGAGTTCGATGTATTCGGAACAACTTTCGATTATTTCATCGCAAGATCAATATGGACCCATTCTTCCAAAAAACAGATAGAAAAGATGCTTGACCAGTTTGTCAGACATTCGTCCCCCTCGGCTAGATTCCTGACTTCTTACATGAGGCCAAGAATACCATTCCTCGACGGCTACAAGGGAGAGAGTTGGATTGGCAAGAGTCACGAATCTGATCAACCAGGAATTGCTAGGCATAGTCTAAGATGGATAAAAAGGGCCTGTTTAAACAGGG
Organism: uncultured Candidatus Poseidoniales archaeon; assembly: GCA_902601345.1. Taxonomy (GTDB): domain Archaea; phylum Thermoplasmatota; class Poseidoniia; order Poseidoniales; family Thalassarchaeaceae; genus UBA36. Next base: position 107,216 of record CACKMK010000002.1, read on the forward strand.
GACTGAAGGTAAGTAGTATAGATGAGCCAAATCTGAACTACGGAGCACAAATATGGCTGTTGATAGAGAGGACGCAGGAGGATACTGACCTCTAATGTGTATCATTATACGGTAGTGATCGAATCTATCGATTTCTTGAGTCGTTCCACGTGTCTTTCAGGAGTAAGGCCTAGTTCCTGGATTCGCGTCACACCTTCCCTTGCCCATGACTCTCTCGTTTCCTCATCCTTGGCTTGTTCGAAGGCTTTCCTCCAAGCTTCGAGGTCGCCTCTGCCAAGCAGTCTTCCGTTTACCCCGTCGACGATTGTATCTGTATACCCTCCAAAATCAACAAACAACGGGGGCGTTCCTATGGCCATAGCCTCTACAGGCGTCAAGCCGAAGGCCTCCCCATGCGAGAAGCCGACAACTGCCCTCGCGTTTCTGAAGATGGCGCACATCTCTATTGAGTTCAAATTGGAAAGAATCTGTACATCCACTCCCAGGGAGTTTGCCTTTTTTCGGAATAGTTGGTTTTGCTCCGAAGAGCCCCCGCCAATTACTACCAGATCGAGGTCGCACCCTGAAACATGCTCGAGCGCTTCAAAAACCCCCTTGAACCGACTCATGTTGCCAACAGTAACCAAGTAAGGAATACCTTGACTCCTAAATTTTCTCAGAGCCTCCTTTTCTTCATTTGTCGGGTTTGAGTTGAATTCTGAAATATCGACTACAGGATATAGGACTCCTCCCTCTATCTGGTATTCCTTCCACAGCCGAGAGGCGGAGAACTTGGAATTAGCATTTATAATCCAAGATTTGTTTTTCTTGAACCTTTGAAATGAGGAAATTATTCTTCTTCTATGATAGAATTGCAGCATATGAACCAATTTTGCCCTCCAAAATCCGGTCCCATCCGAATTAAGATGATTGACATCGTCAAAAATCCCTGGTTTGGACTCAAGGAAATGGAGGTGTAGTGGCTTGCTATTAGGAACTAATGAGGCGAAATCCATAGAACCCGCTCCTGTTGTTAAGTGGATAGCATCGGCCCATTCTACAGCCCGGCGGATTCCATCCAATCCTTCCCATGCTCTCTTAGAGCTACGATCCTGCTTAGCCGAAATCTCATTCCAAAGACCACCCTCTATTTCCCATTGGTTGTCTGGACAAAGAACTTCAACACCTAGCGATTCGATCGATTTCCTCTGGCTCTCCAGGATGTTAAGACATGCGAATTTAGTCTCAAATTTTCTACTGATTTCAGGAAGGTTGCGCATTATGTCCCTCGCCGCGCCACCATTACTAACCATTGCAGCCTTTACCACAAGAAGGCGTGTCTGTGGCTCACTCATGGCTCTTCGAGAATCTAACCGGATTTTTCTCTGTCGGTCGGATTAGTTTTGTTTTTCCATCCATCCCTTGGATTCGAAACCAGTTAATTTCGATAGCAGTTGTACCTCTTCGGATACAGTTTTCTCGCAAATCCTGTAATGCTCCTCTTGCGCTTTTAACAGGGGGACAGCACTACTGAGAATTGGAGCGTTGTAGATATTCAAATCTCTCTTCTGAAGTACTCTAACAACAGGCCCCTTGATCATTTGTGGGACAAGTGAGAAGACGAGTCTGATGGCCTTTCCAATGGCCGAAATGGGCCTACGACGAGAGGCAGAATTAGAGTTCCTTGACATGTCGATGTTGTAGTCATGCTGAGGAAGTCCGAGAAACTGTTCCAATTCCTCCAGAACCTCGACTGGCCTGGTTCTCAAATCGGAACTATCTATGATGTAGAACCTGTCTAATGGGAATTTCTGTAACCATCTTTCCATTGAGCTGCCATACCTTGAGTCGCATCTTAGCCTCTCGTCCTCCCAAGCTGATTCGAACTCCGACCAATCTACACCGTTCTTTTTTGCTTCTCCACTGTCTAACACCATTCTCCAATGACTGAAGACCCTGGACACTGGTTCACGAAAAGATAAGACGAATCTTGGATCATCGAATCTATCGGAAATCCTACCTGGTGCCTCCGGGCACGAGAAGGCATGAATCGAAGCATCCAGTCTTATTCCGCCTCCATCGAAGAACGATTCGTATAGTTCCCAGTCGGGTTCCTCTACACTACGTGAGAAGGTTCCCTTGTGGGTGGCGATGATGTTTGGCTCCTTGGGGTTTGAGACACAAATATTGGGGTTTTGAGAGAGAGTTGCGGCTAGCCAGGTTGTTCCTGACTTTGGAGTTCCAATTAGGAAAGCATGTGTCTCGGAAACCCTCTCTGAGTCGCCCATGACACGTCGTAACCATACGAATGTTAAGTCCTAATGGAGAGAAGAAGCAATATGTGTCTAAGTACAGGGATGTCCGTGACAAACGAGGTACGGCTGGAAGACGCAAATTGGCTACTGTCTCTAGCCGGGCTCCCGCACTCCGAGAATATGGCCCCTCTTGAAGGAGGCTGGGACAACAAGAACTTCCTCGTTGATTTGGCTGATGGTAGTAAGGTCGTGCTAAAGGCATGGTTTGCAAATAAGATAGAAGAGGTCGATAGGGTAATTCTCAGACACATCCACCTTGATAGTCACGGAATTCCAACTACAGTTCCAATTAAGCTTGCTGACAACAGTAGTTTTGCTGAGAAGAACGGAGTCGCTTGGACTCTACTTCCGTATATCCGAGGAGGTCATCTTGGGAATGATTCTGAATCCCTAATCGACCTGGGCAAGGTATTGGCTCAAATGCACGAGATACCCAATTCGGATTGTTTTCCTACAGAATATCGGATGGGTTTTTCGCTTTTCGAAGAGGTTTCTTCTCTATCGAAGGATGGGGGTCCTGATTCCTCTTTTGTAGAGCTTCTCGCTATTGAGGCCAGTGCTATCAAGGAAGGTCTAGTCGAAGAAATCCCCGTTGGAATCCTTCACGGAGATCTGTTTCCGGACAATGTCATCGGGAAGGGGGAGGTTGGTGCGATTCTTGACTTAGAGGAGGCTTGGATAGGTCCGAAGATTTTCGATTTGGCCATGGCATTCGTTGGATTTGGCTGGGATGGTACACAGCCAGTATTGGACAGGTGGCAGTCTCTGGTTGAGGGTTATCAAAGCGTCAGACTTCTTGAGGACAAGGAGATTGAGTCACTCCCAATGATGCACAGATACGCAACTCTTGCTATTGCTTCTTGGAGGTATTGGAAGCATAATCTGGTTGACCCAGGCGAAGGGCTGTCCGAGAGGTATGTAGAAATGGTAGATAGGCTGGAGATTGAATTCGAATTCTAGAGGGTTACCATGAGAGGCGAAGTTCACTCGATCAACGTTAGCGACGGAGGCGTACCCAAGTCCATGGTTGAGTCCGCGGATATCATGAACAGTGGGGTTGAGGGGGATTTCAACAGATTTCGATCGAACAATGGCGGGGATGCAGATAGAGCAGTCTGTATCTTCTCTCTAGAGCTAATCCAGCGACTGAAGAATGAGGGTCACCCGATAGAGATCGGGTCTACGGGTGAGAATCTGACAATTCGAGGAGTGGATTGGGATTCACTTTCTGAGGGGACGCGCTTGGAGATTGGCGACGTAGTGCTTGAGCTTAGCGAACCTTGCGCCCCCTGCTCTAAGATTGGCGGGTCGTTCATAGGGAGGCGATTTGACAGAGTCGACCACGATCAGGAGTACGGTTGGTCGAGGTGGCTAGCACGTGTTTTGCGAGAAGGTAGGGTCTCCGTTGGGGATTCCGTGAATATCGTTATTACTCCTGACCAGTAGAACTCTGCCGTGGTTACCACAGGCGATTCTTGGATGATTCGCAGAGAAGGGCAAAGAATCGGGATAGGGCAGAGGATCTCTCGAGGTTGGAAGATGACAAAACTGGGAATTGCAGTGGTTTGGTCCGACCCAGAGTTACTCGTGTACACATTCCTGTCGGCTATATTCTCTCTCGTAGCAATAGGGGCAGCGATATCCGGCTCGGTCGGACTGGATGCTATCGCCTCCAACCCGGAGTGCGTCGGCGACGAATGTGGCGGTGAGCTGGTATTCGCACACATGGCAATTTGGTTCGTCTTCTACATGTTAGTATCTGTAATCACCGTCTTCTGGAACGCGGCTATAGTAGCAAGCGCGTATGAGCGCCTCAGCTCGGGAACTAATCCAAGTTTCTCGTACGGCATTGGGCAAGCGGTGAGGTGTCTACCACAGATTCTGGTTTGGGGACTGATTGCAGGAACTGTCGGGCTTTTCATACAGGTACTCGAGGGGCTTTCTCATAGCGAAGACTCCCCGGTTCCACTAAGGATAGTGGCGGGCTTGGCTAGTTTCATCATTGGAATGGCTTGGTGGATCGTCACATTCTTCATGATCCCCATGATTGTCCTGGAGAGGGCCGGGATACTAGATAGCATGGGCAGAAGTGCAGACTTGTTCAAGAGGACCTGGGGAGAGGATGTTACATCTCACATCGGAACCGGGCTTCTGATGATTCTATGCATATTCGTTCTGATTGGAATTTCCATTCCACTGATGTACTTAGGTGATTTGGGAGTAATCTTAGGAATCGTAGTCCTTGCTGTGGGACTATTGTTCACAGTCCTCTTCTTCTCGACAGTTGATGCTGTGAATAGGGCATCTCTGTTCTATTATGCGAAGACCGGTGAGGCGCCTCCCATGGCCGCCAAAGTAGGAATTAGGTTCTGAGGTGGAATATGACAAGCATTAGTCCCGGAGCGGACATAATTGAGGAATTGGTTGTAGCTGCAGCGGATAGCATCCCAGAAGGAAAGGAAGACGGACTGTGGAGAGCCTTCAGGAGAGCGTTTGCGGTTTGCTTGCCCCTAGCTCCCATCATTTACTTGTCAATGTGGAAGCTAGGATACCTCTGAAATATGCAGGCGTAAGCCCACCGACTCACAAGCAGAGGTACCCGAGCGGTCAAAGGGGCTGGGATGAGGTCCCAGTGCGTAGTGCTTCGCAGGTTCGAATCCTGCCCTCTGCACCAAAAATTCAACCCAGAAGAGTACTGTAATAGTCTGGAGGTATCACTATCCAAAGTGCTACGACAAACAAGGACACACCCATACCTCGGTTTAGGAAGGTAGCCGAACGAGGAGAAGTGAAGGCTCTGCGTAGGATCGTGCCGAATGCAGCCCAAGTCATGACTGCTGGGAGTCCGAACATCACATTCAGTATCACTAGCATTGCCTTTCCAGAGAATCCAGTCCCAAAGAGGGAGCCGAATGTAGTCATGAGGACCAAAAAGTGAATCCACGCCTTTCCGTTAACAAACTGAATGGCAACCCCGGTCGAGAATCCAAGACGCTCTTCCTCGATAGAACCGTCCTCGAGAGAGTTTGAAGTCGCGATCTTGAACGAGAGGTATGCAATGTAACCGGCTCCGACGTAGGTCAATATCTCGAAGAACTCCTGGTTGTTCTCGATGAAAACAGTAGCCCCTCCGACGAACAAGCCCAGAGCTGACCAACCTACTGCCATTCCTGAGATCAGTGTAAGAGTTGCCTTGAACCCGTGCTGTGAGCCGTGAGCAGCACAGAGCACATTGTTTGGCCCAGGGCTGAAGCACATCGGTATGATGAACACAAGAGTGGCGAGCAGGAGGGTTTGGTCCATCTTTCCACCTGTCAGGATTGGCTGGCCAACAGGGCCTGTTCAATGTCCGACCATAGGTCGTCAACATCCTCTATGCCAACGCTCATCCTCACGAAACCTGGGACGATCCCCGCCTCCAGCCGATCCTCCTCGGGAACGAAAATATCGCTCGTGTTGAATGGACAAGAAACTAGGCTCTCGATCCCTCCTAGGCTTGTCGCTTCGAAGATGATTTCGAGCGCTCTGACGAAGCGCATTGCTCTCTCATCCCCGCCCCTTACAACAAATGATAGCATTCCCGTCCCATTCGGTACGATTCGTTTGGCCACCTCGTAGTCAGCATAGCTCTCCAGAGAGGGATGGTTGACAGCGCTGATTTCTGGGTGTTCTTGCATTCTTCTAGCCAGTTCAGAAGAGTTTGATGCGTGTATTGGCATCCTAGCATGAAGGGTTCTCATGCCCCTCTCCAGAAGATAACACATGAAGGCGTCAGCGGTCCCCCCTAGCCTGGTTTTGGTCTTGAAAACCCCCTTGATTAGATCGGATCTTCCGACAACAATTCCTGCTGTCAAATCGCTGTGTCCGTTGAGAAACTTAGTTCCTGAGTGAATGACGACATCGAACCCCATTGAAATTGGTTGACAGGCCCACGGAGTAGCGAATGTGTTATCGACAACCGAAATCAGGCCATGCTCCTTCGCTATTGATGCCATAGCCTCCAAATCACACACCTTCAGTACGGGATTGGTAATTGTCTCGACATAGAGGACCTTGGTGTTCTCGTTTATTGCGGCCTCAAACGAAGAGGGGTCTCTGATATCTGCCATAGTTACGTCTATTCCGAATCTGGGGAAATCTGAGGTTAGTAGGCCATATGTCCCCCCATAGATATCTGGGGATGTGACCATGTGATCGCCCTTCGAAAGCATGGAAAGAAGGGTGGAAGAGATCGCGGCCATTCCACTTGCAAGTGTCTCTCCGTCCTCGGCTCCCTCCAAAGAGGCTACCTTCGAAGCCACGGCCTCGGAGTTCACACTCGACCAGCGACTGTAGATCAGCGAGTGCTGGCCGCCATCGGCCCAATCTCGATACCTGTCGTCATTGAGCTGATAGGTAGAGGTGGTGAATATAGGGGTGACTGCGGACCCCTCCAAGTGGTTGGTTCCGGACCAGACGGCTCTAGTGGAGAATGCGCGGTCTGAAAAGTCGTCATCCATGACGTGGGATTGGCAAGACAGCAATAACCATACTCATTGAATTCCGATTGCATCCAGGACTGATTCGAGGTCTGGATCGACAACTACAGACTTGGCGGCGGAGTTCTCGATAGCGATAGCCGGGTCCTTCAGTCCGTGGCCGGTTACCGTGACAACTAATGTGGAGTTTTTTGGTATATCTCCCCTCGCGTTGCTCTTCACAATACCCGCGATCCCCGCAGCAGATGCCGGTTCGACGAATATGCCCTCAGTCCTCGCGAGCATCCTGTGGGCATCGAGTATTTCTTCATCTGTGACGGAGTCTATTGTCCCTGAGGACTCCTCCGAGGCCTCTATGGCTAGTTGCCAGCTAGCAGGATTCCCTATCCTGATGGCTGTAGCCACTGTCTCGGGTGCATCAACGACCTCCCCTCTGACAATCGGTGCCGCGCCCTCTGCCTGCCATCCCATCATCATGGGCAGCGACTCTATCTTCCCAGCATCCCTGTACTCCTTGTAGCCCATCCAATAGGAAGTGATGTTGCCAGCGTTCCCAACCGGCAAGAAGTGCATGTCTGGACAATTCCCTAGTTGGTCGCAGACCTCGAATGCACCAGTCTTCTGGCCCTGAATTCTGAATGGATTGATGCTGTTGACGATTTCAATATCGTCCCTGAGCCCCAATTCCCTGACCAACTCCAGAGCTTCATCGAAGTTCCCTCTGACTTCAATTGTCTTCGCACCATGAATGAGAGCCTGGGCCATCTTTCCATAGGAGATCTTGCCCTCTGGAATTAGGACCACGCAAGTTAGTCCCGCGCGAGAGGCATAGGCCGCTGCTGAGGCGCTCGTGTTGCCTGTGCTGGCACAAACGATTGCGCTAACGCCCCTTTCTACTGCCTTGGTTACCGCAAGGGTCATCCCTCGATCTTTGAAGGATGCCGTGGGATTAAGCCCCTCATATTTGATAAAAAGCCGGAAGCCTCCACCCAGTGCCTGTACCAGATTGTGTGATTCTATAAGTGGCGTGTTCCCCTCATTAAGAGAAATGATGCAGGTATCCTGAGAAACTGGCAGGAACTCACGATATCGTTGAATGACTCCGTGTCCCCCCATGATTAAGCCTGTCTGCAATACTCCATGAACCTCCCGATTGGGTTGTTGACTTGGGTAGTCATCCGGTAGTGGAGTCAATCCTACTGGCTATCGACAGGCAGGATGCTACAACGGGGCCAATGGTTACCGCGAAGAGAATAGTGCCAATTCCAAATGTACCACCTAGTACTATGCCAATAACTAGGACTGAGGCTTCTATGGCAATTCTAACTCTCCCAATCGGAATGCCAGTGGTTCTCTGAAGTCCAGTCATCCAGCCATCCCTTGGGCCTGGCCCTAGATTTGCAGTCAAGTACATGCAACTACCTATTCCGACGAGCACGATCCCTAAGGAAGCCATCAGAATGGAGACCAAGGGGTTCTCCGGCTGGGGAAGTATTGGTACCATCACATGAATCGTGAGAGCTATAATGATGATATTCAGAATGGTTCCAATGCCAGGAGTCTCCTTTATTGGAATCCACAGAAACATTACTGCAACACTGACTAGAAAGGTTGCCTCTCCTATTGTCCACACTTCTGTAGTATCGGCTATACCTTCCGCCAAAACAGTCCATGGCGTATTCCCTACACCTGCTGCGATGAGAAGTGAGTCACCTAGTCCGAAGATGAACTCGCCGATTACCAGAATGGCCATTGTAAATCTGTTTGGCTTCAATGACATCGGATTTGGGGAGCTCCACCAGACAGTGGGGACCTTCTTAGCGGGCCTTAGGGTTCCAGCCTTTCCCATGACGTACGAAGAGCGTGTTACCCTTGAACCCAATTGTAGTATTCTACTGTAGACTCAACCGACCACCAGACAATCTGTGGAAGGTCGTAGGAATGTTCTGATTTTATTTTGGATATCAATCCGTTTTTACTGGATTCATGGGTCTTAATTTGGATATCCCATTCGGAGGCGTTCTGAATCTCTCCCTCCCATCGAAAAACTGAGTTTATTCTCTTCATATCTACACAGACTGCCAAATTCGATTCTATTATTGATTGGCACCACATGCCCACTTCAGCTTCATTCATTTCACCGGGAAGGGTTGTCTTGACTATCCACAAGGTTCTGCTCATAGCGGTGCGTGGCACGGAACGCAGAAGAACCCCATGGCATAGTTTGAATGTTGATGCCCCTCCCACTGGGACTAGTATGGATGATTGGGAAGGTCCGATAGATACTGGCAGCATCCCGAAAGATGGGAGCTCCTTCGATGTCATAGTAGTCGGTGGGGGCCCTAGCGGGTCCGCTGCAGCATCCTATAATGCGTTGAATGGATGCAAGGTTCTCCTAATCGAGAAAGATGTGTGGCCTAGGGACAAGATCTGCGGAGATGCCGTCGGCGGCAAATCGCTCTCGCACGTGAAGGAGTTAGGTGTCAAGGAGATGATTGAGAAAACTCCCCACTTCATGGTTGACTCCATAGTGTTCGGTTCTGCAAACGGTAACACTGTCAAGGTTATGCTCCCACAGGACGAGTTCGAGAAGAAGATGGCTGGTTACTCCCTTCCCAGGAAGCAGTTCGACTACATGATGTTCAAAAGGGCAACTGAGATTGTCATTGAAGCGGGCGGCTCTGTAATTCAGGGATTCGACGTTAGGGAGGTTCTGGAGGAGGATGGTGCGATAGTCGGAGTATCCGGGAGCTTTGGAAAGAGATCTTCCGATTCTCCGACATTTAGCTTCGTCGCCCCACTCACTATCGGTGCTGGGGGATACAGGTGCCCTGTAGCCACCAAGCTTGTTGAGGGGATTCACAAAGAGCCAATGAGAGATGATGAACACTATTGCGGGGGTTACAGAGAGTATTGGGAAGACGTCGGAGGCTTTGATGGAAGTCAGGGACCAATTGAGATTCATTTCATCGATGAGGTCATTCCAGGATACTTCTGGCTGTTCCCGGTGAAGGAAGGAGTCGTGAACGTTGGAATCGGGATGGTAATCTCTGAACAGCGTAAGCAGAAAGGAATGGACAAATCGCTGAAGAAGAAACAGAGGTGGGTCATCGAGAATCATCCCGTTTTCAAGGAGCGTTTCAAAGATGCGAGAATAGTTGAAGGATCCCAGAAGGGATGGCAACTTCCATTCGGCTCCCCGAGGAAAAAACCCCCCTCCTATCAGCCCAGAAGGAACGGGGGCGCAGGTGTGATGTGCGTTGGGGATGCAGCCAGCCTGGTTGACCCATTTAGCGGTGAGGGGATAGGGAACGGATTGGTCTCTGCAAAGATGACATCTAGGCACTTCGACAAGGATGAGCACTCAGAGGGTTTTCCCGAGGAGAATGCGATTGAATACATGGAGGAGCTTTGGAGCACCCTTGGCAAGGAGCTGACGAACTCCCACAGATTACAGAAGGTTGTCAAGTGGAAGAAGTTGATGAATTGGTTCGTTGGAAAGGCCTCTAGGAAGGAAGAGATGGGCGATATGCTGACGGGTATGATTGCAGATAAAGAGGCTCAGAAAGCCCTTTGGAGCCCCTGGTTCCTATTCAAGACTATATTGCTGCCATGATGTGATGGGACGTGGAAGGAGAAATCAGTCAGTCTCTGGATGGAATTAAAGCCGTCTTCTTGGATCTAGACGGCACCATATACCTCGGAGATAGTCTGATAGATGGAGCCTTGGATTTCCTCGGAAGGTTGGAAACAAGAGGCATCAAGAGATACTTCCTGTCAAACAACTCAAGCAAGTCTGTGGAGCAATACCTTGGGAAACTGAGGGACCTAGGTATCGATGCTGACAAAGATGAGATTTTACTTTCAACCCACGACCTGATTTCATGGCTAAGTAAGAAGGGAGTCACTAGCACCTTTCTGGTCGGAACAGAAGGGATGCGCAGTATGTTAGAAGAGGAGGGTATTGAAACCTCTTCAGAGCGGCCCGAATTCGTGGTTCTGGGGTACGATACAGAAATTAGTTACGAGAAACTTGCTACTGCATCAATACATCTTCACGAAGGTGTCCAGTTGGTCGCAAGCCATCCAGACATGGTCTGCCCGTCCCCTAGGGGGGGGGCTTCCCGACACCGGCGCTTACATGTCCTTGTTCAAGGCGACTACGGGAGTGAGTCCCGCCCACGTTTGTGGTAAGCCTAACAAAGGAATGATTCTACACAAGATAGAGGATTTAGGGCTGAAACCTTCTGAATGCTGCATGGTTGGGGATAGGCTATACACAGACATTGAGATGGCAGATAGAGCGGGCGTTCATGGTATTCTGGTGCTTTCAGGGGAGGCTTCGGTAGATGACGTGGAGGAAGGCGAGTTGCGTCCTTCTCTTGTAGTGGATTCTGTTGCCGAATTATTAGATTAATAACAATACAGAAATAGATAAGCGAAAGTAGTGGCGGGGGTTTGTGGAAGGAGCGACCGACCCTTCTGCTTTGGAAGGAAGGCTGTATTACAAGATAGGACTCTTTGTTCACGACTACGCACGAGCGGTTTTGATATGCTCTTTGCTGCTCTGCGCCGGACTCGGATACATGATTTCACTGGAGCCACGCTACATCGAAGGATACGGTGAGGGGGATCTTGAGTCGGTTGATGGGTGGTCAGCGGCGGGAGAAGGATTCTCGGACCCTAACGAAACTGCCTTCGAGTCTTTCCACGTACTATTCCACCATCCTGGTCACTCATATGACGACCCCGAGGTAGTGTCCGCTATTCAGTCGACTATCGAGGTACTTTCGACAAACGATGATATCGATCTGGATGTTCCCTGGGAGACCAACGAAGCAAATCGGTCCTCCCTTGTGAGCAGTGTTGATCCCTCGTGGTCCAGAGTCTACGTGAAGGTCAATATGAACAGAGAGGATTCGAAGATCCTACTGAAGGAGATATACGAGGATATTGTGTTGCCAAACAGCTCTCCTCAAGGTATGGAAAAGTACCTCACCGATAATTTAGCAATTGACATTACTTTCGATTTAGTTCTGAAGGAGGAGCTCCTAAGGGCCGAGTTGATTTCTGCCCCACTAACAATACTAATTCTGTTGTTTGTTTTCGGTACTGTTGTATCGGCGAGCCTACCGGCATTATCAGGAATCTACACTGTTATAGCCGCGGTTGGTATCATTCATGGGCTCACATACATTGTTGACGATCTAACTGTTTATGCTGTCAATATCGTATCCTTACTGGGTATCGGTCTCAGCGTTGACTATTCCTTGTTCATAGTGAATCGATTTAGAGAGGAGTTGGGGAGAGGACATGACAAGAGGACTGCGATTGCGATGACCAGCGCTACCGCTGGTAGAGCGATTCTGTTCTCAGGCCTGACAGTGATCGCAGGCTTAACCGGCATGCTATTCTTCGAGAACACGGGATTGCCATCACTGGGATGGGGCGGAATTTGTGCTACTCTAGTAGCTCTTACATCGTCGGTAATACTGCTTCCATCAATATTGGCAATACTCGGAGACAAGATTAACTCTGGCAGAGTTCCATTGGGCCTCAGCACAGAGGTGGCGGATGATGGTTTCTGGTCTGATTTGGCTAAGAGGGTTATGAGCAAGCCCCTTTCGTTTCTGGTCCCCTCCGTGCTTATTCTGCTTGTGGCGGGAGCACCGTTCCTTCAGGCCGAATGGGGCATTACCTCTTGGAAGGCATTGAGCCCCGATAATGAAGCTAGGAGCGGTATGGAATTGACGGACGAAAACTGGCCACAGGAGGTCTCCAATACCGCTCTAATTGTTTACGAAATCCAGGAAGGAACAGACGTATTTTCAGAGGAAAATATCAGAAGTCTCCACGCTTTTTCCAAGGAAATGCTGTCGATTGAAGGTGCTAGTTTTGTGTTTAATTACGCTCACTTCAACGCTACCTGGACCGAGGACGAGGTTGTTGAATTCTGGGACGATTCAGATGATGGCGAGTTGTCGCCATCAAAAGCTGAGGCCTTGAGATTGGAGAGGGGATTTTATGCTGATTCGTCTGTTGGGGACGGCGTAGTTCTCGTTCAAGTTGCGATTGAAGGAGACCAGAGCAGTGCGGCATCTAGGAAGGTGGTAAGGGAAATCCGGAATCTTGATTCGAAAAATGAGCAGTTCGGGGGTGGCTCGGAGGTCAATGTGGCAGGCTTTGCCGCTTACAACCAAGACGTTCTAGATGCTGTGAAGGAGAACTTACCGATCGCGCTGGCGTTCATTCTGACCTCTAGCTATGTACTTATTTTCCTACAGGTGAGATCAGTTATCCTGCCCCTGAAGGCTTTGATCATGAACATACTATCAGTCAGTGCTTCGTTTGGAATACTCGTATGGGTTTTCCAGGAAGGGAATGGAGCAGAGTTGCTCAACTTCACCCCCCAGCCGATAGACCCAACAACTCCTGTGATGATTTTTGCTATTTTGTTCGGACTTAGCATGGACTACGAAGTGCTGATGCTCTCCAGGATCCATGAGGAATGGGAAAGAACGGAGGACAACACATTGGCCGTAGCGACAGGACTGCAGAAGAGCGGACGAATAATCACTTCCGCCGCCCTCGTAATGGTAACTGTGTTCTCGGCCTTTGGGTTCTCATCAGTATCGCTCATGATGCAGTTCGGGTTCATGTTGGCCTTGGGAGTGGCTGTCGATGCTACGATAGTGAGGGCACTAGTTGTCCCGTCAACAATGAGGCTGATGGGGGACTTGAATTGGTGGGCGCCCGCTTGGATGTCTGGCAAATCTGGCTCAGAATGATGGGCGATAGTCTCTTTTCGGCGGAGCCCTTCGTAGGACTATGACGGTGCTGATTACTGGTGCTAGTGGTTTCATAGGTAGTCACATAGTAGCTAACCTGCTTTCCAAAGGTGCACAGGTCAGAGCGACGGTGACGGACTCTTCGGATCCTGAAAGGGTCGATCATCTGCTATCTCTGCCTGTTTCTGATGGGGGGAGCTTGGATATCGTAGAGATGGATCTTCTAGATGCTGAATCGGTACGAAAAGCCGTGGCCGATTGCGAATCTGTGATTCACACCGCGGCAGTTGTCGTCCTAAAGTCAAAGCGGGCGCAGGAGAAGATTGTCGATCCGAGTGTGGTGGGAACCAGGAACGTGCTTGATGCAATAGATTCGTCAGGAACGGTTAGGTGTCTAATCCACACCTCCTCTACGGCTGCGATTAGACCGAGTTCATGGGAGGATGGTCAGACCCTTACGACGGATACATGGGCAGAGGACGCAACGATTGAGGAGAATCCGTATGGTCTGGCAAAATACAGCGCTGAGAGGTTAGTCAGAGACTGGCATTCATCGAAGGAGAAATCCATCAGGATGGTGACTATCAACCCCTGCGTTGTTCTCGGGCCCCCTCTATCGAAGAGGCACCTGAATGGTAGTCCCTCGATCCTGATGATGTTGCTAAGGAGAGAAATTCCCTTCGTAATACCGATGCATATCAGCATCGTGGACGTGAGAGACGTAGCCGAGGCCCATGTCAGGGCCATGACTCGGGGACATAATGCTGGGAGATATCTGGTCGTATCCGGTCAGATGTGGTGGAAGGATATCTCCAAGGCGATAAGATCTGAAAATCCGTCACTTAGGGTGCCCACTCGGCAGATTCCATACTTCCTATCCCTCATAGTATCGATATTCCATCCACGGGTGAGTCTCTCTTGGGCGAGGATGCACCTGGGTAAGAGGCTGTTCTGGGATGCTTCCCCGGCCCAGAGAGATCTTGGGATGAAGTGGAAGAACCCGAAGGATTCAGTGCTGGAAACCATACCCCCTATTCTGGAGAATGGCTGGAAGTGAGATCTGTTCCTACTGGTCTTGAGCGTCGTCTTCCAGGCTCTCGTCCTCGTACATTGCCCTTTCCTTCATCCAGAAAAGGGATCCTGCGAATAATGCCAGTAACATCAGAGAGGATCCGAAAACGACCAATGGAAGAAGAGCGGATTTGGCCTTAGCAGATAGCGCTGGTTGCTCTTCGTAATCGGGTATCAGGCTCTCATCATAGACAGGTCTCACCATCAGGAGATCGAAAGCTGATTCGGGATCATACAGATCGGATGGTTGTGCTGGATCTAGATCTGAATATCCGTCATACCTTAGTGGGACGTCCACCGTCTGCTGCTCCGATACGTCCAATGTTAGCAGGACGTCAAATGTGTACGGGACTCGAGGTTCCATGAACTCCGAACCAGATATTATTCCAGTTACGGGGAGGGAAATTGCAGTTCCTGTTACATCAAACTCGGTCCACTCGCCCCAGTGCTCTGGTTCGACATCCAGTGCTATGTATATGGTATCGCCTACTACAGTTCCCTGCCCCTGTGCATCATCATTACCATCAGAGCCTAGGTCAACGTTCGGTCTGATTTGAGCGATTTGAGCAGTGTTGGAGTCCCAATCCAGAGAGCTGAAGGCTATCTGCATCTCATAGGTGCCGTTCGGAACCCAAACGTAGTGCCTGTCCTCGGTTGCATAGGTTCCAAAGGTGCTCGTAGGACCATTGTTGAAGTGACTCCATTCACCCTTCCATGCGTGCCTAAGCTGATCTGTCTGCAATGGAAGTTCCCTTGTATCCATTATCTTCTCGAAGTGGTTGTATGCATCCCAGACCGTGACCTGGGGATAGTCTAGGAAACCATCCTCGTTGGGATCCCTCATCACTTGCAATGTCCGAGATAGTGCTAATGCTTTGTCAGTGTCGACTAAACCATGGCCTACTCTCCAATCATGACACCGATTGGTCTCCTCTGAGATGTAGCATTCATCAGGAATATCATTGCAGGGATCGTCGTCATTACCCTCCTCGCAAGAGTTCCTCAGAAGTTCGTAGTGAGAAGTCAATTCCAAGATCAACTCGATCTCATGCACCCTCGATTCATTCCTATCTTTCCAGTCATCGAATTGGATACCCTTTGCGGTCTCGTTGAAGTATAGGCTCTCCAGGTGATCATGGTCCTCGGTTTGGTAGTCTGCGGCCCCCAGAGATGGTGCGGCTGCCAGCAAGAGGGTGGCTATCCCCCCTATGTGCGGTGTGGCCATGCTCGTTCCCGAGATAGCCATGTAATACAGGTCCCCTTGGGTTCTCGTAGATGCGTCGATTGCCGTGGCTCGTGGAGCCGTGGCCCATATGTTCCTACCTGGTGCTCCGATATCCGGCCAAGTGTGCTGTTGGGTCGACCACCCTCTGCTGGAAAAGGAGGTGACGGCATTTCCCTCGTGTACCAGTGCAGCGACCGAGATTGCCGAGGGCGTGTTTGCATACATGTTGGTCCTGAGATCATTCTCTGACTCCCCTCCGCTACCACCACTGTTGGAAGCTGCGAAAATTACCGCTACATCATTGTCATAAGTCAGCATATCGGTCAATATCGTGACTGCGTTTGAGGGATTATAATCGCCGTTAGTTCCCCATGAATTCGACACTACTCTGATGTTGAACTCGTTTAGTCCTGGCCTGCTGTGTTCGTAAGTCCACTCTAAGCCCTCGACAGCAGCAAAGATAGAGGCTCCATCGCCTGTTCCCAAGGCAACTATTGTCGCTCCTTTCGCAGTACCTAGGCGTCTGCCCCCAGAAGCATCACCGTTTCCTGCGATAGTTCCCCCAACATGTGTCCCATGACCGCTGGATGTATCGGAGTTGCAATTTGGGGCGTCCACCCAAGCCACTCCCGTCCACTTGGCTGACCAAATCAGTTTCTCCCCGCTCCAAGGCTCCCCGCAATCGAAATCCGGATGTTCTCCGTCTATCCCGGTATCAAGATCGACTGCGGTAGCTCCTTTTCCATCGTACTCAGAAAGGGAGAGATCGCTTTCAGTCTTCAATACCCCGTCGGTTCCAATAATTGCCCTGTGCCAGGCCAGACTAGCGTTTACCCATCTTACTGTCTCGTGCATCATTGATTCGTAGTCGTCCTGATCACCGGGCAGGTAGAAATGCTCTATTGGGACGTTTGCCTCCATGTGGCTAACGTAAGACTTGGTTGAGAGTTCTGAGATTTCTTCGTTAGTACCAGAGATTAGAGCACCATGCAGGACGCTCATCTTCGAGATGACTTCCGCACCGGTGGATTCAACGCTATCCCATGTCATTTCACTTGGTGAGTCGTAGAATTGTACTATTGCCTCAATCTTCTCTTCAGAATCGAGTATTGATACCAATTCCGAGCTCATCTTCGTTGTGTCTATTGTGCGTGATTGTTCGACAACTCCTACTGACCCAGGAGCGCTGAGTACCAGTATAACGAGAAAAAGGGATGTGCATCTCACGAATTATCCGTTCATGCGGTGTGATTTCAACAAACCCCCTTGTCGCCTCTCGATTTCTTCGATGTCATTACAGAAACCAATAATCCGTTTAACTGATGTAGGGAGGGCTAGGCCGCTAGAGCGTGCGTGCAGCCGCTCTAAGTATTGTTTCTCTCCTGATTATGGCCTCCCTAGGGGGTTGTTTCGGCGAGGAGAAGGAGGTCATTGAGGAGATTGATCTCTTTGGCTCCCTTTGCTCCGAAAACGGGGGATCTATCAGCAACACCACGTGGTATCACTATGGCAATGCCACGGATGCTACGAAGGTCTCTGACTTATTCAACGGGACCTCCGTGCTAGTCGGAGACAACGCTCCTGTGTGCGCCGTTGGTACATACTATGGCATTGGAATGACCACATTCGAGCCTACTATCGGAGTCACGTCGCTGGACAACCTGTACATGACTAGCTGGGGGAATGGCCCGGCTGGTTCGACCGCAATAGTCAGATGCTCTGGTCTGATTGGTATGTCGAATGTGGGCGAGTACTCCTGTGAAGACGTCTACAGTGCCCTATTACCCGTTCCGAACAGCAACGACCCCTATGTGTACGTCGACCCCTGGACCGACCGGATCATGAAGTTCGATATGCACGCCTTGTTGGGAATGACCGTGGAATGGTCTGATAATGAGGGCCAGAGCTGGATGGGGCCTTCTGTGGCTACGGGTTGGTCCGTGCAGGATCACCAAACCATAGCCTCCTCGCCATATCCAGCAGCCTTCCACCAAACTACATGGGTTTTCTGCGTCAATGGCAACTACCCCTACCCTGTTTGCTCTGCAAGCAACGACGGAGGTCTGACATGGGGCCCCGAGTTGCCTGGAACTCCCTCGGGCTGCGAGAGCGGTGGACTCACGGGACACATCACGGGTAGTGAGAACGGGAACTTCTACAGAGGCAATAGGGGGTGCAACGGGGGCGAGGGATACTCCATCTACAGGAGCACTAATGGCGGCCTGACTTGGACAGAGCACCCACTTCCCACTGAGGCCAGCGGAACAGCCGAGACTTGGAACTTCGAGGAGGCCCAGGTGGCCACCGACTCAGAGGACAACGTCCACGCGTTCTGGATGGGCTTCGACAACATGCCCTACTACTCGTACTCTTTGAACGAGGGAGATACGTGGAGTTCCCCGATCATGATAGCGCCTCCGATTGGTCTGAACGGTACAGGATTCCCAGTCATCACCGCGGGAAGCGCTGGAAAGGTAGCCCTAGCTTACCTTGGAGACTCAGGGGGAGATACTTGGAACGGTTACATCACAGTGATAACTGACGCTTTCAGCGATGTCCCATTGCTCACCACTGTACAGGTAAACGAGTGGGGGGACCCATTGGACACCTCCTCGGGATGCGGTTACAACAGGTGTGGCGGCTTTGGGGACTTCAATGACATAGCAATCGACCAGCACGGAAGAGTCTGGTTCGGGCATGCCCACAATGTTGGAGGGGAGATCGGAATCTACGGAACCATGGCAGTAGGGCCCACTCTCAGAGACGAGCCCCTCACCCCTATGCCACTTGGTGGATCAGCCACTCTGTAGCACCAATGCCCTTCTCTCTATTCCACTGGAAGATATGGAAGAAAAATTGGTCATCCTCTGTAATCTTGAACAGGATAGTTAATCACCCTAATTGAGGCGCATTAATTAATGGTAAATGAGTACATGAATCTGGAAAATGGTGGTGAGTGAAATGGATTGGAATACTGAGGAATGCCCGTGTTAAGTAATGTATTGGATCACAAGAATGTGGCAATTGCCAATATTGCATGGGCTGTTTTTCACGTTTGGATTGCCATTGAGATCGAGGAAAGTATGGAATTTCTGGCAATAGTAGTATTAATTGGTGGCATATTCGGATTTGCGATGATTTCTGAGGAGATGCTTGGCCGTAGAGTCATGCTTCTGCCATCATTACTGTACCTGCTTCTACTTCCAGCGGTAGTGGGGTCCTTGACCGGAGATATGGAATCAAGTGGATATGAGTGGCTGGATATAATTGGTCCAATCATTTGGTTCGTGATAATTCCAGTCACCCTACTAGCTTCAACCCAAGAGTGGACAGGCATCGGTACCTCTGCGAATGAGTGATTTAACACGCCAAGGACTTAACAATGACTCTAGAGGTTCCTCCTGCATCATCACCCGCCGTTCACAATGTGATGATTGCGAACAAATCTACGAATACCAAGCCCGAGCTATTGGTTAGGAGATTCCTAAGAGACTCTGGTTTTCCCGGTTATCGTCTCCATTGGAGGATAGATGGAGAAGATGGGCGATACATCTGCAGGCCGGATATCACCTTCCCAGGTAGGAAATTGGCGATATTCGTCCATGGTTGCTTCTGGCATCGGTGTCCTACGTGTAATCTCAGTCTCCCGAAATCAAATGTAGACTATTGGAGCCAGAAGTTCGAGAAGAACGTAGAGAGAGATAGAAGGAAGGAGGAGAGGTTGATTGGACTCGGATGGAATGTGCATACAATCTGGGAGTGCGAAATAGAAGCTGGAGCTTCCAGTCTTCTCTCGATTCTGACGGTTTAGAGTATACAGCATTTGAAAGGGGAGAAGGTCACCGTGAACATGTGCGACTTCTTACTTTCCTGAGATTCTACAGAGAGATCCGAAAGGAAGGCCCTGCCGACTTGGACTGGATACAGAATCAGGGCCTTCTAGCGGTGAAGCTGTCCCAAATCTTCGCCCTCAGGCCAGATATGCTCAGTATTGAGAAATGCAGACAACTACAGAATATGTACAGAAACGCATCGACCATCCCCACAGAGGACGTCGAGCGGATTCTCAAAGAGAAAGCTCCTAGCGGCTTCTACGATTCCTTGGCTTGGTTTGATGAGGAGCCGTTAGCCGCTGCTTCTGTAGGTCAGGTACACAGAGCAACACTAACCAACGGAGAGGAGGTCGTAATCAAGGTGGTCAAGGCGGATCACAAGGAGAGGTTCCGCAGGGACGTGAAAAGGATGATGAGGATGATGAGATTGGCCATTTCACTGTCACCAAAACTCAGGAGGGTGGGAAACCCTCTGGCACTTCTCAGACACGTTGAGGACTACACAACTAGAGAGTTGGACCTGCGTAATGAGATCAAGGGAGGATCGGAGTTAGAGTCCATTCAAGGTAGTTTATCCGGGGATTTCCCGATGCCCAAGCTCAGATTCCCGAAGTATTATCCTGAGATGTCTAACGAACATGTATTGGTCTCCGAATTTGTGAGAGGCAAGACGCTGGAAGAGTGCATCAATGACGAGAGCCTGCCTTGGGATTACTTAATCGAGCTATTCAGAATACACGGGGCCTACATGTTCGGAATAGGGACGTTCCATGGGGATCTCCATCCTGGTAACTGTATAATCGACGAGGATGGATGCTTTGTTTTCATCGACAATGGAGCTATATGCGAAGCTCCACGGAATGTTAGTCTGTCACTATTCAATTTCTTCGAGGAATTGTCGAAGAGTAATCATGATGCTGCATTCGAAGCTCTGTTAGGCATAGCAGGCCAGAGGCCTAATGAAGACAGGGTGAGGAGGTTCAAGAACAGGATGGCGGAAATCTACGAAGGTTTCGGAGAAAAGAGCGTGGGCGAACAGAGCCTTACTGATCTAATGATGAGAACTGTGAGAACTGCAGTAGAGGATGCTGGTGCGGATTTCGGTGAGGAGGGTTTTCCAATCATTCGGTCTCTGATGTACATGGATGGTTTAGTAATCAGAACCCATCCACAGGTCAAGTTGATTGCAGAGATGGGTCCGTCGCTGGCTGAGTTCAGAGACGGTCTGGACATGGAGTGGTGATAATGAGCGAACACAGTGACGTGATCATAGTCGGAGCCGGTCCTGGTGGCCTTTCTTGCGCTATGCTCCTTGCCAAAGCCGGAGTTAAGGTCACCATTCTGGAGAAAACAGGAGAGGTTGGCGGGAGGACGAAGGTCTTCGAGAAGGATGGTTACAAGTTCGATAATGGTCCGACGTTCTTCCACTACCCAGAAATCGCAGAGGAGATCTTTGACTGCCTTGGTCTAGATGCGCATGAAGAGTTAGGTCTGATCCCTCTTGATCCCAACTACAGACTAGTGTTCGGAGCAGGAGGGAGCCTGAATGCTAACACCGACTTGGATGATATGACTGAACAAATCAGAAATCTCTGTGGAGAGAAGAACGCATCTGGCTTCAGAAGGTATATCGAAGATAACCGAACGAAGATGACGCTGTCTAAGAATTGCCTCAATGCTCCATGGAGGGGTCCGATGGACTTGATGAACAGGCGTGCTTTGCGAGTAGCGAGAGTCCTGAGGCCGTGGAGGAGCGTTGCCTCTGATCTATCTAGATTGTTTCCTGACGAGAGGATGCAACTTGCTATGTCCTTCCAAACCAAGTACTTGGGAATGAGTCCGTTCCATGCTCCCAGTCTTTTCACAATCCTCGCATATTTGGAGTATGAACATGGGGTTTTCCACACCAAGGGAGGGTTGGGGAGCATTACACATAGGATGGGTGAGATTGCAAGAGATTTAGGGGTGGAAATCCGACTGAACGAGCCAGTTAGCGAGTTCTTGTTCGAGGGTAAGACAGTAGTGGGTGCCAAGACTGAGATGGGGTCGTACACAGCCGAAAGGTTCGTCATGAACGTTGACTTTGCAACCGGAATGAAGGGTTTAGTACCTGACGAACTACGAAAGAAGTGGTCCAACAATAAGTTGGACAAGAAATCGTATTCATGCTCGACTTACATGCTTTATCTGGGAGTAGACAAGGTGTATGACACCCCACATCATCAGATTTACGCGGCTAAGGACTACCAGAAAAACCTCCGAGAGGTCACAGAGAACAAGGTGGCTTGGGAGGACCCCTCCGTCTACGTCCAGAATGCGTGCGTCACGGATCCATCAATGGCGCCCGAGGGGCATTCGACAATCTATGTTCTAGTGCCAGCCAGTACACGTCATCCCGACATAGATTGGGATGAAATAAAACACGAGTACATGGACGTTATTCTCCAGCAAATGGAGAAGTTGGGTTTCTCGAATCTGAAGGATCACATTGTCTCACAGACTATTGTTACTCCCGATGATTGGGCATCTCGAGACATCTACAAGGGTGCTGTATTCAATCTTGCTCATGGTCTGGATCAGATGCTTTGGCGAAGGCCCCAGAACAAGTTCGAGGAACTAGAAAGGCTCTACCTAGTTGGTGGGGGGACCCATCCCGGAAGCGGTTTGCCTACTATCCTGGAAAGTGGTAGAATTTCTGCGAAGATGATCTGCGCTGACATGGGAGTCGTACCTGACTGGAACGGTGCTGATCCATGGTTCGAAGACCTCAGGAGGCCGAAACTCAAAGTGAGAAACGCCTGAGGAAGACCCATGGACCTGTATGATCTCTCGTTCTTCCTATCGACAATGTGGGTTGGACCCTTCTGGCTCGCGATGCTAGTTTACCCTGAACACGAAAGGACAAAGGAGATTCTCAGAGGGCCCTGGTTCTTCATTGGACCTATTGCCATTTGGTGGGTCGTGATTGCTTCCGACCCCGAGGGTCTAATCGAGCTCTCAGAGGGCTTCACAGACCCGCTGAACGTTTTGGATAGTTTGGTGGGTATTCTCGGAACCCGTGCTGGGGCTTCCGCAGCATGGGCCCATATGGTGGCAGGTGACATTTTCATCACTAGATGGATGTGGAATAGATGTATCAAAAAAGAAAGTGAAAGGTGGATATCCGCAGTTTCCGTATTTTTCGGCGTGATGCTTATGCCAGTTGGAGTGGCCATACACCTAGCCCTAGTTCGTGAAGATTCGGACTGATCAGATGTCTAGTTGGCTGGTCAACCTGGTTGCAGTCCCGTATGGTCTGTGGATTGCATGGGTTGGAGTCCAGCACTTCCGTGACCCATCATGGTTCGAACCCATAGTCCCAGACGCCATTGGCAATGCAAGGTTCTGGGTCTATGCCAGCGGTGCCTTCGAGATTGTCCTAGGAATCGGGGTTGCTTTGCCTTGGTTCAGAAAGGAGGCGGCACTTGGCCTAACATTGTTGCTGATAGTGCTGTATTGGGCCAATCTGAATATGTGGATAAATGACATACCACTCAACGGGCGAGTCTACGAAACACACTGGCACATTCTCAGAGGATCGGGGCAAATCGCACTTATTCTGATAGCCCTATGGTTGGGAGGCTGGCAAACCGGACAAAGGCTGATCGAGTTTGTGAGAAGCTAGTATCTATTGTCCGAGTCTATGAAACTACTGTATATATGCAACAGTGATTATCTAGTTTTATGAACGAAGCACTTTGGAGCAGATTGGAAGCGCAATTGAATGACTGGATCAAAGAGCAGGAATCATAGTTCTGAGGCGAGAATATGGGCTCTTACCTGTTGGTTGGTGGGAGCAGTGACATAGCAATTATACTCACGAAGAAGCTCGTAGACGAGGGAAACAAGGTTACACTGGTTTTGAGGGACGAGTCCAGGGTGTCTGATTTCCCAAACGAAATGGTACAGAGATTTGTCGGAGATGCAAACGACGAGAGTCTGGTCCTAGAGGCGGTTCAGTCCTGTCTCTCTTCAGGTGGAGGGTCAATGGACGGAGTAGCCCATCTCGTCGGTTCCTTCTCTGTGAGGCCCCCACATGCAATGAATAGAGAGTCTTTCGAGGAAGTTCTGTCGACTAACCTTACCAGCGCGTTCGTAACCCTTTCAGTGGCATGTAAGCAGATGCTCAGAACTGGGGGTGGACGGGTCGTTTTCACGTCCAGCGTAGCAGGAAGTCTAGGCTTGGTGAATCACGAGGCGATATCTGCGGCCAAGGGAGGCGTAGAGTCAATGGTCAGATCGGCTGCTGCCACCTACAGCAAAAGAGGAATCAGGGTCAACGCAGTCGCTCCCGGACTTACTGAAACCAGACTATCCTCTCCCATAACCTCATCAGAGGCCTCCAAGGATGCGGCAGTCAATATGATTCCTCTAAACAGGATTAACAGAGCAGAGGAAGTTGCAGCAACGATGCACTGGCTGCTCACGGAAGCTCCAGACAACATCACTGGCCAGGTCTTCCATCTTGATGGCGGGATGTCAAACGTGAGGAGTTAGATGCAGTGGAAAAATGCCATTCGACTTTCTAAGCTGAAGCCAGAGAAGCCCAAAATGGTGAATCTAGGGCTGAAGACCCTGATGATTGTAGAATATGGTGGGAAGTACCACGCTACTGAAGGGCTTTGTAGACACATGAGGTGGCCTCTAGGACTGGGTGGAAAGGTGAAAGATGGATGTATAACTTGCCCTCTCCACCAAACGCGTCACCGACTTGATGATGGTTGTCTTGAGGAGTGGTCTCCATTCCCTTTGTTCCCGCCCTATGGAAAGCTAGTGGGAAAGATGTCCAAGAAGAAGGATCTACCACTTTATGAGACCAGGGTAGAAGGTGATTACGTTCAAGTTAGGATCTGATTGGTCCTTTCTACTACTTCTGTTCTCCCCGTGCTTATTTCGTATGCGGGGGCATCCTATTCCTCTTCATCCGAAATTCTCTGGCCCGATGGTAAAATCATGAGCGCGATTAGAAGTATCGGGACTAGTAAGAAGATGGTTCCAAGGGCGCCTCCTAGTGTTCCTTCTGGACGTGGTATCATCGGCTCGATCAGGATGCCGATGATGAACATCGCCAACATCAATGCAGTGATTGGAAGTTTTGCTCTGGGTTGCTTCATGCCAGTGCCAGACTTGTTCGCCATCAGGACCATCAGAGACGCGACAAGAACCATCATTGGGATCGTCATTAGAAGGATTTCTCCTTGGGGCCCTCTACCCTCCTCGAGTGAGTTCTCCATCGATATGAGGCTGCGAAGAGAAATCGCAAGAATCACCACGGCTAGGCCTACGATGAATGGCATCAGTCGATCTCTTTCGGCCTCTGAAGTCAAATTTCCACCTCCTTTAGCTCTACTCTCTTCCCCATTCCGTCCCTAATCCTCCTAATGTGACCTTCTGCCTCCATGCGAGATAGCAGCCTGCTAGCCTTCGAATTCGTGAATCCCGTATCGCGAACCAGTTCTGCCTGCCACATCGAGTTGCCTTTTGAGGACAGGATGTCAACCACCTTCTGCTGATCCTCTGAAAGCATGGGACTACTAGTTTCGCGGATCCTCCTCTCTCGTTCAGGCTTTCTTCTGGGGTCATTGAGCCACATAAGGGAGACACCGATGATAACACCGATGCTAGTCAGGAATAGAGAATAAATCACGTATGAGGCCAGGTATCCTGATGAGTCAGTATCGAATGTGAATGGAGCGGCAATGAGCAGTAGGAGCATGAAGCCGCCTAGAGACAGTGTGATTCTGGCGACCCTATCCATAGAGCCTGCGATTTCTCCCCCGGTGGCTTTGCTCATAGACATCCTGAGCTAGGCACAGATGTGAATGTTGGCGCGTCCGTTCAGTTCAGTTAGTTCTGGTCACTCTGTATGGCAATACTGCCTGTCCTCGTACCACGTTCCACCGTTAGCCTCGCAGTCCTCTTGGTTATCGGAGGTCTCCTGCCCTTCGTCGCCTCTGTCATCCTCGCGGTCATCGGTCCATTCGCAGTAGAATACCCCTTCACCGCGATCAGCCGCCTCTGTCCACACTCCCATCCTGGATTCACACATCTCCTGAGTAATCTCTACTTGAGGAGGTGCTGGAATGGGCTGGCCTCGATCCTCGCACCTGTCTAGCATCTTGCAGAAAACGCCTCCGATTCTGTCTCGGAATCCCTTCCTCCTGTCATGATCGCGGTCGCACCTCTGGTCATCTGAGCAGTCACTGTGGTGGTTCTCTCTAGAAGTCATGTGCTCCAGTACAGTCCCTAGAGTCTCTTGATCAGCCGAGCAGTCTTGGCTGGAGATGCAGAAGGATATTGCTTGCTGGGCCGCTCTCAGCTGGATTGACTTCTCCTCGGAAAACTCCATTCTCTTCTCCTCGTCCCAGTCCTTCCTCTCGTCCCAGTCCTTGTATTCATCGGCGAAGGCACAATACTCACCCTTTCGATCGTCGTTAGTCCAAGTTCCGCCCTTTTCCTCGCATTCTTCCTGGGTTCCGTCCTCGAAGTCTTCCTTGTCGACTAAGGAGTCTTCGCCGTCCAGTTTGGCCTGCATACCATCCACAGCCGAGGATAGTTTGCCGATCATCTCGGAAAGTGATTCGGCATCTGCTGTGCAATCCGCGTTATCTTGACAGAATTGGAAGGCTACGATTAGGTTGGAATCGATCTGTATCCTCTTCTCGAGGTGCTCGGCCCTGTCCTCCATCCTATCGTCCATACGACTCTTCATCGCCTTCCTGATGTGCTTACCAAATGGCTTGTTTTCCGTTTCCTTGGCCTCCCATGTGTCCTCCCCGGTCACATCATCTACTGCTCCCTCGAAAGGGTCCTCCTCCGCGTACACAGGCGAAGCGTAGTCCTCTAGGGTTGCTGAGACTGATGCCCCGGCCAGCAGGGATACCATTGCGAGTGTGATTACTCCAATCGTGGCTCTGCTTCTGTTCTGCTCCGTTCTGACGCTTCTCTTTGGGTTCATCCTTCTTCACCTTAACAATTCACTAGTTGCAATACCATATCATAATCTGCAGCAAATGCTCGTTATTTCATGCAAAAAGCCGCAAAAGGTGTATACCAAATTCGCCCTGATTGGTTCGATGAGGCGTATCCTATTGGTTGTAGTTTTTCTACTCGGAGCTATAGTTCCCGGGTCCCTCATGGAAGTCTCAACATCCGAAGAGGTCGTGGTAACAGTGGATAGCACGAATCTGAGGTTCTCTCCTTCATCAGTCACCATTACTGAGGGCGACTCTGTGAGGTTTTTCTGGAGTGGCGAGCTACTCGCACATAACGCAGTTGCCGAGGACGGTTTGTTTGATTCGGGTGATACCTCCAGGAACGTGGACTATACATTCACGTTCGAAGCGGGAACAAACGGGACGCACCAGTATGTTTGCGAGCCGCATGAGAGCGTAGGGATGGTAGGGACGGTTATCGTGGAGCCCATGCAAGAGCCGGTTTCTCCAGAGCCAGTCAATGATACGAGCGATCCCGCTCTATCAGAATCAGGGGAGTCATGGATACCCTTCTTCGGGTTGGAGATAGTGGTCCTTGTAATGGTGGCCGCGCTTATCTTCCAGTTGGGTAGGGCACAGGGCATCGGAGACGTTCGTCTATTCAGGGAACTTGAACGGGAAGAGGAATAGAAAGTCTAACTCATTCCATCAAGTTCGTAGGAACCGGCCCATATGCGTTAGCATGTGCGTGTCCGTCCTCGATCATCCAAACTAACCAGAGTATGAATCCAATGCACGGAATGAGGAGTATTAGTAGCATCCAACCGCTCTTACCAGTATCGTGAAGTCTCCTAACGTTGACGGACAGGGTAGGGATCAAGAGTGCGAAAAGACTGGCGAACGCGACCAAGGCAAATAGTAATCCAAGGCTCTCGTTGAGGGTTCCAAGAGCGATTCCACCTACAATTCCAATAATCTGTAAGGCCATAGATATCACAGCTATGCCCAGATATGACCACCAATATTCCGATCTCGATGCCCTCCCTGAAAAAGTAGAATACTTGTCCCTAAATACTGTCGTTAGTGCATCCATGAACCCCATCATCTGCTGTGGTCGAGGGCTGAATTCTGGCGTTCCTAGTAGCTGAGGCACGGGTTGTCCATCTTGTTCCATGCCGGACTTTTGACCTGATGGGAATTAACTCTTGTTACGTCACACCGCGGAAAGACAGTTTTCGAGTTTGGAAAGCGTTCTGTCCACGTCGTCATGGTTTAGGACCATTGGTGGCTTTATTTTGATAACATTGTGAAGGGGGCCATCCGTGCTCAGAAGCACTCCCTGATCTCGCATCGAATCTACTAATGCGGAGGCCTCTGCAGCTGCCGGTTCGAGCGTACTTCTGTCCGTCACCATCTCGACTCCAATGAAGAGTCCCCGGCCACGGACGTCGCCAATCAGCTCGTGCTCCTGCATCAGAGAATTCAAACCATCCTTGAAGCGTTCTCCTAGGATACGGGCTCGATTCATCAGGTCCTCTTTCTCAATGACGTCCATCACTGCCATTCCAATAGCACAGGAGACTGGGTTCCCGCCGAACGTGCTGAAGAACTCCATGTCCCCGAACGAAGAGGCGATTTCCGGTGTCGTGAAGACCGCTGCCATGGGGTGCCCATTTCCGATCGGCTTACCCATCACCACGATGTCTGGGATTACACCGCCCTGCTGGAAAGCCCACATGTGCGTCCCCACTCTACCGAACCCTACTTGCACCTCGTCTGCAATCAGCAGCCCCCCTTGGTTCCTGACTGCCGAGGCGACCTCTGAGAAGTAGTGCGGAGGTAGGGGTATCTGCCCCGCACAGGATAGCATGGACTCTATCAGAAGACCTGCCAATGGGCCCGCGTGTTTCATTGCCTCCCTAGCCTCTGCCGAGTAGTCAATACCGGGGCGACGGTATGTGTCGGGGATGGGAAACACATGCACCCATTCCTCTGGCGAGCCTCTGCCCCCAGGCCCTCGAAACTTGTATGGACTCAGATCGATCAACATTCCCGTGTGACCGTGGTAAGCACCCTCAATCACAGCCATGTCGTGATTTCCTGTGAATGATCGTGCCAGCCTGACCGCGAGTTCATTGGCTTCAGAACCTGAGTTTACCAAGAATCCCACGGCCAAGGACTCGGGCAGGGTAGAGGTTAGTCGGCCCAAATACTCGGTTAGTTCCTCGTAAACGTACCTGCTGTTTGTGTTCAAAATGGCCATCTGTCTCTGTCCGGCTTCAACAACATGGGGGTTACAGTGACCTACATGGGAGACATTGTTCACGAGATCCAGATACTTGATACCATCCGAGGCGTGTAGGTACTGCATCTCTCCCCTCACTATGTGTAGGGGCTTCCCATGCGCAATTGAGAGGGCTTCGCTGATGTGCCGATTCCTCGCTTCTAGGAGATTTCTCAGTTCCTCCATAATGACACCTGCGACAGTCAACCCACTCCCGTCTCCGTCCATAATGGATGGGTCAGAGACTTCCGGAATCAGGAAAACTGGTTCCGTTCTCCTAATCGTTATCAATGGCTGTGCAGAGGGGGGTTCGTGCCGGGAACGTTTGACAGAACAAGAGGTCGGGCTCTGACCAGAGAAGTCTCTCCAAGTTACGCGGAAGCCGTCTCCAGCTACCTCGGTACTAGAGTACCAGACTATGAGGCTGCCAGACGCGCGCAAGAGGTTTATTTCGCAGCACTTAGGGCACATGGCACCGAGGTCATCACCCTACCTACGTTGGAAGATTACCCAGACTGCTGCTTCGTAGAGGATGCGGCAGTGATTCTGGATGACGTAGCCATGATACCAAATCTTGGCCATCCTAGCAGAGATGGGGAGAAGGAGTCGGTGGCAGAACGTCTTGCAGATGATTTTGAAGTTATCAGGATGCCTGATGGGGCGACTCTAGACGGTGGAGACGTCGTCTTCTACGACGATCGTTTTCTCGTTGGTATTTCTACCAGAACCAACAGGCAGGGTGCCGACTTTCTAGCTAAGTATGCCAAGGGTGCGGGTATTGATGTTCAGTTGTTCGATGTCCCGAAGAGCACTTTGCACCTAACAACGGTCTGCTCAAGTCCGAGGTCAGGCACCATGATTGCTGCGATGGGGCATCTGAAGGAGAGCGATCTTTCCTTCGCTGAAGAGGTCATCTGGATTCCCGAGGAGGAGGGGTACGCAGCCAACACCATCGCATATGGCGATCGGATAATCATGGCAGAGGGCTACAAAAAAGCGAGGCACTTGTTGATGGATGCGGGCTTCTCAATTACCTCGATTGAAATGACCGAGTTCAGGGAGGTCGATGCGAGTCTGACCTGTCTCTCGGTATTCATCGGATAGTTTGTTAGCAACTACAGCCTCGGTGAGTCATGCACGTCGCAGCGAAAGTGACTCTCGGAATCGGGGTAGGAATGCTCGCGTTGGGAATCCTTCTCGGGGTGCTGGGTGCCAGAGGGGTTGGTTCGGCAACAGATTGGTCGGTTGAAGAAGAAGCGGTCTGGTCCGGAAGCACTGGAGTCCACGACCACACCGATGCACGAGATGGAGTGCTCTACATCTTCGTTAGCGATGAAGTTAGGTGCGACGAATTTACCCTTAATGTGAGTGTGATCGAAGGAGATAGTGATGAGAAGGTTTGGTACACCGCAGATTGGTGCACTGAAGACGGAAGACTGCCAATAGGGTATGAAGATGACCCAGATGGTTGGCTGCATATGGGGGCCGTGCGGGGCCTTGAAAGCGGCGGGTCTTACGAGTTTGTTTCAGAGGACAATCTTATTGCGGTTCCGGAGGGAGTCATCATCGATCTAATTGAGAGTGTAATGGGGGGCATCTTTGGAGCGCTAGGCGGAGGATCGTGTGCTTGCTGCGGACTACTGATACTGCTTCTCGGACTCATCCTGGCATTTACAATGAAGGAGGAGGTTCCAACAAGTTACAAGGTAGACGCGGAGGGTAAGATTATCCTCGACCATTCCGGAACCGGGGGCAGCGCGGAATCCATGCAGAACTCGGATGGTCCTGATGGGCCTGGAGTAGGGTCGTCGGAAGACACGGATGCTTGGTACAAGGAGAACTAGAATGGAGAGAGTTTGGTGTCAATCCTGATACCCCTCACCGAATCCATTAACAATGACTCGTAGAGTCATTGCGCAATGACTGAGCGGCACGCTAAGAGTTCAACCCAATACGGTTGGGGAAGAGCTGCCGTTCTACTATCCGTGATTTTCCTAGTCCAGGCAGTGGCTCCAGCGGCTGTTTCGGAGGACACGTTCGATGAGATGACCCTCTGCCAGCCCTCTCCAGGACTAGACGGGGTTTGTGACAGCAGGTTCGATGCCAATGATGCGACGCAAGACATCACTAGCTGGGTTGAGGGAATGTTTCACTTCAATATGACAAGCCCTACTGAGATTCAATTCCAAGCCTCGTGGGCAATCAGGGAGTGGGATAAGTCAGGGATGGATCTGTTCACATCCAGTTCGATGGTAGCAGCACTTAGTAGTGACAATATCAATGCAAACGATGGTCTGCCCGCAGACGTACTCAGGTCCGCCTTCGACGAAAATACAGACCCGAACGACGTCACATCGCCAACCATACAAGAGTCCCTCCTAGGGGAGATTGATGGATCGATAAGCGCCTTCTTAGCCAACTGGGGCGGCTCTACATCTCCTGAAACCACATGGGAGGATAGGGTGTTCCTACCTGATGACTCCGGGGTGGTTTCTGCGGTCGATTGTACGATTGATCCTGCTTCTGACAGCGATGGCAATGCCTTCGAGCCCCCCATCTGCATTTCCACTAACGTCAACATAACTCTGCCTATTTCCTCGACTTATGGGCTAAACGGGGTATCTGAGTCCAATCTGAATACTGCCCTGGAGGGTTTACTTGTGATGGGATCAGAAATCACAACGAAGTTCGACGTCAGGGTTGAGCCTGGTCACAAGGGGACCTATTCCATCCAACCACCATCATATGCCACAGTTATCGACGCGACAGGATGGGGAGTCAACGAGGAGGTCTCCGAAGACGGTGGGGCGTACTCTTCTGGTCTTTGGATCGTGGACAACCGTGACGACCCCAATGGACTGTCTCCCAGCAGCCAACCCGCTGACTTGGACATGACTATCGGGATGAGAGACAAGAGTACCACAAGCAAGGTCGAGGTCTCGCCTGATGACAGGAGCCTGGATCTCAGGGTTTCGATCGATCTTTCCGACGAGAGCAATGCCTTCGTGGAGGTAATAGCAGGGATATACCAGATACAATCCAGTAGCCTGAGTAGTTGGGGCGTCCCCGATTTGATGCCTAGAGACAAGGCGACCATCCCGGTAATAACTTCCGACGGGATAAGGATGGCATATCATACTGGGCTTCTGGACCTGAACGATCTCTCCAAGAACATCCCGATCTCAGGGATAGGTCAGGCACTAACCGACTCAGGTGGGGGATCGAGCGTGAAGATGGGCGATTTCCAATGGATCCACGTGTCCAGTGCTCCCCTGGACCAGGGCGGTCTGAACTACACCCATTCTTCC
Organism: uncultured Candidatus Poseidoniales archaeon; assembly: GCA_902601345.1. GTDB lineage: Archaea > Thermoplasmatota > Poseidoniia > Poseidoniales > Thalassarchaeaceae > UBA36. Next base: position 139,471 of record CACKMK010000002.1, read on the forward strand.
ACACAATGCGAAAGGGGAGTGTATTACTGTATGGAGGGATCCGTAGCCATGGATGACACCTACCCCGTATACATGAGGTCGGTAAGTCACACTTTCCCATTTAGCCTCGCTGACCTGCTGGGCGGGAACCTCGGTGACTCTGGCTTCATGAACTCGGTTTCTGGGGACGATCTTAGCAAGCTTCTCAACTCAGGGCTGGAGTTCTCAACGGTCCTAAGCGATGATACCATGGAGACGTTCGTGGGAAGCTTGCTTCCTAGCGGAATCAGCGCGGATTTGACGATGGAGATCGTTCTGCCTACCTGGGCTTCTACTCCACAGGGTGGTGACTCTATCGTGTTGAATTACAGGGCTTCCGGAGACCACAGCGGGGTCATCGACCTTACCGGTTCTGACTCCTTCTTCTGGAACCACGCGATATGCAGGGACACGGTTCCGAGCGCTTGCTTCGATGGGGGAGGGGACACAGTGTGTCCCTCGACCTCGAAGAGTTGCGCATACATGGATGTGGACATGGACGTAGGGGAGGTGTCGTTTGCAAGCCTCCCACTGACCAAGGGCGTGACGGTCGAATTCGCCCTATCAGTTGACATGGTCGTTCACAGGATTGCGGTCCCCGATGAGTTGTTCGATTCACTGAACACCGATTCCACCAGCATGAGTCTGGACGTTCTTCCCTCAGACCTGCTCAGGGCGCTATTGGACATAGGTTCCAGAGGAGACCCTCTCGAGGTGGAGTTCTCGTTGTGCGACAATGGGAAGTCGTACTGCGAGCAGAGCATGCCCATATCGTCCAGCCAGACCTCAGGACTTCCGTGGTACGTAAATGAGTTGGAGAGGGACATAAAGTCCCTGATAGAGGACACTGCCATGGAGTTGACAGAGGAGGATGGGAACGGTGTCGGGGATATCGACATGTCTGGCTTTACCATCGATATAGAGTTCCCTCACGAGATGATCACGGACAATGACGACGTCATCGGCGACGAGAGGGGCATAGTCCTAAGCATCGATATTCCGAAGGTGAGTATGACTGCTGGCATCACCAACTCCTGGGTTGAGTTGATCGGAATTCTCAGGGGCAATGGGCAGAGCCCTGAGTTCGGCCTTGCCACCGAAGACGTCTCAATGAACACTCTAGCTGCCCCTTTCATCACTCCTATGGTTGCAGCGATGGGTAGTTTGACCGGCGCCCTTTCATCTAGCATGGTTGCCCCCTCACCCGAGGGAGTCAGGGTCAACGACGCTAGTGCTGATTTGCCCACTTCGAAGCTGGCCAATATAGGCGATGATTCTCTCGGCCTGAGTTTTGCGGGCACGTACACGATAACGATGCCTCTGGGCATGGAGCTAGAGAATCTTACATCAGAGGAGGGTAGGATCACCTCTGTAATTAACAACGATTCAAAGCGACAAGTCATATCTTACACCATAAGTCAGGGAATGGGGGATGATAGTGTGGGTTTTACCCTTCTTTTGACCCCATTTTGGGTTATCAAGCAAGTCCAGTACTACATCATAGGGCTGTTGGCGTTCATGCTTTGGAGAGTGAGGCGTAGGATGACAAGAAGGAAGCGAAAGAAGAGGGCCAGGGCGCTAGAGGCCCTTGAAGAGATGGCCTCCTCGCCGATAGGATACATCACTCCTCAGCCCACCGTCGAGGTTGTACAGGTTACCGACAATGGAATAGTGATCAAGAGAAGGCTGACCGCCACCTAGTGGAGATACCATGAGAGCAGCCCTGATGGTCTTCGTGGTTATGTCCGCGCCGCTAAGCGGATGTATGAGCGGGCAAGGCGATTCCCTATCCGAAGAAGATTTGGATGTCGGTCCCGGTGAGTTGGTATCCGGGCATTTCCAGAGCGTCTCATTGGAATCCAGGCACGACATGTCTGTATACGTGCCTTACCTGGTCAGGGACCCCATCACTGGGTTCATTCAGAACTCGACCGTTATCGATATCGAAAGGGGGGGTTCCTTCAGTCTGGATTTGCTGTCCCCACCGAGGGTATCGATGCTGTTTATGCTGGTGGGGGAGCATGGGAGGACCAATTGGCCGGTAAGGGAGGAGAATCAGTCGTGGGGGTCTTGGTTGGAAAACGGAGGGGACTCCGGTGATTGGGGTTCCGCCGTTGCTAGGGTGTACGGCAATGGCTCATTGGACACTCTCAACAGTAGCGAAGATCGCGGTGGCCCTGTCTTGGTTAAAACCGTGCAGACAGTGCGAGATAGCACCACTTCGGTGGATGATGGTGGATTTCACTCGTCAGGAATAGTCCATGGCAGAGAGGTCTACGAGCGGCTCTACCGGATAACCGACCCGACCAACTCCCTCGACCCATTCGACGGGAAGGAGGGCTACTGGGACCGGTGGGCAGGCCAGGGCAACGCTGCCTACGAGGATGCTGCCCAATACCTGATAGCAGAATTTTCCTCATTCGGCCTTGAGGTGATGTCTCACAGGTACGAGTACACCGATATGCTTGGAGCTCAAAATCCTGAAGCGTACAACGTTTGTGCTTACAAGTGGGGCAGCCTTTACATCGACGAGTGGTTGGTTTTCGGAGCACACTTCGACGTCGCTCCTCCTGCCAATCTAGCAGTCTTAGACCCTCACATAACAGGTATCAGGACCTACGGGACGAGAGTTGGGGCGTATGACAACTCTGCGGGAACGTCGATGGTGCTGGAAACCGCACGGGCTCTGTCGGAGTTCGAAAGCAGGCGCACCATGGTATTCTGTCTATGGTCCGGGGAGGAGGGCGGCAAGCGGGGTTCGGACTACTGGACGGACTACTACGTCAAGGAGGACAACCCGGATGTGACCGTTACCAGCTACATCAACCTGGATATGGCGGGAGTCAACTGGCCGGGCGGAGGAGGGGCTCCCCACGGAGATCCCGACCCACAGATCGACGAGGACGGTTATCCCAAGGACTCGGAGGTCTGGCCGCTTCGGGTCTACATCGGTCCTGGCCCGAATCACGATCGTCTGGACCAGCCGGGCATGGTGGGTCTGTCGAACTGGATTGGCTCCGACGCGCTGGGTCTGGAGGAGCAGATGGGTACCCTTGTGGGTGCGAATTACCCCGAGGAAACCTGGAAAACCGATGTTTGGCTAGACATGGACAGGCCCGAAGTCATCGTTTACGAAGACACTACTGCAAGGAGCGACCACGCCAGCTTCCAAGACAACTTGGGGACCGTCACCGTTGGGTTCGGTGGCCTTGTAGACGGCTACTGGTGCTATCACCAGACGTGCGATACCCTGGAAGAGATGGAGCAGTGGATGGACACCACTGGCAAGGACTACGGGGAGGAGAACAGTGGTGTAGCGAACGTGGTGAACAGCCTAGATATGATCACATGGTGGGCTCTCATGACATTCTTCCACTGTGACGAGGACCCTGTGGTGAACGGACTCATATAGCCCGGGGATTATCTATTTGCAATGTGATGTAGACTAGTGTCACTGCAATGCTAACGCATAGGTAGAAAATGGGCTCTGACCATGATTTGATCTTCTTACCATCAAGAGGTCCAAAAGGCAGCATATTGAAAGCGCAGAGAATAGAGTTGCCAATCAGCCAGAAATAATTGACCCCTCTTATTAGGCCACTCTCAATTCCCAACATTTCTAGGAATATCCAGTTCATGTAGCCGATGAGCCAGAGGACCATATTGGAAACCGGACCTGCAACTGCAATTTTCCCGAACTGACTTCTGGTCGCATTACCAGCCACAACCACCGCACCGGGTGCCATGAACACTATACCAACTACGGCAGCGAGTATTATTCCGAATCTAAGACCGCCTGGGTCAGCTCTGAATTCAGCCCAACAACCGTAGTATCTTGCAACAAACTTGTGTGCGAACTCATGCAATAGAAAGGCGGGGCCAAAAGAAAAGAGCGCAAAAATGCATATGATAGGGAAATCGAGGCCGATGCCCCCCCATATACCACCATTAAACATCAGTGCTAGAGCTAGAGTGAACGCGCCTGTCGCAAGCATCAGTTGACGTATCTCTGTACCAGAAAAGTGCCAGATTGAGCCTTTGTGAAGTGAGACCCCTCCTGTTCTTACATCTGCGAAGAGGTTGGAAAACACCCTTCCCTCTGAGCCTACTTGCACATGGATTCGGCGTTGCCTCCAGTTGCCATCATCTCTGGCCGCCTGATGGCTTGTGGCCCTGTGGTGAGCCTCGAGAGGGTCGTCGTCTACCTTCCACCATCTGGGGTCTCTCTCCGCTGCCATGGATTGTTGGTCCACATTGTCTCCTATCAATGCTATTCAGTTCAGTCATCCAGCATGTCCTCAATCTCTCTGATCAGTTCGTCCCAGGTCAGGGGAGGCCGCGCATCACCATCCCTGAGTATTTCCCGCATCTCCTCTATCTGGTCCTCGTCCGGCGGTTTATCGAGCCACCTGTTCTCGTTTGCCACCTCCCTGATCAATGAGGTCTTTCTGGATAGTCGCTGGCTTCTTTCCCGCCTTGGCGTGGGCTTATCTGGGTCCTGCTGGTGCTCACGGATGACTTCAGAGTAGTATTGCATCGATTCTCCGTGTATTTCATCATCGATATGGCTGAATGGATCGGAGAGCATCGTTACGAGTTCTCTTGCTAGTCTTTGTGCCTTGGTCCTAGCCTTCCCAGAGGTAAGTCTGTCTCTGGCTCTGGTGTGACCCTTGATACAGGCCTTGCATCTCTCCGAGCCTGCAACATCAGGGGCGTCGCACATGAGGCAGCAGACCGAGAAGCCCATCTGCTCCATGGCCCTTCTGGGGAGTGACATGTCGGATGCTATTCGCAGGAGGTTAAGAGGGTCACTGGGATTCGAATGCTGATAGCGTGCCGAATCCCTCCAATAGGCTCGGTCCACTTCCTAGGTAGCATAGTATCCCACGTCTGCTTCTGGAGTCCTCAGGCCCCGAGTTGTTCCCAGACGCGCATTCCCCGATGCAACCGTCAGCGAAGGCGATATACACTCTTCCTTCCCTGTCTATGTGGAGATCGTTGAAATCCAGGAGGTTCCTGTTGGAGCCCCCGATATCCCTGCAGTCACCGCTATTCAGGCATATGCTGCCAATCTGGACTGGATCTGCTGAGGCTCGGACAGTGTGGAAGACAGGATTGGGGTCAAGGGCGTTCAGGCTGTAAGTCACGTACAGATAATAACTGACGTTGGCATTGGCGTAGTGAGCGTTCCCATCCCAGGGCTCTCCGTCTATGTTTGACTGGTTTAGCTCGCTGGCGTTCTCGCTTCCCAGATATGTAATGGCTATTCTGCCTGGGTCACCGGCGTCGACTTGGGGGAATGCCGTTGAAACTACCTCGTTCGGACTGATCCTGACACTCGTTTGGGTCCAGGATTGCCCGGAATCTGTACTTGTAGCCATATAGACCCCTTCGTCTGCCCCGGTCCATATGTGGTACGCGTTTGACTGGGTGTCTGTGGCTACCTCCGAGTTCTTTCTCGGGTAAGGCGTTCCTTCGTCCTCGCCCATGGTTCTATCGAACCAAGTAAGACCATTGTCCTTCGAAACTATGACCGTAGGAGTCTCCACCCGTGGAGTGACGTATACCGTGCCGTCGGGGGCAGAAGTAATTGCACCGTGCAATCCGCCGTTAGTCGTCGCGAGGCCGAACAGTTGTCCCCCTGCCTCAAATGTGGCCCCTCCATCGAAGCTAGTGAAGCAGAATATCCCTGCAAGTTTATTGTAACAGTAGTAGACGGCCTGATCGTAGAATGTCTGGGAAAACTGGCCTCCGATCCCGTACCCACTGTTCGTCCATGGGCCAGAAGCGAGTTTTATGTGGTCATTGAGGGGTGTTGTCCCAGAGTCATGGGGATTGCCAATCCAGGTTTCACCGTCATCGTCGCTCCAGCAGATCCATGAGGTTTGGAGCCCCTGCATCTGGACATTGAAAATTCGATCCGTAACTGGGTCGACCCAACCATATGGGTCGTTTGTCTGGAATGCGCATAACGGTCCGGTTACGTCTTCCCAAGATGCGCCGTGATCGCATGACCGCATCACTTTCTCGAATGCAATGAAGAAAATGCACCCACTAGATGTCACTCCGATGCTTGGTTCGGCACCGTCCTCACCCACATCGCTGAAGTTGAACACCAGTGGCAATGGAGGCTCGTCCACCGGAGAGCCATCTGCTCCCGTCACAAATATCCCTGCTGGAAGGAGTTCTTTCTCAATCTCATCGATGGGGGAATCGTCCTGTAGGCACCCGGAGAGAGGCACTAGGAGAAGCATCAAGATCGTAACGAGTGCAGTTCCAGTACCTCTCATCGCCCCTACCCGAAAGGTAGTCATCTTGAAACCTGCTGATTATTAGTCCCTCCAGATTCCACGTGCTGTGGACCGAGAGACGATGCCGCAGGTAGTGGTGCTGGCAGGGGGTCTTGGGACTAGGCTTGGTAGCCTTTCGGAGAGAGTCCCCAAATCCTTGATTGAGGTGGTAGGACAGCCTATCCTATCACACATTCTAGATTGGGTTGCTGCTCAGGGTTGCACTGGGGCGCTGGTATTGATCGGTCATCTTGGAGAGCGATTCGAAGATTTTGACCATGAGGGAGTAGATCTCGTGTTCCACAAGGAGAAGTCTCCTCTGGGGACCGGGGGGGCTCTATGGGGCGCCAGAGACCTCATCGAAGATAGGTTCATCCTCCTGTGGGGGGATGATTTGCATATGATTGACTACTCTTCTCTCCTACAGACGCACAATTCTTCGGGCTGCGCTCTGACTATGACCGTGACCACCAGCCATTCATCGTTCAATCTCGAACATACGGGCGGTCGTGTAATTCGGTATGACAAGCGTCTTGATAACCCAGAAGGGTTGAACGGCTATGAGGCAGGAACCAGTATAGTGGAGAAATCCGTTCTAAATAATCTCGGGAGAGGCGGAGCTTGGAGTTGGGAGGAGGAGGTTTACTCCGCCATGTCCGGATTGATTGCGGCGCACTTAGACGAGACTCCGTTCTGGGACATGGGGACTCCCGAACGACTGAGAATGCTAGAGAGTTTCCTGAAGGAAGGCAGAGCGTGAAGAAACCAGAAGCTCGCCCGGAAGCACGTCTTCCTCTTCGATTAGAGCAAGTATCATCCCTCCGAATCCGCCTCCCATTAGCCTAGCACCCAATACTCCCGTAGTGTTTTGAATCTCCTTGACGATGTTGTCTATTTCCGGTGTGCTGGCACGAATAATGTTGCTTATCGACGCATGGGACTCGTTTAGGATAGTGCCCAGTGCCCTTGCATCGCTGGACAGTGCGGCCCTGACCCTCGCGCTTTCGTCCTTAGCGTGTATCCGTCTCGTTCCTATTTTGATCTCAGAGCTGCTGTAGTTGGTCTCGCTGAGGCTCCTCCTGATTCCAGTATCTACCAGTTTGAATCTCCAATCGTCTGGAATTCTGAAATCCTCTATGCTCATTCTGGAAAAGTCCAACAGGGTTGCTATCCCTTCCTTAGAGTGCGTAATGGATATCTGATCCATGAGACCACAGTTCGAGCGAAGCACTTGGTTCTCAATCCTCTGGGCCTCTAAAGATGTCTCCATTGGGTCAATACTGTTCTGAGAGCACATTACGATCGCGACGCAGAGGGCTGCGGATGAAGACAGTCCTGCTCCTATCGGAATGTTCGAATCTACATCTAGGTCTGCGCTCCAACCGCCCGAAGCCTCCCAGAGACTGATTACCGTTTGATTCCCTCTAATCCCATCCTCTCTCTTTGATGCCGTAAGTTTGAGGCGATGTTGGCTAGAGAACGTTAGGGATAGCCCCCCGAAGTGATCCGTGTGTTCACCGATAATGTTGATTCTAGCCGGGACTGATGCGCTTACTTTCACGGTGATTCCCCGGTATTCGATGGTTTCCTCGTAACTGGAACCATGAATGGGATTAGAAGCCCACCTGGTCTTCATGGCCGCATTCAGGATAGGCACACACGACCTTGTATCTCTCTCGGGTAGGTCTTGGGATTTGCATCCTAATACCGCACATGGAGCAGTGGTGGGTGATTGTCTCTGGCTCCTTCTTCTCCTCTATCTCCTCTACGCTCTTGAGATCGCTCAGGACGGTCTCCGAGCCGGATGTGGTCCATCCGATTTGATCGGTGTAAGAATCTGTATCCTCAGAAATCTTCTTGGCTCTGAGTCCGAGCTTAATTTTGATTCGTCCACCTTTCTTCTTACCGATTGGGGGCTGGC
>CACKMK010000003.1 GCA_902601345.1 uncultured Candidatus Poseidoniales archaeon
TTGAGCTCAATATTCAGGCTATATCAGAGGGAAGAGAGTACGCCAATGAGAACTGGGATTTCGATTGCCAGTTCAGCGTAGAGTCGAGGGACAAGGATCCAGACACATTCCTGATTGAGGGTAACGAGGCAATCGCACTAGGTTCGATATATGGAGGCATTAGCATGCTCTCATGGTACCCCATTACCCCATCTTCATCTCTTGCGGAATCGGTAATCAACTGGCTTCCTGAGCTTCGAAGTGACGGTGATGGAGGGAGTACCTGCGCCGTAATTCAAGCAGAGGACGAGCTAGCAGCTGCTGGGATGGTTCTAGGTGCTGGATGGGCAGGAGGAAGGGGGATGACCTGCACTAGTGGGCCGGGAATCTCCCTGATGTCTGAGTTCATTGGATTATTCTACTTCTCTGAAGTCCCCGGCGTAATATGGGACGTCAACAGGGTTGGACCGTCCACTGGGTTACCTACTAGAACACAGCAAGGGGACCTCTCGATGCTATACGAGGCTAGTCACGGGGACACGCAGCACATCGTACTAATCCCAGGAACTGTAGACGAATGCTTCGAGTTCGGGTGGCGAATTTTCGACTATGCTGAGAGATTCCAAACTATGGTTTTCGGGTTCAACGACCTTGATTTGGGAATGAACCGCTGGAAGACATCTGGATTCACATACCCGGATTCTTCAATGGATAGGGGGAAGGTGGTCAGGAGCCAGGAACAGATGGACTCCATACCCGAGTATGGGAGATACCGAGACGTGGATGGAGACGGCATAACATACAGGACACTTCCTGGGAGCGGCCTCGACCCAATCCTCTACAGGGGAACGGGCCATGACGAGGATGGGATGTACTCTGAGGACCCCCAGGTATACCACGATGCCATGGCGAGACTGAAGAGGAAGATTGACGGGGCGAGAGAGCACCTTCCTGCTCCTGTGATAAGGGAGGAGGAAAAGAAGGATCTTGGAGTGATATTCTATGGCTCAATGGAGAATTCCATCGTTGAGATAGATGACATGCTAGAGGAGTCGGGACTTTCTGTCAGCACATGCAGGGTGAGGGCTCTCCCACTGCATTCAGGCGTAGAGGACTTCGTGAGAAGGCACGATAAGACCATTGTTCTAGAAATCAATCGGGACGGGCAGCTATTTGGCATAATTCGAAAGGAGTTTCCCGCTGAGTTGATACCCAAGATACACAGCGTCTCCTACAGTGATGGCATGCCACCAAGGGCAAGGGTGTATTCTGATATGATTCAAGAAGTTCTGGAGGGCTTATGATGCTGAAGCTTAACGTCCTAGAACTGGAGAAATCCGAATACACCGGAGGCAAGTCCTCGCTTTGCCCTGGGTGCGGGCATGACCAGATTTCGAACAACATTATCCAAGCGGCATGGGAAAACGGAATCCCGCCCGAGAAGATCGCGAAGATGAGCGGGATAGGATGCTCTTCAAAGACTCCAGCATACTTCCTAGGGAAGAGCCATGGCTTCAACACAGTCCATGGAAGGATGCCCTCTGTAACGACTGGGGCCAACTTGGTAAACAAGGGCCTGAGCTTCCTAGCAGTCTCCGGTGACGGCGACACGGCGAGCATTGGAATCGGTCAGTTCGTACATGCCATCAGGAGGAACCTGGACATGGTTTACATCGTCGAGAACAATGGCGTCTACGGCCTTACCAAGGGACAATACAGCGCCACTGTGGAGAAGGGTTCCAAGAAGAAGAAAGGGGTTGCAAATCAACAGGCACCGATAGACCTCTGTGCAATGGCAATAAACCTCGGCTGCAGCTTCGTCGCACGTTCCTTCTCTGGGAGCAAGAAGCAGCTTACCGCACTTATCAGAGCAGCCATGAGCCACAGGGGGATGGCATTCATCGACGTTATCTCCCCCTGCGTGACCTTCGCAAACAACGACGAGTCGTACAAGTCCTACAACTACGTGAAGGCTAACGATGAAGTCCTTCATATTCTGGATTACATCTCTCACTTCTCCCCAATTGAGGAGGTAGAGGTCCCAGAAGGGGAATATCAAGAGGTGAGCCTCTTCGACGGCTCTACCCTAAGGCTTGAGACACTGGCCGCAGATCATGACTACACAGATGCAGTTTCTGCCCTAAGCGCAATTCACCAGTCTGAGAAGGCGGAAAGACACGTAACCGGACTGCTTTACTATGACGATAACGTTCCCACCGCTACAGACACCCTAGGGCTGTCTGAAACACCACTGGTGGAACTAACCGAAGACCTGTTGCGACCTAGCCCAGATAGCCTAGAGAAGGTAAACTCAGGTTTTAGGTCATGAGAAAAAAATTGGAGTACTCGGTTTTCTTGAAATATCCGGGCCTAGTCCGTGCCATGTCAGTCCCTTAGTGTAGCGGTCCATCATATGGCACTCTGGATGCCATGACCCTGGTTCGAATCCGGGAGGGACTACCACTTTGCTAGACATACTGGAACAGAAGTTGAGATACCCAGCTGACCATCATGATGATCATGAACCATCCCAATGCCAGTTTAACCCATCTCGTAGGCTCCTTCTTCGGCGGGAAGGGATCTATTCCCGCCTCCAATGCCTGGGAGATTATCTCCAGTTCCTCCTCGATAGTCTCCGGGGGCCTGATATCCATACATCCCGAAGCCCAGCATGCATATTCAATCGTTATCGTAGCGAGGTTGAAGCCCCGAATCCCCTCGTATGCCTGTGGACGAGTTACCTGACGGGGTAGATATTGCCAAATTAAAGTCCCGGCCTCACATCCCATCTGCGTCAGTGATGCTCAGTAGGGTTTCTGGAGATGGTCATCAGGTCCTATTAGGGCACAGGAGTCCAGAGCTACCAGCCTTCCCTGACCTCTGGTCCTTTCCAGGAGGAGGAGTTAGCAGAGTCGATAGAAAGGCGGCGGACTCCCACCCAGAATGGTTGGCAGATAGGACCGGAGATAGACTGTCAGTTTTCACTCTCCTGAGGGAGATGCTGGAAGAGATAGGAGTAACCCCTGATGGTAATGGCGGCTTCATGGAGGTGAGTGACGAAGTAAGGGAAATCGTCTGCAAGGACAAGTCCGGATGGCTAGAGGTGGCAGAGGCGGGAGATATCTCCATCGAGAAGTTCGATTGCCAGGTCATCACTGAGAGGATAACCCCGCCACAGTCTCCGACCAGATTCCAAAACACATTCTTCCACGTTGCATTGGGGGAATCGGGGGTGGAGGCGACCTTCCCGCCGGGAAGGAGCGAATTCGATAGATTCCAATGGTGGAGACCAGAGGACGTAATCGAGGCTTGGGAGAGTAACCAGCTGCACCTCCCGCCCCCGATACTTACTATCTTCAGGGATCTGTTGGGGGCTATGGAAGGCAGGGACCTTATCGCTGCGTGTAATGTGATGGCCGAGGACCCCCCCACAGGTCCTCATAGGTTCGAGTACGGTCCGGGAGTGGAGTGCGTCCTAATTCCCACCCTGACCCTTCCTCCTTCCACACACACCAATTGCTTCGTACTGGGTGAGAGAGGCGGGCAGAGGGTGATAGTCGATCCGGCAATCAGAGACGAAGATGGGTACAAGCTACTGAAGGACAAGGTAGAGGAGATAAGAGGAGACGGGAGCGATATAGTTTGTACTATCTTCACCCATAGGCATCAAGACCACTTAGGGGACATGGATATGATTTCTCAGATTTACCAGGCTCCTGTCTGGGCGAGTGAGGAGACCCTGTCGGCCCTTCCAGAGATTCAGGAAACTAGGAAACTAATGGAGGGCGATGAGATCTCCATCGATGGGCCAAGTGGCAGGGTGGACTGGGAGGTTCTAGAGACTCCAGGTCACTGTCCCGGGCAGATTTGCCTAGTCGGTGAGCCAGGAGTGGTGGCAGCTGACAACTGTACGATGGTGGGCACAATACTGGTGCCATCTAGAGATGGAGACATGGGGGCCTACATCTCTGGTCTGGAGAGGCTGAGAGACCTTAGGCCGCATACTCTCTTTGCAGGTCATGGCCCTCTAATTGCGAACCCTGAGAGGATCCTCACACAGTATATCGAGCATAGGAAGGCTAGGCAAGAAAAGGTCCTGCAGGCAGTTAAATCCGGATGCTCAAACCTCTCGGATATTGCAATATCTGCATATTCTGACTCTCCTGGTGCCAATCCAGCTCTAGCGCAGGACCAGGCTCTTTCGCACCTGAATGATTTAGTCAGAACGGGAGAAGTCAAGAAGACGGGCGAACGCTTCCATTCTGAAAATCCCCCCCATTAGGTTGATGGCAGTTCTGAAGGATTAAGCTTAGCCCGTACAATTGAAATTGAATCTCTGGGTGTGAGATGCGTGAATGAGTACTGGAGTGGCGTTACTGAAGTGGATGGGGCCGAAGCTGAGGAACATTGGTTTGCAGTAGAGCCAGAGGTTTCAATCAGAGTAATGATTTGGAAACCTAAAGGGTTGGGCGATTCATCCATTGGAACGATCGTGATGGTCCCTGGGTGGGGTTCGATGTTCGAGGGGTGGCGCCCGCTTGTCTCCGAGTGGGTAAAGAGTAAGCACCTGATCTACATCGAGACAAGAGAAAAGGCCAGCTCTAGAATCAGCAGGAAGATTTCGAAGTCTGACTTCTCGATAGAAAGGCACTCCAAGGACATAGCAACAGTCCTGGAGATATTGAATATCGATCATTCTAGTATCGATTGGTACTCCTCTTCCCTTGGTTCGACTCTTTTAATCGACGCATACCAGAGAGGTGAGTTGGGTGGCAGGAGCTCTGTGCTACTGGCCCCGAACCCCGATTTCAAATTTCCACTTTGGTCCCGAGCGATAATCTACTCCCCCCTCCCCATGTTTGCATTCAGGAAGATGGTGGGCTTCGTTGCCTGGGTCGTAGACAAGCGAACTGAAGAGGAGGGTCAGAAGATCCGTTATCGAAGGGCACTACTGGCGCAGGACGTACCTAGGATGCTACTTTCAGCGAGATGGAACTTAAGATACAGCCTGCCCGATGATCTCTCTGGGATAGAGATGCCATGCGCAGTGATTACTGCCAGTTCAGACACGCTACACGATTTCAGCAAGGTACAGAGAATCGCGGACTCGATTCCAAATTGCGAGATAATAGAGGTCCCCTCAAACCAGTATGCACATGAGCCAGAAGTCCTCCGAGAGATACAAAAATTCCATTCTTCGATAGAATAAATCGCCACTTCTCCCATCGATTGTCTGATGAAGGGGGCCGGGCCGGGCGGTATCGAGTGACATGCGCGAACAGTCGTCTTCGTTCGAAATAGCACGCATTGTGCGAGAGCTGTCCGAAATGGTCGGAGCGAGGGTCAGGAAATCATACCAGCCGCACTATGAGCAGATTGTAGTCAGGCTGAACCGGAAGGGAATGCCATCTACTGACCTAGTCATTGTTAGGGGGCTCAGGGCTTACTGCTCGAATCGAGATAGACCCATGCCCACTCAGCCTTCTCAATTTGCGATGATCCTGAGGAAGCATCTGAACAACTCCAGGTTGATCGGGGTCAGGCAATATGGATTCGATAGGGTGATTCAGATGGACTTCGAGCATGGAGGAGGACGATTGAGTCTGATTATCGAGTTATTCCGAGATGGCAACATACTTCTTCTCGATCAGCAGGGCGTAATCATCAGACCCCTGACTCACGCCAAGTATGCCAGCCGGTCATTAAAGAAGGGCGTGGCTTACGCACCCCCTCCGGAGGCAATAGATCCAAGGGAGCTCTCGGGAGAGTCACTGAACGAGATTCTTTCGAGCAGCGATCATGCCTTGATTAGGACCCTTGCGTCAAGAGTGAACCTTGGAAGAATCTATGGAAGTGCGGTATGCTCGATAGCTGGAATTGACGAGGATTTGGAATCCAATTCCCTTACTGAGCAACAGAAGGCCTCACTGGACATCGCTCTCTCCGAGATGCTCGATAATCTGGATCAGGGGGAAGGAGGTAACATCTGGCTATCCGACCATGAGTCAAAGGATGCATGGAACTCAGCAGAGAACGAGTCCGATAGAGACTCAGCAGCGGCTGGAATAATCGAATTCTCGCCCATAGAACTACCCTCGATGGATGAAAGTATGAGGGAGTCGACAACTAGGTTGTCAGATGCATACGACTTCATATTCGGCTCACATGATGCCTCGGCATTCATTCGAAGGGAAGAAGAGAAGCTAGTAGAAGCGGGGGATAGAGCGGAGGACGAGAGTTCCAAGCTTTCGAGGAGAGCATCTCAGCAGAGGAAGGCAATTGAGAAGTTCAATCAAAGGGCCGCGATAACCCAGGAGCTAGGGAAGTCTATCCAGGATAATTGGGGCCATGTTGACAGCATCCTGACCCAACTAAACAATGCTGTCGAGGAAAGGGGATGGCTGGACATCGCAGACATCGCTCACGAGGTCGAGTGGCTAGATAGCGTGGATCCGGTAAAACACACGGTGGTAGCATTCCTTCCGGATGAGGATGGAGAGCCCGGTGCCAGTGTGACTCTTGAGGCGTCAAAGACCGTACATCAGAACGCACAGAGGTATTTCGAGGAGGCCCGAGCTCAGAAGAACAAAACCAAGGGAGCTGTGGAAGCACTGGAGAAGACCGAGAGGTCGAAGAAAACCGCGGAAAAGAAAGCTGCTAAGGAAGCTGCTTCGGGGAAGCTCAGGGGTAGGAAGAGAGCAAGGAGGTTCTGGTTCGAGAAGTATCGCTGGGCAATACTATCTGGTGGGCACCTGCTTATCGGGGGGAAGGATGCAAAGGGAAACGACGTGCTAGTTAGGAAGCACCTCTCCACGAGTGACCTGTACTTCCATGCAGATCTCCACGGTGCTCCCTCATGCTCACTAAAGCTCAAGGACGGTTTGGTTCCAAGCAATTCTCAGGAGGGACTCATTCCAAAGGGGGTCGCTTCCATGCAAATCTCCCAGACACTGGGAGAGGGTTTGGATGACGCGCGCGAATTGGACGATTCAGTGATTTCCGAGGCTGCTCAAATGGCTGTTTGCTGGTCTAGAGCATGGGGGAGCGGTGGAGCTGCAGCAACAGCATTCCATGCCAGATCCAGCCAGGTTTCCAAAACCACCGAGACTGGGGAGTCATTGGCAAGGGGGTCGTTCATCGTAAGGGGTGAGAGAAGCTGGCACAAGGACGTCCCCCTCGAGGTAGCAATAGGGCTGGCCGTAGTGAATGGAGTCCCGATGCCGGTTTCAGGAGTTCCAACCACCATCTCAGAAATCTGCGAAAGATGGGCCAGAATATCTCCGGGGAGAGAGAAGAAGGAAGCAGTGGCGAATAGGATCTCCAAATCAACAGGGCTATCCCAGGAGGATGTACTGTCCTGTCTTCCGCCAGGGGGCTGTTCAGTAGACGATAAAGGGCTAATTAGCCCCTGACTGGACATTCCACTCTGGCGCAGTGATTGCGAACATTACGGAGTCAGTAAAGCGATCATACAACCATTCTCTGTCCTTTGAAATTCCCTCCAAGCGCAAACCCAGCCTCTTCGCTACTGCTCGACTAGGATGATTGTCCGCTGCAACCTCGATAACTGATCTGTGTAGTTTCAAATCAACAAAGCAGTGTTCTATGACCCTCCTGCATGACTTGGTAATGATTCCCCTGCCAGATGAGGACTCGGAAACCCAATATCCCAATCCGAAGCTCCGATTGTCCCAGTCCACCCAATTTAGACTGACCACGCCAACTAGTTCGCCGTATTTACGGATCAAGTAAACCCAGTTGAAGTTCTTGTCATCTCTTATCCGACGAATCATCGCTAACTCGTCTTCCACTGAATTGACGTCATCCAGCCATGGAAGCCACTCCCTGAGATATTCTCGGTTCTCATCAACAGTTACGAAGAGTTCTCTGGCGTCTGCCTCAATGGGAGCAAGCAATTCTAGCCCGTCCTCGACCATCAATGAGCTGGAAGGTAGAGGAGGCGGGGAATCAGGGTCATCCGGCCATCCGATTGGCTTAGGCATAACGCACCGCAATGAATCGGGCGTTTTAGTGGTTCTAATTCAGCGGCAACGCTTCAAGTGGACTGCCTCATGCGAGGCTATGGGCGGAAACGGAGAGTCCAGTAACTGGACATACGGGGACTACCTGAGGCTTCACGAGTTACTGGAACTGCAAGGAGACGAAAGGGGAATTTCTGCAGATGAAATGCATTTCATCATCGTCCACCAGACTTTCGAGCTCTGGTTCAAGCAAATAATTCGAGAACTCTCAGAAACCAGAGAGATTTTGGACCAGGTCCCCGTTCCTGAGGATGATATTCCAAGGGCCGTAAGTCACCTGGAGAGGACGACTGAGATTTTTCGCCTAATGGCAAACCAATGGACGGTTCTCGAGACTCTGACCCCACAGGGATTCCTAGCCTTCAGAGACGGATTGGGCACCGCATCGGGGTTCGAGTCTTTTCAGATGCGTGAGTTCGAGGCACTCCTAGGTCTTGAAACAGAAGACCGAATGTTCGGTATGGACCCTATCAAGACATTCAGAAAGCTATCCGAGAGAGGGGGCAAGGACGAGGAGGTGCTGAAAAGGCTAGAAGAGCAGATGCAGAAATCCTCTCTATTCGAGTCGCTCATCAAATGGATCGAACGGACGCCCATCATGGGTTCCTCTTTCGACGGTGATGGCGACGAAGATGTGGTGAGAGCATATGTGGAGGCGCATCTGGAATCTCATCTCAAGATGGGGCAAGATGCTTTGGAGAAAATGTCCGATTTGGAAATGGAGGGAGCAGATAGGATGAGAGAAAGAATAGACTCATCACATCAGTCTGCAGTATCTTTCTTGATTCCTGATGGAGAGATTAGTCGATCTAGAGCAGGTCTTCTTTTCATTGAGTCATATCGAGAATTGCCACTTCTGACCTGGCCGAGAAAGCTCATCGACGCATTTGTCGAGTTAGAGGAGTCAATGGCAAAGTGGAGGCACGACCATGCACGAATGGTAGAGAGAATCATTGGAAAGAGGACTGGCACAGGTGGGACAAGCGGAGTGGACTACTTGGATGCAACAGCCAGATACCGAATTTTCAAGGACCTGTGGGAAGTTAGGACGATACTCGTTAAACCGCAGAATAGACCTGACCTGATTAATGCAGAATTCTACGGTTACACTGTCGATTCGTGAGTCCTGATTACAGAATTGCATCGTGCCATTGAAGGCTAGGTCGTCAGTGGGAGGTACATGTCCGTCCCAGTAATCTGTGCTTATGCACGAACTCCGGTTGGAAAGTTTCGAGGTTCGCTCTCACAGTTCAGTGCTGTTGAACTGGGCATCATGGCTGTAAAGGAAGTCTGTGTTAGATCGGGAATAGATCCTGTAGGGGGAGTGGTGGATCAAGTTTACATGGGCCAAGTTCTGCAAGCAGGATGCGGGCAGGCACCGGCTCGTCAAGTGGCTATAGGAGCGGGGTTGCCGGTTACTACCCCCTGCACTACAATCAACAAAGTGTGCGGCTCAAGCCTGAAGGCTGCAATGATTGCTGCCACAGAGATTAGGGCAGGAGTTTCGGAAGTTGTGATTGTAGGAGGGATGGAGTCAATGACCAATGCACCACACATTGCTCGGAATGTAGCCAAAGGACAAGACGTCCCATTTGGTTCTCTTGAGTCTGTGTTGATTGGAGACGGACTGAAGGACGCATTCACTGGAGAGTCAATGGGCAATACTGGGGAGACGGTAGCAGAGGAGCATGGAATTACCAGAAAAGAATCTGATCAATTCGCAGTCCGCTCACACTCCATGGCCAATGAAGCATGGGAGAAGGGATGGATTAGCGAAGAGGTTTTTCCTGTGGGTTCTCTATCTATTGACGAAGGAATTCGTCCAGAGACGAATGTAGAGATTCTATCATCACTCAGGACTGTTTTCTCAGAAGACGGTCAAGTCACCGCAGGAAATGCCAGTCAAGTCTCGGATGGAGCCTCTGCAATATTGATTGCTTCAGAAGAGAAGGCAAAAAGCGAAGGTTGGCCAATATTGGCAAGAATTGTGGAGTATGCCACATCCGGAGTGGAGTCCAATAGAGTGATGTCCGCGCCAATACCTACTGTCAAGAAGTTGTTGAAAATAACTGGTATGAGATTGGATGATGTGGACATTTTGGAGCATAACGAGGCTTTCGCTTCAGCTTCATGCGCGATTAGGGACTCATTAGGAATTCCCGATGAATCATTCAACCCGCATGGAGGGGCAATTGCCATCGGACACCCACTCGGTGCCACTGGAGCTAGGTGCCTGATGACTTTGGTTAATGCCATGAGAAGGAGAGGATCTAGGAGGGGGATTGTGACAGTTTGTCTTGGCGGTGGAAACGCAGTAGCGATGATGGTAGAGTGCCCTTAGCCAGGTTTTGGTTCTCCCATACCAGTCATAGACCTTATTTGGGAGTCTCTGGTGGCGTCTTTCGATGGTTGAGCCAGCTCGCACTCATACACGCTTCGAAAAGGCCAGAATAATCGGTGCCCGAGCGCTCCAGATAAGCATGGGAGCCCCTCTCTTCGTGACAGAGGACGAGCTCCGTGAGAAGTACAGCGGGGAGTTGATTCAACTCTATGGTGTAGACGATGCAAAGGAGAAAGTCGTTCTGGACCCAATGAAGATAGCCACACTGGAGTACGAGCAGAACAAAATCCCCATTGACATTGACCCTCACTTCGGGGAAGAATGAAGCGTTACGGCCCCTTACCCGGAGCGATAGCAATTGACTAACTGGAAGTACTCAAAGGGCCTAACAGCCGGTTTGATCGGCTTGACTGTGGTAGTAATCGGACTCGGCGGCCTGATTCGAATCTACGATGCAGGAGAGTCGTGCCCGGATTGGCCATTGTGTTTCGGGACCCTCGGTTTCGATATTTCCGAGGAAGAGCAAGAGGCTTGGTACATTGAGAATCCAGATGAGGTGGATTCTAGGGGATCTGGACATAGATACACTACTTTCCAGATATTCACAGAGTGGATCCACAGGATTCTTGCAGGCCTAGTTCTGGGACCTCTGGTTATTCTCAACTGGTACATGCTGAGAGGAAGCGAGGAGAAAGTCAAGTTCGCATCCACATTGACTGTTGTCCTAATTGTCTGGCAAGGTGGCATTGGGTGGCTGACAGTTGAAATGGACAATCTCCATTGGAGCGTTGCCCTTCACCTAAGCTCTGCATTAGCATTTACCATGAGCATGTTTTGGCTGTGGTTAACACTCACTAGAACGGAGGATGGGCTCCCTGATTGGTTGAGGTTTGATATCTCGATCTCTAAGAAATGGAAAGTCAGAGTAGGATTGTTGTCAATAGGGGCGTTCGTCTCAATTTTTTCTGGGACCTATGTTTCAACGACTCCTGGTGCAAATTTCGGATGCGGAGTGGACGGGTTGCCCGATTCCTGGCCTCTGTGTAATGGAAAAATAATAGATTCAATAGAGGATGTTGTCGCTCAGTCACAGATCATACACAGATGGTTTGTCGGTCTCATGCTAATCGCGCTGATTTTCGCATCATACTCGATTTCCAACGAGCAGTCAGGGAATAATGTCCTCAGGAACTGGATTTGGGGCTCAACTTTCTTATTCTTGGTCAATACATCCATTGGTGCGGTTTATGTTCTATCCTGGGATTTGGAAGAAGGATTCTTTGAATTTCTCTCATTAGTACACCTGATGATGGCTTCACTGACTTTCGTAACTATGGCCATATCTTGGATCGGATGCTCGATCGCTGAGGATGGGTGATTCAGATTCTTCATTCCTTCAAAGACTACTTCTCATTGACTAAGCCAAGAGTGGTGGTCCTTCTACAAATTACAGCAATATGTTCAGTGATAATTCATGATTCAATGGAAGGAGATTTTGGTTCCGACTCGATTCAGACAATGATGGTAGTTCTGATTGGAGGATATCTAACTGCGGGGGGCGCCAATGCAATCAATATGTGGTACGATAGAGACATAGATCCCAAGATGGTCCGAACCTCTGGAAGAGCCATTCCATCTGGTAGGGTTGAGGCGGGATCCGCGTTATTCTTCGGGATTCTTATTTCCATCCTAGGAGTCTGGTGGTTCTATGAAATGTCGAATGAAGTAGCGGCCTTCTGGTCGGCTTTCAGCGTTCTATTCTACGTTTTTATTTACAGCATTTGGCTGAAAAGAAGGACTCCGCAGAACATCGTGATTGGAGGAATTGCTGGTTCGACCCCCCCAGTAATTGGATGGTCCGCTTCGTCGGAGGACCTGTCTATCGCAACCGATTCAATGGCTTCTGCACTAGAGTCGGTTATTGAACTCGGTAGTCCAATGCCATGGTTCATGTTCGTCCTTATCTTCTTGTGGACTCCACCACACTTCTGGGCATTAGCACTGTACAGATCCGAAGAATATGCAGAAGTGGGAGTCCCGATGCTGCCTAATGTTGTGGGTCCTGAACGAACTCTTTTGGAGATGAAGGTTTACTCAATTCTGCTGGTCCTTTTGTCGCTAGCGGCTCCTACAACTTTAGAGGCAGTCAAAATTGAAGACTGGAGTTACCACGTCCTGAGTTGGACGATTCTAGGGTTGGGTCTTTGGTACGCTTCCACGATTTGGAGGATTGACATTTCAGAGGAGCCCGATGAAACAGGTAGGATCTCTAGCGCTGCAACTTCTTTCTTCGTCTCGATGCTATACCTTGCATTGATGTTCGTAGTTCTTTTAACCGGGAGTTTTGGGAAAATTGGAGTCGTTATTGGAGCAATCACAGCCACTGTTTTCGTGACTAGGACGGAGTGGAAA
The DNA here is from genome assembly GCA_902601345.1 of uncultured Candidatus Poseidoniales archaeon. Classification (GTDB taxonomy): domain Archaea; phylum Thermoplasmatota; class Poseidoniia; order Poseidoniales; family Thalassarchaeaceae; genus UBA36. The sequence goes on from CACKMK010000003.1 coordinate 12,775, forward strand.
TCTACCACATAGTCCCGATGGTTTGAAACACCTAACGAACCATGGGGTGACACGGGTGAGACAATGGAAGAGCACGACCTAATCTACGACTGGAATGATATCGACTACTCGATAGATCGGGACGAGGCTGATCACCCGCATGAGTTGTGGTTCGACGATGAGACTCTTCGAGATGGTTTGCAGAGTCCTAGCGCGAGAAACCCGACAATTGAGCAGAAAATAGAATTAATCGACTATATGGAGAAACTAGGTATCCAGAAGGTGGATCTAGGTCTTCCAGGAGCAGGACCATTTCACATAGAGCATATTGATTCCATGCTAAATCATATGGGAGAAAATGGGTATAGTCTCAGACCGGGATGTGCTGTGAGGACAGTTGTCTCGGATATCGAACCACTGGTGGAGCTACAAGCAAAGCATGAGAGGCAGATCCAGGCGAGTGCATTTCTAGGAACCAGCCCGATTAGACAGTTTGCCGAGGGGTGGACTATGGGGAGAATAATGGAGACCGCCGAGAAAGCAGTCACCTTCGCTGTGGACAACGATATACCAGTGATGTTCGTAACAGAGGATACTACTAGGAGCAAGCCAGAAGAAATCAAGCAGGTGTACGCGAGGGCAATAGAATTGGGGGCAGACAGAATTTGTGTTTGTGACACGTGTGGACATGTTACCCCTAATGGGGTTAGGAAGCTCCTGGAATTCATCCAGCAAGAGGTCATTCCCGACTCAGGAGTCAAAAGGAGAGAGATAGAGGTTAACTGGCATGGGCATCAAGATAGGGGCCTAGGAGTTGCGAACAACCTAGCTGCATACGAGGCAGGTGCTGATGTGATTCACGGAACGGCTCTAGGGGTAGGCGAGAGAGCAGGGAACGCACCCTTGGACCAGACACTTGTGAATCTGAGCCTAATGGGCGTAATCAAGAACGATCTCACCGCGCTGAACGAATATACAAGAAAAGCTCACCAGTACGTTGAAGTGGCTCTTCCGCATAACTATCCGGTCTTCGGAGAGGATGCCTTTGAGACAGGTACCGGCGTTCATGCTTCGGCGGTGATCAAGGCGATGGACAAAGGGGATGACTGGTTGGCGGATAGAGTCTACTCCGGCGTCCCTGCTGGTGACTTCGGACTACAGCAGGTAATCAGAATCGGGCACATGAGTGGACGATCAAATGTGATTCATTGGCTGAAAAGAAATGGTTACGAAGCAGAGGAAGATCTAGTTGCGCATATGTTCGATGTGGCAAAGAGTCAGAGAAGGATGATGACCGACGAAGAGGTTCACGATGCAATTTCTGAATTCAAAACCACGTAGTTAGAGAGCACAGTTATACGAGGATAAATTCCTCGGATAACATGAGAGGAAGGGTAGTTGCTATTTCGGTACTGATTGCACTGGTGATGGTCTCATCATCGGTTCAGGCACAAGAAGAGACAGAAGAAGAGGACAACGTGATTATCGATGTAGTGCTACCACTCGCACTCGCGTTCATCATGTTCTCACTTGGTTTGGGGCTAACCACAGGTGACTTCGCCTTGGTTTTCAGCGAGCCGAGGGCATTTACAATCGGGATAGTGAACCAAATGCTGGTGCTTCCAATTGTTGGTTTCGCTATAGCAAGCTTGGCAGATCTGGACGGTGAGCTCGCAGTGGGTCTGATGATTCTAGCATGTTGCCCTGGTGGAGTCACGTCGAACATTCTGACGAAGTTGGCAAAAGGAGATACTGCCCTTTCAATTTCATACACAGCAGTTGTTTCGGTTGTTTCCGTGATTACGTTGCCATTGGTGGTTGGCTTTTCAATGGACCATTTCATGGGAGAGTCAGCGCCGAGCATAGACATCATTGGTCTTGGAATCACCATGTTCTTGCTGACTACTCTGCCCGTGGCTGTTGGAATGTCCATCAGGTCTACCAAGCCTACTACAGCAGCGTCTATCGACAGGGGAGTAAACTTGGCCGCTGCGGTTCTCTTTGTAATAATCGTCTTAGCAGCAATAGCTAGTGAATGGGATACTCTGATGGACAACATCGGAACTCTAGGCCCATCTGTGGTGGCGCTAAACGCCCTTATGCTCACTATCGGTTACCAAAGTGCGAAATTTTTCAATCTTGAACCATCGAGGGCTACTACTGTTTCGATTGAGAGTGGAATACAGAATGCGACTGTAGGAATTACCGTGGGAGGTCTGATTCTTGCTTCTCCTAGTGGGGGCCTATCTACACTGAGCTTACCTTCAGGAGTGTATGGGGTTCTGATGTATCTCATCATAGCACCCTTCGTGTATCACAGAATATCCTCTTCTGGAGACTCTGAGAACCCGGATAATTGACCAACAACAAAGACGAACGGCTATATTCTCTAGTTTATGTAAGTATCATGTGAGAGTCGCAATATTGGTATTGCTTATGCTGTCCTTCTCCCCTATTGGGCATGCCCTAGGAGGGGAAGAGCCTGAGGAAATGCCCATTGTAGTTTTGGGAGATATCTTGGGGACATACTCAAGATCGGTCCAGATTGCGTTCGAGAGGGTTTCTGATATCGACTCGTATGAAGAGGCAGAGTTGGCGGTTGTAGATTCCTGGCTGGTCGTGACTGGAATCCCGATTGAGGAGCATCGATGGACGGAAGCGGAGCCTGAGGGAAGCGAGCCAGTAGAGCATCTGAGAGGTTCCTATATCTGGACTTTCGAAGATTCTACAATAGGACTCGAACAATTGAGGAGTTCATTTCTGAAGGGGGAGATTGAGTCTTTCTCGCCTCTACTGGATAGGTCAGTCTCTACGAGATTCGAGCCAAATGACCCATTCTACGACGATCAATGGCATCTAAACAACACTGGACAAACAAGCGGGACGTCGGGCGAGGATGCTAATGTAACCTCAGTCTGGAACTCGTACAATGGTTCGGGAGTCGTGATCAGTGTGATTGACGACGGTGTGGAGCATTCTCACCCTGACCTTACCACAAACTACCTTTCTCAGCACTCCTATGACTGGTGCGGAGATGATCCGGATCCGGACCCGAACTCCTGGGACGGGCATGGAACAGCGGTAGCCGGAGTAGCAGCAGGAACCGGGAACAATTCAATCGGAGTGACAGGTGCTGCATTCGGGGCAGATATCGCTGGCCACAGACTGATTGCGTGTGGTTTCACGGACTCTACCGCTGCAGATGCTCTTAGTTATCACGACGGAGACATAGATATCTACTCGAACTCCTGGGGTCCCTATGACGATGGGAACAGCCTTGGAGGACCTGGGCCGATAACGATTGCAGCCATTGAGGATTCGATATACAATGGAAGGGCCGGGCTGGGCAACATATACACGTGGGCCGCTGGGAACGGGCTAGAAGCAAATGACAATTCTAACTACGACGGCTATGCAAGCCTAAGATATGCGATTGCAGTATCCGCTATTACACACTACGGGAATCAATCGTGGTACTCTGAACCTGGGGCAAACATTCTGGTAACCGCACACTCCAATGGTGGGACGCCTGACTACGAGGGGATAACAACCACGGATATCACTGGAACAGGCGGATACAGCGGAGGAGACGTGAGCCATGACTTCGGAGGAACCTCGAGTGCAACGCCCCTTGTTTCCGGAGTTATAGCTCTGATTCTGGAGTCGAATCCCGATTTGACTTGGCGCGATGTCCAAAATATCCTCGTCCATAGCTCCAGGAAGAACGATGTGAACGATTCTTCGTGGACCGTGAACGGGGGAGGCCTCACGGTCTCTCACAAGTACGGATTCGGAGCAGTGGATGCAGGTGCAGCAGTGTCATTGGCTGAGAATTGGACAAGCAGTGGTGAGGAGTCGAACGCTACTTTTGGGCCTTTCACAGAGAATCTCGACATCGACAACGGACCAAGCACATGGACTGAGTTCAACCTCTCGGTTCCAATTGACTTGAGCCTAGAGTCGGTAGACGTTATTGTCGATATCACCCACTCTGCCAGAGGAGAGCTAGACATCGTTCTGGAGTCCCCCAGTGGTCACCAGTCGTGGCTTGCCGAAGTTCATGATGACAACAATGCAGACTACTCGAATTGGAGGTTCGGTACGGTCCAGCACTGGGACGAGTCCTCTCAGGGGAACTGGATCTTGAAGGTTCGAGATTCTGTCACGGGATCTAACTCCGGGACTCTGAACTCATGGGAGTTGATTTTCCATGGAGTGGGGAATGTTACAGACACAGATGGCGATGGGTGGCCCGACTACAACGATTTAGACGATGACAATGATGGTTGGGTCGACATAGACGAGATGTCCTGCTCGACCGACCCCCTGGATAACTCATCCACTCCGTCGGACACCGACTCGGACGGAGTCTGCAACTACCTAGACTCAGACGATGATGGGGATGGTTTCGATGACCCTACCGAGCAAGCTTGCTCGACGGACCCTCTGGATAACTCATCCACTCCGTCGGACACTGACTCGGACGGAGTCTGCAACTACATAGACTCAGACGATGATGATGATATTTGGAATGACTCCACGGAGCTGTCATGTTCAACTGACCCTCTGGATAACTCATCCACTCCGTCGGACACCGACTCGGACGGAGTCTGCAATTACCTTGACTCTGACGATGATGGGGATGGCCTGAGTGATGTGAATGAGACTTCGGTGCATCTGACGAATCCACTAGATTCTGACTCAGATGACGATGGATTGGATGACTATCAGGAAATTGTAATCTACGGGACCAAGGCAATTGACAATGACACCGATGATGACGGGCTCGACGATTATCAAGAGGTAATGGTCCTTAGCACGAATCCACTGTCATACGATTCGGATTCTGATGGAATTAGCGATTATGATGAGATAGTTGTTTGGTCCTCAGACCCCCTGACCTTTGACGCAGACAACGACTCGGACGATTACTATCATTTCCAAGACTGCGATGATGATGATCACGAGGTGAATCCTGGGATGTTAGAGGCCCTCAATGGAAAGGATGACGATTGCGACGGTCTTGAGGACGAGGGCTTCAATAATTCAGATGCGGATGGAGATGGATTGTCGGACTGGGAAGAATTCCACATCCATGGAACAAACCCAGAGGATTCTGACTCAGATGGGGATGGAATATTAGATCAGCAGGAGTTGGAGTTCGGTAGTAATCCGTTGGTAGTTGATCTAGATGCGGATGGTGATGGAGCTTACTGGTTCGATGACTGTGATGACAACGATTCGAGTTTTGCACCAGACGCGATTGAGTCCCTAGACGGACTAGATAACGATTGTGACGAGGACATAGACGAAGACTTCTTCTGGATTGATACAGATATGGATGGACTAACTGACTATGCAGAGTATCACCAATACTCCACGGATCCTAATGACGGGGATTCTGACGGGGACGGACTCCCCGATGGGACTGAATTGAATGAGTTCATGTCTGACCCGCTTGTTGCAGATCCTGACTCTGACGTAGATGGCTGGTACCATTTCCAAGACTGTGATGATGATGACTTTGAAAGGGCTCCTGAGCGTCCTGAGGAGCTAGATGGAAAAGATAACGACTGCGACAATTTAGTGGATGAGGACTTCTACGAAAGAGATACTGACGGTGATGGCCTGAGTGACTATTCCGAGTATCACAACTACAGCACATCATTCGATTCTGCAGACACGGACCAAGACGGAGTAGACGATGGAACTGAGATTGCTCGCGGCCTTTCTAGTCCGGTATTCACGGACTATGACCGAGATAATGACGGATTCTACGAGTATGACGATTGTGACGATCTAGCCGGAGGTACATACCCTGGTGCTGTCGAACAGTGGAATGGCGTTGATGATGACTGCGACGGCGAAGAGGATGAGTTTCTGAACAGGCTAGGGCTAATATTGTCAAATTACGATAAGGCGTCGGGTACTGTTTTCCTAGAAAACGGAAACATATACGATGGTCCTAAGACCTATAGTTCGATACCGATTACCTGGGATTCAGCGAATGAGTCCTTTGAAATCTCAGTATCTGGGATTCAGTCATCGGTTGGCGCCGTAATCACTTGGTCTATGAGTGGTTATTCTCTGGAAGTCAACACCAGTCAAGATGGGAAGACTGTCATTCTGATGCCAATCCATTGCAGAGATACAGAGGAAAGTATGCAGATACAATTCTGCGATGAGGGGTCGTCAATTCAGAATCTAAAAGCGGTCGTCTCAGAAGACGGTTACTACACTGAGATCGAGTGGAATATCATGGTGACTATTTGGGTAGAGCCTCAATCAGAGAATTGGCTTTTATCGATTATCTCCAGCCCAACAGGCATGATTGGGATAGTCACTTTCCTTATTGCCCTCTCTGCAGGAGGATTCCTGATTGGACTGAGGATTTCGAGGGCTAAAGAGTTACAAGATGCCCTCGAAGCATACGGAGTCAATCCAGAGAGACTGGCCATCAGTCCCGAGAACAAGGGTATGGTTTTGCCCTCTGCTCCAGATATAACTTGGTCGAACGATGAAAACTCGTAGTCAAGAGGACAAAAGAGTGGTCATCAGTTGTCTTCCTCTTCGTCCGTCGAACCTGCTGGACCCCATTCTGCATCTGGGGATCCTCCAGACCACTCTCCAAATACTGCGATGTCCTCAATATCATCGTCCTCTCTCCATGGAGGCTCTCCATCGGAACCACTGATTATCAGACAACCCTCATCATCTAGCCTCCTCTTCAGAGTAGATACTCCTCTCTTGACTGGCAATAGATGGCCAATTGGAGACCCTGAGTTCACGAACGGATGCGTTGCTGAGCTGATTAGGAGTCCTCGTATGGGGGACTGGACGTCATGTTGAATACCTGGAAGCTCTGGATCAGTAATAGTCGCAACGATCTCCCCTTCCTCGACAAAGCTTCCAGCGGGTGCCAAGACGTCCAATAGGCCCCCTTGATCTGAACGAATCCAGACCGATCCCGATGCAAGAATCCTGAACCTCGGTTTGCTAGGATAACCTGGAAGCATTCTGAGACTTCTTAGAAGATTGATGATACCATACATGGAAATCTGAACTGACTCCGGATCTGCCTCGTCCGAACCCCCTCCTTCGTAAGTGATACAGGCTATTCCCTCCTGATTGGCTACTCTCCTTAGGGACCCTTTTGGCCCCTCGCTATCTAGAATAGTCTCTATTCCAAAGGATCTTGCAACTCGATTACTGCTTGCATGCGCTAGATTTGCTCTGATCTGGGGGATGTTTGTCCTTCCCTTTGCTGCGGAATGGAGGTCGACCACATAATCACTGCTTTTGATGACGTTGCTCCATAGCTTGTAAGCTACTCTTGAGGTGGTATTACTGTCGGACTTTCCCGGAAAGCATCTGTTCAAATCCCTCCCATCAGGGAAGTCTCGAATCATCCTCCGATATCCGGGAAGGTTGACTATGGGTACGATTCGGATTGTTCCAGCCAATACACTAGCGTCTATGACTCGGTCCTCACCCATGAAGTTGGGTCCGCATAGATAAGTTAGGGCCAGTGGCCCGACAAGTTCGTCTCCATGTATTGCGCCTAGAAGAGTTACTACAGGACCGGGCCTTGAGCCGTGAATGATGCTTATGGGGACTGGCCAAGATTCTCCAATTTCAACATCTAGGAGTTCGTACTCCATGTGTCTAATTGTTCCTGGTTTTATCCTCTTTCTCATGAAAACGTGATTCTTCGTTCCTTCTTTTCGAGACCATTTGGAAGGGCTCTCCCCCACTTCTCCCAGGGCCTTTTCTATCTCCTTTCTTCGCTTCATGGGAATCTGATTTGCTATCTTGATTGGAGCGAATCTGCGCTTCTTAGCACGGGGGGGGAGTTTGGACTCCTCTGCATCTTCGGTTGGAACCGAAGTGGCCTGTTCGTCTTCTGGCACTGTTGGCCCTAGGGATTGGCAAATTAATACAATGCGGAGTGAAGTTTTGGGAAAATTCAATTCATAATGACCCCTAACGACGGTCATGGGCGATCGAGAGGGGCTTTCCGTTCAGGAGATTCATGCCCCGACGAGTATTTGCTTTGGTTGCGGTCCCTCTAACAAGGATGGCCTGAGAATCAGATCATTCAGGACAGAATATGGCCTGGAAATGGAATTTACTCCTGAAGAGAGTCATCAGGCATTCCCTGGGATGATTAATGGAGGGATTATCGGGACACTTCTCGACTGTCACGGGAACTGGACTGCAGCGATTGCACTAATGGATAAGGCAGGAGATACCGAGCCTCCATGTACCGTAACTGCATCATATAGTATCAAACTGAGGCGTCCGACCCCACTGGGAAGTACTCTAATCGTCAAGGGAGAAGTAACTGAGATTGGAGATGACAGGGCCAACGTGAAGATGGCCCTCTCTGCAGATGGAGAAGTGTGCGCAACTGGAACAGGACTATTCGTTGCAGTGAAGGAGGGTCATCCGGCCTTTCATAGATGGAGTTAATATCCACTCGGCATCCTTTAGAACGGCCGAATTAGAGTTCCCCCCATGGACGACGGGGACGAGGCACCTATCTCAACTCTGGAAGAATTCGAATTCGATGTACGTCTGAAGAAAATGCTTCAAGAGAAATGGGGAATCAATAGTTTATTTCCTCCACAAGCGGAAGCGCTTCCGAACTCCCTCAAGGGTAGAAATCTGATGCTAGCGGTTCCTACTGCAAGCGGAAAGTCCCTAGTTGCTCATATCACTCTGGCAAACAGGCTAATTGGAGATTTGAGTGGACGAAGAGGAATTTACATCGTTCCTCTAAAGGCTCTAGCATCGGAAAAATACGAGGAATTGAAGGAGGTTTGCTCGAGCGTTGGACTGAAAGTTGGTCTGGCTATCGGGGACAGGAGTAGTGAAACAAGCCTAGTGGAAAATTCAGACGTACTAGTTTGTACTAGCGAGAAATTAGACTCGATGTTGCGATCTAAGCCTTCACTACTGGATGACATTGGAATAGTTGTGGCAGATGAGTTTCACCTTATGCAAGATCCTTCCAGAGGCCCTACTCTGGAGATTCTACTGTCCAGAATAAGACATAGCTCATCAAGAGTACAGATATTGGCTCTTTCTGCCACAGTAGGAAATGCAAAGGAGCTGTCCGAATGGCTGGAGGCAGATTTAGTAACCTCTAATTGGAGACCAATAGCCCTCTACTCAGGTACTCTGACAGGATTGGACATGAAGTATCACTCAGTGGAGAGTCCGGGAAGGGATTTCATTTTACCAGAACCCAAGCGTCTAGAAGGAGGTGTTCGGAAAAACCTCCATTCCGTGATGGATGACACTATTGCAATGGGGAAGCAGATGCTAGTTTTCGTTTCTTCAAGATCATCTGCACAGAAAGAGGCCCGAGAGCTCTCAAGTCACTTGAAGACTAAGCTAGAAAGTGGAGATCTTGGTTTTACTGAGTCAGTGGTTGAATCTTGGACCTCTATGTCACAAGAATTGTGGAGGGGAGAGGATGGTTCGCCCACTGTGAAGGCTCTTTCGAATTCAGTTAGTGGAGGAGTAGGTTTCCATCATGCTGGTTTGACCTCCTCCCAGAGAAAGGTGATCGAGAATGGATTCAGAAGTGGAAATCTCCAGTGTATAGTCGCGACTCCAACTCTAGCACAAGGAGTAAACTTACCAGCGAGTCGGGTTGTTGTCAGAGATACCAGAAGATGGAGTACAATTGCATCTAGAAGCATGCCCCTGCCAGTAATGGAGGTGAGGCAGATGATTGGAAGGGCCGGAAGGCCTGGTTTTGATGACTTTGGAGAGTCTTTCCTAGTTTCAAAAAACATCCAGGATGAGTCGAATCTAGTAGAGCTATACCTAAGGGGAGAATCAGAAAAAGTGACATCCAAGCTGGCTAATCCGAGCGCACAACACGCCGAACAGGATGGCGCCCTACTAGCTCACATTCTCTCAATAGTTGCAACTGCAGGAATAAATGACAGAGATGGAATATCGCGGTTCCTATCGAAGACTTTCCTAGCTAGCCAGATGCCTGCAGAAACCTTGGAAGCCAGAACTGATGACGTTCTCCATTGGCTTTGCGAGAACTCAATGATTGAAAGGACTGGAGAGTCTCAGGAAGTCAAGAGGGCGATTAAAGACAGAGTTTCAGAGTCTAGTGATGAAGAAATGTGGGAAGACGAGATGCCATCTTGGGCAAATTCTGCTACGTCAATTCCGGGATTGGATCTTTTCAAGAAAGAAGAGGGGAGGAAACCGGTTTTATCTCCTAGAACCGGCCCAGCAATATTTGGATTCACCAAGGCTAGTGCCTACCAGGTTTCAGAGGGTTGGGTACCGGAACCAGCAGCTATGACATATTCTCCCACTTCTCTGGGCTCAAGAGTTTCGAGACTCTACCTTAACCCAATTTCAGGGAAGATAATCCATGATGGTCTGAATAGGGCAATGGAAATTGTCTCTGGTCAAGACAAGATTGGACAGGTGTCCCCTCTAACTCTCCTCCATCTGGCTTCTTGCACTCCTGATTTCCTTCCTCTGTGGCCTAGGAAGAGTGATTATGATGCAATACTAGGGTTCTTGCATGGGCATGAAAGAGAGTTGTTGGGAGAATCTGTAGATCTTGAACAGGAACGAAGAATGAAGGGTGCCTTAGTGGTTCAATCATGGATGGAGGAAGCCTCCTTGGATAGTATCGAAGAGGAGTGGGGAGTTCAACCTGGGGATCTCAGGAGCAGAGTCGAATTGATGGAATGGCTGCTATTCGCGATGCGAAGAATTCTTTCAGAGGACCAATACCTAGCAAATATCGAACGTGATGCCCACAAGACTCTGTATGACTCAATAGACGAGGTACATAGAAGAGTAAGGTACGGATGCAAGCCTGACATCCTAGGACTTGTTTCAATCAAAGGTGTAGGCAGAGTTAGAGCTAGAGAGATGGCTGAAACTCTAGGAGTTTCGACCGTTATGGACGTTTCAGAAATCACTGAAAGGGATAAGGCAAGACTCTCTGACCTTAGGGGATGGAGCCCTAAGCTCGTTGACAATCTGGTTAGATTGGCCGGAAAGTCAGTGAGAAGGTCGCGCTAATCAAATTCTTCTAGGGGACCCCATCCGAACCTATGGACTCGGAGCATCCGGTTCCCTGGTTCCCGGCATGGGGGGTTAGGTTTCCTGAACCGATCAGCAACGTGTTCTCTATCGTCTCAATCATCAATGAATTCAGACCGAGCAACAGATGGATGCTACTTGCATCCGAGTCCGCTGCAAGTGAGATGCACCTTTGGACTGCATGGTACGCACTTAGAAGGAACGAGATTTCCGGAGAAATGGTAGCCAAAACTGCAGACACTGAGTTTCTAAGGTTAATCTCGGGCACTCGACAGATAAACAAGGCATTCCAGAGGTCCGGAATCTCAGTGGGTGACGAAAAGGCATGGATAGTCATGTTACCAGATTCAGAACTAGGAGTTGGTTTCGGCGAGTTTTCGATTCCACTGGACACTTTCAATGATTCAAATGAAGATGCTATCAGGCTCATAGAGCATCTTAGAGGTTCATTGGTTCCTGAAAGACCCATTCCCACGATTGAGGGCCTCATGAGAATAGGGAGTGAATATCGAATAGACTCGAAGATTTCAGATATTGAAGATGCGTTTCTTACACATTTATCCCTTTCAAGCCTGAGGTAAGTGATCTCTCATCAGTCATGTTGATAGACGGGTGTCCTGACAGCATTCCATAACATGCCAAAGTACTACGGATTCGGTTCATGCATAGTTTGTGGTGTTCCTTGTACATCTGGAAACTTCCTGATACATGATGCCAAGAGATATTGTACTGCTTGCTGGATAGAAAAGAACAACCCCGATCATCCGGACAAGGAAGAGGTAATGGAGAAGGTTCAGGCATCAGTGAAAGAGTGGAAGTGCGCAAAGTGGACTAGAGAAGAGGGCCCCTTGCCTCTGGGCCCAATGTCGGTAAAGAAGTGAGGGCTTAGATGGGGGATCACTTTGTTCCAGATGACCTAGATGCATCAAACTGGGAAAACCTAGAGCCCTTGACTAGAGACCTCTTGGAAAGGAAATTAAGTTGTTCAGGCTGCCTAGAAAATCTAATTTCAGACTCATCCAAACTAGCAGAACATGTTTCTGAAACCGGAGCACTGTTGTACATTGGGATGACGTGTGATACTGAGAGCGAGGAGAAGAAAGATAGTTTCCTAGAGTTTGTAAGCAATGTAAGGCCGAAGCTGTCTGAGTTCTCGGACTCTCTCAATAGAAGGATTGTGAATCATCCATCCGTTGATGACCTCCCTGAAAGATACGACCTGATGCTTAGAGGAATGAGGAATGACGTAGAGATATTCCGAAAAGAGAACATCCCCCTTGGAGTCAGGCAGACTGAGCTAGTAACAGAGGCTCAGTCAATAAACGGCGCAATGACAGTTGATTTCCATGGAGAAGAGATGACCTTCCCACAGATGAGCAAATTCCTCGAATCAAACGATAGATCGGAGCGTCAGGCTGCTTGGACCGCTATGGCAGGGAGAAGGATGGAGGATAACGAAAGGCTTTCGGAAATCTTCGATGAGTTGATTTCGATTAGACACCAGATCGCTCTCAACGCAGGGTTCGAAAGTTACACACAATACATGTTCAGGGCGATGCATAGGTTCGACTATTCAATTGAAGACTGTCTAGAGTTTCATGACTCGGTAGAATCTGTATGTATCCCAATACTCAATGAAATAAACATGAACAGGAGAGCAAGCCTTGGAATAAGCGAATTGAGACCATGGGATGTTAATGAAAAGGGAGGTTCTGGTCCCGATATACACGGCAAAGATCCGCTGAGGCCATTCGATACGGTTGAAGAAATGGTAGAGAAACTGTCAGGGATGTTCAATGAAATCTCAGAAGACCTAGGTAGAAAATTCGACAGACTCGTAGAAATGGATACTCTTGATTTGGACACCAGAAAGGGCAAGGCCCCGGGGGGTTACCAATACTACTTGGAAAAGAGCAGGGTACCTTTCATTTTCATGAATGCGGCTGGTCTACAAGGTGACTTGGAGACAATGATCCATGAAGCAGGCCATGCCTTCCACTCACTATACTGTGGCCATCTGGAGCTGATTGATGAGAGAGACTATCCTATCGAGTTCGCTGAGGTCGCATCTATGTCAATGGAATTACTAACACAACCATGGTGGGACAAATTCTACGATAATGAAGAAGACGCAGCAAGGGCGAGGAGGACGCATCTAGAAGGAGTGGTTTTCCTGCTTCCTTGGATAGCCACCATAGACTCTTTCCAGCATTGGATTTACGCTAATCCGGGTCATTCCAGGGAGGAAAGAGCGGAGGTGTGGCTCTCAATACGGGACAAATTCGGATCTGATATGAACTGGACTGGTCATACAGATTTCAGAGAGGTTTCTTGGCAGCAGCAGGGTCACCTTTTCGGCGTACCCTTCTATTACATTGAATACGGAATAGCGCAACTCGGATCACTGCAGCTATGGAAGACACAAATGGGAGATCCGCAAAAGGCATTGGATGATTATGCGAAAGCGATGTCACTCGGGAACACAAAGACTCTGCCGGAGCTCTTTGAAGCGGCAGATCTGAAACTAGGATTCGATGAGGGACACTTCCTCTCCCTACTCGGGATGGTCGAGTCAGAGCTATCGGAATTGGCTGCTTAGTCTTCGGACTCCGAGACCTGCGCGCTAGTCACGCAGGCCCTCGGATGTCACGGTAAAGACTGCCTCACCCTCGGGTAGATTAGGACTGTCAATTAGGCGAGCAATTCTACGGCCCCCCTTTGACTTCCTGAGGTAAAGGCGGAATGTGCTGGCGTGTCCGACGATATGCCCTCCTACTGCTCTGGTGGGATCTCCCCACATCGCATCTGGTTTCGCCTGAACCTGGTTTGTCACCAAAACGATCGCATTCTGCACATCTGCGACCTGCTTGAGTTCCTTCATGTGTCGGTTTAGCTTCTGCTGTCTGGGAGCTAACATCCCTCTGCCTACGTACTCGGCTCTGAAGTGACTTGTCAGAGAATCGACAATGATCACTTTCACATCAATACTCTTTGCCATCCTCTTGATCTCATCGACAAGTAACATCTGGTGAGCAGAATTGTAAGCCCTGGCTACGTGTATCCTATCCAGAGCATCTTGAGGATCCATGCCCACTCCTTCTGCCATCTGGGCTATTCTCTCCGGTCTGAAAGTGTCTTCAGTGTCAATGTAAACCACCTCGCCATCTAGTCCCCCCTGATCCAAAGAAAGAATGCAGTTCACCGCTAACTGATGTCCAATTTGCGTCTTTCCACTTCCGAATTCTCCGAATACCTCTACTATTGCCTGAGTCTCGAAACCTCCACCTAGTAGTTCGTCCAGAGATGAAGCTCCTGAGGTCAACTTCTGGACTCTCTTCCTCTTCTCTAGAAGTGCCACTCCACTAACGAAACCCCCAATATTTGCAAGCTTCTTTGCTCCTGCGATAATTTTGGCGGCTACTGCCTCTCCCAGTTCTGCTTGATCTGATAGTTCAGATGGACTCATCACAGCTATCCCAAGAAGTTCTTCGAAACCTGCTTCTCGAAGCTTCTCCGCAGTTGCGGGACCCACGCCTGGGAGATCCTCGATAGTGGGCTCTGCATCGTCCACATCGATTACAATTTCTTCTTCTTCCATTTTCTCACTTGCTGTTTCTTCGCTCATCCTGTTCACCTATACATCTCCGTCATCAATCGGGGGTATATGAACAAACGAAGGACCCCTGGTCGCTCTATGAAAGTAGTCATTCTTTGAGAATCGTTGCAGTACAGCGATTTTTCACTTTCACTTTGTTTTCTGGTAGCGGGTGATGGATTTGAACCATCGGTCTCCGGGTTATGAGCCCGACGAGATAACCTGACTACTCCAACCCGCTACCTACGCGCTGGGGCCTCGATTATTTGAAGCGAGCGGGGGATGAAAATGAGTCAGCGATGGCAACAGTATTGTGATGTCAGCGTTCCGACAACATAGGAACCCACCATGGATGGTCATTTACTAATTCAGAATGCGACCCTGATTTTACCAGATAGGGTTGTTGAGGGGGACCTGCGTGTTTCTGGTGGCTCTATCTCGACAATAGCACCAGGAGGGGGATTGGATGCTGGAAGTAATGAGGCAGTTATCGATGCAACGGGCTTACACTTGCTTCCAGGAGCAATCGATCCTCATGTTCACTTCAGGGAGCCTGGAAGCACCGAAAAGGAAGATCTTGAGAGTGGAAGTAGAGCCGCTGCTGCCGGAGGAGTAACCTCATTCCTTGACATGCCAAACAACAATCCCAATGCTACAAATCGCTCGACTTTGGAACGAAAAATTGCTATCGCTTCAAAGAAGTCTGTTACCCATCATGGGTTCTTCATAGGTGCTACAAACGACAATATCGCAGATTTGCAAAGCGTGGAAGGAATGGATGGTGTTTGTGGAATCAAGATTTTCATGGGCAGCAGTACTGGAGACCTGCTCGTTCATGAGCAAAAGCAACTGGAGAATATCTTCGCCAACACAGGGGGGATTATCGCGACCCATGCGGAAGATGAGGAACGCTTGCAGCAGCGTACTGCAGAGTTTGAACATCGTACTGACATTTCTTCTCATGCAGAGTGCAGAGATGTTGAATGCGCTTTCCTAGCAACGAAAAGAGCGGCCTCACTAGCCAAGGATCACGATCATCGTCTCCACATCGTCCATCTGACAAGCCAGAAGGAAGCAGAATGGTTACAGAAAAACAAAGGCGATATCATCACTACCGAGGTGTGCACCCAGCACCTGACTTTCGATCAGGATGATGTCCAGAGTCTAGGAGAGAGGGTTCTGATGAATCCGCCAATTCGTTATACTGAGGATCGAGATTCTCTTTGGAGGAGTCTGAAGAATGGCACCATAGATTGCGTGGTCACCGACCATGCCCCTCACACACTGGAGTCCAAATCTGTGGGTTTCCCTAACGCACCGGCTGGAATGCCAGGTGTCGAGACATCGTTACCGCTAATGCTGACTCATGCATTGGATGGCAAATGTAGTGTCTCAGAAGTAGTTAGCTGGATGTGTGAGGGGCCTGCCAAGGTATACGGCATTCACAATAAGGGCTCCTTAATTGAGGGATATGATGCTGACTTGACTTTGGTCGACTTGGAAACTAAGCGAACCATAACCGATGCGGATACATGGACAAGAGTTGGATGGACTCCATACGATGGTATGGAACTCACGGGATGGCCAAGATACACGATAGTGGATGGCGAGATAGTCCACAAAAGAGAGGAAAACGGAGCACTACGTGGATTGCCGGTTGCACTACCAGGCACAGTAGGGAGAGCACTAAGGTTCGGTTAGTAGCCTTAGCTAGTCCTCGCAACCCTCTGCGTCGGACTCGTGGCATTGGTGTGTCTCTGTATCTTCAGATGACTCTTCTGAGTCATCATCAAGAGCATCATCGAGAAAGCTAGAATGGATTTTCTCCTCATATCTTTACCTCCGTGATTCCTTATTTCAATACAGTAGTGGGCCGGTATACACCAACCATGTTTCAAATTCCGATTGAACCGTAATTCAGTGGCTCACGCATTTGAAAAATATTGCTCGGTGCTGGATCTTCCGAATCCTCCTCTTCTTCGCTCGTCATTTCAACGCCACCAGGGTGCTCACTGGTGACGAGGCTCTTAGTGCCGGCCAGGAAAATCAGCGCGGCGACCTGCATGTCCAGTGTTTGGTCCATGAATGTTATACATCGTCATCTGTGATTTAAACAAATTGGCGGCATGTGTCTGTGATGTTTCAGACATTAACCGGATATTGGTGCGAACACCGGGAGTTGAACCCGGGTTAGCAGGTTGGGAACCTGCTGTCATAACCACTAGACCATGTCCGCTTCAATTCAGGGAGGGAGTCTTGGTAATTGAGAGGCTCGGTTAATACAGAATCGGGATTCACTAGACTAGACGACGAAGTACTTCCATTGACGAGTCTGCTTCTCCCAATGACTCCAAGCAATCGTCAATCTGCCCTTCTGAAAGGGCCCTCTCCGCGGCTGCAAGATATCCCTCGGTTGAAATCCTGTCTTTGTTATCCGCTCCATAACCCGATGACTCTAGCCTCTTCCTGAGTTTTCTCCAATCTCCGTCCAGGAATTCGAGCATCTCCCGGGCCTCTTCGACCCTTGAATGGAAATCATCCAGCTCTTTGGCTAGTACGCTCAAACTTTCTGCGGCCTCTATCCATTTTCCTGCATCTGCAAACAATTTCGCCTCATCCAGCCTTCTACTCCACTCAGAGCCCGAGTCTCCTGCTGGTATCCTGTCCTCGATGCTCTTGACCTGTCTCAGAGACCTCTGGACAGTGGTTTTAGCTTCGGATTCCTTCCTTATCGACCTAGTCACTCCTTCCGAGAGTCCTATTGCAAGAGACGCATTTCCAGAATCTAAAGCCTCATTTGCATCTTCCAACCTCTTATTTAGATCTCCAATAGAGTCGGAATCGTACGACGAAGCCTCGCTCTTGGCTTCCTCCAAGGATTTTCTTGCCCGCAACATTAGGCCTTCCACATCATCCATCTGGGATGGGATCTCTGAAACAATTGCCAATGCGTACTGCGGATTTTCATCTTCCATGGCTTTTTTTGCTTCATTCAGAGTTGATCGAAGTCCTTGGACCAAGTGACCTTGCGCATCGGAGATTGATTTCTCGGCCTCATCAATCGCTTCTATGGCATTCTGCCAGTTGGACTCAATCATCTCTGCCTCTGACTTAGCCTCCCTGAACCTGCTTTCAGAGGCCCTGAGGGAGCCGTTTTCAAGTTCGGTCAACGCGTCTTCGAAAATCTTCCTTGGCCTACCTGGGAAACCTGTTACTTTCTCGGCTTTATTGACAGAGATTTCAGATTGCTCCCTGATTTCTTCGACGTCAGATACGAATGATGCAATCCTGGTTGCTTCCCTCTTGGCCTCGGAGATTAGTTCGGTACCTCTTTCAGGGTTTTTCCATCCTTGCTCTCTGGCCATCTTTAGCAGGGAGTTTGGTTGCTGCATCAGTGTGTTTCCAGACTGTAGACCAAGGATATGTCTCTCTGCATCCTTAAGTTGTTCAGAGAAATCTTGCCTTTCTTCCTCTAATCCGTCTTTCGTGAAAAGTATCGGTATAGTGGTGAATGAGGCGGCAATTGCCATTATCAAGAGAGGCGCAGGGTTTGATCCTAGGACTATCGGAATCGCAAGAGTGAATCCAATTGTTGTCATCATTCCCCTCCATCTCCTCGTTTTCACATCGTACCCTAGCATACTCCTCGATGTGTAAAACAGGATTGCGGAGACAAGGAACAGAGTGAAGACTGCAGCCATATTTCCTTCATCACGGTTTATTGCTGCTATTGCCAGAAGTAATGGCCATGCAATGCAGCATGCGGTAGAGATTCGCATCCTCTCAGTTGGTCCGAATTCTACTAGATCCTGAAGAAGTAGTGCAGAGGAGAACAGGATAAGCACCGGTACATACCGGTAGAGTGGAGATGATTCAGACCCAAAAGAAGAGAAGAGCCACCAAGCCCCGAATAAAATGAGGAGTATCTGAAAGAGCAACGATACCCTATCCACCCTGGTCCGATGTTTGGCGACGACACGAGATGGGTAGTCTGGAAGCATCACCATATGTCCGAAGATAAAGGGGGGGGTCAATATGTATACGGTTCCATGTGCATGGCAGGGACAGGATTATTCTGAGTTCCTGTACCATGCAACTACCAATGCAGATATTCCGATCAGAACAGCTAGGATCAGTGATGTAGCGATTCCTGCTTGGTTCTTCACAGATACCTCCATTGGAATATCCCCATATGTCCCTGCCGAAGCGCTATCCCAGCTAAGGTATAGATCCTCGACGGTATCGTTCTGCATATCGAACTGGAACTCTATCGTCGCCTGTCCGGGGCCTGATTCCAAAGTGGCTGCGAAGGGTTCTTCGGTCCATCTTCCACAGATATCTGACAGGCATACTCTAGCGAACGCAGGATCTGAACCGTCGTTTTGTACTAACACTGTGAGCATCACACTACTTCCAACCATAGCATCATCAGGAAGTGTCGCTTCGACCACTCTGATGTGAGCCCCGCTCCTGGGCTCAACAGTAATCGAGATTGGCTCTTCCCTGGTATTCCCCTTGGAGTCGGTTGCTTTCACAGTGATGTTATGAGTGCCCTTGGTGAGATATGAGAGGCTTATTGGTTCGAAGACTGACCAGTCTGGGCTACTTTGGAATATCTCTTCGCCATCTACCAATACGGACCAAGAAACGTCGCCTATTGAGTCCAAGTCATCGTAAGAGTGAGAGAGGTTGAGCTCTAGTTCATCCTTCTCATGTATTTTATCGTCGTACTCAATCTCTATTCCATTGGAGAATAATCGTGGAATTACTGTCGGGGGGTTTGCATCCAGAACCCTAACTGTCCATTCTGACAAGACCGTGTTTCCGGCATCGTCGGTAGCGACCAGTGCCATGAGGATTTCAGATGGTGCCCTCTGCAAGTGCCTCTGATCTATTCCCAGATCGGCTCCATTGATACCCATTCCCTGGTTGGCGGTGAATTCGAAAGTTTGCTGATTCAAACCGGTTTGCCTCCATCCCTCTGATACGTTTGTGTACAACTCAAGCAGTACCGGTAGAGATGAGTCGTCAGATGCGTTGACTTCGAATCTAATCAGGCTCCCCGCCGGTGCAAGAATTGGCGTTTGGCTTCCATTTTCCACCACCTCCCCCTCGATTCCATCCACTGAGAATTTCCCACTCCAGTCTGGTGGGATTCCGTCAATGGTGGGATTGTCATTCCAATGCGATATCGCTCCGTGGAAGTCAATGCAGGTTGCGTTCACGCTCATAACATCGCCATGGGTGAAGTTTAGATCGCTGGGCTTGACCGATATCCAATCATTCTCGAATGAGGAAATTGTTGATCCGCTTCTGCTTATCCTCCACTCTATTCTCGGATTTTCCAGGGGGTTATCCGAGCAGGTTGCAGAGAACAAAGAGGGCTTTTCCAGCGAGATGGTAGAGGAAATTTGAGGGAAGCTTGACGCTGAAAGGATCGGAGGCATGTTACGGTCAATTGTAATCCTGATGTCATAGGCAACTGGAGCCTGAGACCTGTCGACAAAGAATTCTCCTGGGCTACCTGTGATTATGTCCGACATTGGGCTAAACTTGAACTCCCAGTCCTCAGGAAGAGAGACTCTCAGAGGAACTTCCTCAATCAGAGCGCCTACTCTTGGGAGGTCGATTAATCGTAGAGTCCTACCATCAGAAGTACCAATCAGATTTCCACTCTCGGTCCATCCCCATTCCCCGCCAGTTCTGTTTGTAGGTCCGATTTCCGGAGGATTGACAGATACGTCAATGGATCCAACGACTGACATGGAAGAATAGTCGAATGCACAACAGCCACCTGAAAATGAGTCTGTCCAGTTTCTGGAGGAGACTACCAGTTCAGAGAAAGAGTTGGTTTCCGATTCGTCTAACCACCCGTCCGAGTTACCTAGGATCTGATCTATCTGGTCCAAGAGCCCGATCGATCTGTTCTCCAGAAGATCGGTTCCATAACTCTCGAGAACGGATACCTGTGCGAACCA
Source organism: uncultured Candidatus Poseidoniales archaeon (assembly GCA_902601345.1). GTDB lineage: Archaea > Thermoplasmatota > Poseidoniia > Poseidoniales > Thalassarchaeaceae > UBA36. The sequence continues at coordinate 33,421 of CACKMK010000003.1, forward strand.
GGTCGCATTAACTTCAGAGCTGGGTGAGATCGAATTGGTGAAATTAAGGAACGAATGCCCTTGAATAGTCTGATTACCATTTGAATCTGAGAAAATTGAATCCGATTCAAATTCCTCCAGTGAGTCATGAGATGTCGTAATTTGAGAAATCACGAGAAGAGTGGGGATGAGGAGAGTTGCTAGAAACTCTGATTTTCTTTTTTGGGATGTCATCTTGGCACCTCACTCAAGTTCCAAAGATTATACTGGAGCCAGAAAAATCAATTTCCAAGGGGAACATCCGATGGCCTTCCCCTAGTTCCCTTTGTAGAATGCCTCGGAGCTGCCGATTTCCACATACCAAGAGGAAGCCCCCATTTCCAGCTCCTAGAAGCTTGGCCCCTAGTGCCCCGGAAGAGATCACTGTCTCGTACAAATCATCGATTTGAGTATTGGTAACCATTGAGGAGACTCCTCTCTTAGATATCCATGTCTGATTTAGAATGGCCCCTAGTGAATCTAGATCTCCGTGCTCGATATGAGAAGCTGCCTCATCGGCATGCTTCCTAATTTCCCTCATCCTGCTATTCTTGTCGGACTCGTCATCAGATTGCTCAGACAAGACCTTGCTAGCACTCCTAGTCAATCCTGTGAAGACAAGAGTGAAATTCTCGGAGAATTTCTTGGCCAATCCTTCTGAAATCTCAATAGGTTCAACTTGGACTCCATTTTCTCTAAACCTGATTGAGTTGACTCCTCCGAAAGAGGCTGCATACTGGTCCTGTCTGCCAATCGGAGCACCCAAGATGTCTATCTCGATCTGGCATGCCTCTTCAGCGAGCTGTTCCTTGGAAACCTCCCTTCCCTGGAAGGAATGCATCGCGTTCAGTAGACCTACGGTGACCGAAGAGGAGGACCCGAGCCCAGTTCCCTGTCCTGGTATGTCGGCAATCGTGGTAATCTCGACGCCCGACTCTATTCCAGTTAGTCTCAATGCCTCCCTAACCAGGCCGTGTTGAATATTTTCTATAGAGCCTACATCCTCCATGGTTGAGTAAGAGACTCGAATCCGATCATCGAATCTCCTGTTTATGGTAACATACACGTATCTGGACAGTGCAGCTGAAACTACCCTCCCCCCCTTTGGTTCCGACATCGAGAAGTCATCGATATCCGTTCCACCTCCACAGAACGAAACTCTGAGAGGGGTTCGGCTGATTATCATCGAAACTTCGGGGCAGATTGTCACACATCAAGACGCCGGTTTGAAGTAATTGAGGATTTGATGCAATGACAAGGCATATGAGACGACTGCTACCGCAAGAGTCAGAGAACAATGGGCGACATAGTCACTATGGACGACCTATCCAACCAAGATATCGTTGCCGTTCTGGATGATGCCGAGAGACTAATTCCGGTTGCTAGAGGCGATGTTTACCTCCCCCTCCTACAGGGAAAGGTGCTGGCAAATATGTTCTTCGAAAACTCAACTAGGACCAGAATGTCATTTGAGACTGCCATGAAGAGGCTCGGTGGTTCTGTCCTAAACTTCACTTCTATAGGCACATCAGTAGCGAAGGGTGAGACCCTCTATGACACCATGCAGATGATTGATGGGTATGCTGATGTGGCCGCGATCAGACATCCAAGACAAGGGGCAGCACAATACAGCGCAGATGCAGTGGAAATTCCTATTCTGAATGCTGGTGATGGTGCTGGAAATCACCCCACTCAGACTATGCTTGATCTCTTCACTATCAGACAGGCACATGGCACTCTAGAAGGACTTAATGTGGTCCTTGTCGGAGATTTGAGATATGGTAGAACGGTTCACAGCCTTTCCCATGCATTAGTTAGGTTCGGAGCCAAACTTACTCTGGTATCACCATCAACGCTGAAAATGCCAGTCGAGATAGTTTCGGATCTCAGAGAACATGGTTCAGAAATCATGGAGACAGAGTCATTGGAGGACCAAATCGCAGGAGCTGATGTAATCTACGTAACTAGGATCCAGAAGGAGAGGTTCCCTGATGAGGACGAATACGCCAAGGTAGCTGGCATATACAAAATCGAAGCATCGGACCTTTCCGGTGCCATGAAGGGGATGATTATCATGCACCCTCTACCGAGGGTGGACGAGATAGACCCAAGCGTGGACTCCACCGAATTTGCTAGATACTTTGAGCAGGCTTTCAATGGCGTCCCCACTAGGATGGCCCTGCTATGCAGAAGTCTAGGAATAGATGTGCCCAAGAAGGTGGATTGATGAGTGAGATGAGGAGGGTAACCGCAATTCGAAACGGCACAGTAGTGGACCACATTCCCTCTGGAAACGCAATGCAGGTAATCAGGATTCTGAGGATAGATACTGACAGGGCTACTCCGGTCTCACTGGTGATGAATGTCCCCAGTGATAAATTGGGAAGGAAGGACGTCCTAAAAATCGAGGACAGGGAGCTAGACCAAGAGGACTTGGACAGGCTTGCTCTGATAGCACCTGCTGCCAGTATAGCGATAATCAGAAATCATGCTGTTGCTGAGAAGATGAAGGTAGAGCTGGCTGATGACCTAGTAAATATTGCAAAGTGCTCCTTTTGGAACTGTATCACGAAGAACGACCGAGAACCATTGCCACAAAGGATGCGCGTGACATCGAGGGACCCATTGCAGGTCAGGTGCTATTACTGTGGACGCGGGCAAGAAATCGATGAGTTGATCGAAAATATCCTCTAAGTAAATCTGTATCAGGAGGCCTCAGATAGCCAGTTCCTCATCGTGCATGACTGGCAGACCTCTCGACTGGTAATCTCACCACATTCCTTGCAATTTTTTACATCCTGAGTAAGGTCTGGATTCGCCATCAAATGCATCTCTCTTATTCTATCAAGTGAGTGGAGAAGGCCGTGTCTTGCTCCAGGAGTCAGTGACTCAAGGCTAGCAACAACTGACCTACTCTGCTGACGCATAGCTCCAGAGGCATGAGGACAGTCTCCATGGTGAATGGGGAGCCCCGCAAACAAAGCATGAGCGTGGATTTCTTGCTCAGGTATCCATCGAAGGGGGACAATCCTAGGAATCAATCCATCAATCTTGGAATGGGTATGCGGAGCCAGCCTGACTGACCTTTCAATCTCACCCTTTTGGAGGTTCATAAGAATGGACTGAGCCATATCATCCAGATTGTGACCTAATGCCATGACATCGGCACCCACTCTCTCAGCCAGTGCATTCAGTCCCTGCCTGCGGAAGACCCCGCAGTATGAACATGGCATGAGTCCCTTTGCCTCAACGTGACTCTCTCCCATTGCAGGCATGAGTTTGACCACCTCGTCCATTCTTCCATACCCCATCTCCTCGTAGCTAAGTGTCTCGAATCTAACGGAAAGTGAGTCGGCCAGTTCTCTCGCAAATTCCATAGATGGAGCGCGATATCCAGCGATTCCTTCGTCAACGCAACCCGCCACCAATTCCACATCCCTTCGGCCTCCGATTATGTCAGCCATCATCGAAAGTAGGACTGCTGAGTCCTTCCCGCCTGAAATAGCTATCAGGATGATGAAGGGTGATCCATCTTCCTTGGTAGCGTTCTTTGGGAGTGTCAGCTGTGCCCTCAGTTCCCTCGAGGTTCTCTTTCGAATTGAGGAAGAAAGGTGCCTCCCGCACAGATGTTGGCCACTGTACTCCTGGAAGACAATAGCATCGGAGCGACATCTGCTGCAAGTTTGAACCTCGATGGCTCCTGTCATGTAGCTTCGTCGGGCAGCATAGGCTTCAAACCATCCTCCGGTGATTTGATTCGTTGAATATCCACCGGAAGGACATGGGCGGTTCTGAAATCCTACCGGACAGGAGCGAGATTGGAGACAAGAGTTTCTCCCCCACAATTGACAGGTTTTCGCTGTTTGTCCTGTCAGTTTTAGGGATACTCGCCTTTCCAGAAATAGAAGAGGCTCTAGAGCCGAGTATGGGTGCTATCTCTAGCTTGGCGACTGTCTGTGGCCTGGTTACAGTGATTCCTATAATCGCGACGTCTATCGGAAAGATGTACGTTAGGATCCGGGCCTAGTTAGAGCGTAGCCTCGAAATTCCCGATTCCACGTAGCCGGAAACAATCTGCCACGGGACCACGAATCTTAGTCCGGCGACTGCTATGATGAAGAGGCCTGCAGAGATTACTTTGCCGTATGTCATCTGAAGTTCAAGCGATTCCTTTACCTGACCAGTCCACTGTGTACCCTCCAGTATTCCAACGATAGATATCATCAGGTCATCGAATGCCAAAGCGAGAGCCGTGGTAACCCCTACCAAGGATACGACCACTAGAAGTTGTATTAGATGGGAGTTGACCACGTTATTGAACTGCCTGATGTACTCCGGATCTCTCTTGGACTCCTCAGGGAGAGAGGCTGCGTATTCCATGTGAGATATGGCAGCAGACCCAGACTCCAAGAAGAGAAGCATCAGTATGGCCACCCCAAGCAGGGAGCTTGCAAGCGGGGAAACTAGGCCACCGAACATAGAGCCCTCGCCTATCTGGGTTGGAAGCGCACGTAGTCCTACGTCAACCTCAGAGACTATGGGTTCGAAGGTAAGGACAGCATGGAATGCGATTACGATGATGTAGTATCCTACGACCCAGGTAATCGATCTCTTCGAAAGACCCCATATCCCGATTAGTCCTACCAAGACTGGTGCGAATACAATTCCTAGAAACACGAGTTCTCCCATTAGTCCCAATGGATGGAACAGTTCCCCTATGTGATTCATTGATTCGTTGCTGTTCCAGGGGAAGTGGAAGCCATTGGAGAAGGTCGCGAAAATCCAAGAGAATAGGAATGGCAGGATTACCCAGGCGCCCAACAATGCCGCAGCCACCTGCTTGATTCTGTTCTGCAGCTCCTGTGAGGATGACCAGAATCTTTCTATCGCGAAAGTTGCGAATAGGCACAAGACCAAGGGGCCTATCATGGACATTGTGCCTGTCTGCCCCACACCTAGGAGGAAATCCGGTATCAGGAGTCCATTGGCGTTTTCCATCCACATTAGACCCCTAGTGTGCTCGTATGAGGGGCACCACGTATCCGCGTTATTGTTCAGAATGAAATCATCGCTACAAGGGCCATAGATATCGCTCATCCTCTTCAGCAAGAGCAAAAGCGAAACTGTTGCGGTTATCTGTAGGACTAGGATCTGCCATTTCTTTCTCAGTACAGGAATATGCAGGGTCTCAGTTATTTCCTCCTTCTTCTCAGATAATTCCAATTTCTCACCCCCTCGACTGTACCAGAGCCTGCGATAGCTCGACATCGGGCATCCAATCTACGACTTTGGCCCCGTATCCCGATACGGCAGTCAATCGATTCTGTCTCTCCAACTTGAGGACCTCGTAGGCCATTCGGGGGATGCGACTGACTAGTCTCTCTAGGTCAACGCTACTGGGTGACAGGATGATGACCTCGTGTCCGTTTCCAGATAGGTTCCTGATTGCAGGAAGAGTGGTACCATCGCCCTCTAGACTGCTGATTATGAAGACGGGGGAGCCGCGACTGATTCTCGGAGAAAGTGCATTTGTTACCGCCTGGAGAGGCATGGATCCGGATGGGGAAACAGAAGCCAGGCGACTTAGGATCTTGTACTGCTGCTTGTCGCCACTATCAGGCGGTAGGAAGTCCATCCTACTTCCATAGGTCACCATCGCAACGGAGTCCTTCCTCTTCAGGAAGTGGCTAGCTAGAGATGCCGCTGCTGATGCGCCCATCTCGAGGGGGTTCTTCAGGACGGTCCCGATTCTACTGACCTCTCTTGTGTCGAGAATTACGAAGACATCAGTAACTGCATCCCTAGTCTTCTGATTTACCATCATTTCACCGGTTCTTGCGAACGCCTTCCAATTTATTGATCGTATCGGATCGGTGGAGAGGTACTCCCTAAGCGAGTAGAACTCCATCCCGGGCCCGGGAGTCCTGAGTGTGGTGGCTCCCGTGTACATCTTCGGTACGTCTGCTCTCAGCATTGCGTCCTCCACGTCCCTGACCTGTGGGAAGACGGTGATGTCGCACAGATCCTCTATCTTCGACTCGTTCACGAATAAACCGAAGGCATTGCGGTGCCTTACAGAGATAGGTCCTATCGAGAAATGCCCCCTAAGCGGGCACCTCAGCATGTAATCTAGTTTGGTTGACTGCCCCGGACCTAGGTTTATCCTAATCTGGTTGATACCGCGTCTTATCTTCATCTCATGGGGCACGTTGTCGAAGATCTCCAGTAGCTGTGTTCTCCTGTAGGACTTGTTCGTGATTGTTAGCGAAACCTCAATCAGGTCTCCCTTGTATACATTCGAATGAGGCACGAATCGTGTTATCTCTAGTTCAGACTGACCTACTATCCACCCATTTAGAGATATGAAAGCGATGAAGGTTAGACCGATTATCATCATCTGGAAATTGGAAATCATCATTCCAACCAAGATTAGGCTTACACCTCCTGCTAGCATGATTGCTGCTTTCCTAGTCCACAACTTTCGTCACACCCCCGGATTCTCCCCATTGTTTTATTCTCCTAACAATACCAACCAGTTCATCTGGCCTGTAGTTCCTCTCCTCGAAAAGGAAGCGAACAAGAACGGGATCACGGATCATTCCCTGGAGTTCAGAGGCCGGCAGCGCATCAAACTCCTCCATTGTTAGGGCATTGAGATTCCTTACCCTAGTGAGTAGAACTTGTCTGATTTTCTCTGGCCTCTGGTAGTACTTGTATCTCTCAGCATCTCCGAATCCATAGTAAACAACCCTGAAGACGTGCCTCCAGTCCTCTGGGTCCTCTTTCCTAATAAGCACAGCCTCTAGGAGAATGAACAGGAAAAGGAATAGTATCAGCATGGCCATCCAATCATTAGTGAAGTAGATCAGAAGGTAGTAGACTAAGTTGTACGTGTCACCGAATATTGTGGGCTGTTGGTGCCTGCTCTCGTCGAAGATAACTAATGCGTGTTCTCCCGGAGAAGTTCCATTATCGTTCAGTATCAGAGCCTCTGCCACTACATCAAGAATCCATTTCCTATTGTCGTTTTCTGGCACCATACCGGAGTATATCGAAGCGAATTCGGGATCATATAATGAGTTAATCAGAACTGATCCGTCAGATATGAAATGGACTCTGCCGGTCTCCGAACCTCGGCAAAGAATAGCCTCGCAATATCTGACATAGACTGGGAACGGGCCCTGCTCGTCCCCTACAAGACCGAACGCAGCAAAGGAGCCAACGGAGTAGTTGCCGTCTCCATTATTGTCTATCCACGAGTCCTGAGTGGTTTTCGAGATAACATAACGTCTCTCTGCAGGATTGTATGAGGTGGTCTTCTCGAATGCCGATGGTGTGTTGGTGAGTATGCTGTAATCCTGTGACCAATCCCATCTGGGTTGATTTGTTGCTGGATCTGTGCCTTGGAATCGATGCGCACAGAGACCGGAGTCCTGGATAGTTACGAATAGTGCTCCGATTTCTGGGTCACTGGGATCCTCATCAAGAACGTCGACAACCCCATCTCTATCGACATCTCTGATACATGGATTAACCGTGGTCTGAGTTCCTTGTGACGAAGTGAAGTTGAATGCTGAGGTGGTATTTACCCATACGAAATCAGAACCAAGGTCATTGTCGTAGCTATAGTCCGCAAACAAGCGATGGTTGGTGAATTGGAGACCAAACTCCGAGGCAAGGTTACTCGAATATCCAAAGTCGTCCATGAGAATCAGCGTACCACCCCTCGAGACAAATTCTCTGATTGCAACAATCTCTGAAGAAGTATATCCATCTCCCTCAGAAAATTGTATCAGATCATCTTCGCCGGTGAAGCGTGGTAGAGAAATTGTATCCCTCTCCACACCGGATATCACAAAGATGGTCTGCTCGGGATGATCAATGTCACTCAAAAGCAGCGGACTGGATACCAGTGCTGTTGTCTCCACTCCCTTGTTGTTCAGTTCCTCACGAAATGAGCCAAGATCGTTCCACTCGTCCCCATATGCGGATTGTTGAGTCTGTCCAGGGACTACATAAGTGATCGCGATTGATATGATTAGAAGAAGGAGCACTGCCCAGAAGGAGGCTTGTAAGGCGATCCTCTTGTTCCTTCGGGTATTGAGAAAACCGCCTATCCTTCTCCAATCCACCGTCCGGCCACCTCAACTATGATTGTTGAGCCTGAAGAACGTTTTATGACCGTTATGTGACCATGAACAATGCTGCATCGACTTATCTGGAGAGTTCCACGACATTACCGACGCTGGCAACTTCCTCGACAGGGATTGTGAGGAGACCGTCGGTTGTTGGCCACGGAAGCTCGGAAGGATCGATTCCCTGCTCAGTCACGACCAGGATTGCAACAATGTTTCCAGTATCAACATCTACTGAGAAGTCGGCTAGATGGCCAAGAAGATCACCTGCAGCATCTAAGACTTGCCTAGTCATTATTTCTTGGGTGAATGTGGTTTTCATTATATTCCTCAAATTAATTCAATTCCGGAGATTGTGCCGGAGGAGCGCTTCACCGACTCAAGACCACTGGTTAGTGTCTCTTCCAACTTTGAGTAGTATTGCATCATCTCATCGTTTACAGTCGGCCTGACTCTTTCCACCGCAGTTTCAAAGTGTTTCCTAGTCACTGTCTTCTTCTCATCTCTCATTGAAATTAGCGCTGCTTCTCTGCAGACCGCCTCTATATCAGCACCCGTGTAATTCTCCATACTAGCAGCCAGATCGTCAAGCTTAAACTTCCCGAGGGGCATATCCTTTGTGTGAATCTTCAGAATTGCAGACCTAGAGTCTCTGTCAGGTGGGGGGATATGCAGAACTCGTTCGAATCGCCCACTTCGCAACAGTGCTGGATCGATCATTTCAGGTCTATTGGTTGCCGCGACGACGATTACTCCTTCCATTCCTTCCACCCCATCAAGACTGCTCAGAAGTTGGTTCACTACTCTGTTCATGACATCTGAACCCTCTCCGGAGTGGCTCCTTCTCATACCAGCAATGCTCTCGAACTCATCAAGGAAGACAATCGAAGGACTGGATTGCTTCGCTTTCTTGAACACCTCTCTGACTGCTTTTTCGGATTCTCCAACCCATTTAGAAATTAGTTCTGGTCCTTTTATGGATATGAAATTGGCCTTAGCCTCGTTAGCAATCGCCTTTGCGATGAGGGTCTTGCCTGTACCTGGTGCGCCAAACAGCATTATCCCTCTGGGTGGAGTTATTCCGAAATGTTCGAATTTCTCGGGCATATTCAATGGCCATTCTACACTCTCCTTCAGTCGTTCCTTGACGCCATGGAGACCGCCTACCTCTTCCCAGGTAACTTCTGGTACCTGTACGTAAATCTCCCTGAGAGCGCTTGGCTCGATTTCTCTTACTGCCTCTTGGAAGTCAGACATCCTTACTTCCATCTTTTCGATTACCTCAGGAGCGATCTCTTCCTCGTCCAAATCTATCTCTGGGAGATAGCGTCGAAGAGCCTTCATTGCAGCCTCCCTTACCAAGGCTGAGATATCGGCTCCGACGAATCCATGAGTATGGTCGAGTAGCCAATCCAAATTGTAGTCATCACTGATTGGCATGTCCCTAGTATGAATCTCGAGTATCTCTCCCCTGCCCGCCTTATCTGGGACACCAATCTCCAATTCTCTATCGAATCTTCCAGGCCTCCTTAAAGCCTGATCAATTGCGTCTCTTCTGTTTGTGGCCCCTATTACCACAACATTGTCCCTACCGCCCATTCCATCCAGAAGGGTTAGTAGTTGTGCGACTACACGCCTCTCTACTTCTCCAGTGACGTCCTCTCTCTTTGGAGCGATGCTATCGAGTTCGTCGATGAATATGATTGCTGGCGCGTTGGCTGCGGCCTCGTCAAAAATCTCACGGAGTTGCTTCTCACTCTCTCCGTAGTACTTCGAGATTATCTCGGGACCATTTATGGACGTGAAGTGGGCCTTAGTCTCTGACGCCACGGCCTTGGCAATCAGTGTCTTTCCAGTTCCTGGAGGGCCATGCAAAAGAACCCCTCGCGGAGGGTCGATCCCGAGTCTTCGGAATAGAATCGGATGCTTGAGAGGGAGCTCTATCATCTCCCTTACCTTTTGTAGCTGGTTTCCGATTCCTCCGATATCCTCGTAGGAGATGGTCTGAACCATATTCTCCTCTTCTTGGTCAATGCCATCCTCCTTGATCACGATCTCAGTATCGGGAAGTACTTGCACTATCCCCTTTGGACTAGTTTGAACTATAGCAAAAGGCAATGCTTCGGCGAATAGTGTCATCCCTGGAATGAATATCCTATCTCCTGCGACAACTGGCCTCTTGTTCAGGCCACGTCTTGCGAATCCTTCAATTCCGGGCCCAAACCTAACTTTCTGTTGTTTCGCCATTACTGGGCTCAGGACCAATTTAGTGCAAGGCTCGACCTCGACTTTGCGAATCTCTGCTCTGTCTCCAAGACTTACTCCGGAGTTTTTCCTGATTATCCCATCAATTCGAATAACTCCGAGGTTAGCATCCTCTGGTCTGCATCTCCAAACAATGGCCGCAGTCTTCCTCTCTCCTTCGATTTCGACGATGTCACCGGGTTTTAGGTTCAGGTCATTATCGAACGGGACTCTCGCTCGTCCGTGACCCACGTCACTTGGTATTGCCTTCGCTACTCTCAAAGTTAGTGATTCGTTAGAGTCTGTTGACATTTCTTACTCCCTGCCATTGCTCCTGGTGCATAGGGGGTTGTTAAACCCTGCAACCAAATATTCTCCGCAGTGTAAAATGGTTATCGGAATAATGCATTGCGATGCGCATAATTCATTTCAGAAGTAGTATCCGCCGTATGCATGGCACACGTACTTGAGACAGGGTTCGAGATTCTAAACAGAGAAAATCCCAACGGCAGCCCCACCGTAATGGGCTACAACATAATCAATGGAGAGTTGCGTCCAGCAAGCGATGGTGAGACGTTCGAAAGCAGGAACCCAGCATGGTTGGATGACTGCTTGGGAGTGTTTCCCTTATCAAAAAAAGAGGACGTTCACGACGCACTGATTTCAGCTAGGGAGGCTTTCTCTCAATGGTCACAAACTCCTGCTCCGACGAGGGGCCAGATTATTGGAAACATGGGAAGGCTGCTGATGGAGCACAAAGACGATATTGTCAGAGTGGAAGCTAGGGAAATTGGAAAGACTCTGAAAGAGAGTGCTGGAGAGGTTCAGGAGGCAATCGACACATGTCTATTTTTCCAATCTGAGGGAAGGAGATTGTATGGTCAGACGGTGAACTCAGAGTTACCTGACAAGGAGTTGTTCACCTATCGGAGGCCACTTGGAGTGTGTGGAATTATCAATGCAAGTAATTTCCCTTCTGCAGTGCCATTCTGGAAGATGATTCCTGCGATAATGTGTGGAAACACGTGCGTTTGGAAAAGTCCTCAAGACTCTCCCCTTCTATCATTCATGCTTACTAGAATAATGCACGAGGCGGGGCTCCCCAACGGCGTGGTCAATTTAATTCATGGCAAAGGAAGCGGAGCGGGGCAGTTTCTTGTTGATTCGGCTGACGAGGGACTGGTGAATAAGATCAGTTTCACTGGTTCAACGCCTGTTGGAAAGATGATTGGGGAGGTGTGTGGAAGGAACCTAGTCTCGTGTTCACTGGAATTAGGGGGTAAGAACCCCCTTGTTGTGATGCCATCGGCGAACATCGAAAATGCGGTCGAAGGTGCGTATTGGGCTGCTTTCGGAACAGCTGGTCAACGTTGCACCAGCTTGGGGAATCTGATACTTCACAAGGACATATACGAAGAGTTCATGGATAAATTCATGGCAAAGGTGAAGGAAACTAAAATCGGAGACTCACTGAGAAATGACGATGTATTGTACGGTTCTATGCTATCGGAAAAGTATGCCAGTGATTTCCTAAGGGACCTGGGGATGTGTGAAACCGATGGGGCCACCAAACTATGGGGAGAAGGCAGAATTACCAATGAGAATAAGCCTGAGAATTTCCAAGGGGACGCTGCAGAGGGTTCGTACATGTGGCCGCATGTCTACGCAGATGTAACAGAGGAAATGCGATGCTTCCAGGAGGAAATCTTCGGACCTGTTGTGACTGTAGTTAGGGCTGAGGATTTCGAGAATGCCCTCCATCTGGCCAACGCATCTCCATTTGGATTATCCAGTGCTTGCTACACTAACGATAGACTTGAGGCATACCGTTTCAAGACTGGAATAAAGGCTGGAATGACCGGCATAAACAACTCCACTACGGGGGCTGAGGCGCATCTACCATTTGGTGGAGTTAAGGACAGTGGAAATGGAACTAGGGAGTCAGGAATATGGGTGTTAGAAGCCTACTCATACTGGCATGCTGTGAACGACGAACTATCTGGAAAACTACAGCTCGCTCAAATGGATGTAGATGAGATACACGTCAAAGAGGCAGAAGCGGACTATGCCTCACTGGCTTAGGGCATTGGTTCTCCACACTCAGGACACTTGATCCCGAGAAGCCATATCCTGGCATGTAATCGTAATTCGAGCAGACGGAAGTAACAAGGTCATCATCATGCATGATCCGACCAGGTTAGGCCATATTGTGTCCATTTCTCATCTATGACGACCAATGTCTTATTTCGTCTCTCAGGAGTTCAGGAATTAAATCAAGAAACTGTCGTCCAGTAAGTTTTGCAATACTTGTCCAAACACAGTGTTGCACAAACTTGGATTAAAATGGGAGTTCCTCGTGGGGTAGGTTGGCGCTCCTGCGGGACCATAATGAGTTGGACTAATGGCTACTAGTTTCAAACTTCCAATTAGCCAAGGCTTCGGCGAGACAAATAGAATTGATCGGTGGTGGATGGAACCCATGTGGATGGGGGTCGCCCTTACAGCTGCCTTGGTTTACACATTCCTAAGATTGATTTTTTTTGATGGAGCGATTCATTACGATGATCACAGAGTAACTAGCCCAATTTTCTCTCCGGATATAATCCATTTGTGGAGTCTGGAAGTCCCTGCTTGGGCTAATTCTGCTATGTTGATACTCTGGATACCATTTGGTTTCAGAGGCACTTGCTATTACATGCGACGCGTCTACTACAGAACATTCTTCGCTAGTCCGGTGGCATGTGTGGTGGCAGAACCAAGGATCTCCAAGTCTCTGGGGTACAGAGGTGAAGGGGGATTATTCATTTTCAACAATATTCATAGAATAATGCTTTACCTTGCCATCATTATTCTCTTCATGAAGTATATCGACGTATTCCACACACTAAGATTCCATGATGTTAATGGAACTGATACCTATGGCCTATCTGTTGGAACATTTGTATTGGCCGCAGAGTCTTTCTTGTTGACGATGTATGTTACTTCTTGTCATGCATTTAGGCACTTGGTTGGAGGCGGTAATAAAAGATGGAGTTTAGGATTTGAGAAAATCCAAGGAAATATCTTCAGGTTTGTATCGAGAACAAATGTACACCATGGATTCTGGTTTTGGACAAGCCTGGGCATGGTTTTCTTAGGGGACTTATTTGTCTGGGCAGTCGCGGAAGGGATTCTAAGCGATCCTAGCTTCAAAATTTAGGTGATTATATGGACAAATCTTACTCGGAATGGGACTTCGATGTTGTTGTCATAGGAGCAGGAGGAGCAGGATTGAGAGCCGCTATAGAGGCAAGTTCGAACGGTGCCAAAGTTGGCATGATTAGCAAATCCATGCTCGGAAAGGCACACACAGTAATGGCGGAAGGAGGTGCGGCCGCCGCACTAGCTAACAAAGACCACAGAGATTCTTGGAAGATACATTTCAGAGACACTATGAAGGGTGGAAAGTACCTTTCAGACTGGAGGATGGCGAAGGTCCATGCACAACAGGCTCCAGACAGAATAAGGGAGTTGGAACAATGGGGTGCGGTGTTTGACCGAACATCAGAGGGGAAGACGAGTCAGAGGAATTTCGGAGGTCATACATATCCCAGGCTGGCCCATATCGGGGATGCAACTGGTCTAGAGCTAATTAGAACACTACAACAGAGAGGTATCCACACGGGAATGGAGGTCTTCATGGAATACACTGTCCGTCATTTGTTCAAGAAGGATGGTAGAGTTGTGGGTTGCTTTGCTTACAATAGGTCTGACGGTTCGTTGCATCTTTTCAGGGCTAAATCGATCGTGCTAGCAACAGGAGGGATTACTCGTTGTTGGGAGGTATGTTCCGGATCTTGGGAGTACACCGGAGAAGGTCATGCTCTTGCATATTGGACAGGAGCGGAGATGGGAGACATGGAATTCGTTCAATTTCATCCAACAGGAATGATTTGGCCTCCGTCTGTAAAGGGTATTTTGGTTACAGAAGGAGTCAGGGGAGAGGGCGGCATGCTAACAAATTCTGAAGGTAAAAGGTTCATGTTCGATTATGTACCTGAAATGTACCGAGAAGAGTTTGCCGATACTGAAGTCGAATCAAGTGAGTGGGTGAAAGAGGTAGTCGCTGGAAAGCTTGCTACTAAAAGAAGGCCTCCGGAGTTGCTAACAAGGGATGTAGTTGCCAAGGCTATCAACAGTGAGAAGGCTGCAGGCAGGGCCTCTGAACACGGAGGAGCCTACTTGGACATCTCTTGGAGAAAGTCTGAGGAGATTAAGAAGAAGCTTCCGGGGATGTACCATCAGTTCATGGAGCTCGCAGCAGTTGATATCACGAAGGAGCCGATGGAGGTTGGCCCCACAGCACACTATGTAATGGGAGGAGTACGCGTCGATCCTATCACTCAGGAGACATCGGTTCCAGGACTCTTTGCAGCGGGCGAAGCTGCAACAGGACTTCACGGAGCAAATCGTTTGGGCGGGAATTCTTTGTCCGACCTCATTACTTTCGGGAAGATCGCTGGAGAGTATGCAGCGAAGTCTGCAAGTCAGGTGACTGATTTCGAAGAGATAGATGAGGAGGAAATTGACAGAGTGATAACAGAGATGCTTGAACCGCTCGAGAGGGAAGATGGAGAAAATCCTGCAAAAGTGGTAGATGACCTCAGAGTTATGATGCAGAATAAAGTAGGAATAATCCGAACACGAAAACTTCTGGAAGAAGCTCTGGAGGACTTAGATGATCTAGAGGCTAGGGGGAGGAACACTACGTCCCCGGGCGGGAGAGTCTACAATCCTGGGTGGCACCAAGCATTAGAGATAGCAGCAATGATAGATGTAAGCAGGATGTGTGCTCTATCCGCGCTAACGAGGGAGGAAAGCAGGGGAGGCCATACAAGGGATGATTTCCCATCCCCCGATAATTCAAAATGGGGTAAGGTAAATAGTAGAATAAAACAAATAGATGGGAAGATGGAAATCGACTACACTTCATACCCCCCCATACCCGATGATTTGAGGGATCTATTAGACTCAGAAGACTTGTTAGAGGAGGAATAGGATGGATAAAGTTACATTCAGTGTTTTCAGAGGGCATCCGGATGAATCTGGTTCTCCAATTGGAGAAATGAAAGAATATACTGTGGATCTAGATGAGGGAATGGTTGTACTGGATGTGATTCATAGAATTCAGGCAGAGGAAGCCCCGGACCTAGCTTGTCGCTGGAACTGTAAAGCCGGTAAGTGTGGTTCATGTAGTGCGGAAGTTAATGGTAAGCCAAGACTAATGTGCATGACAAGAATGGATGACATAAAGGAAGAAATGGGCGATTACGAAGGCCCTGTGGATATTCGACCGATGCAGTCATTCCCATTGGTCCGAGATTTGGTAACTGATACTTCCTGGGCCTACGAGGTTGATAGGAAGATTAAGCCGATAAACGGGCCAGAAGACCCTGATTGGGTATTCAATCAACATGAGGCTGACAGAATTCAAGAGTTTAGGTCTTGTATTGAGTGTATGCTCTGTGTAAATACATGTCACGTGATGAGGGAGCACCAGAAATTCGATGAGTTTGCAGGACCGCGTTTCTTTGTAAGACTCGCTAGTTTAGAGATGCACCCGTTGGATACTGAGAATAGGATTCCAGAAATTAAAGATGACTTTGGAATTAGCTACTGTAACATCACGAGGTGTTGCACTGAAGTATGTCCTGCAGGAATACAAATTACGGATAATGCCCTGATTCCACTGAAAGAAAGGGTAGTAACAGAATATTTCGACCCATTGGTAAACCCAATTAAAGCCGTAGGAAACCTAACATCTGGAGTTTTTAGCTATTTTTCGGAAGAATTTGTGGAGACAGCTGATCCGGGGAACAATAAGCAGGCTACTACGGCTCAAGATACCGAGAGGGCTAGAATAGAAGAAGCGAAGAAGCTAGAAAGCGAAAGGACAGAAAGGGCCCGAGAGAGATTTCGTTCGGAGTAAATTCCTCTAGTTTGAGGATTCTTAGCTTCCGCTACTTATACACGAAAACCAAATGTAAAAGTCGACTCAGACTATGATCACAAACGGTCGATTCGCAACTTCTTCACGTTAGCCTTGTTTATCATGTCAGGTAGCCAGGCTGGTGCGTTCGCTCCCTTAGGGACCTTACTCTTTGATCCAGAGAACACGTGAACTCTGTTTGTTCCTCTTTCCCTAAGATGGATGTCGGTGACACCTCTTGAAGCTGCCTTCAGAGCTGCTCCTCTGGGCTGTTTGCTGTGGAACACTTGAGCAGTGTCCTTGCCGTTTTGCATTAACACGAAATATTTCTTGTCTGCCATTCTTGGATTCCTCCGACTATCTGTGGTACTACATAGATAATAAACTTGAGCCGGAATATCGGCATACTGAGGCAAAGTGGGCTAATATCCGGTAGATACGAATGCTATAATTCTGCACAAGCCAGGGTTTTCGTGTTAGTTACTCCCTCAATCGAACGTACTGAATCGACAACCAGTTTCGCAATTTCTCCCATACTATCTGCTTCTATTTTCAATATCATGTCATGATCTCCGAACAGAACTTGGGCATCACTAACGAAGGCCAGTGAAGAGGCTTTTTCGAACACCGAATACTCCGTTCCTGGCTCAACATCTAGGAGTACGTATCCGGTTGACATGGCTATGGGAGGGGGTTCGTGGCGATTAAAGTTCCCTAGTCTCTCTGAAAATGCCTACGATGGATACATATCCGATGGCCTCCCTTCGCTTTCTTATGGCCGATGTTGTAATCGTGAGAGAATGTACGCACGGACAAGTACGGGTTCTCTACGGAGACATAGTCGGCGTAGAGGGGGATATCATGGTAATCCCCGCTAATAGTAGACTAGCCGGAAGAGAAGGTCTGGATGAGAGGATGCAGGAAGCCGCTGGAGACGGCCTTAGGGAGGCATGTGCCAATATTGCAAAGGAGAGGAGGAAGTTGAATCTCCAGCCATGTGGAGTTGGGGAGGCAGTGACTACGGATGCTTTCGACCTCCCGGTATCCAAACTTGTTCATGTAGTCGGTCCAGACTGTAGGAGGCCCACGCAGGACAACTTCAGAAGGGAACTTCTGAGAAACTCATACGGTGCTCTATTCGAGACGGTAGAGACCCTCAATCCAAGGAAAACTCTTGTCCTCCCCCCACTAGGAATGGATGTTTTCGCATACCCGCACAGAGAGGGAGCTAGGATGACCATGGAAATAATTCTCCCATGGATGGATGGAGAGGATGATCCAGGAGTTGACATGGTTCTCATTGTGACCAATGAAGACAATTTCTTGAATAACATGAAAACTGTCTATAGAGAAAGTGAGGATCAGTTCCCGGGCGTAGACAGAACCAGGGATTACAGAAAGGGAAAGATTCAGTGATTTGGACCGGTGTCCTCAATAACCCTGAGAATTGGATAGGACCATGGGGACAAGTTACGAAAGAGAGTTGCGTTCGGTTCTCGCTGGGGAAATAAAGGGAGTTCGCGCTGTTACGAGATCTTGTTCTGAAGTTGAGCGCGCGAAAGCAATGAGAGTCGTAAAGAGGCCTTTTCTGGTAGTTAGGGCCCCAGGAAGCGGTTCAGAGGGTACCGGTGACCTTCTCGCTCTTAGGGGGGACATGTGCTTCCCAATAGAGGTGAAGACCTCCAAGGGCGAGAGGATATACCTCTCAGGTAGAACCATGGACCAGTACAATTCCCTGAAATCTACTGGTGAGAAATGTGGGCTTCTCCCGCTTTACGCTTTCAGGTTGAAGGGAGTAAGGGGAGATAGTTGGAGAATAATGAAAGTAGAAGTTGAAGGATTGACCGGAAAGCTCAGACACCTATCCAGAAGTATCCCCGCACTCCCACTAACAAGCAGAGGTACCCCTCACCTAGACTGGAATGCTGGGATGCCAGTGCACAGGTTCCTGTCATTAATTTGTAGCTCAGAAGGAGCGATTGGAGTGAGGTCCAATTCAGGAAATTCGTCCGCTAAAGAAACATTAGCTAGCTAATTTCTCGTGCCACAAAGGAGCTCTTCTATCTGTTCTAGTGATTGCTTGACAGATTCTATTTCTTCCCTAACGCTATGAAGTTCAGCTTGGACCAGGATTCGTCCGATACTGTCCCTCTCCCTGGCTAATGAGTCGATTCTGCGATTGATGCTCCTCGCGGAGCCTCCGAATGCCTCTGACATAGCTAACCGAATCAGTCAGAGGTATTGTCACTTTTGTTTTAGAGCAGGTTGAAGAGACAAGGACGATTGTAATCACCATGGCGGAACAGGGGGAGAATAGGAGCATCCTAATCCCATTGCTCCTGCTATTCCTAGTGTATAACCTAGGTGCACCGATTTGGTTAGTAGCTCTTCTCGCAATTTGGTATTCGGGTTTGTTGTACGCGGAGTCGACAGGCCTCCTTGACAAGATGGATGCAACTAGAGCTCTAGGGATTATACTGATGATCAGAACTAGAAGAGGCATGCGGCTTCTGGAATCAGTATCCAAACCCAGGAGATTCTGGAGGGGATTCGGAGAGGTCTCAATCTGGCTGTGCTTCTTTGTAATGTTCATGGTTGTACTGCTTCTTCTCCTTAGTGCAGTCGCGGCAGCCATAAGTCCTCCTGAGGAGTCAATTCCTGCAAGTGACCTACTGCTAATCCCAGGAGTTACCAGCTTCGTCCCACTATGGTGGCCAGCCTTGGCGCTCATAATTGCGATAGTGATTCACGAATATAGTCACGGAATCCAAGCAAGGGCCCATGGAATGAGGTTGAGGAGCTTCGGGCTGCTTCAATTGGGACCTCTGCCCATCGGGGCCTTCGCAGAGCCCGAAGAGAAGGAGATGGAGAGGGCCCCCAGGAGAGACAGACTGAGGCTTTTCGCAGCGGGACCGTCGATCAACATCTTCGTGACATACGTGGTTTTAGTTCTCCTTTGTTCTGTTGCCAGTGGGATGGCGGCAGAAAACAAGGGCGTTCATGCAAGAGGAATTGTAGTCGGAGGAGGAGCAGAAGAAGCCGGCCTAATGCCATTTGAGACGATTACACACATCGGTGGTAACGAGATTTCTGATTACTCCGATTTCTCGGATGAGATGGGCGGACTCTCCGCTGGGGAAGTTGCTCAACTAACCGTACTATCCAGGGATGATTCCACTGACAAGTGGTCAGAGAGGAGTATAACTGTCACTATGGGTGATCGCTACCAGTACTACATCGAAGACTGTGAGAAAGATAATGATTGCATTATTGAAGATAGAGTAGAACTACTGGAATTATTGGAAATTGAGCCTGGTGACGCTTTCCTAGGTGTTTCCGATCTTGTTTCATCAACAGCGGGAGTGGATGTTTATGCCAATATAATCAACGGGGAGTACTCAGCATCAGGTACGGCAATACTCACTGTGATTCGGCCTCTTCTGATGCTGAATGTCCCAATTTCAAACGAAGGACAGACGATGATTCTCCAAGAAAGGGAGATGCTGGTTGCCGGAAGCGGAACCATGGGTTCGGTCCTCGGAACTGATGGGATGTTGATGCTGTTCGACTTCCTGTTCTGGCTTGTCTGGATCAACTTCCTGCTTGGTTTCGCAAACCTGATTCCCATGATTCCCTTCGATGGTGGTCATCTTGTCAGAGATGGAATCCATTCGGTACTGAGAAAAATCAGTAGGTCTTCTCATCCGATACGGATTGAGAACATATCGAATAGAATCAGCAGCCTGAGTAGTATATTTATACTATTGATTCTGCTAATTCCGGTTATCATTCCGAGAATAATTTAGTTACTCTTCTTCGATCTGCCTTGGCTCGTGAACCTCTCGGAAGATTACTTTGGCGACTCCTACATTCTCCCTCAGAGTAGTGACCAAAGAGAACTTCGTGAATGCCCAGTTCTGATCGTAAGCCATCTCCTCCGGGAGAGTCATTGTGAGGTCGTCACCTTCGAATTCGATCTCGAAGTCGTCTCTTCCGGTGTTCATCTTCATCAGGGTCTGAACCTTCTCGTCCCTGTCCTCGACGACCTTAACAATCTGGTAGTTGTACCTCAGGGTGACCCCTGCTAATGGGTGGTTGTAATCTATCCTAGCCCTACCAGCGCTCATGAACTGGAGAATTCCCTGTCTCCCACCAATCTCAACTGGAGCCCCTATTGCTAGCGTGTTCGGGTCTCTTACGCTCCTTAGGAGGACGTTCTGTGAGATAGTCTCAACCTTATTCTGGTCCCTATCCCCATAGGCCTCGGTTGGCTCGATATCGAAGTCGTAATCCTTTCCAGCCTCGGCTCCTGCTAGGTGAGCCTCGAAACCGGGGATAAGTCTGCCATCTCCGACGGTTGTAATCATTGGGGAGTACTCTCTGTTTTCGTCATGGATATCGTGTTCCTTGGCTACCTCCTCCCTCGTTGTCTCTATCAGGTTGTCATTGCTAGCATTGTACAAATCATAGTCTACATGAACGATTGAGCCATTATCCATCATAGCACCTCAGGAGCCTCGCGACTGGCTCCCCCTTTTTCATTCAAACGGTAAGGGGCGATGAGTGCCTTTACCCGTCCTCGGATGGTTCAGTAACTGTTCTTGGGAGGGAAGCCAAGGCGCTCCCAGTGACCACCATTAGCCAACCCACCCAAACAAGATGGCTGCCCTGGAGGTGGTGTACGGTGACCCTGACCTCGCTGACATCATCAGTCTGGCCCAGTATCATCGATGACAAGAGCTCGTTTGACTGGAGTAGGTCCAGGATTACTATGGTGTCCCCTGTCGCCCTTGTCAGCCTATCCACCTCCGATCTGGCGGATACCATTCCGGAGGGAGAATCAAAGCGGAGCATTCCTGGCATGATAGTCCCGAGCAGTGAACCACCATCGCCCCTCGCCTCGATGACGACCCCAACATAGCCGTCTCCTATTCGGTACCCGTAGCCTTGCTCATCTGCGGATAGGACCTCTACCCCTGTGAACACGAGCTCCATCCCCTGATGCTGTGTGGGAACGTCTCTCTCAAGGGTGACGAAGTTGGATGGATCTGTCCTATCAACGAGAGTGGTGGTGAGGACATGCCCCACCAATAGGATCAGAATACCAGCATGGGCTATATGGGTGCCCAGTAACCTCGCTCGAGCAGATCGAGTCGTTATGCCACCACGAATTATTTTGGGAATTGTCTTTCTCGAGCTCCTCCATAGCTTCAACAGCGTTGGTGGGATGGCCAGGGCCAGCCAGGTCAGGATGAACATGGAGACAGCGCCTCTAGAAACGCTATCCGTGATTGCTCCGTCC
This sequence comes from uncultured Candidatus Poseidoniales archaeon, assembly GCA_902601345.1. Taxonomy (GTDB): domain Archaea; phylum Thermoplasmatota; class Poseidoniia; order Poseidoniales; family Thalassarchaeaceae; genus UBA36. The sequence goes on from CACKMK010000003.1 coordinate 55,088, forward strand.
TGATTACCAGGCAGGTCCAGCCTCTCCGATAAAGCGGCTAGAACCACCGAGAGAACCAATGTCACCGAGAGCCCAATTGCGCCTGCTCTGCCGCTTACCCTGATGCCCCAAGCGTACAGTGCCAGCCCCACGGCCAGCAAGGACACTAGAGGGGCACCGTAGTACTCGTGCGCTTCGATGCTTGTGCCTTCTATCTCGACAGTCAGGAGAACCCAGGTTAGCAGCAGGAATACCACGGACAAGTACCATGGAAAGGACCGAGCCATGATGGCCCTCTTCTTGGGATCGACAATTGAGTCCGTTATCCCGGAGAAGTCGTCCTTCTGCTCATCGGGAATGACCCAGACTAAGAGGAAAGGCACGATTCCAGCCAGTGACTGATACCACTCGGAGATCCACGCCCATCCCGAGAAAAGCATCAGGAGGACGCCAAGGGAGACCCAATGGACGGGGGGTTCGTCCCGATCTCCGAAGATCAGCAGTGTCAAGATGGCCAGTCCGAAGAAGAGTACTGCAGTTGAGCCGATCCAGAGGCCGACAGCAGAGAAGTAGAATAGGAGGAAGACTGCTAGAGCCCGGTTCTTCTCAAACAGAGTCTGTGATCCCTTCGCGAGCACTGTGGCTCTCTGCTCCCTCAGGGCATGGACTAAAGAAAGACCAATAAGGGCAACAAATGAAGTCATGTAGGCCGTGATCTCGAATCCAACTGCGGTGAAATCGATGATCTCCAGGATTCGTACATATGGGTCCCTCGGGAGGGAATTCTCCCCATCACCCACGAAGGCATGGACAGAGGCCCAGACCCCGTTGGCCCTGGTGACTAGGGTGGCATGCATCACCAGAGCCCCGGTTACCATCCCGAGCGCGGGCGATAATGCGTATGGATTGGATGACTTCGGCCTGGCTCTTGAGTGTAATATAGCCAGAAGTGCAAGCCATGGGAGAAGTGATCCGGTTTCTACCGGGTCCCATGCCCAATAACCTCCCCAATCGAGAACCGTGTAAGCCCAGAGACCACCAAGCCCTATGCCGATTGTTCCTGCTAGGAATGAGTATCTGGCCCATGGAATCATCGAGGCGTGGGTCTCATTCGAGGGCCTTGACCTGATCAGTCCGGACAGCGCAACGCTAGCCGTCGCAAGGCACAACGAGTAGTAGGCGAAGACCACCGGCGGGTGAATCACCATCAGATCTGTCTGTAACAAGGGACTGATCTCCCCAGCAGAGCCTGGGATAGCAGGGGAGAAGGGGCGCAGGCCTGCGGAGATTGATAGTAGCAGTAATGTCCAGAAGTGCATGACCCTTATTGTGGTAATATCAGTCGTTTTGTCCTTAGACATGAACCATGCGATTACGCTCATCATCATGGCCCACATAAGAAGAGGTCCGGACCTGCTTCCCCATACCGCTGAAATGCGGTAGAAGAGAGGTAGTCCTTCGCCGACGTAACTCGAAACAAGGTCCAGCGACGTTGCTTCAAAAATGAATGATAGTGATAGAAGCAGAAAGGGAGAGGACTGGGTCCCCATTGCAGCCGTCCCCAAGAAAGGCTGTGAGCCAGACTCGGGGCGGATTACTAGGTAAAGGCTGACCAGCAGGGCTAGGAAGACCAGCGTGTACCCGAGAAAGGTTAGCATCGTTCACCATCCGTAGTACTTCGCCCTGCTGTATCCGAATGCTAGCATCGCTGGTACGATTCGCTTGAAGTACAACGTTGGTTTTCTAAGTAAAAGTCTGAGCCCGACCATCGCCTTACCGGTAATTCCCATTCCCGACATCTCATCCGGGAAGCATGTTGCCATAACGGACATCTCATCATCTGATAGTTCGAAGAGGGCCGTCTTCCCCCTCAGAATTTTGCCATAAGGTGGGAACTCTGCCTTCCATAGTCTAGCGTACTCTGATAGCCTGTCCGAGGTGAGGTCCCCTTCTGAAATAGCGTTTGCAGCGGTATGTGCTGCGAAAACGGCTGATTTCAATGCCAGGTGGGAGCCACCCTCGAACAGGGGGGATGTGAATCCTGCAGCATCTCCCACTAGAATCAGCCCGTCATAGTGGGTCCGCTCGAAAGGCCCCGAGATTGGGATGGTCCCGCCGAATGCCGGGCTCCCCTTTTCTTTCCACGAGGGTAGTGACTGTTCAGATTCACTAAAATGTGTGTTTGAAATGAACTCGTCGAGAGCCTTTTTTGTCCTGGGCTTGTCCTCAGTTACGAGTCCGACGTTTGCCCTGCCATCACACTTGGGAATCATCCATAGGTACCCTTTCTCAGCATAGCTAGGCCAAATGTAGAAATCCAGATAACCATCAGTTGGTACTTCTAGAAGCTCGTACTGCATCCCTGCGACTACCTTGCCCTTTTGATTCAGAGGGGCCTCTCCATCGGGCTTGACCAATCGGGAGCAGACCGCTGCAACCCCTGAGGCATCAATTACTACCTTGGCCGTTATGGGGAATTGATCCCCCTTGCCATCGCAAACCCATCCTGAAAACGGTTCTCCTTCGGCTCTCTCCATGGAAAGTAGTTTGTGTCCTAGGTTGAGCGTGGCGCCTGCTGAGACTGCCTCATCTGTTATCCACCTTTCAAAGAGGTGTTTCTCAAGAACGTACCCCTCCTCTGTAAGTCGCTTTTCGGTACCGTCAGGGAATATGACCCTGATTCCGTGCACCCTCTTGCTGATTACCTCCTCCGGGAGGGTAAGCTCTAGGTTCTGACAAGCTATCTCGGAAATGCACTCTCCACAGTGGACCGGGGTTCCTATCTCAGCGTGATCCTCGATGATTATCGTTGACAGCCCCTTGCGTGAGCATTGCAGAGCGGCATTTCCTCCTCCGGGACCAGCCCCCACGACAAGAACATCACAGACCGTCATTTCGTCGCCCATGTTGTAACGGTAAGGGCACTATCAAAGAAACCCTCGGTTTGATAGCCTCCAAAACAGACAAACCTTCTCATGCCAATAGCACTGCGTAATGGCGTGGGTTGGAGGAGTCTTGAGGAATTCATACTTGCTCTGGAACAGAGAGGCGAGCTGCTGAGGGTTAGCCATCCGGTCGATGTTGAGCTAGAAGCGGGTTGTATCGCAGACCTGTTGGTAAAGAGGAACGGCCCGGCGGTTATCTTCGATCAGCCCAAGTTGGGGGACGGAAGTATCAGCAGGTATCCCCTTGCCATGAACCTCTTCGGGACCCGTGATAGGACCAATCTCGCGCTGGGTGTCGTGGAGCCTAAGGAGATCGGTGAAATGATGACTGGGCTCATGAAGCCGGATATAGGGGGAATTTTGAGGAGGCCCTGGACAGGCCTTGGGTTGCTGAGACAAGGAATTTCAATGGCTCCTAGGAAGGTCTCGAGAGGGAAGTGTCAGCAGATAACGATGGATAATCCTGATGTGACTAGGCTCCCCATCCCAACGAGTTGGCCCCAGGATGGCGGGCCCTTCATGACGCTCCCACTTGTTGTCACATCAGATCCAGAAACCGGAGTTCACAACCTAGGGATGTACAGAAGCCAGGTTTTCGGCCCTGATGAAGTCGGCCTTCACTGGCAGAAACACAAGCATGGTGCAGATCATGCTGAGGCATCAGACGATAGGATGCCAGTCGCGATTTGCCTTGGAGGCCCCCCTCAGGTAATCTTCAGCGCGATCTCCCCCCTCCCAGACAACCTCTCAGAGTATGAGTTTGCAGGACTTCTGAGCGGTAGAAGACTCAAGATCACAAAATGCCTGACCAATGATTTGTGGGTCCCAGCAGACTGCGATTTCGTAATTGAAGGGTACACACTGCCTTCAGAGAGAAGGATGGAGGGCCCATTTGGTGACCACTTCGGTCATTATTCCCTAGAGGACGAGTACCCAGTAATGCACGTTACAGCAATCACTCACAGGAAGGACCCAACTATACCAATGACGATAGTCGGTATACCCCCGATGGAGGATGGTTACCTGGGCGAGGCTATTGGTGATGCCCTGCTGCCAGTGCTGAAGTTCCAGCACAGGGATGTCATCGATACTTTCCTGCCTCTCGAGACGGGTTTCCACAATCTCGCTGTCGTCTCCTCGAAGCAGAGGTTTCCACGTCAGGCGCGGAAGACTGCTCTTGGGCTTCTGGGAGCTGGTCAGATGATGTTCCTAAAAGTAATCATAGTTGTAGATGAGGATCATCAAGTCAAAGATCTCGAGAAGCTTCTTGACGCTCTCCACAACAAGGTCAACATTCCTGATGATATGGTCATACTGGAAGGAATGGTCGCTGACTCTCTGGCTCACACATCTCCCTGGGAGAATGTCCATGACAAGTTGATCATCGATGCGACCACACCATCAGAGGGGGATCCTATTTCTCGGCCAGAAGAGAGCAGTGTTAGTGAATCTCTGGCAATCTCAGCATCCGCAATCGAGGGCGTTGTCCAGGCTAGGATGTTACGACCTTCGATGATGGTGGTAACTACCGAAGTCGAAGGCAGCCCTAGTCCGGAGGAGAGTGTGGAAGAAACAAATAATCATCTGGCGCGGCTACAGAGGGAGAAAATTTCAGCAATCAGAGATTCTATCTGGAGCCTTAATGCTTCGAGGGAACTTAAGTGGCTGTTCATCACAGACTCGGATGCGGACCTGGAACATGAAGATTGGAAGAGGAGGCTCCTTTGGCAGCTTTTCTGCAGATTTGATGTAGGCAGGGATCTTCACTTCGATGAAACTAGTATGAGAGTGGCTTGGGATGCCACGGTTCCAATACCGTCTGATGACGGTCCTCTTCCCGTTCGAAGATGGCCTGCTGTCACCCTCCATGATCCAGAGATGGTTAGGCGAGTTGATGCGTGGCTTTCCCAGAGGATTTGAAATGGGATATAAGGAAGTTCTGGAGTTCGTCAAGGTCGAACACACACTATTTTCACTTCCGTTCGTCTTAATTGGTTTTGTACTTGCAGACAAAGAGTTCGGTAGCGAGATTTCAGATGGTTTTTGGATTATTATTGCTGCTGTTGGAGCGCGTGGGCTCGCAATGGTGCTTAATCGAATTATAGACAGGGATATCGACGCGGATAATCCAAGAACCGCATCAAGGCACCTTCCGTCGGGGACAATATCAGTACAATCGTCTTGGGTTCTCGCGGGATTGTTCTTTGGTATGCTACTCTTTTCCGCATGGAGGCTGAATGAAGTAGCGCTGAAGATGTCATGGCTACCTGTAGTTGCCTTTGTGATATACCCATACACGAAGAGAGTTACGTGGTTGTGTCACTTTTGGATCGGGTTCTGCCTCGCTCTTGCACCAGCTGGTGCATGGGTTGCAATCGCTGCTGATCACCATGGATGGGAGGCGATTTTCGGAACAGGACAAGAACAGTTGGAGTTTCTCTGGTTCCCAGAGGTGTTCTTCATTTCGCTTGGTGTAGCTCTTTGGATTACTGCATTTGATGTTAATTACGCCCTAATGGACAAGGAAGTTGACAGAGAACAGGGGATCAAGTCATTCCCAGCAGCCTTCGGATCTATCGCGACCAGGAATCTTAGCGTTTTTCTTACAATAGGATGGGTGATATGCTTCCTACTTGCGGGGATGCACGAATTCAGCGAATCGGGTAGATTTAGTTCGCCTGTTTGGATTTTATCCGCCATCACCATGGGCGGGGTAAACCTGTATGTTATGACTAAAGGGGCCGAGTCGTCCTCTGATTCATCACAACTTATGGGGGCGTATCAGAGTACGCTATTCCTTTCTTCAATGCTAACTGGCTGGGCCCTTCTGGGGAGTATGATTTACGTAGGTTAATCGCTGACAGGGGTAATAACGAGGGTTCAAGATGTTCATCCTTCAATCGGAATATGACAGTGCGGGTGATCAGCAGCAAGCGATTGATGTATTGGTAAGGCAAATCGAAGAGGGCCAGGAAAGATGCGTCCTACTCGGAGTCACCGGGTCAGGTAAGACGTTCGCCATGGCTAAGATAATCGAGAGGATGCAGTTACCTACGCTAATCCTGTCACACAATAAAACACTAGCACGTCAAATTTGGCAGGAGATGTCAGGATTATTCCCGGATAACTCTGTTGAGTACTTCGTCAGCTATTACGACTATTACCAGCCGGAGGCATACATACCCGGAAGGGACCTCTACATCGACAAGGAGCTGCAGATGAATGAGAGGATAGAGCAAGAGAGGTTCTCTACAGTTGCTTCCCTAGTTTCCCGTCCAGATGTGATAACAATAGGGACCGTATCCACAATCTATGGTCTAAACCCGCCAGAGGTTTTCCAGCAGAATCACCTGAGGCTTCATGTCGGACAAACTGCTGATCCTCAGGATGTGGTTAGGAGCCTGGTGGAACTTCAATATCGGAGAACTACTAGAGAGATAACCAGGGGAGACGTCCGGCTCAGAGGAGAGGTTCTTGATGTGTGGATGCCAAGCAGGGATGATCCAATCAGAGTCAAGTTTGGATGGGAAGGAATCGAGAGAATTCAGGTCTGCGAAGCAGTGTCCTGGGAGCCTCTAGATGAGTTCGAAGAAGCTTGGATCCATCCGAGAGAATTCTACATGACGAGTGAAGATAGGTTCAACCAAGCCCTGGAAGATATCGAGGAAGAGTTGGGCGATCGGTTGGACTGGTTCGAGTCTAAAGATCGGGGCCTTGAGGCTCATAGACTTGAGCAGAGGACCAGATTTGATCTAGAGATGCTGGATGAAGTAGGCTCTTGCAAGGGGGTTGAGAACTATTCGATGCACTTTGATGGCCGAAGTAGAGGGGAGAGATCATACTGCCTTCTGGACTTCTTCGCCAGTAATGCGGAACAATTCCATGGGGGGGCAGACCGATATCTGGTTATCATGGACGAGTCTCACGTGACGCTGCCCCAGGTGGGAGGGATGTTCGGAGGAGATTTCTCAAGGAAAAAGAACCTGGTGGACCACGGATTCAGACTCCCGTCAGCCTATGACAACCGTCCACTTAGGATAGACGAGTTCCAAACCTTAGTCCCTCAGATGGTCTACGTTAGTGCTACTCCGGGAGAGCGTGAGCTGAGGCACCTTGCAGAGGTGACAGGGCAAAACATCCCCTCGGGACTGATGCATGTGGACGGCGAGGGCGGTGCCAGAAAGTCCGAAGTCGGGAAGCCAGAGACTAAGCAGAGTATGGAGAAGTTACTGGAAAATATAGATGGGATAGCTAAAATGGAGATAAGGCCTACTGGACTGCTAGATCCGGAGATTGAGGTTAGAAGTACAGAGGGACAGGTACAGGATCTGCTTAGCGAGATTGGATATAGAGTTAGTCGTGATGAACGGGTCCTGGTTACAGTGATGACGATCAAGTTCGCGGAGGAAGTTGCCGAGTACCTAGAAGGGATGGGGGTCAAGGCACACTACCTCCACAGTGAGATAGATACACTGGAGAGAACCGAGATAATCAAGGCACTCAGATTGGGTCTGATTGATGTGATTGTGGGAATTAATCTACTTAGAGAAGGTCTGGATATTCCCGAGGTTTCGCTTGTAGCGATTTTTGATGCTGACAAGCAGGGCTTCCTGAGGAACGAAAGGTCCCTTCTCCAGACCATCGGAAGAGCGTCCAGAAACGTGAATGGCTCTGTAATTCTGTATGCTGATTCCGTCTCTGCTTCAATGGAAGCTGCCATCAGTCAGACGGTGAGGAGGAGAGCCATGCAAGGAGAGCATAACGAGAAGAATGGGATAGTCCCTAAAACCATCGAAAAGGCGATGCCCGTGATGGGGTCAGAGATGGAGGACCTAGTCTCTGGAGTTGCTGGTAGGGGAAGTGAAGGCGGTAGGAGAATGGTTGCCAAGCCTCCGGGCAAGAAGGGTCTGGAGGGACTAGCAAAGAGATTTGGACTAGGTGCTGGTGTCTGGAATAACTCCGATTCAGTTCTAGAGAACGTAAGCCAGCCCGAGTGGATAGGTGAAGGAGGAAGGGATCTCGAAGATAATGGTGGAGAGGCAGATGTTATTTCCAGGCTTGAGATGGAGATGAAGCAGGCTGCAGATAGGCTGGACTTCGAGAGGGCAGCAGAACTGAGAGACAGAATATACAGAATTCGGAATACCACCAATTGAAGCCCAGAGGGTTGTGCGGGTAACATGGTTGGATACTCCCGTGACGATTTCGAAGCCCCTGTTGAGGACTATGATTTTTCGAGAGTTACTGATGTTGGATCTCTGATAGATCAGATGTCTCGAGCTGGTGGTTTCACTGCATCGAAGTTGGCTAGAGCAAGAGATATCTTGAGAGAAGCAATTTCAAGATCCGAGGAAGAAGGGGTCCTCAACTGGCTATCATTCCCTGCCTGTCTATGCGCTACAGGAACCAGGGGATTCTTTATTGAGGCACTGAAGGGGAGAGCATACAACGTAGTCATAACCACATGTGGAACTCTCGATCATGACATAGCCAGAGTGTACAGGAGTTACTTCCATGGAGACTTCAGTCTAGATGACGTTGCCTTGGCTGAGGAGGGCCTGAACAGGCTTGGCAATGTGGTGATTCCGAATGAGTGCTACGGCGAGATTCTAGAGAGAGTCCTACTACCTTGGCTGGAGGAGATTGAGGATGAGAGGAAGTCTGTAGACGATGAAAGCCCCTGGAGAGGCTTTGGTTCAGTGGAACTATGCTGGGCGATAGGTGACAGGATTGATGACCCTAGTTCTCTTCTTCACTGGGTTGCTAAAAATAGGATTCCGATGGTTATACCTGGAATTACCGATGGCTCGATTGGTTCGCAATTATTCATGCATAGACAAAAGAGCCCGGATTTCATTATTGATGTTCTTGCAGACGAACAGATTCTGTCCGACTTGATTTGGACGGCAGACGAAAGCCATGGTCTGATGGTAGGAGGGGGGATCTCCAAGCATCACGTAATTTGGTGGAACCAGTTCAGACAAGAGTCAGGCATGGATTCAGCAGTTTCAATCACCACCGCTCCAGAGTTCGACGGATCCCTCTCCGGAGCTAGATTGAAGGAGGCTATTTCGTGGGGCAAGATTCGTCCCAATGCCGACCAAATTGTAGTTGAGGGTGAGGCAAGCCTGATTCTTCCCATCCTAGGTTCTGACTTATTTGCTAGCAAGTGAGATATGTGCCGGAGAAACGGCTATTAGGTCTCATTTTCCGGGTAAAAGTATGACAGTCAGAGAGATGATTCAGGACATGATAAATGAATTGACGGAAGCTATTGCAGATGCTGAGAAGCACGACTCTGGGAATAATGCTGCTGGAACCAGAGTTAGGAAAGTAATGCAAACCTGCAAGAACCTCGCTCAGGATGTTAGAGTGAAGGTTCAGGGAGACAAGAATTCTCGCTAATCGGTATGGGCAATCATTTCCATTATTGAGACTCTCATCGGCACCATAGGATGCCAACCCTCGCCCCCTATTGCGATCAAAGCATGATTGAGGCTACCTAAGTCTACAGTTTCGGATCTTTCGGAATAAATTCCTCTCACGGGACTGGGGACTTCGGATAGAGACTCGATAGTGTGGGAGTGGTTGATTGCATTGTTGTAACGCTCCCAGAGAATTCTTATCTCGTCGATAACGTGGTTCGATGACCATGCCCTCCTACCGCACATTCTGAAGGTCCCGGATAGATTGGGTTCCTTCTCATTCATGCATAAACAGGAAATTGCGTCGGTTACATCCCTGACATTGACCCAGAACCTGTCCCTAGGTTCGATTTTTGGTTCGCCTCCACTCTTGATTTGTTGTATCCAATCTATCATTATTTCATTACCCCAGTTCCTGCCACCATTCGGAATGACTACATCCTTCAGTTCCACAACGATTGTTGATTTCGGAGGATTTGAGCCCATGGGAACAATCGCAATATCGCAATCCTCTTGTTGATCAATTCCCACAACCAGTTCAGAGTCAGAAGGATCTTCCACAATTGAGGCTCCTGCTCTTTGTAGTCTCTCTTCCAGTGCTTCCCTAAGGCCGTCCGATTTTCCGAAAACATGCACGTTTCTGGGCATGATAACGCATCAATTAGTTTGCCTCAATAGACTTGGAGGTGAATGCGATGAGGGCGTCCCTCAGAATTCCAATTATCATATCTATCTCCTCGGTTGTAATCGCAAAGTGAGGAGTGAATCGCAATGCATTTTGCCCTCCATGAATAACCCCAAGTCCGTTCTTCCTACACCATTCCTCAACACAACCAAAGCCGACTACTGGAAGCTTTCGCGGATCGAGTTCAGCACAGAGCAATAGCCCAGTCCCCTGAACTTCAGTGATTGTTCCCGGTAGTTCTTGAGATAGATCTCTCAACTTAGAAACGAATTCTTCGCCCCTATCCTTGATGTTCTTTCTTAGCTCAGGAGTAACTCTATCTAAAGTAGAAATTGCAGTCTCCAAGGCTCTTGGATTCGTGGTCATTGTATTACCATAGATTCCTACCACGTACAATTTGGCCGCTCTATCAGAGAGCCCAACAACAGATAGAGGGTACTGTCCTGCATTCAGAGCCTTGGACCAAGTCTCCATATCAGGTACAAGACAGTCCTGGAACCCATCATAATCAACAATACTCAAGCATCCTTGCCCTCTCAAGCCTGCTTGAATTGAGTCGACTATGAGCATGCTTCCATGTTGTGTGCATAGAGATCTGGCTAAATCGTAGAATTCTCTAGTTACGCATAGTCCGGGATTTCCTTCGCCCATCACTGGCTCCATAGCCATTAGTTCGATGAAGAAGCCCTCTTGTTCGGCTCTTTCGAATGCCTGTCTCAGAGAGCCCAAATCGTTGTTGGGTACGAATATCACATTATCCCTTTCTCTGAAAGAGGCTAGATTCTTCTCGTATTTTCCACTACATGAGTCAGAAATTTGAGCCGGTCTGTGGGTTCTCCCGTGGAATGCCTCTACCAGAGCCAGCATCTTGGTTGGTTTTCCTTCGTGAATCCCTCCCTTCCCAGTAAGTTTGAGGGTGTTTGCGTCTGCTATCCTCATAGAGATAGTCATCGATTCTGACCCACTATTCAGACAGACGAACTTGGAAAAAGGACAATTTCCCCTTGTGTGGCCAACTTCCTTCTTGAGTCTGTCAGAGAGTCTCTTTTGACTAAATGAGGGAGTCATGACGTTTGCCATCACCCAATTCTGCTGCATTGAATGAATCACGTCATCTGGGCCGTGTCCCATCCCAAGCATCCCATATCCTCCATTATCGTGAATTACAGCTCCATGAGAAGTTACAATCCAAGGACCTCTTGCCGCAATTGCCACGTACGGATTAACTGTTGGGGCAGAGTAGAAATTTACGTAGTCCGATTGGAGAAAAGAGGATAGTTCGCCCTCATTCATTGAAAGTAAATTGTCTCCCATTTCGTTGATTAGACTTTGAAAATTCACAGAGGCCTCCTCGATTGCCCTACTTAGAGAGGGGTCGATCTGTAGAAACTCAGAGATTGTTGAGTCTGGAAGCCCATCTGTCTCAGCTTTACCCGTAGAAGATCGGATTTCATACAATGCCTGGAGGGTTCCCACCATCACTAGTGGGCAAGAGAGCACACACATCAATCTTCTCCGAAGTTGGTCACAATAGACATCAGAAATTTGTGGAAATAGAACAAAGCATCTTTTCTGATAATCATTAAAAAAATTAAACTAAAATTAATTTCTCAATTGTAATTTTATTATTACAATAAATTTTTCAATTACATTATCAGTCTTGATTTACGAATAATATAAGTGCCACTCCGGCCTCTGGTGCCCAGGAGAGGCAAGGGGGATGCGCTCCTCCCCTGAGGGAGAACAATGGTAGAGGATTACGAAATACAGGAAATGATACACAGAGACGTATACGTTGGAGACAAGCACGTTGGAGTGGTGGTTGGAGAGAGATTCCACCCCAGAGATGAGTTTGTCAAGTCTCTAAGAATTAAGGTCGAGGGAGAGGTTGCTAGTGAATTCATGAGAAAGCCAGCAGATCTTGCACCACTGGCAAAGGAGTTGGTGCACAGCATCAGGCCCGATGGCGGTATCAAACTATCAAAGTCCATGAGAGAATTACAGAGGAGATGGAGAAATACGGTCAGAATACAAGAAGATCTGTATGCTCCAGATGAGCTCCTAGACAGGGCTGTACTTGACAATGATGGAATGGATATTGGCAACGTAGTTGAGTTAATCAAAATCAAGAGGACCTACAAGGGCCTGTTGGTCAAACCGCATTTTATGGTGAGAGCCAGACATGGCCTGCCAGAGACGATAGCAGTACCCTGCGGACAACTAGCAAAGACTACTTCCCGACTGGATGAAGTCATTCTGAAGTGTACCTTTTCGAGGCTGATTACGCTACCCAGTTACATGAAGTTGAACTTTGAGGATTACGAGGAAGAGTGATTTCCCCTTGAGTAGCCTTCAAATCACAATCCCATGTGCCGTTGACGCTCAAGGGCGCGTAGCTTAGTTTGGCTGGAGCACCCGGCTGATAACCGGGAGGTCACAGGTTCAAATCCTGTCGTGCCCACCAAAATCGACCAAAGTTAGGCCGTCAGCACGACAAGAAGCATCATGAAGGGACTGCCTGTCCCTGCGTTCAAATGCCAGTTCTGAGCGGGGCCTCAGGAGTAGATATCGCATCTGGACTTGCAGCTATTCTTGGCATGGAATACGTTGCACTAGAAAGTAGAAGATTCCCCGATGGTGAGTCTTACGTGAGAGTTCCTCCCGACTCAATAGAGTCAGTGAGATCGGAGAGTGTAGTTCTTGTTTCAAATACGTTCCCTGATTCAGGCATTATGCAAACTCTATTCCTCCTTGGTGCTGTAAGAGACGTTAGGACGGGCGATCTATCCAGTTTGAAGGGAGAGTGGGAGGGTGAAACACACGATGTTGGTCCTGGTATTTTCCTCGCTATTCCTTACTATGGATACGCAAGGCAGGATAAGAGGTTCGGTTTTGGAGAGTCAGTTTCTGCCAAACTAATTGCTGATTTGCTATCGGAACTATGTGATGGAATTGTAATTCTGGATCTTCATGCACCAGAAGTACTTGGAGACATGGAGGCTGATATTGAGTTTGTGAGCTCTATGCCAGAGATAGCAGAGAGCCTCCATATGGACGTGTCTCCTGATTTCATTCTGAGCCCAGACAAGGGTGCAATCTCGAGAGCCACCGAAGTTGCTGAGTTAATTGGTTGTGACTTCTCATACCTGGAAAAGAAGAGGATAGACGCGCATACGATAGAGCATACTCCGAAGGATCTTGATGTCTCAGGCAAGGTGGTAGCCATCGTCGATGACATGATTAGTACTGGAGGTACCATCTGTAGGGCTAGTGATGCTCTCAGAAGACAGGGGGCTGTCGAGGTCCATGCTGCCTGTACTCATGGACTGTTCACAGGTGGAGCACTATCTCGTCTAGCCAATCACGTTGATGGAGTATACACTACTGATTCTCTTCCAAATCCGAGGGCTAGTGTTTCTGCGGCTCCGGCATTGGCCAGGGGATTGAGTGAAATGATTGGTAGAGCGCCTGATAACGGCTGACTGGATGCAATACGCTGCGTTTATATCGGTCATGCCGTGCGGCGGCTTACTAACACGAGGAGATGTTCCAATGAGTGTACACATTGTTTTCGAAACACCCCAAGACGTACAAGAGCAAGTTTACGAGATGGTCAAGAGCCTAGGGAAGGACGGCAAGGGGCGCCTAAAGAAGGGTGCCAATGAGGTCACTAAGTCCGCAGAGAGAGGAACGGCGCAGATGGTGGTGATGGCGGAGAACGTCAACCCAGGCGAGCTTCTGGCCCATATCCCGATGATTTGCAAAGAAAAGGAGATTCCTTTCATCTACGTGGAGGACCAGGCATACCTTGCAGAGGCTGCGGGGATGAGCACAGGCACCAGGACAGCGGCGATTGCGGTAATGCAAGTGGAGAAGGATGGGATGGATCGATTCAACGAGGTCAAGTCTCACTTCGAGACACTCTCGTCATGATTTTGGAGGTTTGATGTATGGCAACAGAGGCATGGCCTGCTGAAGTTGTTGAGATAGTAGGCAGAACAGGGCTCACTGGGGAGGCTATGCAAGTCAAGGTTCGTGTTCTCGATTCAGACAATCCTCGTGACGTTGGCCGAATCATCACCAGAAATGTGCTCGGCCCGGTTAGAGGGCCAGATCCAGTGACAGGAGAGGGTGGAGATATTCTGATGCTCAGAGATACCGGGAGAGAAGCCCGAAGGATAGGTTCGAGGTGATTTTGTGCCAGAGCAGAGAATTTGCAGCTTCACAAACGAGGAGATAGAGCCTGGGACAGGAATGATGTACGTCAAGAGGGACGGCTCTGTCTACTGGTTCAGGGACAGCAAGTCCAGGAAGAACATGCTCAAGCTCAAGAGGAATGCAAGGAGGCTCAAATGGACTCGGCGCTACGAGAAGGGCGGAATAAAGTGATCTCGTAAGTCACTCTTCCTTGTCCTCCCACCAGAAAGAATCCTCAGAATCCGGTTTCCAAGGACCATCAGACTCGTGGGGCTTTCCGTCCTGATGCTTCCAACAGTAATCAGTCGTTCTAAATGTCAGGGAACGACAATCAGCAAATTGGCACTTCTGACTTCTATGTTTCACAGACTGGGAATTATCGAAGGAGACAGGCGAGTCAGATCTTTTCGAAGACAATGCACCTGCACCGCCACCGAAGAAAAGAAAATCGGACAAGCAGCAAACTAGATCTAGTATCACGGACACAAATCTTGTACATTAAAAGGGCATCATAATGATATCTACGTCATTGTGCAGTAACCCTGTAGTCTACCCTTGCCCTATCGTTTGCATCGTTCGTTCCGAGGGGGCCCTGTGGACCTGGAGGTTGGGCTTCTCCGCAGTCTGTGTTGTCAATAACCGTGATGTAGGTCCCGGCATCTATAGTTGCCTCAAGATTCGCTGCAGCAGTGTTTGGATCACTTAGGTCGGCGAGATACACGAAGCTATCACATTCCTCGTACTTCTCGTAATTCAACTGGGTCATCGTGTAGAGGTCGATGTTAGGGCCCTCCTGCCTTTCCAGGTCTATTCTGATTGTGGATGCCGATTCGATGGTCCAAGTCAACTTGATGTGTTCATCTTCGTTAACGAAGGTGTTGTCGTCGAATAGCTCCTGCTCTGGGTTGACGGCATCATTCACATCATCCATACATCCTGGAAGAAACACGCAAAGTGAAATCAGTAGTGCCAGTTGGGTCTTCATGATATTCGGTAAGAAGGTAAGTGAATTAACCATTGCATGTGATTATCAGACAGAAAACGGCAAAGGATAGTTCTGCTTTTGCTACCATCCAATACTGCTCTCGTTGAAATAGGGGAGGGTTTTCGGCCGGAATATGGGAGAAATGCAGACGACCTTCGTGATGATCAAGCCTGACGGTGTTCAAAGGGGCCTAGTGGCTGACATAATCGGTAGATTCGAGACCAAAGGTCTACGACTAGTTGGACTGAGGCAATTGACCCCCTCTATGGAGCTAGCAGAGGCTCACTATGAGGTTCACAACGAGAGGCCCTTCTACAGTGGCCTGATCGAGTTCATCACATCTGGCCCAGTTGTGGCTATGGCGTGGACCGGAGTCGATGCGATTAGCGTGGCTCGAAACATAATCGGTCCTACTGACGGTAGAACTGCCGCTCCTGGTACCATCAGAGGGGACTTCGCTATGGATATCGGCCACAATGTTATCCACGGCTCTGACGGTGAGGACACGGCCTCCTTCGAGTTGGGTCTTTGGTTCCCAGACGGTCTGGTCGAATGGGCCCGTGACGCAGAGGCGCACATCTACGAATGAATGAATCAATTCTGAAGGGGAAGGAGCATGAGGTGGGTGGAATGTCGGAACGTAGACAACCCATCGTCGCTGTCCTAGGCCATGTTGACCATGGCAAGACATCCCTGTTGGACCACGTGAGGTCTCTAGGGGAGCAAAGTCGTTCTTCTGTGATGGACAGAGAGGCCGGAGGGATAACTCAGCATATCGGGGCAACTGAGGTGCCGTCAGAGGTTCTGAACGAGCTTTGCGCCCCCCTTCTTGGTGGGAAGACATTCGACTCACCAGGACTTCTATTCATCGATACTCCAGGACACCACTCATTCTCGTCCCTCCGCTCAAGAGGAGGGTCTCTGGCTGACATTGCGATTCTGATGGTGGACATTATGGAGGGATGCAGGCCACAGACCAAGGAGTCCCTACGGATTCTCAAGCAATCCAAGACCCCTTTCGTAGTTGCTGCGAACAAGGTGGACAGAATCCACGGGTGGGATGCCGAGGAGGGAAGATCCATGGCGATCTCGATGAGGGGGCAGTCCAAGGAATCCCTGGGACTTTTCGACCAGAGATACTGGGAACTAGTCGGTCAGTTCGCTGAAGAAGGGTTCAATCTCGAGAGGTATGAGAAGATCAAGGATTTCACCAAAGAGATAGCCATGGTGCCGATATCTGCTAGGGAGGGAGAGGGTATCCAGGATCTTCTGGCGGTCGTGATTGGGCTTGCAGAAAGATATCTTTCCGACCAGTTGACAGATGTGGACGGATCTGGGGAGGCCACAGTTCTGGAGATGAAGGAGGAGAGGGGTCTCGGAAAGACCCTGGACCTGATTCTGCACAGAGGGTCAATCAGGAAGGGCGATGAGATTGTCCTAGTAAGCGAAAGAGGGGGAATAAGCACCCATGTGAAGGGCCTATTCTCTCCTAGAGGTATGAGTGAGATGAGAGATGCGGGGGATCGCTGGGACAACACCGAGGCTGCCTATGCTGCGGCAGGTGTCAAGATTAGTGCGCCATCATTGGATGGGGTCCTGGTAGGGACTACCCTCCGGGTTGTGAATTCGGACTCGGAGCGGAGCGCTGCCATCGCATCGGCAGACGAAGAGGCGAACCTCTCTATTGAGCTCGATGAAGAGGGAGTATGCATCAAATCCGATACAGTGGGTGGTCTCGAGGCCCTTGCAAAAGAGCTGCGAGAAGTAGGCGTTCCCATCCGTGAGGCTTCGATAGGTAAAGTAAGCAGAAGGGACGTTCGCAGTGCAGAGGCGTCCTCAGATCCTCTTCATAGAATAATAATGGCATTCAGTACTGAAATTCTAGAGGAGGCGGAAGATGAGATTTCCTCTTCCGAAGCAGGAGTTAAGCACATAGGCTCGGATATCATTTACCGAATCCTAGAGGAGAGAGAGGAATGGGTGGAGGCCAGGAAGAACGAGCTTGAAGAGGAGAGCAGGGAAATCGTTGTTTATCCCGGACGGGTTATGCTCCTACCAGACCACACTTTCAGAGTCTCTAAACCGGCTGTTGTAGGAGTGAGAGTTTTGGCTGGGAGGGTCCACATTGGTCAAGGATTGCTTAAAGACGGAAATCGAGTAGGCAGGATCAAGTCAATTAGATCAGGGCAGGAGAGCCTAAAGGAAGCAAGACAGGGTGCTGAGGTTGCAATTTCAGTAGATGGTGTTACTGTCGGTAGGCAGATCGAGGAGGGGGATATCCTACTAGTGGACATTCCGGAATCGCATGCTAGGAAGCTTAGGAAGTTGGAGATGACTCCTGTGGAGGAGGAGGTCTACGAGGAGTTACTGTCCATACACAGGAAGAATGACCACTTCTGGGGCAGATAAGACCGGAGTCTCGATTGTTCAAGGGCACCTAACACTCAAGTAGTCATGGAACCGGCAAAGGGCTTAGAGGGTTCAGTGTGACGATTGCTCAAGGTGGTGGCTCTAGCTCTAAAGATCTGATTAGGTCAGTCTCGGGACACGCTAACAACTTGATGAGCGAGGTAGCCAAGGTCATCATCGGAAAGCCCGAGAATATCAGAAAGGTAGCCATTGGGATCCTAGCAAATGGTAACATCCTGATCGAGGACAACCCTGGTCTGGCCAAGACCCTGATGTCGAATACATTCGCTGAGGCACTCGGATGCAAGTTCAAGAGGGTTCAGTTCACTCCAGACCTGCTGCCTGCTGACATTATCGGGACATACATGTACGACCAGAAAACCGGTGAGTTCAGGCCAAGGTTCGGACCTCTATTCACCAATATTCTGTTAGCAGACGAGATAAACAGAGCACCTCCTAAGACTCAGGCTGCATTGCTAGAGGCTATGGAGGAGAAGCAAGTAACCATCGAAGGAATCACCCACAAGTTACCGGCTCCGTTCGTGACGATGGCTACCCAGAACCCAATCGAGCAGGAAGGGACATACCCGCTTCCAGAGGCTCAAATGGACAGATTCCTCATGAAAATGAGCATGGGATACCCGTCAATGGATGAGGAGAAGGCAATCCTACAGAGGAGGAAGCTTCGTGGAAAGGATAACTACGACGTGGAGCAGATAGTAGAGCCTAGGAAGGTGGTTGCGATGCAGAAGGCTCTGGAGACGGTCCACATCGATCCAGCAATCCTTGGTTACATCGTTCAAGTGGTCCAGAGGACGAGAGCAGACCCGAGAATTGAGGCTGGTGCATCTCCCAGGGCAAGTCAAGGCCTGTTCAAGGCTTCTAGAGCGTCTGCAGCGATAGATGGAAGGGACTACGTCATTCCTGACGATGTCAAGGGAGTCGCTCTTGACGTGGTCAGCCACAGAATCGTACTGAAGCCGGAGTCAAAGATTCGTGGAGTAACTGGAAGGAGGGTCGTGAACAAGATCCTCAGCGAAGTGAACGTCCCTGTCATTCAATAATCGGGCAATCCCAATTAACCGGATTGCACACACGGATGCGTGGCCATTGTAATCGCTTGTGTCAATCATAAGGGAGGATGCGCTAGGACGACTACTTCTGTGAATCTGGCATCTGCCCTTTCCTTGGGCAGCGAGAAGTACGGAATTAGTTGCAGGAGGGTTCTGCTTGTGGACATGGATCCGAAAGGGAACGTGGCAACGACATTCGGAGTTGACAAAAGAACCGTCGGACCGACTATGAACGAGCTTTTCTCGGGAGGTTTGGATAGCTCCTCACTTAAACTAGAGGACTGCACTCTTGGCCCTGACTTTCTGACTAGATCGATGAAGGCATCGTGGAGGAAGAGTAATCCAGGAAAGTCAAGGGGTCCGCCTAATCATATCGCAGTCCGAAACCTATGGGTTCTTCCTGCCGACATGGATCTATCTGGGATAGAAGTGGATCTTGCGACAAGGGTTGGTAGGGAGAACAGGCTCAAGCTGGCTCTTAGTGAAGCGATGGACAGTTTCGATGTTGTCATTATCGATACGCCAGCATCACTTGGTCTACTGACAGTAAACGCGCTGTGCGCTGCAGAGTGGGTCCTAATCCCAATCCAAGCAGAGTTCTATGCACTAGAAGGAATGGGACAGTTGATATCTGCAGTCAGAGATGTGCAGAAGTCAGTAAACGCGAATCTCGGATTGCTAGGCATTCTGATGACCATGGTACAGACAAGGAGCAAACTATGCGAAACAGTCACTGAGCAAGCTAGGAAACACTTCGGAGACAGGGTATTCGATTCTCAGATTCCAAGATCTGTATCTATCGCGGAGTCCCCGCTTGAAGGTGCACCCATTGTAATTGCACAGAAACCCACCAAGACGAACTCTGCAAGTAGATCATACTGGGAGTTCGCAAAGGAGGCGGACAAGAGAATCAGTACTATTTCTGAGGATTGAGATTAGGACTCATAGTGCTCCATCGCACTATGCCTTGCATCCAGAAGGGCTGCTTCCATCTTCACACGAATCTCAGACTCCAACGTCTTGATGATCTCAGAAACTTCCCTCTTCGAAAGCTCCCCTCTCTTCTCTAACTGCTTCTCAAGATTCGAAAGCATCTCTGACTCGCGCTCATTAACGAAATCAGCTACTCTCTGCTCCATCTCAACCTCGCTCTCAAGCGCCAGTTCTTGTCTCTTGAGGGCTAGTGCAGCCTCCATGCTGTTCCTCTCTGCTCTGAATCTCCGATCGAGATCGGAAAGAGAGGCTCTCTCCGCCTCTTCTCTGAGTGATTTAGTCCTAACTTCAATGTCGGACTTCATTTCCTTCTCAAGAGACTCGCGCTCGTTCTCAAGTTGCTTCTCCAACTTCGACTCGTGTTTGCGTCTCTTCTTGGCGATGTTATCCCTCATCTTAATTTCCTGCTCTAGACGGAATGTCTCGGCCTTCCTATGGACCTCTGACTCCATTGCTTCTCTGAGGTCCATCTCAACCCTTCTCTCCATCCTCTCGATTCCCTGGTTAGCCTCAAGCTCTAGTCTCTCGCCAAGGAAAGCCTTCCTACGAGAGAATTCGACCTCCATCTCTTCCCTCAGACGAACTCTTAATCTCGATGTATGAGCCTCTATCCTCCGGTCCCTCTCTAGATCCAACTGGTCTCTGAGTCTGTTCTCCTCTCTTCTGAGCCTGTGTAGCATCTCTTCGCGAAGTAGTCTTTCCTCCCTCTCCAGAGACTCCTTTTCCAGTCTCTCCAGTTCATCCTCCAATTCGTCTCTAAGATCTGCCTCTATCTGCTGTAATTGCTCTTCGAAAAGTATCTCATTTGCCTTTCTCATTGCACCCTGCATTCCTGAAACTCGATCTGTCATCTCAGAAATTCTCATTCTTCTCTCTCTTCTGATTCCTGAGCGAAGAGTCGATTCCTCGTCGAGTCTCTCTCGCGCTCTGGCGGCGGCCCCCATGGAAGAGGAGGAAAGTGCGTGCTCCGCCCTCAAGGCATCGAGCTCGTCTAGACTATCTTGCTCAACTGATTCATCCGGCTTGCTCTCACTCACGCACCCATCCCCATTTCTACGCCCTTTCACGGGTATTTGAGACAAGAGGGTCGAAAACAGTGGCAGATGCTGGTTTCTCTATCCTAATTACTTCACGATATCTAGAATGTGACAAAGAAGGAGCTCTGACAGCCAGGACAGGTTAGCTCCCTCTTTCCTGGTCTCGGCCTGATCCTAAGGTTGGATTCACACGAGGGGCATTCAATCTCGACTTTTACTATCTTCCTAGTCAAGGTGAATACCATGGAGCATGCTGCACATGTCAAGTCTACTGGCCTCTTGTCAGTGCCAGCCTCAACTACAGTCATGCAATGTGGGCATTGAACCTTCTCTTCCTTCAGAGCTGAAACTGTTGGTGCATGAGAGACTCGACAAACCGCCCCACATAGAAGGCACTCTATCTCTCCCAATCCCTGAGGCAGCATAGAATCACACTCCGGGCAGTTCACCAATGGAGGGGCGACCCTTGACTCGACTTCGGGAGGTACCATGATATTGGGATATACCTCGAGTTAATCAAGCGGTCGCAGAATTGTCTGCTGGTTCTTTGTTAGTGATTATGCCCCATATTTCCCTGGTATCTTGAATAATTTCTCTACCTATGTCCGCCATAGTAGAGAGTCTCCTAGTTTGGGAACCAGATACCCACATCCCGTTCAAGATAATCATCAGGGCGCTTGCCTCGTGGAGAGCAATCCCCGCTGCTAAATTCATCCTATATCCCATTAAAACACTAATTACCAACAGAGAAGTCACTAAAACGGAAATTGCGATGTTTGCGTATACCACTCTCCTAGTTCTCTTTGCGAGGACGATCATTCGAGAAAGAGCCCTAGGATCCTCTCCCGGAATTAGGACATCGGCTGCATCAAGATTTACTTGATCGCCACTACCAATCGCAATTCCGATGTCTGCTGCTGCAAGGGCGCCTGCATCATTGAATCCGTCCCCTGCCATCATTGTACAGTACTCACCAGATTTGTTAGTTACGTACAATGCCTTCTCTTCGGGATCGACCCCTCCCTTACACATTCCAGGATCAATCCCGATTGATTTTGCGAATGCCTCTACACTATTCTGTTCGTCTCCACTCAATATTTCCACCCTGACTCCGTGGGAATTCAATTCATTGATTGCCTCGCCAACTCCGAATCTTGCATCGTCATGAGAGAAACCCATGAGTGCGATCGCCGAACCGTCTACTGAGAGCAGACTTGATCCCATCCCTGCTTGTCTCGATTTCTCTAGAGCCAGTACTAATGATTCTGGGATTATGGCTCCCTCAGAAGCAACCCAATCTGCTCTACCAAGAATCACCTTTTTTCCATCTAATTTCCCTGAAACACCCGCCTCACCATCATTGATTGACTCCATCTTGATAGGAATCAAGGTCCTTTTCTCAGCCTCTTGTAGAATTGTCCTTGCATAGGGGTGATTCGAGCGTTCCTCCAATCCAGCAGCAATTCCGAGCACTCTCTCCTCGGTCTCACCTCCTACCACAATTATGCTGGACATTGTTGGGTTTCCAGTTGTCAGAGTTCCTGTCTTATCCAATAGAGCTAATTGTACATCGGCAGCAGATTCTAGAATATCTCCACCTCTTGCGATTAGTCCTGACGATGATGCTGAGGTTAGAGCTACTGCGTGTGGAACAGGCGAGGCAAGTAGGAGTGAGCATGGGCACGACACTACCCACAATAAAAGAGTTGTAAGAATGGCTTGCTCTATCGATCCAGGATGGGCCAGCAAGCCAATTACCGGGGCGACAAGGACCACTATTGGCGTCCATAACAGGGTGAACCTCTCTATAGTATTCTGAGTACGGGTTGGTTTATCCTTGTAATGCCTGACTAGATCGATTAGGCTGGAAAGTCTAGTTCCTTGACCTATGGCTTCTGCCTTAATTACCAATGGTCCTCTGGTTAGGGTCAGTCCTGCTTCAACTCTGTCCCCCTTTTTCACTGGAGCTGGGATAGGTTCTCCAGTCAAGGGAGCTCTATCTATAGCCCCACTGCCCTCCACAATTTTTCCATCAACTGGAATCTTTTCTCCTGATCGGACCTCTACTAATTCTCCGATCTCCAAAGCCTCAATTGGGATTAGTTCTTCAACAGAACAATTTGATGGAGTTGGTTCCTGATTGGCAATCTGAATCACCATCATCCTCCTTTCCCCGACACCAATACCAGAGGGTTTTTGTTTGGCTATTCTAGCCATCCTAGGGAGTCTATCCAGACCTCCCTGCATCGACTCTCTGGCCTTGATGAGAGCTCTGTTTTCAAGATGGGAAGCGAATGAAACAAGGGCCACAACAAGGAGAGCTTCGACAAATTCTCCTAGTGCCACAGCTCCAATAATTGCTAGAGAAATCAAAACCTGGAATCCGATAACTCTGTTTCTTAGACTGGCTATTGCCTCTTGGAAAATATTCTGTCCGATGAAAATGATTCCACCAAGAGCTAGTATAGAAGGAACAAGGCTTGGAATTGCGGAGCTTGTCTCAATAAATGAGACAATTAGGATCAGTGGTATTGATAGAATAGATGAAAGTAGTTGAATTTGGTCTTTCCTGAACCCAGACTCTCGTGAAGGCTCGAGTCGGTGATTCGGGCCAAGGATTTCGCGAAGTTTTTGATCCGCTGCTTGCCTGAGATTAGAATTCAGTATCCAGACCTTTTGAATCTCAATCCTGCCCTTCTCTAACCTAACATCGAGGATTCCTGGCACATTGAGAAGCCAACCTCTGAGTCCCTTGGAGTCAACTCTAAGTCTTGAGGAGAGAGATGAAGGAGATATTCCAACAACTCTGAGCCAGCCAATATCAGGTTCATGACCAAGACTGGAGAGGACAGAGGATACCCGTGAAACAGTCCCGGTGGAAATATCCTGAGAAACCTCTACAGAACCATCTGAAACTGAAATCCTGCATGATTCTACCCCAGGAAGCCTGTTTACTGCCCTTGATGCCTTCATCGCACAGTCCGGACAATCCATCCCCCTAATGCCCCAGTCAAAAGTATGAGTCCCGTCTAAGGTTATCTCAAATCCATCCTCGATAAACTGCTCTGGATCTTCGATCTCGTCATCATGTCCTTTTCTTGGCTTGGAGAGTCTCGGAAATCCAATCTTTGGCAGAGATATTCGTTCTCGGCCCAATTTGGGAGTTTCTTCCTCTTCCTCATCAAGAATGAGATAATCCTCGGGGTCCTCGGACATAATTCATCCACAGTAATGTGTGGCTTGAAGATGATGTTCTCTTGTCGGTGGAATCATGAACAGGGATGAGTCCCAGCGTTCATGGTCGAAATCCCAGATGCTAATAATTGGGATATGATAATTTTTGATGTAGATGGAACTCTGCTGGATAGAGAGGGTTTTCATGAAGATCTGGTCAAGCTTGCGAGAAGGGTTGACAGAGAGGTAATGCCAATTTCACTGGCTTCAGGTAGGACTCTGCCGAATGTTACTCCGATAATGCAAGCCATAGGAGCCTCGGGTTTCATAGTGGCTGAGAACGGAGGCATCGTCTGGGACAGTGGCGAGGGTCATGAAATCCTGGCCCTTTCCGATGGGGCAAGAGCGAAGGAAGCAGCAGAATGGCTGGCTACGAAAATTGATGATTTGGACCCGAGAGGAATTGAGTCAAACAGATGGAGAGAGACTGAATGGTGCCTCAGTGAAACCGATTCCTTTGAAATGATGAGAGATCTAATTGCAGATAGTCAATGGTCTGATCTAGAAGTCGTCTCCACAGGTTTTGCTGTACATATTGCAAGTCCGGGGCTCAACAAATCAAATGGATTGAAAGTGGCCCTGGAGCAGAGAGGAGTAGATCCTTCTAGAGTAATCGCATGTGGGGATGCTCCGAATGACTTACCAATGTTTGATCTAGTCGGACTTTCGGTTGCTGTAAGCGATGAATTCCCGGAGGTATCCATGTCTGCGGATATGATTACCGAGTCAAGAGGAAAGGATGGCTCTGTGGAGCTTCTAAGGGCTCTATTAAATTAATTCTAGATTGGTGCAGGCGGCAGGATTCGAACCTGCGAAGCGCTATGCAGAGGATCTTGAGCCCTCCCCCTTTGACCACTCGGGTACACCTGCACCTTTGCGAGTGGAGACATGGATTTTATTGTCCCGCATGATGGTCATTGCCAATTTTACAAGGAATTGTTGATGTATCTCCTTCGTGGGATGATGGGTAGTTGGTGTTGATGGCAGTCGGTTCTGGGCCTCGTAGACTATCGAAGGGAGAACTAGAGTCTGTCCATAAATCACTGATTGAGGTCACTAGAAAGCAGAGGAGCAGCGATACTCCAGTAGATGTAGCTATGCCGGACAGGATTGGTTTCTGGGATGCAGTCGGTCAGTTATTGCAAAACATGGAAACTGAGCTCTCAGAGACTGTAAGAGAAGAAGGAATGACTGCTAAGGCCCAACTTCTGTCTAGAAGGCTCGGGGTCGCGAGAACATGCGTCAGAGATTTGACTAGGATCAGGCTTGCTTCCTTTACGCGTCACGCTATCACCTCAAACCTACTAAACTCCGTAAAAAAGGATTCCAGGGAAAGTATCGGATTGCCTTTGCTGGATTGGAATAAGCACGACCCGTCTGAGAGGGTATTCTACAACGGACTGAAGGATCTCACTGAGATATACAAGGCCTCTACTTCCTGGTCAAATATGCTAGGTTACTCTGAGTCCGTTAGCGTGGTCACCGAAGTGAGCGAGACTCTCAGGGAATACTCAGATGATGAGAACCAAGAGTCGATTACCAAAAGAGTCGCACCAATGGAAGAAGAATGGGAAGAGCCAGACTTTGACGAAGAGGACAGGATCCGGGAGATGGATGATTACCCCGAACACGCATCCTCTCCTTCCGAGTCTGGTTCTATGGAAGAGCAACCCAGCGAAGAGTCGGACAATCTTCTGAGAATCAAAGTCCTGAAGGATGTCGAGGATCCTATTCTAATGGAAGACGGATCTGAGGTCGTTCTTACACAGGGTGACATCGAGACCTGCCCATCATTGATCGCTGAGATTCTAATTGCAGCGGGCCTGGCTGAAGCAGCTCCGATATAACAGGGCAATTACTAACTCTCTCCGGTTTCGGGCTAGTGATGGTAGATAACATGTCCAAGGGAGTAACTAAAGCACAGATTGAGGAATTCAGAAAGTCATTCGATTCGGACCCATCGGCCACAGTCGCCCAAAATGCAGTTAGCAATGCAGATCTATCAACACTATCACTTCGTAGGGATCTAGTCCAGAACATGGATTTCTCGTTCAGTACGAAACTGGATGATTGGAGTGCTACAAACCAGAGAAGAAGCGGTCGATGTTGGCTTTTCGCCACCCTGAATCTATTCAGAGTAGGTGCTATGAGGAAGATGAACGTGAAGAAATTCGAATTCAGCCAAGCTCATATTCACTTCTGGGACAAACTCGAAAGGGCCAATCACTTCTTGGAAGCGATATTAGAGACTTCTGACAGACCTGTTGATGACCGAACTATTCATTTTTTACTTAGCGATCCAATTGGGGATGGTGGACAGTGGAACATGGCCACGAACCTCATCAGGAAGCACGGTCTAGTTCCAATGTCAGCATATCCGGAGTCGCATAGCAGTAGCAACACTAGGTCGATGAACACTGTTCTGAAAGACATCTTACGGACAACTGCAAGCGAGATAAGGAGAATTCTCGATGATGGAGGATCCAATAATGAGGCGCGAAAGCACAAAGATGAGAGGATGAAAGAGATTTGGAGGGTTCTTTGCATTCACCTGGGAACCCCTCCAGAGAAGTTCGACTGGCAGTGGAGAGACAAAGACAACGAATTTCACAGGAAGGGGACTATGACTCCTTTGGAGTTCGTCGATGAGTATGTGGAAGTAGATTGGGAGGAGTACATTTGTATCGTAAACGATCCTAGAAACGAGTACTATCGAACATATACAGTAGATTTTCTACAGAATGTAGCCGGAGGACCGCCTGTGGTTTATCTCAACGTTCCATCTAATGAGATGAAAGACATCACACAAAGACTGCTAGAGGATGGCATTCCTGTTTGGATGGGGTGTGACGTCGGAAAGAACATGGCTCGCAAGAGGGGGCTATGGGATGCTGAGCTTTACGATCTGAAGAGATTGTACGGAATACAGTTCGGAATGGAGAAGGCCGATCGTTTGAGGTTTGGACAGACAATGATGACCCATGCAATGCTATTCACTGGGGTTGATATGGTAGATGGAAAGCCTAGAAGATGGAGAGTTGAGAACTCCTGGGGTTCTGAAGACAGCGGAGAGAAGGGATTCTACACAATGAACGATAATTGGTATGACGAACATATGTTCGAGATAGCCGCTCCCAAGGACTACCTGACTGATGAGATGAAGAGTGGACTGAAAGGAGATCCAATAGTCCTCCCGGCATGGGATCCAATGGGTTCTCTAGCTAGAGAAGAAGGTTTACTTTAGTCTCAATCGAGGTTCCTTAGAGATAGCTCGATAGTTACCGAGTCTGGGATGGGTATCCTCAGAACCTTTCTCAGTGATTTCTCGTCCTTAGCAGTATTGGTAACCAGTTCTAGAAGCCTCTTGTGAACTCTCATCTCCCAGTGATCCCAAGTCTCAGAGCCTTCGCCGTCCGGGCTTTTTCTGCATGGAACAACAAGCCTTCGTGTAGGGAGAGGTATGGGGCCTCTCAGATTTACTCCTGTTTCATCGGAAATAGCCTTAATCTGCTGGCAGACCAAGTCTACGTCCTGATGGTTGTCGCCGGTCAGCTTTATCGTTGTGACAACCGGCATAACCTCACCAGGGTGGCATCACTTCTTCTCGATCTTCATGCAGACGCCTGCGGCCACAGTCTTGCCCATGTCTCTAATTGCGAATCTGGACAATTCGGGGAAAGCATCCATCTGCTCGATTGCCATCGGCTTGGTAGGTGCGAAGCGCACTAGAGCCGCATCTCCAGTCTTTAGGAATGCTGGATTGGCCTCCTTGGTTTTTGAGTTCTCAAGAAGTTCTACGAAACGGACAGCAACCTGAGCGGTGTGAGCGTGGAACACTGGGGTGTATCCAGACCCAATCGCCTTTGGTATATCCATAAGCTGTATCTGACCCACGAAGGTCTCGTCGTGTCTAACGAACATAGGCTCGCTGTCAGAGTATCCTGCGACGTCTCCTCTGCGGATATCGTTAGCAGCTAGACCACGTACGTTGAAACCGACGTTGTCACCTGGCTCCGCTTTCGCATGGCTGGTGTGGTGCATCTCAATATCCTTGACCTCTGCGGATTTCTGACTGGGGTTGAATACAACGGTCTTTCCTCTCTCAAGGACTCCTGTTTCGACCTTCCCTACTGGAACAGTTCCGATTCCGCTGATCTTGTATACATCCTGGATGGGTAGCCTGAGCGGCCTGTCAGTTGGCTTTGGCGGCATCTCCACTGCATCGATAGCCTCGAACAGAGTTGGTCCGTTGTACCATGGAGTATTGTCGCTCTTGTTGAATACATTGTCCCCAGCAAGTGCGCTGCACGGCACGAATGGAATGTCTGCAGGGTTGAAACCTGCCATCTTTAGAAGGTTGGAAACTTCCTCTACTGCATTCTTGTACTTGTCCTCTGACCAGTCTACACCACTGATATCCATCTTGTTGATGTTGACGATGAGCTCCTTGACTCCAAGCACCTTTGCTAGGAAAGCATGCTCCTTAGTCTGAGCGTTCACGCCGTCGTTTGCTGCTACATTCAGAACCGCAGCATCTGCTTGGCTGGTTCCGGTAATCATGTTCTTGACGAAGTCACGGTGACCAGGTGCGTCGATTACTGTGAAGTAGTACTTTGGAGTGAAAAATTCCTTGTGGGCTACGTCAATAGTAATCCCTCTTTCCCTCTCCTCCTTCAGTCCGTCCATGACGTAGGCGAAACCGAAACCGGCCTTCCCTCGCTCTGAAGCTTCCTGCTCAAACTTCTCAATCACGTGTTGCTCTATGTGGCCGCTATCTAGCAACAGTCTTCCGACGGTTGTCGACTTTCCATGATCGACGTGGCCTACGAAAACGATATTCAGATGCGGTTTGCTTTTGTCTTCCCATTGTGAACCCATTACTTACACCTCTAAGGTAGGCCGGCCGACCGAAGAGGTGTATATGAACCGTTCCCCGGGGTTTTCGGTATGCTAGTCCCAGATTGCTACTATCGGGCTTTCCGTAGATTCCGAAAACTAACGATACTGGAGTTCGATTACGAACTCATTAACCTCAGTGTTGTGAGTCTCCGCATTCTCCAAGTCCACCTTCCAATCTCCCGGTAGGAAGCCTCGTACGGTCGAGCCCCCGATTACCATCCATACACAGAACTCATCGCTTCCGCAGTCTCCTGCATCTCTGTTATCATTCTCAATTCCTGAGGTATTCGAAACAGCCTCATCAGTGCTGTTGTACATGTAGAGATCTAAGCGATTGTCGGTGGTTTGTCCCGGTAGACCCCCCCCAGGCTGATCATCATCCTCTTTTGGATAGGAAAGTTTGGCTCTCATGTATCTTATCCTGTCCTTTGAGTCCTGATCGTAGGTGACAGGATATTCCCAAGTCATAATCACGGGATTAGGTGAGGCTCTATCGATTACGAAGTCCTTCCAAACTCCCCTATAGTTGACGTAAACCATCGATTTTGTACTATCCACAAAACCATTGTTATCCACCACTGTCAACTTGACTTCCCAAGCTCCTGCTGGTCTGGAGTCCCATGTATAGGTCTCACCTGTTGCATCGACGTCATTATCTGTGATTCCGTCGTTATCAGAGTCAGTATATGTGTCTAGATCCCACTTCCATTCAACCAGATATTCCTCGGAGTAACAACTTGAGTCATCGGGATCGCAACCTGCCCATGAGTCCGAGCCATCCAAAGTTACGGTTGTTGAGACCTCAACATCACGATCGTTGACGTCGTTATCGTCCTCACACACCCAAACAATCACCATATTTCCACTAGCGGATGGCTCCTCTCCCTCGCAATCGTTGTCCTTGCTGGAAGTAATCTCTGCATTCGGCTCTCTAGCAGATGAGTCGACTACGGTAATCGTCTTGCTGATTGATGCCTCGTGTGTACCGTCTCCTACTGCTAGTTTTGCTACGAAATTACCCGGCTGCGCATATGAGTGGCTCGTGGTCAATCCAGTTCCAGTATTCCCGTCTCCAAAGTCCCATTCGAAGGTGAGATCGTCCCCGTCCGGATCGGAGGACCCTGCGGCGCTGAATGTCACTGGGTCGCCTGCCTTCACGGTTCCACTCGGGTCCACTGACATGGTCGCAGTAGGTGCGCTATTGCTTCCCAGTAGGTCGGTGCATCCAGCTAGCATTGGTGCTAAGAACACCATCACCATCAAGCATGCTAGGTCTCCAGTCCTTGTCATTATGATATACCGGGCTCAGTGAAGTGAAATCAATCCTACGGCTCCTTGATGTCCTAGAAATCGAATAAGTTGCTCTGCCTATTACCCTTGAGTAGGTTCTTTTCGTCCCATCCGAAGGCCTCGGTGACTCGTCCTAGTGACTTAGCGAGTCGCTTAGCGTAGTATTCCCTATCGTACTCAGGTGGATCGCCACCTATCTCATCTACCAACCATGCTTTCACGCCTAGCTTCTTCTCATTCTCATCGGGCTCAGTGACGATATAGCCTACCTTCATGCCAGGAGTGAACTGTAGACCTTCAGCAATCCTCTGCTTGGCCGCTCTGACGTAGGGAAGTCCGTCCTGATTCTTGTAAACGCTGAAGTCCCATTCCTCTTTCTTGCTGTTCCACTTTCCCTTACAGGACCTACTGATTATAAGTTGAGACGCTTCTATTTCTCCAGCCTTAACCTTGTCAATTACAGACTTAGTCATGTCAACGGCGCCAATTTCGTTACCATCCAGTATCATCTCAAACATCTGGGTCATCGTGTCGGAAAGGAGTTGGAAAGAGTCGGTTCGCCTTACTTCGTACCCTCTAATCAGCATCTCCTCCCTGGGCCATACGACCCTACCTACGTAGCGCTTCTTCGCTCCGTGGCTGAAGAAAGAGGAGAGTGCGGTCTCAAACTCCAGCTCGGCTCCCTCTCTAGTGAATCGTTCGGCAAGTGACTGCCCAAATTCAAGGGTCGAGCTCCTGGCTTTCTCCCAACCCTCAAGCTCCACCCCTCCCGGTGGTTTATTCATAGGGGCACCTTCAGTTGGTGCGATTACGAATATCGAGTCGGTGTCTGAATACACCACGTCATCACCGTCTTCTTCAACCTTGGAGATTATTTCCTTAATGTTGTGACGTGCCCACTCCGTGATGCTCGCACCCAGGCTCGGATGTGTGAATCTGTAGAAGTTCGATGCGAAGACCCCATAGAAAGAATTCATCAGGATCTTTACAGCGTACTGCAACTGATCCTGGAGAAAAGCCTCGGCATCGTCGCCCTCTTCGTTCGCCTTCTCGAGAGCGGCCTTGTGTCTATCTCTGCTGTCCATCAGACCCTGGAGGAGTTGTGGCACCAGGCCTAGCCTCTCTTCCTTGGAGATATATCTCGTGTTTGTGACTGGGGATACGCTGTGAGAATCGTCTTCGCTACCATCGCGAACCAAGGTGGTCGAGCAGATGTTGTTGGATATCATTATTGAGGGATACATCGACTTGAAATCAAGAACGACAACCCAAGGCTTGACTCCTGGATCAACCTCGTGTACATAACCTCCGGCTATCTTATCCTGCTTTCTCGGACCTTGGTTGGTGTTTGGGACTGCGACACCGCTCCTATCAGCTAGTCGAATAACTAGTGAGTCTATCCAACGACTAGTTGTACTGGTTGCTGCAATATCTACAGTAGTCAGAGAAACTGATGCGAGTGCCTCCTTCCTAGCTATTGACTTCATTTTCTCCAGTATATCCAGAGGAAGTACTGTGTCACGTACACAGTACTCCAGTACCTCATCCGGCCTGGAGGCCCATTCCTCGTCCATCTTACTTGCATCGATATCCATCTTCTGCATTTCCTCATCATCAGGCCAGAGGAGTTGTGATACATACCTCAGAGACTCTCTCTGAGGCCTTAGGGTCTGTCTTGCCTGCCACCAGGCATCTAGAGGTATTCTGCCCTTTATTGTCCAGGTCCTGTTCTGCTCCCTGTTCGGAAAGACTCTCCCTGGCTTCCTCCAGCCACGCTTAGTCTCTGTCTCATTTATCGGGACCCTCCCCCACCCAAGAAGAGTCGATCTTTCCATCTCAGATTCCGTGTCGATATATTCTGAACGCTCCTCCATTCTAGGAAGATCGAAGTTATCGATGTTGTATCCAGTTATGAAGTCAGGATCCTCTGTTCTTACCACTTCTGTGAGTTTCGCCAATATTTCGGTCTCAGCGCCTGTTATCGGGTATTCCTTCCTTTCTCCGTATCTGTCCACCACGGCTGCTGCGCACAGTATGGTGTTGTCTGTGATGCTCGTCTCGAGGTCGAAGGACATGGTGACGAATGGGGCTGGGAAAGGTTCAGCCCTACTCAACCCACTGAGATCACAAGATACCACCATATCGAGAGGATAAATTCCGGAGCCGCCGACTGCTTGTATCCTCTTCTCAGCGGTTTCCCTATTGGTGTTCTCCGGGGTCTTTGCCTCCTCGGGGGCTCTCTCGCCTGCCCAGAGAACTTCTCCTTTCATAGCAATGTGGGGTCCGAGGTCTAGATCAAGAAGGAGCCTCTGAAAAAATAGGATATCTGCGCTCGTCACTCTCCATCCTTGTTCGGATAATGATTTCCTAACCCCTCTGACCTTGGTAGTGTCTCTGACGTAGACTCGGTAGTGGGGTCTGACGACTCCGTCTTGGGAGAGTTTCATGCCACTTGACTCGGGATTCCCCTGAACCCCCCTCACGGATGAGACTTTACTCAGAGATTCGGGTTCATTTGAGCTCCCCTCAGATTTTGGATCGGATATCTCAACATACGGTCTGAGGCCGTTGACTAGGAGCATGGACGAATGTCCAGATCTGGACCTGCACCACAGTTCGATGACTGTCTTTGGCTCTTCTGGCCATGCCCTGTTATCTCCCGAAACGATGCAGACCTCCTCCTCCCACCGCATGACTTCACCCGCATCCCGCACTCAGACCGACTGCCTTACCCTACGTAATCAATAGGGGCCATAACCATGCCGGGGAGGTCACCAGCGGAACCGTTGAAAGCCGAGGCGGCCCCCTCCACAAATGAAGGGGTGCGCGGGATGTCTGAAGACGGTTTGCCAGAGCTAGACTGGGACTCACTCACTTTCAGTTTCACGGAAACTGATCGAATGTACATAGCTACTTGTAAGCAGGGAGATGAGTGGGGACAAGGTAAGATGCAGGACTTCCAGAACCTAAGCCTGTCTCCGGCTGCTGGGGTTATCAACTACGGTCAGGGACTTTTCGAGGGGATGAAGGCACAGCACGCAGCGGACGGTAGCATTGTTCTGTTCCGACCTCTGGACAACGCGAGGAGGTCTCGGGACGGTGCGAGAAGGCTCGGGATGACTCCCGTTCCGGAGGAGATGTTCCTAGATGCGATTATGCAGACCGTGAGAGAGAACTCCAGATGGGTTCCACCGATGGGTAAGGGGGCACTTTACGTTAGGCCGCTCCTGTTCGGAAGCGGGGCAATACTGGGAGTCGCACCTGCCCCAGAGTACACCTTCCTGGTCTACGTCTCACCAGTCGGACCATACTTCAAGGGAGGAATAACGCCAACCTCTCTCAGAGTCTCAGATGAGTTCCACAGGGCTGCTCCAGGAGGTGCGGGAGGAGTGAAGGCGATTGGCAACTACGCACCCGGGATGGTCCCCTCCCAAATCGCAAAGAGCGAGGGTTACTCTGAGATAATCTACCTCGATGCGGTCAATCATAGGTACATCGAGGAGGTGGGGGCTGCCAACTTCTTCTGCGTGAAGGATGAGGTCATCTCGACACCAGAACTGACAGGGACTATTCTACCAGGAGTCACGAGATCCTCGGTGATGGAGCTGGCGGAGTCAAAGGGCTACGAGGTCAGAGAGGAGAAGATAGACGTAGACTACGCCATGGAAGCTGATGAGTGCTTCTGTGTTGGAACAGCCGCTGTAATCTCTTCGATAGGGAAGATAGAGCATGGGGAGAGAGTGGTAGAGTACTGCGGGGGAGACGTGGGGCCGATCGCCATGGAGCTATACGATTCTCTAACAAAGATACAGCAGAGGCGCGCACCGGATGAGTTCGGCTGGACCGTGACCGTGGAATAGAGCACTAAGTGCTCACTTCCGACCGAACTTCTTCTTCCTCTGTGAGCTCTTTCTGTGCTTGAATGACTTCCTCTGGGCTCTTCTCCTTCTATCTCCCTTGGCTGGACCTCTGGTTGTTTCCTTGCCCTTTTCCTTGGCCTCCTTGGATCTCCTGTTGAGTGCCACCCCTATTGCTTGCATGGCACCTTCCTTGTTGGAGGTACCAGTTACTTCGAAGACGTGGCTTGGTGGCATCACCAACCTGCCTTCCTTAGCATGGGGCCTGGATGGATGGCTGACTTCAGGCTCCTGCCTCATCTTCCTAACCCCCGCATTGCGAGCAGCCCAAACTATCGATTCTAGAGTGGGTTTAGGGATACTAGCCTGCTTGGGGACTCTCCTCCCATTTGAGCGGCTAAGCCTGGAGTCGAAATAACCGGTCCACAGTGTCATCTCATCCCGCTTTGCCGCCATCTTAACGCCCTACCCTACGTGGCGTGCGACTTGAGGCCTTCGTGAAATCATTCTTCCACGAGAACGCCACTGACTACACCGTGCATACCCGGCCTGCTGGTTACTTTGACTAGGCCTTGATCGGTATCCAGAACGGCTCCCTTGGTCACGATGTTCCTCCTGATGTAGTTTGGATCTGCATCGTTACCGACTACATTCTTGACCGTGGCCCTTACGGTCTTGCCTCCCTTCATGTTGACGTTGACCTGATTGACCGAGAGTGTTCGAACGGTCTGTGAACCGGATCTCTTTCGGTAGTTCTTGCGAGCGTCGGCCTCTCCGACGTATGCTAGTTGCTCTTCGCTAGCGACCTCTGTCCTCCTCTTGCCCCTGTACCTGTTCGGACGCTTCAAGCGTCCACCTGTGGGCTTCCTACGAGAGATGCCGTGCCACTTCGCCATGCGTATCGCCGACCTACCAGCCTTATTTCAAACGATTGGAGTCGAAAACGGCTAATTCCATAGCTCGCCCAGGTCGGTTGCAGCCGACTCTATCGCATCAATCAGTTCCGAGTAACTCATTGCAACAGGGAATTGAGGAAACTCCTCGATGACGTTTTTTGGGGGTCTAAAGAGGATTCCCGCACTTGCAGCAGATAGCATAGAAGTGTCATTGTATGAGTCGCCTGCGGCGATAACTTGGTAATTCATCTCGATTAGCGATTCGACTGTCTTTCTCTTGTGGTCATCGTATCTGATCTCCCAGTCCTCTATCCTGCCAGTTTCGTCTATCATTAGAGTATGACAGAGAAGTGTTGGGTTGCCCAATTTTTTCATCATCGGCTTTGCGAACTGGGAGAAGGTATCAGACAGGATAAGAGTGGGCCACCGAGACTCCAGAGAGGCGAGGAACTCCGTTGCCCCCTCCATAGGATCCATCGATTCAATTGTCGATGTTATGTCGTGGATCTTGATATCGTTCTGGTCCAGAATTCCGAGTCTGTAACTCATCAGACGGTCGTAGTCTGGCTCATCCCTGGTCGTTCTGGTTAGTGCGCTAATTCCCGTCCTTTCTGCCACATTGATCCAAATCTCAGGAATAAGCACTCCCTCGAGGTCCAGGCAGATAGCCAGCATCTTACTCCGCTAAGGGCGCTGCGCTTCAAGTGTGCGCTCGGCATGTTCTTGCGCTTACCTGCATACGAACAATCATGGTCGACAAGAGGCTCAGGAGGAGGACCCCTGTCAGACTCAAACAGATTCGTGGGGTTGCCGAGGAGATTGGCGATTGGCTGGGAGAAGAAGTAGACCTTTCGGGATTCCTAGAACAGGCCCACTATCAGGAGACAGACCTGATACTGGTTGACAGGATTCCCCTAGCTATGCGAATCGAGGTATGCGGTAAGATGGGTTGGTACCCCACTCTGAAGGGTATCTCTACATGGAATGTCGAGAGGTCTTGGGTTGCAGTAGACGAGGGAGCAATTCCATTTCTCAGGAACGGAGCAGACTGCATGGGAGCAGGAATCCACATAGCCGACCCCTCTCTAGGAGAGGGAGGCTTCGTTTGGATAAGGGATCAAGAGACAGGAGAGCCCATTGCAACTGGAACTGCAATCGTAGCTGGAGAGGAGATGATGTCGATGACCAAGGGGAAGGCAATATCTACTATACACTGGGTTGGAGATGACCTCTGGAATCTTGAAGTCTGAGTGGTCAGGATTCATTTGCAATGAGACACACGGCAATCCATGCGAAGGTTGCCGGCGCTTCTACTAATATGTCTGGTGACCTTTTCGGTTAGCGCATCCCAAGGAGGCGTAAACGAGTCGATTTCTTTAGAGGGTACGAGTATCGAGACGTTGCACTACGACGAGGTAATGCGAACGAGTAACGGTACTTCTGATTTTAGGGTGATTTTGCTGATGGATGATGATTCAAATATCTCAAACATCAACTGGATTACCCAGGTTTGCATCAACTCTGGAATCTGTTACCCTCCCCAAGAGGCACATATGGATAGAGGAGATGATGGTGAATTCGTTGGCAAGCTCGATACCGAACCCGGTTACTCTTACATCAACTGGAAATTCATCATCGAGATGGAAAACGGTTCAGAGTCGCATATACCAGATGTTGGCTTCGGTTGGAGGGTCTGGTCGGACTGCTGGTTCGACAATGGCACGTGGGGAGGACCCGAGACGTACTGCCAAGACGAGGATAGCTCGCTTCCAGGGTTCACGATTACATTAGTACTGGCATCTATCACTATGGCAGCCTTGATGATAAGACGCGACTTAGGGAATACATGAGTGCCGGCGGGAGTGGGGGTTTTGTCCCCCTTGAATTCTCCGAGATAGAGCGTGAGGAGATGCTTCGAAGAGCGAGGTCTTTCTACAGCCAAATGAATTCGAGGAGA
This sequence comes from uncultured Candidatus Poseidoniales archaeon, assembly GCA_902601345.1. GTDB lineage: Archaea > Thermoplasmatota > Poseidoniia > Poseidoniales > Thalassarchaeaceae > UBA36. The sequence goes on from CACKMK010000003.1 coordinate 91,949, forward strand.
ACCACCCGTCACTTTTCGAAAAAGAAAGTCCCCCGTGAGTTGATAGAGTTAGCAATCAGGACTGCCGGTACCGCTCCTTCCGGGGCTCACCTCCAGCCCTGGACCTTCGTGGCGATCTCGAATAGTGAGATGAAGGCTAGAATCAGAGAGGCGGCAGAGGAAGAAGAGAGACGATTCTATCGAGAGAGAGTTCCTGAGGAGTGGGAGGAGGTGCTAGCCCCTCTGGGAACAGACCATGTGAAGAGCCACATCACGGATGCACCTTGGGTTGTTGTTCTTTTCAGGCAAGCTAAGAGAGAAAGAGAGGAGGGGATGGCTCCCACATACTACTCCCAAGAGTCATGTGGTATCGCCGCTGGCCTGTTCATCTCATCGGTTCACAACATGGGGCTTGCGACGCTTCCTCACACTCCATCCCCGATGGGATTTCTTCGCGATATTCTCGATAGGCCAGACCATGAGCATGCGATGTTACTGATGCCAGTGGGCTATCCTTCCGAAACTGCGAAGGTCCCCGATTTGACAAGAAAGAGTCTCCCGGAGTTTTCCTCCTTCCTAGAGTGACACTCAGTCTAGACTCTCGATTACAGTGATAATTGCCACAGTGCCCAGGTGAATACATGCAGAGGCGTGTTTGGTGTCATTTAGTCACGGTAATGCGAACACTAGGCATTAGTGGCACAGCGGGTGAAAGGCTAGCGAAGAGCTGGTTAGCAGTAGTTCTTCTCTCCGGTTGGTCGGTAGCATCTTTTGGAGAGCTAGGATGGGATGTCTGGCCCCCCATTATCGCGTCGATGGGGCTAATTCTCATACTGTTCACAATCATTCTCAAGGATTCGTTTTTTTCGAAGGGAGACTTGAGATGGTTATTCGTGCCGGCTTTTGCGGTGATTTTGGGTTGGATTGATCCGCTTTGGTCGAGTCCAATGCAGTGGGATCAGGCCGACCACCTACAAACTGCAAACAGATACCTGGGGAGATGGAGTTGGGAGCCATTCCACCAGGATATGGACTTCTCGTTCCGACCCAAAATAATGTCTGGATTGCTCGCGATTGAGATTGGGTTGACCGGAAGTAGGTACGAGGTTGATTTCGTGCCGATTGCATGTCTAGTCGCGTGTGGATGGCAAATTCAAGCCCTGGCGGAAAGAGGCAATGGGGCCCTTGGGGGCATAACTGCGACCGCGGTGGTTCTGGCCCTTCCAACCATGTTGATATTCGGGCGAACCGCGTACCTAGAGGCTTTGGCCACAGGAGGATTGGTGATGGCCTTCAGAATCGCTCTGGATGTATTGAACGATGGCGTTCTGAACAGAGCAGACTATATCGGATTGGGCATAGTTACATCGTTAGTAGGCGCAGTAAAATATCCATACCTATACCTAGGAATTTCGCTCCCAATTTGTATCTGGGCAATGAATCGGCACAGGAATGCGATTCCTGTTTTCTTAGGTTCATGGATTTTGTTTCAATTGCCTTTTTTGGTTTCTGATATGATTGACCACGGGAGTCCATTCGCCAGTTTTGAGCCTCAGGCCTTGGGGGTTGTGAATAGCATGACTGATGAAGTCGGAAACTACAGCTTAGCAATTGCAATCACCGACATATCAGCCGAAATCGGCTTTGCACTGTTGGTGTGCTTACTCGCTGTTAGCTGGGTCTGGATCAGACAGGATACGCTCCGAAGATTACCGGTAGTGGCATCAATAGCGCTTCCCAGCGTGGTTATTTTTACGGTTGTACTTGATTTTGGATATCCGAGATATCATTTGCCTTGGCTTTCTGTTTTGATTTGCCTGACTTGCAATTGGGCTTTCCAGAATCTTGAGTCCTTTGCCGACGAAGCGAAAATCAATACTGAAATTGCGGTTTCTTTCCTAGTAATGCTATTGCTGTCACATCATGTGATATCAGTTGTAGTGGATTCTCACGAAAACAGGGAGCATGATCTTAGTGTCATTCAGTACAGAGAGCGCTATTTGGATGAATTTGTCGAGATAGGAAATCATCTGCCAGCTGATGCTATTGTTCTAGCCGGTTTTGACATAACTCTGGGCGTTAGATTTGGGGTCCCGACGTATCGTTTTGGTCCTTCTGATGATCCTATTCACGATTCGATAGAAGTCGTCGATGCAACTCATGTAATCGTAGGGGGGGCGGTATCTAGGTTTGAGTGGGAATCTGAGCCTTTGTACATTCTTGGAGCGCCAATCGACCCACTGGCCAGTTCATCTAGAGAAGTTGTTTATGCGTCTCTCTGGTCAACAAATAACACCAGGAGCAATTATCACCGGGCTGCATCGATGCTAAATCTTGACTGGAGCAGTGGACATGAGGGGGACGTCTTCCTCGCTTCTGGGGGCGTGAATGTCTCGGTACCTGATGATTGGAGTATCATAGAGATTATTGATCTAAAGGACCAATCCAGCAACGGAAAAGAGGCTATGGATATGATCTTCGGGAAGGGCGGGAATGCCTCACTGATCTGCAATGGAAAGGGTTGCATGCAGGAGTTTCTCGTCCCCGAAGGTACAAGATATCTGGTAAAGGTGGGGCTGTTCGATGAAGACTGAAATTATCGATGTACTGTCGTGGGCGGCAGTCTTCGATCAAGGTCTGAAATCCAGTGAGGTTTTGAGGTATCTCACTAAGAAGAGCACAATCGAAGAAGTATCCGCGGTGCTAGGTGGTATCGACGAGTTCGAACAGAAGGCGGGAAGATGGTACCTCACAGGAAAGGAATACCCCAGTATAGACTACAAAAAAAGGGCAGCTAATGCTAATCGCCATCTCAAAGAAGGCTTGCCTGTTGTTTCAAAGTTGTGTGAAACGAGGTCTATCTTGGGAGTCGCGATAACTGGGTCCCTAGCATCTGGATCAAGCGTCGAAGGAGCGGACGTGGACCTCCTTATCGTGACGAAGGCTGATTACGTATGGAGAGTGAGGGCGCTTGCGGTGTATCTCGAGCACAATGCGAGGGTGGAAACGAGGATTTGCCCAAATATGGTGCTGGACCGTAGAAATCTGAAGCTGCGACCTTCTGTCTATGCAGCCAGGGAACTTGCGATGATGAGGCCGGTGAAAGGGAGGGAAATTTTTGAAGAGATGATTTCTCAGAATCCATGGTTTTTAGGACATCTACCGAACGCTAACCTCTCTCCTTCAATCGAACTCACTGAGGCTATTGGCGAGTTTCCGCTATGGTGGGGTGCTATGCGCTTGCCAATGGTTGGAATTCTTGCTGAGAAATGGGAGGCCAGGCGCAGAATATCCGAATGCAAAAAGGAGACTTCTTCTCTCGAGTCTGTCTACGACAAACTACGTTGCATTGGTCATGAAAACGGACATAGGTCTAGGATTGAAGAAAGAATAGTAGAGATAGCTATGGAGGTGTCAACGCATGAGAGAGGACTACGATGAGGTTGTTGCTGAGTATTACAATGAGGAAGCGAGCACATTCGAACAAAGAGCGGAAGAGAATCATGTGCTAATGTGGTTAAGGGATGATTTTAGGGAAATTACGCTTTCATTCAAGCCTAGAAAGTTGCTCGAAATAGGATATGGTCCTGGCCTAGATATGACTTGGTTCGCGGATAGAGAGGAAACTGAGATAGTTCATGGTGTCGATATTTCACCCGAGTTCCATGAAATCGTCAAAAGTAAGGCGCTGAAAAGGAATGATTCGAAGGTAATCCCCCACATCGGATCTGCTGAGGATATTGTGAGTATAATCGGCGAAAGGGGCGTAGATACGGTTTTTGTCTACTTCGGCGCTCTTAACACCTCCAAGGATTTGAAAAAAGTAGCAGCGGAAATCTCGAAGGTTCTGGAACCAGGCGGGATAGCTATTCTGACTTTCGTAAACCGTTGGTACCTTTTCGATATTCTATGGAATGCTCTGCTTCTGAGGCCTCGAAAATCATTAGCACGGCTGGGTGAAATTTGGACGGGTTACAGCCCGACAAGAAGCCTTCCCTCGCGATGTTTTTCCGCCCGCGAGATCAGAAGAAGCTTCCACCCTTATCTGGATCTCGCAGAGCAAAGAGGGTACTGCATCTTACATCCAGCCTGGTACAGGAAGCACTGGGCTCCGAAAGGGTCAATCAGAAGTCGACTCTTACGTCGGATTGACCATTTTTTACAGTGGACTCCATTCTGGAACTTTGGAGAATACAGCCTCTATGTGTTCGAGAACCCCAACATGGATTCTAAGTAGTTCACGAGTTTCTCCAGGGAAGATTCCGATTCGCTAGACATTCCATTACCATCATCCAACCTTATGCTAGAGCATATCGAGTCAGTGGCCATCTTCCCATATTTTCTTGTTAGACCAGAACGGCTGACAACCGATATGCCAACCCCTCTAATTTCACTGACTATTTTGGCGAAATCGGATTGACGGCACCTGTAAAGAAGTGGGGGATGATACACTCCGGGTTCATCACTCAGAACCGACCATGTGAAATCGGCCAGAGATTCAACAGAGACCAGTGACATCCACTGACTCCCATCTCCGAACACGGGAATTTTTTCCTCGCAGTATAACATTTCGAACCAAGACCCGGGTCCCAGTACCCAAGGTGCCCTGACAATCTTCACTCCACCTCCAGAATGCAGGGTATCCACCCAAGGCCTTTCTCCGATCGAGTAGGCCTTGGCGTAGCCCACGGGATTCAATATTGAATCCGTGTGCACAAGATCCTCTCCTCTATGTCCATATGAAAGGGATCCATGCATTAGTAACGTAGAGGTGATTGTCGACTCTTTGACGACGGAAACCATGGAGGCATTTGCTTTTCTAGTTCTTCTCGCTATCCGGTATCTTCCTGCGGTATTTCCGGAGGATGGCCTAGCAGTATGAATAATCGAATTAATTCCATCTATCCATTTTTCAAATTGGTTTTCACCGGAAAGAAAATCGCCGTATACTCTGTCAATTTTGTTGCCCTCGACGGCTTCTTTGTGAACTAGTGCCCTTATGTTTGAGGGAGATACTTTGATTATCCTCGAGCCGATGAACCCTGAACCACCAGTGACGAGAGTTCTTCCTGGGACAGAATCAAAATTAACCCTCATTCAAATCACGAATAGGCCGGCAAGTGGGACGATCTTTCGTTGTGTGAACAGGGGTTGCTGTTCTTTAATCAATACCAATTAGAGTGTCATCTGTAACAATATTGAGATTGTTGGGCATGGCGGTTCGCCATGGTGGACTTCTCGTGACTGTGAATTACAGCCAACCTACTCCTGGTATCCTCGGCGGTAGGAGATTGGCTTTCTGGATGTTATTTGTCGGAACGTCCTTGCTGATGATTTATGTCAGGACAATGGTTTCATTCGACGCCAACCCTCTGTTCATAGCGTATGTTTGGGCAGTTGCTGTAACGATAATACTTCGATACATCTTCTATGCTATTTACAATCCAGATCTATTCGATTATGGTGATTATGAGCCAAATGTGAGTATAATTGTGCCTGCAAAGAATGAGTCTGCTACGATATACGAAACAGCAAAATCTCTCAACGAAATTGATTATCCTCGGGAGAAAATTAGTGTGATCATGGTCAACGATGGGAGTGATGATGACACAGGTGAATGGTTGGATAAAATTTCACAAGAGTTTGATTTCCAGGTGATACACCTAGAGGAAAATCTGGGAAAAAGGGCCGCAATTACCGAGGCAATGAAAGGCAACCTCTCTGAGATTACAGTACTGGTCGACAGTGATTCAGGCCTAGAAAGTCGGGCCCTAAAACAAGGATTGAGGGGGTTCTTGTCACCGAATGTTGCAGGAGTTTGTGGGCACACAGACGTAGCGAATACAGAGGACACCTGGCTTTCTAAAATGCAGTCTCAACAGTATTTCATCGCATTCAAGACTTTCAAGTCCCTAGAAGGTTACTTTAGGAGTGTGATTTGCTGCAGTGGAGCATTCAGCCTATACCGGACCGAATGCATAAGGCCCCTCATTGATGAATGGAACACGCAAATTTTTCTCGGTAAGAATCGCACCTTCGGAGATGATCGGGGTTTGACCAACTTGCTTCTCAGGGATGGCTATGACACAATTTACATCCCAGAAGCCAAGGCTAGAACAATAGTACCGCAGAATCTGAGAAGCTACATCAAACAACAACTAAGATGGAGAAGGTCTTTCTTGATGGAATCCATATCAGGGCTCAAACACATGTGGAGAAGACCTTTGCCGGCGTCTTTGATGTTTCATCTAGTCCTTGGTTTAACCATACTTTCTCCTTTTGTTGTCTCATATTTCCTTATACTTGGACCTGTTTTTGAAGGATTCAACCCTATGATATACATTGCCGGGTTAGCCCTTATCATTTTCATGCATCAGACATTTTATTGGGCCTTTCAATTGCCTCCTGCGGGTAAAGTCGGATTTTTTTCACTAATGCCAATGCTTCCGATATGGATTTTCTTTACTCTGATTTTGCTACCTTGGGCTATGTTGACAATCAGAAACGGTGGGTGGGGAACAAGATAACCAGCAGTCTCATCATCTCCTGCTCCAGTCCGTTAGGACTCCTGTCACCGACGATGGTTCTGGGATTGATTAAGTATCTCAGATTTTCCCGATGCACCATGAAGAGCCACAGAAGGAATTCCTTAGCGATTCTACTAGCCCTATTGATGACTGCCTCCGCCCTAGCCGGTTGCTCCGGAACTGATGAAGAATTAGATGACGAGCCCAAGGAATTGGAAGACTGGAGCGTTTTCCTAGTTCAGAGTTCTTCGGATCTTCCAACCTGCGATAGCACTATCGACGGAAGACTCTACTATGTGTCTTCAGAGTCAGGATTCCACGCATGCTCGAATGGAGCATGGCAGTCTATCGATCTAACTGGCCCCAGTGGGCCCCAAGGGCCAGCCGGGACAGACGGAGCAGAGGGTCCAGCAGGTGCTGACGGGGCAGACGGGGAAGCTGGCTCGATAGGCCCAGCTGGTCCGCCTGGTGCTGACGGGGCCGACGGGGCCGACGGAGCCGACGGGGCCGACGGGGCCGACGGAGAGGATGGGACCTCTTTCACAATTATTGGAACGGTGGAGGAAACCTCTGACCTAGGAGAGATATACATTGGAGAGTCAGGAGATGCGTTCCTGGTTAACTCGACCGTACACATCCATGTGTGGAGTGGATCCGAATGGATAGATCTGGGGAACATCTCGGGGCCACAGGGCCCGGATGGGGCATCTGGTGTGGAGGGGCCTGTCGGTGCAGACGGTCCTTCCGGTGCTGATGGACTCTATGCACTGTTCGACAGCACTGCACTACCGATAGGAAGCGCAAACTGCCCCATGAGCGGAAATTCTGTTAGAATAGGGTTGGATGATAACGGTGACGGGAATCTCGATCCACTTGAGGTCGACCAGACCTTGTACGTCTGCAATGGAGTAAACGGTGTAGACGGCAATGACGGGTCCGATGGCGCGGATGGGGCCGACGGCAATGACGGGTCCGATGGCGCGGATGGTTCATTGTCCGTGGTGATGGAGATGGCCGTCACCGTCTCGAGCATGGATTTCTACATTGATTCCATTCAACAGGCGGACGTGACCCTGTACAGGGGATTCACCTACACCTTTGACCAATCCGCTTCTAACAATTCCGCACACCCACTCAGACTGTCTGCCACGAGTGATGGGACTCATGGGGGAGGAACCCAGTATAGTGATGGAGTGACGTACACTGGGACTCAGGGGTCGAACGGCCTGATGACCTTCACGGTCCCGTTGGATGCACCGGATACTCTGTTCTACTACTGCCAAAACCACGGAAGCATGGGGGGGGAAATAACAATCCAGTCGCTAGGAAGCGTTTCCTGATTCGCTTTTCTGATCGGGAGGGAAGACGAAGACAAGTGCGATTCCGGACCCTACGACCAATGCGCCTCCCAGCCAATCCGCAAGAGAGAGGGTTTCGCCGAAGAGAGAGAATCCATAGAAGGTTGCGACCAGTACTGTGAGGTAGGAAAAGGCACTAACCCAGGCAGCATTCGCCTTGTGGTAAGCCATCGTGATTCCTAACTGCCCCCCTCCAGCACCGATGCCGATGCCGATGAGGGCTGCAATCGTGTTTGAGTCAAGCTCGGAGATATATGGTGCAGACTGGATGATGCTTCCAACGACAGAGAAGGCTGCAAACCAGAATATGACAGTAGCCGGAGAGTCTGTCTTTCTGAGTTCCCTTACGTACATGTACGCCAATGCTGCGAAGAATCCAGAGCCGAGAGCAAGCAGTGCGTTCGGATCTACAGTGCCTACCTCTGGAGAGACAATTAGAACGATTCCAGCGAATGCAGTCAATACCAGGCTTGCTACCGATGCGGAAACCCTCTCAGCCAGTATCCTCCCAGAAAGAAGGGCAACGAATAGGGGACCAGTATACTGGAGAGTCACGGCTTGACCAATTGGAATCCTTCCAAGTGCGGTGAAGTACAGAATCATGGCAATTAACCCTACTACGCACCTTAACAACATGGTTCTGTAATCGTTTACCTTCAGACTAATCCCTCTAGAGGCAGCGAATGCTGCAACAGCGAATGCGATAACTGCTGACCTGACCATGATAATCATCCAAACATCAGTGTGATCGCTAGTCCATTTCACCATTGCATTCATGGTTCCAAAGCAGAAGCTTCCGAATATCATCCAGATTACCGCTGCCCTAGGAGAATCTGGCATCTTTTCCTCGGTTACGAAAGAAGATAAGTCGGGTCCTTCTGTTTTGGAATATATTTCATCCAGTCCTCTGCCCAGACCACCTTTTGCCATTAATCACAGACTCCATCGGTGTTGAAGTTCGGTTGCTATGTCCTGGTAATCCTTACCACCGGGGCTGGAAGGATCGTGTAAATGGATAGGGATTCCATGACTTGGTGCCTCGGCAAGCCTAACGTTCCTCCTGATTGCTGGTTTGACGACTAAGTCCGGGAAGTTTTCCAAGACCTCTCCTGCAACCTGCTTGTTCAGAAGTGTCTGGGAGTGCATGGTCAATAGCACCCCATCCACTCCCAACCTTTCGTTGAGGAGGCTCCTTACTTCTCTGATGGTCCCGGACAGCAAGGCTAGTCCCTCCAGAGCGAAGTATTCTGTCTGAACAGGCACTAGAACACCATCTGAGGCCACCAACGCGTTGATTGTCACCAGGCCCAGTGAAGGAGGGGTGTCGATTAGCACTAGATCATAGTGAGCTAGCAGTGGTTGAAGTGCCTCCTTCATTCTTTTCTCTCTTCCAAGCTGTCTCATCATCTCCTGCTCCAGTCCGATAAGACTCCTGTCCCCGACGATGATGTGCAGGTTCTCCACTGCAGTTGCATGCCTGGAGTCAACTGCCGTCTCGGGACTGAGAATCAGGTCTCTCGTGGTGTTCTTGACCTTGCTCTTATCCACACCGAGGCCTGTAGCGCAGTTCCCCTGTGAGTCGGAATCAATGACCAGGACTCTAAAACCCCTTAGAGCAATTTGAGCTGCGATATTGATTACTGTGGTGGTTTTACCCACCCCTCCCTTCTGATTGATCACGGTCACTACTCTGGCCCTCCCTTGTGGAGTAGGTAGGGATGGGGGGAGTTCCATTGCGCTTCTTGACCTCGAAAAACTGACCTCCTCAATTGAATCAAGAGGTTGAGATAGCGTTTCGTCCTCTTCCTCCAAGAATTCGACATCGATAATCAGAGGAGCCTCCCCAACTTCAGGAAGGCTTTGGTCACTATTCTTCGAACCCATCTAGAGCAGCGGTAGTCAATGATGTGTTGAATATGACGCTTGTCAGTAGGCCTGTAAGGGTGTTTTTTTATCACTCGCTTGGACTGTCGATGAGCCACCATATGACCATCTCTCCGGTCTCAGAATCCATGGCCAAATCAACTGACTTTTCTCGTCCATCTTCTTCCCATTCCCTAACTGCGGTCATGGTTACCTTTCCATCTCCCAAGTCGCCAGGTAGGAGGCTCAGAATCTCATTATCCTCTGTGACAGATAGTCTGTAACCAACCTGTGCTTGAAGATTCCAGGATTCCCCGGACTGAACGTATGGAGACAGGTCGGGATATCTCTCAGAGTCTAGAATCCTCGATTCCAGCAAAGAGAGGGTCTGAGTACTGGGTATAGAATCTCTATTCCAAGTAACTTCGCCCCTAGCATTTGCTCCCGTTGATAAAATCTCGCAGTCCTCAGATGATCTCTGAATTACTAGCCAACCGGAGTCATCATCTTCGTCAACCCAAGACATGTTCCACTGTGGTTCTGAAGTAGGCCTGGACCAGGATGCTCTCCACATGTATCCTCCGGATTCTAGCGCTAGGGTTGCCTGGGAATCCGGATATCTCGATTTGAGGCAAGATACAGCCTCTTCCATATCGAACTGTCTGATTTCTGTATCATCCCACATGGAGTCTACCCAGTTCCTCTTAGTTGAGGTACCAGGCCTATCCTCTCCATCATTGGGACTCCCGAGATAGTTCCTCTCCCAATCGACTTCACTACTTCCAGTGGATAAAGAAATACTCGAATAGGTCATGCTGATACTGAGAGTTCCTTCGGGCAGGAGTTCATCAGAAAGAGTGCTAACTAGGAAGTCACAGTCATTTGTCTGGAGGTTCTTATCCAGCCTTATGTCTGCAACCTGCTTAACGGGCCAGGGGCTCCCATCCTGCAAGTGTAATAGAATTGTAGCATGCCCATAACACCTCCCTATTTCCTCGTGATCGAGATAAACCGGGTATACCAGACCATGAGTATCGTCTCTGAACTCCTTCTTTACCTCCCATTTCCAATCGGAATTCCAACCTAGATCCGGATCGGAAGATCTAGCTCCCTCCTTGATTACCGCTTCTCCAAAAAATTCGTGTAGCTCGATGGGGGTCAGCGGGAAGGAAAGGGTGGGCAAGAGTGCGCCTAATCCACCTAGTCCTTCCGAGTCGTAAGTCAGAGTCCTGGCATTCGTTGTTACCGAGTCCACATCACTGAACGAGATGGAGGTATCAGTCCTCTTTACCTCAGTCTTCTCCAACTCTACCCAGCTGGTTGAATCCATACTCAGATCGTTTCCAGACATAACCCATCGGATATTCCCACAGTCTGTTTTAGCGTCGTCCCTCCATGTCCTTCCCTCGAAGTCAACGTCCAAGTCGAGGCTTATTCCCTTCTCGGCCGCCAAGAAGCCTGTTCTTCCCAGGCTATCAGTAGTTTCTACTGCTCCCGAGTTGGGTCCTTCGGTTACTGAGACTGAGCCAGTTCCATCCAAATCCATCGATACCTCGCCACAGGCTGGTTCCAGAATCCCTCCCGTAGAGTCCCTGACAACAGAGAGCATCTCCTCTCCATCTATGCTTATGCTGGAGTCAATTACCTGGAAAGCCATCCTATCACCATACCTCAGCTTAGCTACTTCGAAACCAGAGCTGCGTTGAAGGAAAACTGTGGTTGCAGCCCCGACGAGTATGACCACAACTATCACCGCTGCTAGAGCCTTCCATCTGTCTCCCAACGAAGAGATTGAAGGCATCGAGATGACCAATGAAGGTTGATCGTCCTCGGCAACTACTAACGGAACTTCATCCTCTTGGGCCTCACTAGATTCTTCTGGTAATACCTCTGCCTCGACTACCTCGGCCTCTACGACATTCTCGATTTGTGAAATGACCTGTTCTACCTTTTCTCTTGTAATATCGGGTTCGTCATCCATGACGAGAGCGTCGCCTTCGTCCCAATCATCTTCCTGAGATGTGTCAACAGCCGCCTCAACAACTCCTGCATCCTCAAGGATTCTATCTACTAATTCCGATTTCTTCCCAGAGACAAGGATTCCCCGCTTCTTGCAGATTTCCCTAAGCTTCGCAACTGTGTTCGAGGTTAGCGACTCTCTGTCAATCGAATCGTCTTCGGACATGCTCTGTGACTCAGTCCCACCCTGAGGCTTTCAATCTCTCCGACTTCGTGAGTCTCACAATGCATACTCACAATAGAGTCGCGAATTCCCGAAGGAAGGGTTGAAGACGGTCTCTTGGGCGGCGCAGAGCATGGAACCAAGGCTAGTGCTACTCTCTAGAGGCCCGGAGCTGTACAGCACCAGAAGGCTGGCAACTGAGGCTGAGAGGGTAGGATGGATGGTCGACATCATTGATCCTCTCGCTCTAACCATCGTTGTGGATGATAATGGAGGGAGGGTCTTCCACAAGGGTTGGCCCGTAGAGTGCGAGGCCGTTCTACCCAGGATTGGATATTCGATCACTCGGAGAGGAGTAGCGATAGTCAGGCAGTTCGAGCAAACCGGTGTGATAGTGCTGAACTCAAGTCAGGGCATTCTGAGAAGTAGAGACAAGCTAGTTGCTTGCCAGATGATGGCCGAGGCTCGTGTTCCAGTTCCGATCACAGCACATGTTGGGGCATGGGAGGACACAGATCGCGCAGTAAGAAGGGTGGGGGGTTCACCATGCGTCGTTAAGTCGACAGAGGGTACCCATGGCTCTGGAGTATTTCTGGTAAACTCCTCTCAGCAGGCCAGGCAACTGGTGTTCCAGATGCTCGAGAGAGGTATGAGGCCCCTAGTGCAAGAATACGTTAAGGAGTCCCATGGTAGCGATGTTCGGGCACTGGTCGTTGGCGGGGAGGTTGTCGCATCGATGCGACGTAAGGCACACGGGAGCGAGTTCCGCTCCAACTTCCACCTAGGCGGGTCCGTTACAGGTGTAGACTTGACGGGAGAGCAGAAGAGGATTGCTATCCTTTCCGCAGAAACCCTAGGACTCGAGGTGGCAGGAGTCGATATGCTCGAGTCCGAAAGAGGCCCATTAGTGCTGGAAGTTAACTCCAGCCCGGGACTGGAGGGGATAGAGGGTGCGACCAAGGTAAACGTAGCAGGGAAGGTAGCAGAGCACCTAAACGACCTATATTCCAGTAACTCTGAGATCTCCGAGGAACATTCGTTCTCCGTCGGTTCCAGTGAAAACGAGTCTGAGCACGCTCTGTAAGCCACTCGGCTATTTTTGGCTACCATACCAATGCGCCCCAAGGTGTGATATCGCAGAGAAGCATTCAAGTCACAATACGTCTCCTTACCGACGTCCTACGGGACAGGGATGCACACGCCGTTCGCGGCTGGAGGCGAGAAGGGTTGAACAAAGAAGGGAGAAGCAAAGAGAAGTTATTCGACTCGGTTGGTAGGTTGGGCCAAAGGTTCCATTCCAGAGATGTCGGGCTCTCCGACTCGTTACCTTCGAGATTACACAGGATAGCAGAACTGCAGTGGCACGAATGCTGGTTACAGCAGCTACGCTCGGAGAAGAAGAGCTCGCACACCATCAGGGCATACGATGTAGCTGCTAGGACGTTTTCAACCACATCACTTCCAGGAGATGGGCCCCTAGTTTGGGATGAGTCTGCCAGAATGACAGTAAGAGATTTCCACCTCTTTGCTGACCCTAACAATGGGAGAATGGATGCTTGGATGAATGGACTCGGGGATCTCAAGCCAACTACGATTAATGCCAAGATAGCAGCCCTGACTCACCTACTGAAATGGCTGGGTCACATCGTTCCGGACTGGATACAAAGGCCATCAAGGAATAGATCGCTTCCTAAGACTCTAGGCAGGAGAGAGTTGGAAAGGCTCAGAATTGCGGTCAGCGAGTCCGAGGACCCTTTGGCGATGCCGGTATCGACTTTAATGCTAGATACCGGACTAAGAGTTTCAGAGCTTTGCGCTCTAGATATCGACGATATAGACAAGGAAGACCTATCCGCGTTGGTGATAGGAGGAAAGGGGGAGAAGGACCGGACCGTCCTTTTCACGAAGAACTCGGTTGATGTCCTGGAATCATGGGAGCCAATAAGGGAGAGTAGGATTAGGGAAAGCCAAGACGTGCGGCTAAGGGCAATGTTCGTTTCCAGCAGGGGACGTAGGATCAACCCTCGGTCTATACAGAAAATGATGGACAGGCTCGCAGACGCCTCAGACATCCCGAAGAGCAGACTTAGTCCCCATACCCTGAGGCATACTTTCGCTACTGGTCTACTTGAGAGGGGTGCGGACCTTGTCACTATCCAGAGGCTTCTCGGGCATTCGAGTATTGCAACAACCAGGGTTTACCTGGAGATAGGGGATCAGACATTACGAGAGATATACCACAGGGCCCAGAGGAGTCCGCCGTCAGCTGGACTACAGTCAGATGCAAAAGGAGAGGGAGAGAATCGAGATGAGGAAGTTGAGCAGACGGGAAGAATTCCAACTGGGCTCTAGTCATAGAAGTTAACCTTCCAACCATACTCATCCAAATGGAACCAGTTCACAATGAACTCCTCTTCCTTGTATGAGAACCAAGCCCTGGTTGGCACGACGCTGGTGTAGCGATCATGTTGGACCCTCTTTATGCTGTCAGAGATCTCCGAGTCCAGATACGTGAAGCCCTCCCATAGCCTTCCCTTCTTGATTAGGAATTTCTCTTCCTTGGGTTGTTCTTTGAAGTGCATTCCCCTCCAGAGGAAATACGGCCAACCATCGCGATCATCCAAATCTGATATCTTTCCGTAAGAGCCCCTTCTAGACGGCCTGCTGTCTACAAGATGGCTAACGACTGGGATCTCTGTCCCATCTCTTCCCATTCTGATGATGATGGATGCACATGTGTGATATGGGGCTTTTGGGAATCCGTCCTTGGGAAGCATCAGGGGCCTCACAGCACTGAAATCGATCTCCTGGAATTCATCTGTGAGCTTTTCAGAGCCTCCGACTCCTCCATCTCCTCCATTGTAAACCACGTCTATTTCCCCAAACTCTCTGATCCAGCTCTGGTCTGCCTTGACCTCGAGCCTAGCGTTGCTTAGTGGCCAGTCCCAGAAGGTCATCGATCTCTCCTTTCGGACGGTAGAGCTTACGTCGGAGAGATCTGAGCTGACGTTTCCCTCGAACGACTCCGACATCCCGGAGTGGATTCTAGCAATTATTGGAGTTCCTGCGTTTCTAACCTCTACTTCTGCTTCCAACTGTAGTGGAGCCTTCAGTCTCTCACTATCAAATCCGAAAATAATCGAGAACTTGTTGGGTTTCGAGAAAATCTCTTCGCTGGTAATCCTAAGAGCATCGTACCTCTGACCTCTTCTCTTAGACACTATCTCCACATTCACCAGTGGTTTCTCGTCCCCATCGAGCCCCAATACCTGGGCAGTGCAGGTCAAGTCTGGAAACCTACCAGATAGGAAGATTGGTTCGAAGAAGAAATCGGCAACGTAGGGGTCGATTTCGATTGAGTTTTCCCCGACATCCACGACACATCTTATTCTCCCTAGGTTCTGCCCGGAATAGTCAGGCACAGAAGAATTGGTCATCGATTCGGGGTCGGGATGTGAGTCTTGAATCTCACCTTCTTGCAGGGTTCTTTTTGTTACTGCGCTTTGAGACTGCTTCTGGCCCCTTCCACTGCCTACTGGCCCCTTCCTGATACCCTGGATGTCCCTCTATCGGACAATGCTTCCCTGCCCTACACCTGCTACAATTGTCCGGAGGTGGCCTCTCGACCACCTTCTGAAGCTTCCCATACTTCCTGCGTGGCATAGTGTGTCACTGAAATGGGAGGGACTTAGCGATTGCCGTACACGCAACTTTGAATCGCCCCTGCTACTTCTAATCGATATGGGAGAGGTAGCGGCCAGTGATAGCGGACCAGTGGGGGTCCATCCTCAACGTTCGGTACTATTCGCACAGGTGAGTGACTCCGATCCGAAAATGGCTTTCGACGAGGGGGGCATCATGCATCAGTTTGGAACCAGGGGCTCATTCGGTAAGGTGTATCTGGGAGATGTTTCCAAGGCAGCCCTGAGATCCCTAGGGACGCACAGTCCCCCGAAGTTGACAGAGATGCCGAGGGTCGATGAGCAAAGCTGGGAGTTAGAATGCGAGAGTGAAGAGGTCAGGATGTTTATTTCAAGCCGGCACTATTGGGGGTTCGGGCTGTTTGCCAAGTGCTTCTTGAATGAGATAGTCATAGATGGCCCCCTCCAGAGCAGAGCCAGATGCGCAATGGACATCGTTGCATCTCTAGGACGCAACCCGTGGGAGCCGGTCCGAATCAGAGCGTTCGAGAGAGCGACATCCGGAGCGATGTCGAAGCACACCTCCAGCTGGGAGAGTTTAATCTCCGTAGCGAGGGAAAGCATGAGCGAAGATATCTCTAGACTACAGGACTCGGTTCATAGAATGAGAGGGATTGACGAGTCAGGAGATGAGATACTAGACTCTGCAGATTATGATCTAGACAGGGCCAGGGAGGCGCTTGCAGACAAGAACGCCCCAGCAGTAGAAAGGGCACTTAGCAGGGCCTCGAGCGCCATAGTGAGAGCTGATCCGAATTCGGAACTGGGTTTGATGGAGAAGGAACTCCTGTAGAATTAGAATCCCAGAGTTTCCCACATCCACTTCCAGACGTTGTTTTCCGGAGTAGGCTCATTCGCGAGATAGACTACGATGCTGAACACCACGCAGACAAAGTAAACAGAGCCCTTGGAAATCTGTATGGCATCCTCTGATTCCTCGTCGAAGTAGCGAATAAGTCCTGCAGCTTGCTGAATGCCGCTGCCCTTCTTCTCCTTAGCCATCGAAGCACCGCACCCACAGTCCCTATTTCAAGGCCACTAGAGTCGAATTCTATGGTTCCAGAGTCTCAATTAGGACGCAACCGCCGTCAAGCTCCACAATCATCGATGCTGCGCCCATTGCAGTTTCCAGTCCCTCAGTCATCAGAATCTCCCTCCTCTGACCGGCATCTGACTGGAATACCAATCTATGACTCAACTTACTTAGGACATCTCTGTCAACTACCTGCCAAGTCCATTCTTTCTGATCGACTGTCATGAGTGCCTCTATGGGCTTCAATGGTCCCGTTGCCATTCCGAAATCCCTCGCTCGCTTGACCAAGTCTCCCAACTTCATCTTAGTCCCTATCTCATCTGTCTTTGTTGGTTCTGAGGACCTGTTTGAGATCCTCCTTCTATACCCGAATCGTGTCATATGCATCCCCTACGGCAAATGCCGTAACGCTCCAGCGAATCAAAGGAGGTTTAACCGTTGTCAGTATTCTCAATGCCAAATGTCCCATTATTCCAGTCAGTCTGAAATCTCAGTGACTAACGTGCACTTGATGGATGATGATAATCGCGCATTATCATGGCAAGCAGGGAGTCCGACTGGAGAAGGGAGGCGGAGAACAGCATACTTCTCAAGTCAGTATCCCACTGGAGGGAGAACCCAGAGAGATGGTTCCGAGGTTCCTACGATAGATTGCCAGAGACTGTCAGAGTCAACCCGATGAGCGAAGAGAAGGACTGGGTGGAGTCCTGGCTTTCGGGTATCGGCGCAAATAGGATTCCATGGTTCTCAGGCCCCGGTAGTGCATGGGAGATGCCCTTCGAGAGGGGTTCTGCCGAAGGGGAGGTTAAGAGCCTGATGTCTGCTCTCCATGAGACTGGAAGAATCACTCGCCAAGAGGCGGTCTCGATGCTGCCTGTCCTAGCTCTCAATCCTACTCCTGGACAAATCATCCTTGATCTATGCGCATCCCCGGGTTCGAAGACAACTCAGATATGCGAGCACCTCGGGGACTCAGGAGCCGTAATCGCTAACGAAGTAATCAGCGGAAGGGTGAATACACTGGTAACTAACGTCCAGAGACACGCATCTAGGACAGTGCTTGTCGTGCAGCATGACGGTAGACACATTCCCAAGGTCCCAGGTTCTGGGTTCGATGGGGTTCTAGTCGATGTTCCATGTACTGGCTCCGGAACCACGAGGAAGAACCCTGATGTCTGGGGAAAATGGCGACCGTCCGCCGGTCGGTCACTACACTCTTTGCAGTACGACCTACTCAGTAGAGCTGTCGAACTAACCAAGCCCGGTGGAAGAGTCGTCTACTCTACCTGCTCTCTAGATCCAATCGAGAACGAAGCAGTTGTGGCGAGAGTCGTAGCAGGTGGTAAGGTTAGAGTGGTTCCCCGTGGGGATCCACTCTCAGGGGTACCTTCGAACCCAGGGATGACAAATTGGCCATTGTTGAACGACAGAGGAGAGTTGGATATAGAATCTAAATCCGAAGATTACCTAGTTCCGACGAAAGACAAGGCAGTATCATCACAATTGAATGACTGCCTAAGAGTCTGGAACGATGAGATTGGAGGTGGGGGTTTCTTTCTGGCCGTTCTAGAAAGAATCCTGGAAGAAGATGGCAGCGGGATAATCGACCCTTTTCCGTCGCAGAAGACGTTCGATGACCCAGAATCTTTTCCTCAGCCTATTGACGACCAGCGGGAAAGAGAGCTCAGAGAGGTCTGGGATTCCGTCCCATCGAATATGTGGTCGAGGGGGAAGAGCCTGCTCTGGTCCTCAGACGAAATCAGAGAGATATGGAGTGCCGAAAGAACCAGGAAAAGCGGTAGGGAGTTGATTCCGGGAAATAGGTGGAGGCCGCTCAAGGTGATTCACCTAGGACTGATAGTGGCTAGACTGAGAAAAGGCACATTGGATCGAACAGTATCCAGAGCAGCCAGACGACTGAGGGAGGAGATCTCGGGTCCATTCGTTAATGTCGACGAACATGTTATCGACGACATTCTACGGGGTAAGGAGCCGCTCAGGACGGACGTTGGTTCCCTGCAGGATACGGATCGAGGGAGTCGCATACTGGTGGGCCCGAGCGGTTACTGCCTGGCGGTGTGGGTGGGCAGCAGAGTCACCCCCATGGTGAGCCAGTCTGAGATAACTATCATGAGAGGCGTGAGAGATTTGTCATTTGAGGCTGAAGAAGAAGAATAAGTCATAATTTCCGGTCAAACGTTCATTGCCGAGCGAATCGAGATAGAATATGTTCATGAGCCGTGTTAACTGAACCTCGTGCCCCGGTGAAGGCATGGACGACGTAGACAAGAGGATACTAAGGGTCCTGGAGGCAGACGCTAGAACCTCCCTCAGGAAGATTGCGGAGGAGGTAGGGGTTGCTCTGGGCACGGTGAGCAACCGAGTGAGAAGGATGGAGAGCCTAGGGGTCATCAGAGGATACACTGTTCTGCTAGACCCGGACAAGGCTGGTTGGGGGCTCAGCGTAGTAATAGGATTGAGGATCGAGAAGGGCCGACTGATTGAGATCCAGGAGAAAATAGCGAAGGACAACAGGGTGTATGGGGTCTACGACGTGACTGGGGACTACGACTCGATGGTCCTAGCCAGAGGAAAAGACAGGGGTGACTTGGATGACCTCATTAAGAACGTGCTAAGTATGTCCGGGATTGAGCGCTCTGTCACACACCTTGTTCTGAACTCCGTCAAGGAGATGCCTCCCTCCATCCCGGAATAACAATCAATCGGTATCCAACAGGATTCGTTCAATCAGTGGATTGAGATATGGGGCAAGAGGCATAAGCGATTCGACTGTCCTCCCCTCGGGTTTCATGGTTCTCAGTAATACGTTTCTTAGGTCCTCGTCAACTGGACAATCCATGGCCATGAGTCGATCCCTTATCGATGACTGAATCCTGCCTCCAGTCCGATCCCAGTCCATCAGTAGAATCACCCGTGGAGATACATCGGGTGATGACCTCGAGCAGTATTCAGAATGAAGATACGCAATTAGCCTAGATCTGTCCCAGCCTCTGTTAACCTTCTCAATAGGACCTGTGAATCCAAGGGCCCTGAGAGTTTTCTCGTCTCTTTTTCCCTCGACCAAAACTGGGATTCCGCCCCCCTCTTGACTGGAACCCCTGTTTCTAGTGATACAATTTGCCAGGGCCATCGCTGCCTTCTCAAAGCGGGCGGCTCGATTTGTGTTTCCAATGATGCTGTGCTTCTTATCCCCCCAATCCGGCAAGGAGATGTCTTCCCTCATTTTGTAGCCTCTTCCTAAGGTAACTAAGTGCAAATCAAAACGGGTTGTCTTGTAGTATTTTTCTTCGAATGTTACCGTCTAGGGCAGAAGACCTACCCGCGACCCTTATCAGGGTCGTTTTCGCCCGAGGATACAGGAACAACCATGTCAGTGATGACTCCGATTTTCGCGGGCCTCTGGGAACACTACATTTTTTGGTCTCTGGTCGTCGGTGCTATTGCTTTTGGATGGCTCTTTCATCACTCATTTTGGTTTACTTCCAAGGATGGTGAAAGCCTCCCAAACGTCGACGAAATCAAATTAGGGGTCTTTCCCAAGCACAATGACGATATGCGCCTGGAAGTCGCATGGACCGTTCTCCCGTTCATCCTGATTGTCTGGCTGACGTACTATTCGTGGGGGCCATTGGACGCAATGTGGACATCGGCAGACGGAGGGATGCATGGTAGTGAGTGCGAAGAAGGCCAATTTTCGAATAACACCATGGACAGCTCGGGAGCCATCTCCTCGGAGTGCTACCATGTGATCGAAATCACCGGACAACAGTGGTTCTGGAGCTTTGACTGCTTAGAGTTGAGCACGAGCATTTGCGATACAGGGACTGAGTCTATGGAAGTGTACGGAAGCGTCCCCGTACTCAGTCTGAAGAAGGGCGAGACTTACCTAGCTACGATGACTTCGATAGACGTCACGCACGCCCCTTGGTTCCAACACCTAGGGACCAAAGAGGACACCTTGCCCGGTCAGCAAACCACCCTCTGGCTCCCTATCTCAGACTCAATGACAGACGAATCAATGGTACTATGTGCGGAATACTGCGGTGATGCTCACTCCGTCATGGCAGCAAAGCTGATTACTCACAATTAAGGTGGATGTTATGAGGAGTAGAACCAAAGGCGCAGTCATAGCTCTAGTCGCCGTTACTGCGATGCTAGCTATCCCCTCCGCTCAATCCCTTCCAGGGGGCATTGCCGGCGTCCAGCAGGCTGGATGCAATTGTCACGGTGCCGTCCCGTCCGATTCCGTTGTTCCCTCGCTTGAGGGTCTCCCGGAGAGCTACAACTACTCGGAGACTTACGATATCACCGTATCTTTCGAGGGTGGACCCAGCCAAGAGGGGAATGTCAATCAAGGCGGGTTCCATCTGTGGGCAAGCAAGGGCTCACTAGCGGTAAACGACGCAACCGCTCAATTGTACAACGAAAACGAGGTAGGGCACACAGAAGCAGGAAACGACCAAGTCTCGTGGACTCTAACCTGGACTGCGCCGGCAACAGACACGAACGTAGACTTCATTCTGCATGTCAATTCGGTCAACGGCAATGCAGACGGAGCCGGGGGGGGCACTTCCGGTGACATGTGGAACAAGCTCGCGATAACTCTCGGAGGACCAGTAGAAGTCCTTGATGAAGCGGATCCGTTCGTAGTTCTGGGCGTCCTAATCATCGTTACCGCGACACTGCTGGCATTCACTCTGGTGTTCGTTTTCTACAGAAAGGACCCTGAGGCCTTCGATTGGGATAACTTCGCACCTTGGCTGGCGGACTGGCTGACAACCACAGACCACAAGAAAATCGGCACTCTGTACTTCATCGCAGGGCTGTTCTTCCTCGGAGTTGGTGGAATAATGGCGATGATCATCAGAATACAGTTGGCAGTTCCTGGCAACGATTTCCTGACTCAGGAGCAGTACAACCAGTTCTTCACGCTCCATGGCACTACTATGATTTTCCTGGCAGCCATGCCGATGATTAACGGCTTTGCGAACTGGATGATACCCCTCCAATTGGGGGCAGCGGACCTGGCGCTTCCAAGGATAAACGCCATGTCATTCTGGTTGCAGCCGTTCGCGGCATTACTAATTTTCACTGGAGTATTTTCCGGTCACGGTGCGGATACCGGGTGGACAGGTTATGCCCCGTACTCCGTGAGCGAGGGAGCCCACTATGGAACCACCATGTGGGCTGCTGGGCAAATAATGCTAGTCGCCTCCTCGACACTCACTGGTATCAACTTCCTAACCACGATGGCGGTAATGAGAGCGCCCGGAATGGGGTGGATGCAGATGCCTCTATTCAGCTGGTCAATACTCGTGGCCAACGTGATGCTTTTCCTCTCGATACCCGCATTCGGGGTGGGGCTGATTCAAGTCTACTTGGACAGGGTTATTGGGACCGCGTTCTATGACATTGCGGCTGGAGGGGACCCCTTGCTGTGGAGCCACCTATTCTGGTACTTCGGCCATCCAGAGGTATACGTGGTTATCCTACCGTCCTTCGGCATAATCTCCGAGGTTCTCGCAACAAGCTCGAGGCGCTCTGTGTTCGGTTACAGGTCCATGGTCTACGCTCTGGCCGGTATCGGAGTGGTAGCATTCATCGTTTACGGCCACCACATGTTCACAAGCGGCATGAGCCCCACGCTAAGATTCGTAACAATGCTCACGACTATGCTTGTCGCAGTCCCTACAGGAATCAAGATTTTCAACTGGCTGATGACAATGCATGGGGGGTCGCTAGTCTACAGGACACACACGCTATGGGCTTTGGGGTTCCTGATAACGTTCACACTGGGCGGAATTTCAGGGATGTTCTTCCCATCGATAGCGATGGATACACATCTCCACGAGTCTTACTTCGTGGTGGCCCATTTCCACTACGTCTTGGTCGGCGGTACCGTCTTCGGGTTCTTCGCGGGCATATACTACTGGTGGCCCAAGGCCACGGGGAAGATGCTCAGTGAAAAACTCGGAGTCCTGCACTTCCTGACGGCTTTCGTTTCCTACAACGCCCTCTTCTGGCCGATGCACAGGCTAGGTGTTTGGGGGATGACACGCAGGCATCACACGTATTTCGTGACGACGGAGGAGGCTCTGGGTTCCCTCCCGATGGAAGCTGCTGGGTGGAACATGTTCATCACGGTCTCCGGCTTCATATTCTTCTTCTCCAATTTCATCATGGTCTTCAACATGATCGTCTCATCCGTCAGGGGAGAGGATGCTCCGGATGACCCATGGGGCGGGTGGTCCTTCGAGTGGATGACAAGCTCCCCCCCACCCGACCACACCCTGTACAAGCTAGACGACGGGTCTTGGGGGCTCCCGACTCTAAAGGACGCGAACGAGCATATCGCGAACGAGCCAGGCTGGCTCTCTAGCTGGTTCCAGAGGCTAATGGTCGAAGATGAGGACAAAGGGGACAAAGGGGAGGTGACACATTGAGCGATGCGGATCACCACCCAAGCGCGTGGGGACCTCATGACTGGAACCACGGGGCACCCCACAACTCTTGGTCCCCCTTCATACTCAGCATGGGAGTCGCCATCTTCCTGTTCTCTCTAGCAGCCACGTTCGAATGGGGCGAATTCCAAGGCTGGGGGAACATCCCGCTGATATTTGTGGGCTTGGGGGTAGTCTCATTCAGCCTCCTCGTCTGGTGGAGGCAAGACATGAGCTTTGGGATGCATGGCGAGATCTTCGAGCCGAAGTCCACAGGAGCGCCATTCCAGAACATAGACATCAGGAAGGTGGCGATGTGGATGTTCCTGATGTCTGAGATGATGGTCTTCACTGCTCTATTCAGCACATACATGCGCTACAGGCTCGGGATTCCCAATTGCAAGACTGTTTTCCACTCAGGCGAGTGGGTCGAGGGGACGGCGGTGACCTGCTTCGAGCCCGCCGGTCACCTGATCGCATCGAGTTGGTTCCACATAGCACCCGGAGCGATAAACACGTTCGCTCTGATCGTGTCCTCATTCACGATAGTTCAGGCACTTCGCTATGCGAAAAAGAAGGACATCGACGAGGACGTCAGGAGGAGGAAGGTGACTCGATATCTCGGTACAACTTGGTTCCTGGCGATAGTCTTCCTGACACTGAAGATGGTGGAGTGGTTCCTAGGATTCCCTCTCCCCGAGTTCCTACACGAGTTCAATCACGGAGACTCGACAATAAAATCACTATACGCAGAGGGTTACCTGATCAATGCTGATAATTATCAGCACCACGCGTTCGACACAGAATACATCGAAAAGCACCCAGAGGACTATTCGATACCGGAGGATAGCGCACTGTATGCGATGATGCAGGACGGTTCCCATCAAGGAGGCAAGATGTTCGCTAATATCCAAGTCAGTGCAACCACATTCTATGTGACTACGGGGACGCACGGGGCTCACGTGCTGGGTGGAATCGTAGGCCTGACCTACATGACTCTGAAGGCGGCCAGGGGGGGATACACCCCTGACAACGCGGTCTCGATAGAGTACTTCGGACTCTACTGGCACTTCGTGGATCTGGTCTGGGTCCTCGTCTTCCCGTTCTTCTATCTATACTGAGGTAAAACAAATGGCTGAAAAAACTGTATTGGGAATGGACCTCTACTGGTTGAACTTCTATGGACTGATGATACTGACCCTAATCGAGGTGCTCGCGGTCGGAGCGAACTTGGATCCAGTGGCAGAGTCCCTAGGGACGGAGGAGAAGGTAATCACACTGTGGATACTCACCATCATCGCCATACCCAAGTTCATCATGATAGCTGCCATCTTCATGCACCTGTATGGGGATGAGGACTCGGGGATACTCACCATGACGGCGCTGTTCCCAGCCTTCTTCATACTGATTATGGTGCTATTCGTGGGTCTCACCCATCCTGATGCAGCCTCGAGCCTACCAGACTGGTGCAGGCCGGGGACATACGGCCTGTGATGCTCAAGGTTCATCCGTGTGATGCAACACGAAGGCTTGCTGCAGACGTCGCATAGCCTGGTATTGCGCCGGATTTGAAATCCGGTGTCCTAGTGACTCGGGAGTTCAAATCTCTCCGTCTGCGCCACTAAACATTAGGTGGTCTCTGGCCGCCCCTGACGTTCAGCTGGCCCTGGTGGAACTCAAAGCTGACGGGAGTGGTCATGGATATCTCTCCGTCCAGACTGATGAACAAAGGGGGTTCGTGTCCCTTCTCGTCCGTCGGGTTCCCCTCCGAGTCCAGAGCCTTGATCTCGAATCTCCTGCAGGGTTCCATGCTTATCTTGCCCCACTTGCCGACGTGCTGTCCCTTCTCCAATGGCCCCATGACACTCAGCATCTGCAACTTGGTCAGGCCGAAGCCGAGAACGATGGAGGCACTGTCTCCGAAGGGTTGCATCCCTGGTGCGACGCGGTAACCCCCTCCGAATGTCTCAGCCTGCATCATCGCGAAAAGTCCAGTGAGGTCGACCTTCCGCCCGGGTTGGTCGTCAACCTTTATCCAAGCCATCTGACTCTTCCATGAGAGAATGGCCTTGATCGCCAAGAATGTGTACTTCTTCTGCCCGCTGATCCAAGAGAAGTGGCCCTCTTCCTTCATGCGGTTGATCGAAGATGTCACGCCTCCGTCGCACTCCAGGAATGACCATCTCACCAGATTGCCCTCCTTCGACGGTTCTCCTGTCACTGGAAAGTGCTTGGGAGAGGGGATCCCGGGGTATTCGGGTGCTCTGGGACCCTCGACCCTTATGCCCCCGACAGTGTAGTCGGTGCCATTTCTAAGTACGTCTATGGCGCCTTGGAGGTCCATGAGGGGGATTCCCATCGCTCTGGCGAAGTCATCACCATTACCCATCGGGATAATCCCAAGCCTCTTGGATGAACCTCTGATGCCATTCGCGACCTCGTGCACCGTACCATCCCCCCCGATGGCCACAATTAGGTCATAATCGCTGTCTCTGAGACCGCTCGCCATCTCTATGGCATGACCGGTACCCTCAGTCATGAAGACGTCGTGATCCAACCCAGAAGAAGCAAGCGCCTCCTCTATCTTGTGGAAGTTCTTCCCGAGTTTTCCGTCTCTTGCGTTCGGGTTGGTGATGCATGCTACTAGTGGCACGATGTCTCCAGCGCCAGCATCGGACTTCAATACTGCCGAAGCGAGAAATCATGAGTGTGGGCTAGGACGGGGTGCTGGGATGACAGAGGCGGAACAGTACATGAGGAGGGCCATCGAGCTCGCAGAGAGGGGTCGTCACAGAGTGATGCCAAACCCTCTAGTCGGCTGCATTCTCGTCAGAGAGGACAAGGTTGTTGCCGAGGGATGGCACGACCATATAGGTGGCCTTCATGCAGAGCAGATGGCAATCGCGGACGCCGAGTCAAAGGGGGTAGCTACCAGAGGGACCACGGTATACGTCACCCTAGAGCCCTGCAATCACTTCGGCAGGACGCCTCCCTGCACTGAGGCGCTCCTATGGGCTGGCGTCTCAAAGGTCGTGATAGGCGCTATGGATCCCAATCCAACTGTCAGGGGAGATGGGGCTAGAACACTCGAGGAAAGCGGTGTCGAAGTCGTTACGGGTGTGCTAGAGGATGAGTGCGAGAGTCAGATGAAGGAGTTCATTCACTGGTGCAAGGAGAGGAGGCCCCTCGTCACACTGAAGGCATCTACGGATGCTAAGGGACGAATAGACGGGGATCCATCCAAACCAGCAGTCAGGTTCAGCTCAGACTCATCGCTGCAAATGGCACATGAGATAAGGGCTGATTCCATGGCAATCCTGGTAGGGGTTGACACGGTCATCAGAGACGATCCCTCCCTGACCGTAAGGGGACCAGAGATAGAACCCCGAGAACAGCCAAAGAGAGTGGTCGTCGACCCCAATGATAGAATCCCCAAGGATTGCAAGCTCATGGTCGATTCGAAGGCACCGACGCTTCTAATCCAGTCCTCTGAGCACGACTCTTCGAGAGACGAGCAACATGTGGAGAGGGTCGTTATACCCGAGCATGAAATACCCATCGCGAGGATACTAGACATGCTAGGGGACATGGGCGTTCAGTCACTACTCGTAGAGGGGGGACTGGACACTTGGTCGAGATTCCTGGACAGCGGACTCGTTGACAGGGTTAGGGTCTCGGTCTCCCCCGTGGAGCTTACTCACGATGGAGCTCAATGCTTCGATTTGAGCGTCCTTGAGGAACACGGCTTCTCTATTGTCAGCGAAACCGAAGCCGATGGGGACAAAGTGACGATATGGGAAATACCTGAAAAACGGTAGAAGATAATCCTACGTGGAACTTAATAATTCGATGTAAGCCGAGGCACCTTATGAGCAACACCAGTGCAAGCAAGACAAGAAGCCTGACGATGACCCTGATGATGGTCCTGATGGCATTATCACCCATGGCCTCGGTAGAGGCGGACCACGACGAGATTTGGTACGGTGACTACGAATTACACGTCGATGGGACGCTGTACGATCAGGTCGAAGTCCCATGGCCATCCGACGTGGACATCCTATCGTGCACTCCGAACTCCTGGGACGATGGATGGAACTGCGAGATCGACATCGATGGCGACGGGAGTTACAACTACCCGGACTACACCGAGTACTTCGAATACTGCGATGACTCGACAGGATCCTGGGTTTGCGTAGTAGACAACGTGGATCCTTTGATGGAAGAGGGCAACTACAGCCTAGAGTACTACGTTTCCGGCCTGGACCCGAACACAAATTACACTGCTAACGTATACGTGTATGTGTACGACTTCAGTGATCCGTTGAGCTTCTACAATAACGTAAACCAGGTCTTCGGATCCGACAGCAACGGAGAAATCAGCATAGAATTGGATGATCTCTACTGGGATGTCAGCAACTCGACCTGTTCAGGATACTCCGACTTCAGGCTAAATTGGGAAGAAAACGGAACAGAGGCTTTGCGCAACGACGACAAATTCATCGGTTGGTGCGATGGAGAGCTTGCCGTAACGACAGAGCTCGATGGAGAGGAGTATGAGAGGGTACCCCACTACTCCGCGGATGTAGTCGACTGTGAAAGGTATGGGGGATTCTGGTTCTGCAGCCTGGACGAACAAGAAAATGATGGCATAGCAGACCGTTTCATGGTGAAGTTCGATCTAGACAGGTGCGAGGAGGACTCCAACGGCCAATGGGTTTGCATACAACACACTCAGAACCCGCTGATTTGGCCTGGAGACCACACCATTGAGTGGATGGCATCCGGGCTGCCTGACTCATCCTGGAGAATTATGACTTCGGTGTACGCCCCGGACGGCGACATGTACGAGGACGTCTACTTCAACGGAACATCTGCATCGGTTGATACCGATTTCACCACGGACTGGTTCACTTGCAACCTGGGCGCCCACTACATAATCTACGAGGGAGAATGGGCAAGCGGATCATGGTCCACTTTCGGTACCTTCGAAGCCAATCACTACAACTGGCAAGGGCCCTGCGATGAGGACGAGTCCAAACTCACCCTATTCATGGACAGCGAGGAGTACGGGGAAATCCCTCAATACGAAGAGTTCGACGAGTGCATCGAGGACGGCTTCGACCACGAGTGCTGGAACGACGACTACGACTACGACGGTGATGGGGAGCCAGACTGGACCCAAAGGCACATGCAGGACTGCGAGGAGGACAACTCGACGGGGACGTGGAGCTGCATCGTCCACTACGAAAGGCCGCTTGTCTGGCCAGGTGACCACTCCTTCGAGCTACTAATCGATGAAATCGAGGATGGGCAGGCCTACGGAATATCGGGATACTTCGACGTTAACGAGCAAGGCAGTCCCTACTACAACGAGCAGGTCTCCATATACTTCAACGGCACTTCTTCAGGCAACCACACAGAGACATGGGACTGGGAGACACACCAGTCAACCTGCAGCCTCCACTACTACTTCGACGTGCAACACGGGTACTGGAACTCCAACGGAGACTTCCAGTCCAACGGGACGCACGAGAATGAGCACTTCTACTACAATGGGCCATGCGAGGCCCCCGATATTTTCACTCTGACCGTGGACGGCGAGGAGTACGAGGTGGAATACAACATGGAATACTTCGACCACTGCGAACAGGACGGATTCAACTGGAATTGCTGGAACGACGACTACGACCACGACGGCGATGGGGAGCCAGACTGGACCAGCCATCAGAACGATTGCGAGGAGGACAACTCGACTGGAGAATGGTACTGCATCAACGAGTGGAGCGTCGAGAGGCAGGAAATCGAGGAGGGCAACCACACCATGGAACTCACCATTGACGTGGAGGAGAACATGTCATACGGACTTACGATCGGCGTAAATATCTGCCAGAACATGGGAGGTTGCGACAACGAGAACATGGAGTTCGAGTTCAACACGACCTCTGATACTGAGACCATCACGTTTTACGTTGAGACGGACAACTACTCTTGCAGCGTGGACCTAAACCTCCAAAGGTACAATCTCAATTGGGACGAGGACGGCAATTCCTGGAGAAACAACTGGGTCTACGAATACTTCAGATTCGATGGGCCATGCGAGCAGCCCCCATCACCGTTCACCCTGACGGCGGATGGCGTCGAGTGGGAGGAGGATTGGAACTACGACACCTTCGACTACTGCGACGAGGACCAGGACGGAGACGGCTACGAGTGCTGGAACGAGGGCTGGGACTGGACCAACCACTACGAGGACTGCGAGGAGCTCACCGACGGCAGCTGGGAGTGCCAGACTTGGTGGAACAACCCGGGGATTGAGCCCGGAAACCACACAATGATTCTCACGGTGGACAATTTGGAGGTCGGGACAAACTACAGCGTCAGCATCTCGACCGACATCTGCGAGAACATGGGGGGTTGCCACAGCGAGAACATGGAGTCGGATTTCACCGCCACGGCGGGGGAGATGTCCGAGACGTTCTACATGGAGACCACGGAGTACACCTGTAGCGCGAGCGTACACGTCTCGCTCTACGAGGAGATGGACGGGTGGAACAACCCTATGGGATCTGACCACTTCAACTACAACGGGCCATGCGAGCAGCCCCCATCACCGTTCACCCTGACAGCGGATGGCGTCGAGTGGGAGGAGGATTGGAACTACGAAACCTTCGACAATTGCGACGAGGACGCGGACGGAGACGGCTACGAGTGCTGGAACGAGGACTGGGACTGGACCAACCACTACGAGGACTGCGAGGAGCGCACCGACGGCAGCTGGGAGTGCCAGACGTATTGGAACCACCCGGGGATTGAGCCCGGTAACCACACGATGGTGCTGACTGTCGAGGACCTCGAGGTAGGGACAAACTACAGCGTCAGCATCTCGGCCGACATCTGCGAGAACATGGCAGGGTGCGATTACGAATACATGGAATTCGAGTTCATCGCCACGGCGGAGGAGATGTCAGAGACTTTCTACATGGAGACCACGGAGTACACCTGTGGCGTGAGCATATACGTCACGCTCTACGAGGAAATGGGCGGGTGGAACAGCCACATGGGATCTGACCACTTCGACTACAACGGGCCATGCGAGCAGCCCCCATCCCCGTTCACCCTGACATACGACGGCGTCTTATGGGAGGAGGATTGGAACTACGAAACCTTCGACAATTGCGACGAGCACGATGACGGAGACGGCTACGAGTGCTGGAACGAGGACTGGGGCTGGACCAACGACTACGAGGACTGCGAGGAGCTCACCGACGGCAGCTGGGAGTGCCAGACGTATTGGAACAACCCGGGGATTGAGCCCGGAAACCACACGATGGTGCTGACTATCGAGGACCTCGAGGTAGGGACAAACTACAGCGTTGAATGGTACTTCGATGTCTGCCAGAACATGATGGGTTGCGATGGCGACTCGGGTATGTTCGAGTTCAACGCCACGGCGGAGGAGATGTCCGAGACGTTCTACATTGAAACCGACAACTACACCTGCCATGTCGGCATCAACGTCTATCTCTACGAGGAGATGGATGGGTGGAGTGATCGAGTCGGATACGACAATTTCTACTTCAATGGCCCATGCGAGCAGCCTCCATCTCCGTTCACACTCACCTACGACAGCGTGGAATGGGAAATAGGAACTCCAGATATGTTGGAGTTCGACCATTGCATGGAAGACGGGCCTGACCTTATGTGCTGGCAGGATGAGTGGGACTGGGAAGACAATGACGGCGAGCCAGAGCATTATCAATGGATGGATAACGATCGATGCGAGGACATGGGCACACACTGGGAGTGCGAGGCCCCCTGGATGGCGATGCCGGAGATAGAGCCCGGAAACCACACCATGGAGCTAACGGTAGAGGACCTTGTGGTTGGCACCAACTACTCCCTGTCGATTGACATGAGCATTTACGGAACAGATGATTCCTACTATGACATGGTGATGGTCGACTTCAACGCCACGGCCGAGGAAATGTCCGAGACGTTCTACATGGAGACACACTCCACGACCTGTCAAGTACACATCTACGTGAACCTGTACGAGACTAGCGAAGGATGGGATATGGTCTCTAGTTACTCGTACAACTTCCAGGGACCATGCGATGAGTACGGTGGCTCGGATAACGTAGCCTTGGAGTACGACTACGGCAGCGGATCCTTAGATTGGGAATGGTACGAGGCAGCCGACTACTACGACCACTGCTGGCAAGACGGTCCCAGCAACTACGTTTGCATGAATGACGGGGACACCGACCTATCATCGGAAGACGACTGCGAAGAATTGCCAGACGGCGGATTCGAATGCTACGAGACAAGCTACCCACAGATCGACGAAGCAACGGAACTCGGTCTGACCTGGACCGTCGAAGGACTCGACGAGGGGAACAACTACACTCTGATGTGGAGCTACTGCTCCCAGGGGATCATGGATTTCTTTGGTTGCTCCTACGATGATCAAGAATATCCGGATGCTGTGAACTTCACAATGACAAGCGAGTCGGTCAGCACTGATTGGATGATGGTAATCGAGAACTCCACGTGCGTAGTAGACATAGAATACACTATTCTAGACTGGGGACAAGAGGAGATCGACTGGGAAAACGATCCACAAGGATACGAAGGTGGAAGCTTCGGCTTTGATGGCCCGTGCCAATGGGAATGGCCTGTGGACGTCAGCCTAGAGGTCGACGACAACGGATTGCAGGAAATAGAGGGGATAGACATCTTCCAGATGCTGTTCGGTGACGGAGACGAAATGGACCAGGATGACGAATTATCAGAGGAAGAGTTGGTTGTAATGATGATGGAATCCGGCTATGCCCTCGAACCGGGCAACTGGTCCATGGTTTGGACCTTGGACGGCTTAGAGGAGAACCACTCCTACAATCTTATGTGGTCGGCTGAGTCACCTGGAGATACCACGTTCGTCTGCGGCGATGGCTCTGAGATACCATTCGAGTGGGTCAACGACGAGGTGGAAGACTGTGAGGACGGAGCAGATGAACAGCAGTACGACGAAAATGGCGATCCAATAAACTGGTTCGATTGCAGCGACGGATCGCAGATATGGATTAACCAGGTCAACGATGGAAACGATGACTGCCCTGATGGGGAGGACGAGTCCGGTGCGATGATCCAGTACGAGGAGTTCTTCGAGGCTGAAAACTCCACCATGGTTTGGGATTGGGAGCTTGATGTCCCGAGCATGTGCATTATGATGGTCCAGGCTGATCTGCAGGATGACAATGGGGATGACGTTGGCCTCTTCTGGGGATTCATCACTGGTGATCTGTGGGAGGACGAGGACGGGGACAACTGGCCCGACTGCCTACCAAGGGAGGACTATGATGACGATGGAGACGGTTTCGACCCAGAGGACTTCGCGATCGGAGAGGACTACCACGCAGAGCTGGTCGAGGTGGATGCAAGCAATGGCACGGCCATGGTCTTAATCACCCAGCGCACAACGCTTGACGAAGAGGTCAGGATGAAGATAGACTACGACTTCTTCAACGGAGACGGCGTGCTGAACGAGACCGAGGCTGCCCAGATGGAAGCGAATTGGCAGCAGCCCAGTGAGTGCTTCGATGGGGAGGCCCCCCCGTTCACAATGAACGGGGCCGAGGCTTCATGCGCAATCCTGCACTTATGGTTCGAGGACCTAGCCAACAACACCAACGGGAACTATCCCGTGATGGTTTACGGTTGGGAAATGCACTACAACGCCACTGTAGACGAGTCCGGTGAGATGACCTTCTACTTCCCGGGAGACGACGCCGACGATGACACACCGGTGGAGTTTAACGGGACTCTCTGCGGAGGAGCCGCGGAGGAGTCCGGTCTAGTGGTGGTCTCATGGAGCTACAACGGCACCATCGTGACCAGCGATTGCGTTGACCTCATGGCAGGAGGCAATATCGCATCCATAGAGGTCGTGTTCGGATCACCTGACACCGACGGTGACGGTTACAACGACTTCGAAGACAGGTTCCCAGAGGACCCAGAGGAGTGGTCCGACAGTGACGATGACGGTGTCGGGGACAACTCCGATGACTTCCCGAACGACCCTGAAGAGACCAACGATGCTGATGGTGACGGTGTCGGGGACAACTCCGATGACTTCCCATGGGACTCGACGGAGACGGCGGATACCGACGGGGACGGTTACGGTGACAACATAGACGCCTTCCCAGAGGACAGCACCGAGTGGGTTGACACAGACGGGGACGGAGTAGGCGACAACGCCGATACCGACGCGGACAACGATGGAACCGACGACACCGACGAGGACAGCGATGGAGACGGAGTTAACGATGACCAGGACGACTTCCCCTTCGATGCGAACGAGACCACCGACACGGACGGGGATGGGGTTGGCGACAACGCCGACGACTTCCCCGAAGATGCGAACGAGACCACGGACACGGACGGAGACGGCACTGGCGACAACGAGGACGACGACGCGGACGGAGACGGTGTACCCAACGACTTCGATGACTTCCCGCTGGACAGCGGTGAGTCGAACGATGCGGACGGAGACGGGGTCGGAGACGCGGAGGACGCGTTCCCGAACAACCCCAACGAGTACGCAGACTCGGACGGTGACGGAATCGGAGACAACGCCGACGATGACGACGACAACGACGGCACCCCGGACACATCGGACGCCTTCCCCACGAACCCCAATGAGAACACGGATACCGACGGAGACGGCTACGGAGACAATTCGGACGCGTTCCCGAACGACGCAGGCGAGTGGAATGACTACGACGGTGACGGTGTTGGAGACAACTCGGACGCCTTCATGACCGATCCTTACGAGAGCAGAGACACCGACGGAGACGGACTAGGAGACAACGCGGACGCGTTCCCGAACGACCCGAACGAGAAGGTCGACTCGGATGGCGATGGAGTGGGCAACAACGCTGACGCATTCCCCACAGACCCAAGCGAGACCACCGACACGGACGGAGACGGAGTTGGCGACAACGCGGACGACGACGCTGACGGAGACGGTGTGCCAGACGAACCAGTGGACCCAGTGGATGGTGGTGACAGCGGTGGAATCCTCCCAGGATTCACAGCCCTCACTGGCCTGGCATCAGTGCTAGGAGCAGCGATACTAGTTGCTGGAAGACGCAAGGACTGAGCGGTCCTCGCCGACAGGCGAGGGCCCTCAGGGCCGTGTAGGTGATTCCATGGCTGACCCGGTCACTACACAGTGGAGCATCCCCGGAACCTCGATTAGCGTACGCAACAGGACCGTTCTGGCTGCGATGACGAATAAGCAGTCCCACGAGGACGGGACCCTGTCTGACGAGGAGATATCCTGGCTGCTGAGGCGAGCCGAGGGGGGCTTCGGGATAGTCACCACAGCGGCGAGCCACGTGCACCCCAGCGGCAAGTCATGGGAAGGAGAGATGGGAGTCTGGGGAGACCACCACGTCCCAAGGCTAGAGGAGCTGGCCACAGGAATCAGAAGCAATGGG
Organism: uncultured Candidatus Poseidoniales archaeon; assembly: GCA_902601345.1. GTDB lineage: Archaea > Thermoplasmatota > Poseidoniia > Poseidoniales > Thalassarchaeaceae > UBA36. Next base: position 126,554 of record CACKMK010000003.1, read on the forward strand.
GCGCTCAGCCTGGTCCAGATCTTCCACGGTGGCCTCAGAGCTCCTAGAAGCCTCACAGGCATGCAACCAGTATCAGCTAGCAAGAACCTCGAGAACGGGGTAGAAGAAGAGTGCAGAGCCCTATCAGAAGACGAGATACTAGAGCTAGTGTCGTCTTTCGGAGAGGCAGCAGAGAGATGCGAGAGAGCCGGCTTCGATGGGATCGAGATTCATGGAGCGCACGGTTACCTGATCTGCCAGTTCCTAGGGTCACGGACCAACCGTAGGGTCGATCGCTGGGGAGGAGACCTAGAGGGACGCTCGCTCTTCCTAAGAGAGGTGATTAGTGAGGTCAGGAACCGAACATCCGAGCGATTCCTAGTCTGCGTCAGGATCTCCCCCGAGCATGAGGTGGGGGTCACGCTAGCAGAGAGCCTGGAGCTGTCAAAGATGATGGGAGGATGGGGCGTTGACATGATACACATCTCATGCTGGGACGCATTCAAGGGACCACGGGGCGAGGACGACCCCCGGACGATAACACGAATATTCAGAGATGAGTTGGGGGCCGATGCTGGTATAATCTCGACTGGCTCGGTTTGGGACGCTTCTGATGCCCAGTTCGTAATCGATGAAGGGGCCGATATGGTAGGAGTCGCAAGGGTGGCCATCGCTCACTCAGAGTGGGCGTCCAAGCTGAATGACGCGGGATACTCCCCCGAAAGGCCCCCCTTCACGCCTGAGCACCTGATCTCCCAGGGTCTGAGCCAGGTCTTCGTAGACTACATGAGAAGGTGGCAGGGCTTCGTGACAGACGGAAGAAGTGAGTAGAATAAATTCCAATACGTGGGCTTCCCTGCAAGGACCATGGACGACCTGGTATGGCAAATACCTCTAGCAGGGTTCATCATATTTGTAATCTTCAAAATCAGCCTTATCACATACAGAAGGAGGGCCTTCCCGGAGCCCCACTACAATTGGGACGAGATAGATACGGGAGATTTGGCATTCCCGGAGGGATTCATCTGGGGGACTGCAACCGCTGCTCACCAGATAGAGGGCAACCAAAGCAACAACTGGACGGACTTCGAAGAAAGAGCTGGCAAGGAGAGAAGCGGCGAGGCATGCGACCATTGGAATCTTTGGAGGGACGACTTCGACCTCCTGTCCGAAATAGGAGTGAACTCGTACAGATTCTCGATAGAGTGGAGCAGGCTCGAGCCCAGCCCCGGGGAGTGGAACGAGGAAGCCATGAGGACCTACTCGGATATGGTAGACGACCTCTTAGGAAGGGGAATCAGGCCGATGCCCACTCTTCATCACTTCTCCCACCCATCATGGTGGGAGGAAAAGGGAGGATTCGCTGATGAGAAGAACCTGGGCGACTTCTTGTCCTACTCAGAGAGAGTCTTCGATGCCCTGTCAGACAGGGTGGAGGTCTGGTGCACGATCAACGAGCCTACGGTATTCTCAGCGATGGGGTACACGCTGGGGGAGTTCCCCCCCGGAAGGAGGAGCATATTCCTGACTCTCAGGGTGATGAAGAACATGATGAGAGCCCATTCGATGGTCTACAAGAGACTTAAGGAGAGAGCTCCGGAATGTAAACTGGGAATAGCGAAGAACGTGACATTGTTCGATCCAGCAAATCGCTGGAGCCCGATAGACTGGCCTGTATCCCGCCTACTGGAGTGGCTTTGGAACGGATCATGGAGGAGGGCGATTACCAGGGGAAGCATGCTGGGATCCAGGATCCCTGATGCCAAGGGATCCCTAGACTTCGTGGGTCTGAACTACTACACCCACTTCATCACTGGTCTGTTCTTGCCTACATCCACCGAGAAGCTGGCCTTCTCAAAGAGGGAGAACGAGGTTGCCACCGAGTTCGGCTATCCGATGTATGCAGAGGGGATTAGGAGAGCTATTGACTTCGTCTCAGAATTGGAGGTCCCGATTGAGATAACCGAGAATGGGGTCGCCGACTCTGATGACTCCCTGAGGCCTGTGCACCTAATGCGCCACCTTTGGGTTATATCCGAGGCTATCAAGGATGGCAGGGACGTGATTTCCTACCACCACTGGTCTCTGATGGACAACTTCGAATGGGCAGAGGGATACAAGATGCGATTCGGCCTATACCACGTCAACTTCGAGACCCAGGAGCGCACCTTAAGGCCAAGTGGAGAGATATATCGAGATATCATCAAATCCTGAAGTAAAATGCAGTATCGGGTGGATCCTCGAATCTCTGTCATTCAGTCCACAAAACATTCTTTGAAATCCACTTGGATATCCAGACTGGCATGGATAGGTTGTATGGAGTATACAATGCAGATGGTGGAATAATGGGTGAGTTAGCCTACGTATGGGGCAAAATAAGAGGTACGGCCCATTGTGCACTTTGTGATATCACGCATCGTGGAGTCTCTAAGAAGAAGCAATGGAAGGAATACGAGGAAAGGCAAAGAGTCCCTATAGAACTTCTACACATCAATGAGCAGGAAGAAGCGCTATCTCAGTTTACGGACGGGAAGACTCCCTGCGTGGTTGGGGATTACTCTGGAGAGCTAAAGATGGTAATGAATGCAGAAGACCTCGAGGAATGCGGCAAATCGGTAGAGAAATTCGAGTCGTTCATTTCCAAAATTATCAGTTAAATTCTACTTCAAGAGTAGGGCTCGAACTCATCGTCTTGGTGGAGATTTTTGGCGGACCGTGCAGGATTCGAACCCACGTCTCCGGCTCCGAAGGCCGGAAGGATATCCAGACTACCCTAACGGTCCACGCTTTCTCCCAGCGTGGCCGACCCATATTCAATGCGCCGGGTGGCAGAGTACCACCAGCCTCGATAGGCTCTTGTGGACTCTTACCGGAGAAGCCATGGAAACCGTCCATCCAGTCTCACGGATTCTTTTCTTCATCATGGCCCACCCCATGCCCATAACCTGGATCTCTTCCGATAAGGGACCGTCCAGAGCGTCCGGACTGGATGGAAGCATAGTGCAAATGGTTCCCCCTGGGCACATCCTGCCAGCGGATGATAACGCACCTAGGAACACATCCAATCCGTCCTCCGAGGTCCATGCATTCCTCCCATATGGGGGATCGAAGACGAAGGAGCACCCATCTACTTCCCCCCAGGTTTCGTGAATGGAGTCCGCATGGGATCTTTCAATCTTGTATGATCCGGACCCCATGGCCCAATCAAGGTTGGATCTTGTTCCTTCTACCATCCTGGAGTCGAGATCGCTGGCTAGAACTTCCAAACCCAGCAATGAGGCTTCGATGGCTATGCCCCCAGTCCCACAGAAAGGATCGACTATCATGGAAGGAGGGCCTCTGGAGAATGACAGGGAGACCATCAGTCGTGCTAACCTAGGGTCTAGTGTTACTGGCTTGAAGAAAGGTCGGTCTGTGGGAGATGTTCCATTGTAGGTGCCAGCAAATTTTCCGTCCCTTAGCCCCCAAAGGATGAGGTCGTTCTGCTGTGTATCGTCCCAGTATCCTGATGAGTAATCCTGCCCGGCCAATACAACTGCAATCTCGAAGTCTGGGTCATCCAAGTCCACTGGTCTGCTTTCACCCGATATCCTTGCTCCTATCTCTGTTTCTATTTCTCTTCTAGATAGGTCACATACCCCCTGTCCCAGATTCCTCGCCCTGACCGCGAAAGAGCCTCGGGGCAGAAACGACTGCGCCCATTCCTCCACGTGCATAGCGATCTCACTCGCGGTTATTCCTCTGTGGTCGATCCAGAGCTTCGACGTTGAAACTATGACATCGTCAACCAGAGACGCGCCGGCTATCCTGCCTAGTTCTGAGCCAGACTCTGAGGAGGATGCCATTCGTGGGTGCAGGACCTCTATCGACCCAAGGAGAGCCCTTGCCTCCTCCCTGAACAGAGGAGGATGCCAACCGCTACCCACTAGGGCTAGGTTGCTTACTCCCATACTTGCCCCGGGGGATGTTCTTGGCTTCAACCCTATATGCCACCACCAACAGCATGGTCGTATAGGCGAGGGGCGGAGCATGGGTTGCAATCTGAGGGATCTTGTTTCGCCGGAGCCGATTGAGCTGAGCGACCTATCTGGACAGAGAATCGCAATCGACGTATTCCTGAATTCCTACCAGTTCATCACTTCAATGACTGGTCCAGATGGAAAGCCTCTGTCTTTCGAAGGGAAGCCGGTTGCCCATCTGATGGGGTTCCTAGACAGGGCCACGGTGATGATCTCTGAGGGAATAGATCCGGTATTCGTCTTCGATGGGAAGCCCCATGAGCTCAAGAGAGCGACTCTCGATGAAAGGAGGGAAAGGAAGGTCGAGGCGGTTTCTCGTTGGGAAGCTGCAGTAGATGCGGGAGACATGGAGGCAGCGAAGAAGCTGGGTCCCCAGACAGCAGAGTACACCCCAGACATGGTTCAGGAGACCAAGGATCTCTTCGATCTGATGGGCGTTTCATGGATGGATGCCCCTATGGAGGCCGAGGGCGCGGCTGCGGTGATGTGCTCAAGGGGGGATGTCTCAGCAGTGGCTAGCCAGGATTGGGACACACTACTGTATGGTTCTCCGATGATGGTGAGGAACCTCACTAGCCACGGGACTAGGAGGTTCGGCCGTGTGATGAGAGCAGAGAGAATATCACTCCCCGATACCCTATCAGAACACGGGATCACGCGTGAGCAGTTGGTAGATCTAGGCATAATGGTAGGAACGGACTTCCACCCTGGAATCAAGGGAATTGGACCTAAGACCGGTCTGAAGCTGATGAAGAAGCATGGTACAATGGAAGCAGTTTCCGAGGCCAAGGGGTTTGATCTCCCAGAGGACCTGGAGAGCGTGCGTGGGCTGTTCATGGACCATCCTCTGGGGGATTCGATCCCGACTGCGACGGGCAGGGCCGTGGAGGAGGACATGCGAGAGTTCCTCCAGGAAGGGAGGGGCTTCTCAGAGAGGAGGGTCGACCGAGCCATCAACCGCATGGCTGACGCCGGACGGCTAAGGTCGTCGAGTCAGCCCTCGCTGTTCGACTTCTAATCAAATGACGTCGAAGTCGTTCTCTTCGGTATCGGGGATGCCGTCACCGTCATCGTCCTCGTCGGTGTAGTCTGGGATTCCGTCGTTGTCGTGATCGAACTGGCCGGTGTTGTCCCAGCCGTCGTTCTGCTCGAACCAGTCCGATAGCCCGTCGTTGTCGTCGTCCGTGTCGTAGCTGTCCCAGAATCCGTCGTTGTCGTGATCGTACCTGTATGCGCCGAACTCTCCATCCAGCTCGTCAACATCTAGGATGTTGTCGTTGTCGTCGTCAGCATCATCCTTGTCGTTGATGCAGTCGTTGTCATGGTCCCTCGCTGCGTCGACGTCAAAGATGCCATCGCCGTCTAGATCGATTAGCTGCTCCTCGACGCCATCGTTGTCGCAGTCGAGCTTGTCCTCCCAGTTGTCGATACCGTCGTTGTCAATGTCGAAGTCGATGCTGTCCTCTATTCCGTCGTTGTCGTGATCGTAGATGTCAGTAACAGGGTTGCCGTCTGCGACCTCTTCGCGGTCGTTCACTCCGTCGCCGTCATCGTCATCGTCATCTGCGTCATCGATTCCATCGTTGTCGTGATCCTCAGGTCTAGGGTCCTGTGAGTCTGGGATTCCGTCGTTGTCATCGTCCCAATCCTGGTCGTCTGGGATTCCATCGCCGTCATTATCGTTCTCACCGTTCTGGTCCTGGTTGTCTAGCTGCTGGCTCTGCTGCTGGTCCGAGGCGGAGCCCTGCTGGCCCTGCTCGTCTCCTTGGGTCTGTCCCTGCTGCTGCTGGTTCTGGCCGTTCTGGTTGTTCCCGTTCTCGTCTGAGCTCTCCTGGTCGCCCTGCTGGCCGCTCTGCTCGCCGCCATTGGACTGCTGCCCCTGGCCATTGTCCTGCTGGTTGCCCTGCTCGCCTGGATCGGTTTCCTGGCCCTGCTGGC
>CACKMK010000004.1 GCA_902601345.1 uncultured Candidatus Poseidoniales archaeon
TTGACACGACTAATAGAACCCGCCAGACCATGGCAAAGAAGGAAGGGTGGCCCTGGCTCGAGGGAAAGGGTTTCAGAGGGTCTGGAGTACTTGGAACCTGGACTGACTGGGACGACAGGCCGATGGAGATAGGCCTGTCATTGAACGGTGAGGCTAGGCAGCTATCCTCGACAGAGGCCATGGTTCACTCAGTTGAGTCCTTGTTGGAGCATCTCAATAACTGGTACGACCTAGAACCGGGGGACATGGTATGGACGGGGACTCCGAAGGGAGTTGGGCCAATGAGCCCGGGCGATTCAGTGAATGCCTGGATGGACAATTCGGAAGGAGACAGAATCAGCGTACTGAATGCAGTATGCGAATAGGGGTTTCAGGAGTGCTAAGATGGACTCCGGCACTAGGAGAATCACGAATACGTGGTTAATTCAAGAGGGTGGTTCCGCCAGCAGAGGGGACTTTCTGCTACACAGCGATGGGTCTGTATCAGATAGCAAAGGTGACGAGGACGTTATCGAGACTATCGATGGTAGGCATCGCCTGGTAACCCGCTCATTGCAGAACTGGCATACACATCTCGGGATGATTCTAAATCGAGGGATGGGAGAGGGTTTGCCTCTGATGGAGTGGTTGGAAACAGCGATATTTCCCGTCGAGAAGCGACTCACGAATGAATTGGTGGAGTTTGGGACCAGAGCAGCTGCGGCAGAGATGATTGCGACCGGTACAACCTATGCCTGTGACATGTACTACTACACCCAGACCGTGGGCGAGACCCTAGCAGAAACAGGTGTCAGAGCAACTCTATGCGGGCCCATTACAGATGGTTTGACACCCAACTTCAAGCCAGGTTCTGGAGATGCTTTGCGTCACATGGAGAGTCTGATCACCGGCCCTTCCCCACGTCCTGGTAGAATCGAATACGGGATAGGCACACACTCAGTTTACGTCTGTGACGAGGAGATACTTCGCAAGGGTTCAGAGCTAGCGAAAAAGACAGGATCACTGTTGCACATACATACTTCTGAGACAAGGAAGGAAGTGGCCGACTGTCATGCCAAACACGGCATGTACCCCATTGAGTATCTTGACTCTCTTGACTACTTCCAGGACGCAGAAAGCGGAGGTACGGTTTGCGCCCATTGCGGCTGGGTCACCAAGAAAGAGATGAGGATTCTTGCCGGGCACGGGGCTCACGCTGTACACTGTCCGACCTCGAATCAGAAGTTGGCATGCGGAGGTACCATGTCGTATCCCGCGATGAAGGAGGCGGGAGTAGACGTTAGGCTTGGAACCGATGGTTCAGCAAGCAATAATTCACTGGACCTGAGAGCCGAGGCCAAGGCTGCTAGCCTCGTACAGAGACACGATCATTGGGATGCTAGGATTCTCGGACCTGAACAGACCTGGGATTTGGCAACCAAGGGGTCACAGGACTGGGTTACATGGGACCTCTCGGACATTAGGATGAGGCCATTTGGCAGGGACGGGAGGAGGTTGCTATCCAATCTGATCTACTCTGGGGCTAAGGTCCTGGACGTATTCGTAGAGGGAGAGGCGGTCAGGAGGGATGGGATGACTTTGACTCTAGACGAGGATGTGGTTGCCCAGGAATTGGAAGAGTCCGTGACCGAGTACTACCAAGATGTTTGATTCAAGGGTGGAATAGAAACGCTGCTGCAAGTACTCCGTAGGATGATAGGAGCATGGCCCCTTCCAACCAGTTAGATTTCCCATCTGCTGCGATCGAGTTGACGATTAGCACCGCTAGGAAGGCCGAGACTGTCTCGAGGGTGCCAAACTCGAAGGTCAGTGGAACACCGAGTGCCCACGCGATGATTACCATCAGGGGAGCGATGAAAACTGCAATCTGGGTCGAGGATCCCATAGAAATCGCGAAAGAAAGGTCCATCTTGTCCTTACCAGCGACTGTGACTGCGGTAAAATGCTCCGCAGCGTTTCCGAACAGCGGAAGAAGTATGACGCCGATGAAAAGGTGAGGAAGACCGAAGTCTTCTGCCGCATACTCGACGGAGTGAACAAGGATCTCGGCCATCCACGATACTAGGACGGTCGCAACAACCAGCAGGATGATTGAGTCTCGCTGTGTCATTTCCGGTTCTTCGTGATGAGACCCGTCCGTAGCGAAAAGGTGTACATGAGTACGGAATTGGAAGAGCAGGAACAGGCCATAGACCAAGAGCAGGATTGCCGCGGCGATATGGCTTAGATCCAGAAGTCTGGAGTCTCCCCCCTCGCCCCCAACCGAAGAGTGGAATACCGTCGGAATGACCAGGACAATCATTGACAGGAGGAGGAGGGATCCGTTGGAGCTAACTTGTGTCTCGGAATATTTCTGCTCTGAATGATGTATTCCACCCCATACGAATGCGAGTCCCATTACCAACAGGAGGTTTCCAAGGATACTCCCAATCAGGCTGGCTTGTACAAGTTGGATGAAGAAGGATTGTGTTTCTGGGTCAGCAACTCTGGATGCCTCCAAGATAAGGAGGACCGCGATAATGAGTTCTGCGGCGTTTCCGAATGTAGCATTCAGCAATCCACCAAGAGATTCAGTTGTCCTCAATGCTATTTCCTCTGTTGCTCTACCCATGAGGAATGCCAGAGGCATAATTGCTACCAGAGAAGAGAAGAATGCCATGGAGTGGTTCTGATCTATGTAGTTGAAGTAGAGAGTTATCGGTAGTGCGAATAGTAGTATGTTCAGCTTTGTTTCCCTCGGGTCCATTGCCTTCAACCAGCTAACTGACTCTGCCATATTGGTAGGGACAGTAGTTTTCTAGGTCAATGTTGCGATTCTGCACGGAGTATTCTTGTCGTTCGGACTACTCGATGTGTTCATGGATAGGTGCTTTAGGCTGGCGCTTACGGGAACTCCGGGGGTTGGAAAGACCACTATATCCTCACTACTATCTGATGTTGGATATCAGGTCGAAACGGTGCAGGACATTGCAGAGAGGTTTGGTTGTATTGACGATGTTGACCCAGAAGATGGCGCAAGGCCTATTGATATTAGCGATTTGAATACCCAGATTCATTCTGAATGGAAAAATGATCCGATTAAATCAATCGTTATTGACGGTCATCTCTCTCACTTGCTACCGGTTGAATGCGTCGTTGTTCTTCGTTGCAGTCCATCTGTTCTCAGGAAAAGATTGACTGGGAGATCATACGCGGAACAAAAGATCTCAGGCAATACTGACTGGGAGATACTTGGATCGGCTTGGGCCGAGATGGATGATAATATTCCGGCAATAGAGTTTGACACTTCGACAGATGGAGTGGAAACAGTGTTTCAGGGAATTATGGATTGGGTAGCAGATGACTTCAAGCCGAGAAGGCCACTCAGTCTAATCGACTGGATAGAGAGAGGAGAGGTTTAGGATGTTCGAGAAGATGAGGGAAAGGTGGACGAAAGCGATTAATCCACTAGTTCACAGAATGGAGGGCGTCGATCCTAGTTTACTTACTTGGACCAGCCTCGTCTTGTCTATTTTTGCATTCTATCTCCTAATGACCGCAGGCAATGACACCAATGGAGCAATCCTGATCGTTGGAGGTGTGATCGTGATTCTAGTCGCCGGAGTTTTAGACGGATTAGACGGAGCCCTGGCAAGGCACCAAGGAACTGATGGGCCATATGGGGACTTTCTCGACCACACTATTGACAGGATAGTCGATGTTGGAATTCTAGTTGCAATCGGGATGAATGCAGCATTCGTGGACAATGTCGGCTCTGGATATCTGGCTGGCCTCCTCACCCTCTTCGGTTCTTACATGGGCACTCAGGCCCAATCGGTCGGTCTGGACAGAATTTATGGGGGATTCTCGAGAGCCGATAGGATGGTGCTAACTCTAGTTGCGCTGGTTCTGGCTGCATGGCAGGCGCATTGGGGGGTAGCAGGAATAGAGATATCCGATCTCCAGTGGTTAGGAGAATGGGCGCTACTGGGGAACAGTGAGTTGAACGGTATGACTTTCGCTTTGGGTATTTCAGCTTGGGGCGGAGTGTACACATTCCTAGTCAGGTTCGTCAAAACTAGGAACGGGCTACTGGCCTGAGTGGCATCAAGACTGAGGCGTAAAAACGCTTGTCTGACCCATATACAATGGGGCAATGGTTATCCTCTATTCAACTCCCCTAACTTCCGTGAAGCACCTAATCGAGAGAGTTCTGGAGCTCAACGATGACGAGACACAGTCACCGACAGTTCCCGAAGTTGAGGAAGTCCCAGACCTCGAGAACCTTCTGAAATCGCTACAACCGAAGATTAGGGTCTTTGGTTGCGGTGGGTGTGGATCAAACACGGTTGCCCGATTAGAGCAAGAGGGCCTGTTCGATGATGAATATGTCAAGGGGATGGCAGTAAACACAGATGCTCAACATCTATTGAGAGTGAATGTCGAGAACAAGGTACTGATTGGTCGGTCCGCCCGAGGCAGGGGGGCGGGGGGCGATCCAGAAAAGGGAGAGCAAGCAGCGTACGAGTCAGAGCGTGTGCTGAAAACAGAGGTTGAGGAGTGCGATTTAGCATTCATCACCGCGGGCCTAGGCGGCGGCACTGGGACAGGCAGTGCCCATGTCGTCGCCAGGCTCGCAAAAGCATCTGAAGCTCTGACTATTGCAGTAGTTAGCTACCCCTTCGTATCAGAGGGCGCCGTACGTAGACAAAATGCGGAATGGGGGCTAGAGAGGCTAAGGGAAGTATGCGATACTGTGATAGTTCTTCCAAACGAAAGACTGCTCGAAGTCGAGGGAGTGAGGGATCTCCCTCTGGATGCAGCATTCAGGGTTGCAGATGAGCTCCTGATGAGGAGCATATCCGGAGTCTCTGAAATGATCGCTAAGGAAGGAGTCGTCAACCTCGACTTCCAGGACCTCCGCTCAGTCATGGAGAACGGAGGAGGAGTGGCGATGATCGGACTTGGAGAGGCTTCAGTAGAAGAAGGAGCCGAGAAAGCAACCATGGAGGCACTACAATCTCCTCTTCTTGATATTGATATTTCAGATGCCAGAGGAGCTCTGGTCAATGTAGTAGGTGGACCGGGTCTGACGCTCGGAGAAGCGGAGCAGTGTGCCAAGATAATCCGAGAGAGCATCAATCCGTATGCGAGAATGATTTGGGGGGTGACTACAGACGAATCAATGGGCAGCGATATCAGAGTTCTTCTCGTCCTGACCGGGGTGAAGAGCGAACAGATTCACGGTGCTTCTCTACACACTCAGATGAGGAACCTAAGAAACAGAACGGTAGAGTTCGTTAGTTAACCGTATCAAAATTCGAGTAGACGAAGATTGATTGCTTCCCGTTGTCCTTAAATGGAATCTGTAGGTCGGCGGGATGCTTCTAGGTGTTAGCATGGCGGTTGAGAACTCTAAGGTAGGCCCTATCGAAGAGATGGCTCAGTCCTGGCAGGACGAGATCGAGGGGCGTGTCAAGGGACTACAGACCGGTTCCTACGCTAGAATCCTGAAGATGGCCAAGAAGCCTTCTAAGCAAGAGTTCAGGCAAACTGTAATCGTTTGTGGAATTGGCATGTTTGTGCTGGGTGCAATAGGTTTCGTAATCCTAGCCCTAATGGTCAATGTTTTCCCGCCATTTTTCCAATGGCTGATAGGTTGAGGCGGTAAGATGTCAGAGGCATACACTGTATATCTTCGAAGCGGAGAGAAGGTGCTTCTGATGCAGCGCTCAGATGAGGTCGCTGACTTTCCGGGTGCATGGGATGGAATTCACGGCATAGGGGATCCTAATGACCATGATTCGGTAGTTGCTAGGGTTACAGAGTGCACCGGGATTGCGGCGGAGAGTCTGCAGTTGGTTCGCTCTGATATGGCACGGGGGCTTGCCTACGGAAATCGATTGAATGACGTTACGCCAATTCTGTTCATTACAGAAGAGGCTGAGGTAAGTCCTGGAGCCCTGTACAAGAATAGTGAGTGGGTAGATCCCGGTGCAATTCAGACCAAGGACTACGCGACTCCGCAGTTGAGAGAGATGTATGGCGACGTTGCCTCTTACCTGTATATCCTGAAAACCTCGATCGGTCAAGAACAGAATGTAGCAGGAGAGATACGTGCCAGATTGTCTGGAACTGGATCACTAAAGGATATCCAGGACAAAATCTTCGGAGTTCTCAGTCCTCATTACATGAAGGGATTCATCTTCGTTGAAGCCACTGCTATGCACCATGTGCAGAAACTGATCGGAAGAGTTGGCGTTGGAGTCACTCCTCTGAAGAATTGCAGCAAGGTTCTGGATGGAGAGGCACCTCTTGAGGACGTTCTTCCTTACTTGGAACCCAAGGCTGCGACTTCTGGAATAGAAGAAGGCTGTATTGTCGAGATATCTGGCGGAGCATTTAGGGGCCAGGCTGCAAGAGTCACCAGAGTTGCAGAGACCAAGGAAGAGGTGACAGTTGAGTTATTCGAGGCAGCCGTACCCGTTGCACTCACTGTCCGGGCAGACCAAGTCAGAGTTACTCAGAGAGTGGAGTAACCCGAAAAAACGATTTTCTGGGACTACATCATTATCATATAGGGAGAGCAGGTCGGCGAGTTCCGCGATAGGAGGTCATTTTCATGTCAGCACGCAATGAAACCCCTCACAAAGTGGTTCAGGCTCTCGGGAAGAAGAAGTGCAATGGGTCATGGGAGGAGTCAACCGAGAATCTGACTATGGACCAAGTTAAGGGCATAGCCGAGGAACAGAAGGACCGATTGACAGGGAAGTCGCTTTACGCACGCTGCCGAGAAGTAATGGGAACGTGCGTCGCTATGAGAGTCAGAGTCGAAGGAATGGAGCCAAAAATGGCTCTAAACGCAATGAGCGAGGGGGAGTTTAGCGAGCATTTCAGCTAGATTCACACGAGTTGCGGGAGAGGTGAAAAGCCTCGTGGACCGCAGAGGTGAGAAAAATGAAGGAAAATCTGCAAACGGCGATTCAGAGAGCAATTGACGAGGCCCCAGAGAGGGGCTTCGTGGAATCTATCGAGATTTCCTTCACTATCAAGGACGTTGATCTGAAAGTCCCTACAAATAGAATCCAGGAAGAGGTCAGGCTTCCATCCGGAAGGGGAAAGCCAGTGAAAATAGCGATGTTCGCCGGTGGCGAGATGGCAGCAAAGGCGAAGGCTGGGGGTCTCGAGGTAATCGATCCCACCACCATCGAGGACTTGGGTGGAAATCGCCAGAAGGCCAGAAAGATAGCAAAGCAGTATGACTTCTTCCTATCGGAAATTCCGCATATGGGTACTGTCGGAAGATTCCTCGGAGGAGTTCTGGGGCCTAGAGGAAAGATGCCAAGACCGGTCCCCCCCACTCTGGATCCGTCCGCTCTTGCGGCAGGACTGAAGGATACAGCCATAGTTCGTTCAAGGGACAGAGTGACATTCCACGCCGCAGTAGGATCTAGAGAACAGGGTATTGATGACTTGACCTCCAACGCAGTGGCCGTCTGGGAAAGAGTGACGGGCAAGCTTGAGAGAGGCGCGGGGAATATCCGTTCGTGTTTCGTTAAGACTTCTATGGGGCCATCAGTTAGAGTGGAGGTGGTCATTTGATTCCTAAGGTAGCGGGATGGAAAAAAGATAGAGTTTCAGAACTAACTGAAATCTTCAGCAGGGACGGAGTGGTAGCCGTTGTCGATGTGTCCGGTGTGCCTGCGAGCAATATGATCGATATGCGGAACACCCTTCGAGATAGAATGAGCATCACAATGGCCAAGAAGTCGCTAATGAGGATAGCATGGTCAAACGCTGGAAGACCCCCGGAGGAAATAGACGCCCTGCTGGAAGGCGCTCACATTCCTTGCGTGGTCCATAGTAACTCAATGAATGCCTTCGAGGTTTTCGCCGAACTGGAGAAGACCCGTCAAGGCAGGGCTGCAAAAGCTGGAGAGTCTTTTCCGGATGATGTGACGATTCCAGCAGGCCCTACAGAGTTCGGTCCAGGTCCAATAGTTGGAGAGTTCAATGCAGTGGGCATACCAGCCAAGATCGACAAGGGCAAGGTTGCTATCCAGAGAGAGACGACTTTCTCCAAGGGAGATGAAATATCGGCGGACTTAGGGATAATGCTTGCCAAGCTGGGAGTCAATCCAATTGAGATTGGGCTTATACTGACTGGAGCAATTGAAGAAGGGCATATTTTCCAGTCATCTGACTTGGATCTAGACACAGACGGACTACGTAACGACATAGTGGTAGGGACTTCTGGTGCTTTCAATCTGGCATGCAATATCAGGTGGTTCTCCTCCATTACAACTCCAACCCTCATTTCAAAGGCCTCTTCAGAGGCACTATCTGTTGCTATCGAGGCAGGGGTGTTGAACGATGCTACTGCTGCTTCCATACTATCCCAAGCGCGTGCTCGTGCTCTGTCCCTAGCAGGACAATTAGATTCCTCAGCTCTTGATGAAGAGTTGCAAGCTGCTCTAGGAGCAGCGTCTCAAAGTGCTGAAGCTGCCCCCTCCGAGGCAGCAAGTTCGGAAGAGGCCGAAGAGGCCGAAGCCGTTGAGGAAGAGGAGGAAGAGGATGCTGGGTTCGGTGGACTCGGTGATCTCTTCGGATGAATAAAAAGGTGAATGAAATGGAATATGTGTATGCTGCAATGTTGTTGCATTCTGCAGGAAAGGACATCGATGACAAGGCCGTCGGCTCAGTGCTGAAGGCTGCAGGAGTCGAGGCTGACGGGGCCCGAGTGAAAGCCCTTGTAGCCTCTCTAGGCTCTGTGGACATCGATGAGGCCATGGCGACCGCGGTCGCCGCCCCAGTGGCATCGGCTGCTCCTGCTGCTTCTTCCGGTGGAGCTGCCGATGAGGCTGCTCCCGCTGAGGAAGAGGCGGCTGAGGAGCCCGAGGAAGAGGCGGGCGGCTTCGAAGGTCTTGGCTCCCTGTTCGGCTGAAGCAACGATTGGAACGAATTAACGCGAAGCCGCTATGGGCGAGGGCCTCGAGGGTGTCCCAATGTCAGTTGAGCGGATGCTGGAAATTCCCGTCAGCATAGTGCCTACCGATGCCATCAGGGCCATGAGGATTATTGGAGGGAGTCGCGGATGGGAAATGAGTCGGTTTCAAGACTCAACTTTGGTTCACCGTTGGGCGATTATTGTTCCAATAGCAAAGAGAGCTAGGGTTCTCGGTCTGAAGGTTACAGATGGAGAGGCCAAGGGACTGGAAATCAGATCTTGGAGCAACGTCCCCGGGTCATCTGGAAGGCTGTCCTTCGTTACCTTCAGAATTCCAGTGCAATTTGATCAGGGTTGGAAAGAATTCCTGAATCAATGGATTACAAAACTGCCAAGGTGCCCATGGAAGTGGACTTTCATCGAGAGATCGATAATAGGTTATCTCCTTCCAGAATTCAGAAAATCAAGGAAGATCTTCTCCAAAGAGGGCGTAGATATAGGGAACTGGAAGGGACTTCAAGACTGATGATTCACACTTCAATGATTCACATTGGGAGAGAAATTGATAGGGAGGCCAGAGAGCGACAAGCGAAGCGGCATGGACTTTCAAGATCTAGTAGATACCCCTCAGAAAATAAAGACCCTGGCTGGAACCGTGGTTTTCCTCGTTGCATTTCCCATATACTTCGAGGCTCTGCCATCTCTAATAGACGATGACCTTGGAGGTGGCGGATCTTCAGGTCTTTCGGGTTCTCTGCAGGTTAGTTTCGAGGAAGTTTCGACAACGCTGACAGAGTCAGTCACGCTAGGTGATGGACAGAGTCACGACTCATTCTTCGACTTGATGATTGAGACGGAACTAAGCATAGGATACGTGCAACTACAGATATCATGCTTCGATAACGACGAAGCTGGGCCGGGATTCACGGACGCCGTTGATGGAGAGAGCGATCTAAGTGACATTGAGGGAGTCGATGACCAGACTGCTGATGGAACCTGCTCTGGAGGAGGAAATGGTGGATTCACGATGAGGTGGGACGTCACAGAGGGCTACACTGGCGAGAGTTACTCAGAGCAGAATATGACCGAGAAGGAAATCAGAGAGTTTTGGAACGATGGAGGTCGGGGCAGAGGCGCGTGGATAGCCACTATCACTGCTGATATCGAAGCAGTCCCAGTCCCGATAGCCGGGGAAGCGATTGACGACGATGAGGATTTCGATATCAGTTGGACTGCTGTGAGCTACGATTTGATAATTGAGTTAGCCGAAGTCTCAACTCAGGACTAGGTCTTTGCTAAGATGGAGACCACGTCCCCGTCAGAAAGTTCGTGATCAGCCCCAATCACTCTTCCATTTCTTGCATCTATGGCCCTGACGAATCCTTCCCCTAAATCAGAATGCACTTGATACGCGAGTCCCTTAGCGGTGGTTCCAGCAGGAACTAGAATAGCGTCAGGCAGGGATTTTCCGTCTCCATCCACCCAATGAGTCTCATCCTGAACAGGGTAG
Source organism: uncultured Candidatus Poseidoniales archaeon (assembly GCA_902601345.1). Lineage (GTDB taxonomy): Archaea > Thermoplasmatota > Poseidoniia > Poseidoniales > Thalassarchaeaceae > UBA36. Next base: position 10,437 of record CACKMK010000004.1, read on the forward strand.
CAGACAATTCTTGACAGTTGTCTGAAGACCATGTCAGAAAGAAGGCCAACTAGACCACCGCCTCTCCAGGAAGAAATAGAGTCAGAGATTGACCCCAGTGCTTCCCTCTGCCGTTCTGAGAGCATATCCTCACCCGCTTCTGTTAGACTGAAGTCAGTGTCTCCTGGTTGGTAGATTATCATTCCAGAAGAAGATGCTCTCCGAAGAGCCAGCTCGGCCTCGGCACTGGTGAAAATAGCCCTCCCTCCAGAGGACTCGATTTCCGATTCTAATTCTGTACAGCTGTGGATCTGATTGTCTGCCTTGTTTGCTGCAATAGATATCGGGAACATGCTCTTTCGGATTGATGAAGCGATTGTCCTCAGTTGGTCATCCCCCCATGATGAGATGTCTTGTGAATCCGGGTATTCCCTCTGGACGGATGAGATGGCCACAGAAATATGAATGTCCTTAGCCCCGATTCCAGTCAATCTGTCCATTAGATGCTCTTTTACGGCTCTGTTTCCTTCTGCTTGGGCCCTTCTCGAGACTCTGTCCCATCCATTCCCTATTATGCCCATGATCCACAAGTCCAGCTCGGACAGGAGGAAGCGATGCTCTTCAATTGGCTCCGAGCCACCCGAACCTACTGGATTTCCTTCCAAGTCAGTTGTTCCGGATACGTCGACGATCTGGATTAGGGCATCACACCTGGAGAGATCAGAGAGAAATTGGTTCCCCCTGCCCCTTCCCTCGTGAGCTCCTGGAACCAAACCGGCTACATCGACCAGGGTCACTGGAACCAGTCTCTTGAATCCGGAACATGAACCGGTGTTGGGCGAGCATATGCTGCCCCCCCTATCATCATCTGATCCAGAGGGGTCCAGACGGCCCGAGGATTCCCTTCGTTCACGGAGTTCTGAACAGGCACAAGGGCTTGGAAGCGGTATCCAAGTGACACCCACGTTGGGTTCTATCGTCGTAAAAGGATAATTTGCGATATCAACCGGCATCTCAGTCAATGCTGAGAAAGCGGTCGATTTCCCCACATTGGGCTTCCCGACCAGTCCTATTCTCATGATTCCCCGATGGAGGCAGTGGCTATTGACCCATGGGCTATGTGGTCAAATCAAATCTCTGTAGCACTACCTGGGAGCTCAGTGCTGGATTCTGGAACCACAACTGTGTCTAGTTTCCCCTCCCTCTGGGCTAGAATCTTCCTGACCGTGGTCTCCTTAGTTAGCATGTAAGGGCTGGAAATTGACGTCGACGAGAGGTTTTGCTCCTCACTGGCCGGGGTCCCTCTGAATGTCCCGCTAATCATGTTCAATGAGTGGTAAACTGAACCGATGACCGTGCCGTAGAAAAGGACGGATCCAAGAACGCGAATCCTATTCGCAGTCGAGTTTTCTTCGTCGACTGCTGCTTCAATAAGTGCCATGTCGGAGAAATCGGCCATCATTGTGAAGACTATACCCGAGAAAGCTCCCCCGGCCATTAACCAAAATGCCCACCTAGAACGATTAATTGAAAGCATGTTCCTCCCTGAAACTTCAGGGAAAATGGATAGAGCGGAGCCCAGTGAGGCAGGGATGAAGACCACCCAGAGACCCAAGAGAACTAGAGAAGTATGGATTCCCGTTAGTTCATTGGTTCCTGTGAGGTAGTCGGTGTGGACAAATAGCCCGCCGATAGCAATGGGTACGGCCATAAAGGCAGCTAGGTTGATTTCTGGCATTCCGGGAGAGTCGGGGTTCTCCATAAACACGTCATCCCCCCTCATTGTCGCTAGAACGTTGGCAGAAAGGGCGATAATCGGTATGAGTGAAAGTGCCAGTAGGAAAGATCCTGCAAGGATATCGTTTCTAGTTGGTTCGAAGGTTGCAGTCCCGATTCCAAGGAAGTCAGAAGCAATCTCGCCTTCGATAAGACCAGCTGGATTGATCGAGATGATAGCACCGGCCATGGTAACCGCTGCGAGAGATCTTGACCAAAGTGGGTTTCCACTGCCTTTTGAAGAACCATAGAGAAGCGCTCCAGAAACCATCAGGAAGAATGTAGTCCCGCTGAACCTAGTGGCCAGCCACTGACCTGATCCTAAATTAAGAGAACCAGTGAGCGCTAGGGATAGTATGGAGATTGGTGCTGAAATCATCCCGATAATCATCATCCAGGCAGGTAGGGGCATCTTCCTAGTCCGAGACGCGGCGGTAAGTAGCATGTTGACAATTACAGCAAGAAGGACTAGGTTGGTGAGTATGGTAGCTATAGGCATTACAGGAACGCCGGCGATTTCAGGATTGTTTGCGGCGACGAACATCACAATAACTGCTAGTGTCCAAACAAAAGACATGAGGGTTGCATTCTTCTCTGAAGCCAGAGAGGTTGCGCCTAATTCTGGTACTATATGCATCGAGGAGCCGATTAGGAGCATCCCCATAGACCCGTATACTGCAATTAGTATTCCCGATGTCGTCAAGGATTTTGATGCCGGATTCAGCCCCCATGCTGTTAGGCTGTGAAGAGCTTGAGGATCGTGTGAAAGCCAGAGTCCGCAGAATGTAACCAATGAGGCGGGAATTATCCAGAGGGTTCCTTGCAAAATCCAAGTGGTGGATGCTGAGCCCTTTTTCCCGTCCACGAAGTCTATGGGCGGGCCTAGTGCCTTCTCGAGCATGAACAAACTCATACTCTTCGAGACATCTGTAAATACCCATACTCCCCTATTTACCATGATGAAAACAACTAGGGTAATCAGCCAGAAGGTTATCATTGCAGTGATTAGCCCCATAAGATTGCCTCACTCACTGGTTGCCTCGGCTAGCATTGTCCCTAATATCGCAAAAATCCCAATCAAGGCCCCTAGGATGAAGAACCATATTCCTGAGTCGAAAACGCCATCGAAGACGGGAAGAACGCTAGAAATTACTGGAAGGTCACTGGAAGGGAAGAGGATTCCATACAGGACCAAGAACACTATGGTGGATACAAATCCCATCACCAGCATTACCCACGATGACGATGGTTCTCCCTCGCCTTGCAGGAACTCGCCAATCAAAGTTGATTCCTCATCGGACAATCAATCACCCCGGAATCTCACAATTCCGATTCAACCACCGGAGATTTGCCCTTAAGCGTTGGGCGTACATAGTTAGTCAACCGCGTTAAGGGGCACGAACGATGTCTGTCGGGTTTCCTCTGCGGAACGTCCCGGAACCTAGAGGTATGGGGAAGCTGTTATCATTCTCGATTTCTGCTCTCCAATGTGACTTACATGAGCATTCAAGGTGACTGAACTCTTCAGTATCTCCGGATACTGAGTATCTCTCTATAGCTGCTACGACCTCGCTGTCACATTCCCCGCAATTGTGAGCTCCACGAATCTTTCCACCTGCCGTAGGGTGGACGATGATCCTGCAAGAGTCGTCTCCAAGATGCTCGTGCGACCTCAAAATCATCTCCACCAACGACCATAGCCAGGGAGGCCTGTACTCCTTGTTCCTGAACAGCCTATCGACAATCGTATTCTTCTGGATGTTCATTGGGTTGACTGATACTTCGTCAGAATATTGAGCAACTTCGGTGAGCCAGGAGGTCGTATGCACCAGTGCGTCGCCCTCGGACATGAATGGTGGCTTGAACAGAAGGTATGTCTTCACGCGCAAGTTGTTGTCCCGAAGCATTTGGACCGCTGAATGCCATTGTTTCGTAGTGAAACCCTTGTTGACATGGAAACGAAGGACTCTGTCGTCATAGGCTTCTAGTCCAATTGCCACAGTACAACCAGGATGTCTCTCTGCGACCCATGATATCTTCTCGGGAGTACACATCTGAGCCTGTGCTTCGACTACTAGATGTAGTCCCATCTGGGCAGTTTCTCGAAGGACAAGATCCTGCCACTCGGGAGGGTTCTCTCGATCTTCGAAGAAGGTCCCCGAGGTGTAGACCTTGACCATGCCACAGTCTTCGAATTGATTCGTAGTTTCCTTAGCAAATTCCCACTGAGAAAACATATCTTCTGCGGAAACATCGTCTCTGACGTCATTGAAGTAGCCACAGAATGTGCAACCTGACTTCCACCACCAAGCACAACCCTTCGATCTCAGTATTACTGTAGCTGCTGTACATGGCGTGCCATCGGGTAGATTCTCTGGAGTCTTGTAGACAGTAACTGGCTTACTTGCATCCCAAGACTCACGGAATGAAACCGACTCTGGAGTATTCTCTGGAGCCTTGATTAGATGATGCACCTTGAGGGCCTTGGAGCCATCTCCTAGCACTCCGCATGCATTGGCCATGATGCCCGTTCCATGTCCTGCTCTTGATATTGACGTGCTTCAGAAGTGTTTAACACTAAATGTGGCAGAATACACTAAACGTCTTCTCGCTGTGGATATTTATGGTAATTGGATGGCGTTTTCATTAGGAGGAAAAATTGACGGGATGAATGAAGATGACAACAGGGCTCTGACGAGTTGGTACTGGTACGATTGGGCCAACCAAGCATTCGCACTGACAGTTGGGACTGTACTCGGCGGTCAACTAATTACGAGGTACTTCAATCTAGCAACTGGGGGCTCGTCCGAAATCGCAGGATTCAACGTCACTGGGACTTCTTTCTATGCAGCAGTACTTGGTTTGTCCATGGTTTTTGTCGCTATCTCCAGTCCCATTCTCGGAGCCATTGCAGATAGAATCAGAATCAAGAAGAAGATAGTGTGGATCTACACGTTAGTAGGAGTCGTGTTTACTGCATTCATGGGGGTAGCACCACATCTGGATGCTAATTCTGCCTACAGACTTCTGGCTTTCTGCTTCTTAATGGGGCAGATAGGGATGGCTGGTGGTAACACGATATACTACGCATTCATGCCCTATCTCGCTGAACAAAACCAGATGGAGAAGGTGTCGAGTTGGGGGTTTGCCTACGGCTTTGCTGGTGGGTCTCTAATTCTGATATTGCACCTAATCGTCTTGGTAACGGGTGCGTTCGGACTAACGGATGCGTACGGTCCATGGACACTGACCTTTGCATTCGTGACCACTTCTCTCTGGTGGCTTGGTTTTGGTCTACCATTCTTTAGGAATACTCCAGAACCGGAAATCGCGAATGAGAGGTCTTATGGTTCTATTATGGAAGCTGTTGGTGATGGGTTTAACGAGGTCAGGGGTACTTTCAGAGAGGTAAAGAAATACAGAATTTTAGTAATTTACCTGGTATCTTACCTTCTGTTCTATGACGTTCTCCATACTGTTGGAGGAGTTGCGACTTCATTCGCTGAAAATGATCTTCGACTGCCGGTATTGATGAATTTCGTTCTTATTCTTCTGGCCAACATAATTGCCATCCCAATGTCAGTAGTAGGAGGGATGTTGGCTGCAAGATACGGGGCAAAGTCAGTTCTCGGGGGATCTATTGGTGTCTACATGGTTGTTCTAATCCTTGCAACTGGGTTTGCACCGCTTGACCTGGAAGATGATCACGATAGGTTCGACTTCAGGTACGATTACGATTCTGAATCTGATGAATACGTCCTCTCCACCCTTCATGATAGAGGGGTGAAGGGTTGGGTTAGCAAGTCTGGATCGGGTGATGAGGAGTTCAGGAACGCCTTCCTGCATTACATGATTGAAGGAGAATTAGATGGTGAGGTTTGGTCTGATTCTGACGTAGAGAGAACAAGGATATCGGTCGATGAGGCAACGCTTCTTGAGTCTGAAACGCACGAAATGCTCGATCACAGATGGTCATTCTCATTCAAGGGCGGAATCCTAGATGGTAATCACTCAGTGGGGGACAATCACATCACAATTATCGAAGGAGGGCCTATTGACTGGTGGCCTAATTTCCTAAGAGAAAACGTCTGGGGCCCTCTAAACTTCGGAGTAACATTACAATGGATACTTCTAGGCACCATGGTTGGTTTCGTCCAGGGCTCTGCTGGGGCACAGGCAAGGAGTCTGTTCGCATATCTTGTCCCAAAGTCGAGGACTACTGAGTTCTTCGGCTTCTTCGGCTTCATGGGCAAGGCTGCTGCAGTGATTGGTCCGTTCATTTTCGCCTTCTTCTCTGCTGCTTTCGACACGAGATTTGGGATTATGGTGTTGCTACTGATACTCGTTTTGGGGTTGCTTCTTTTCCCGTTAATTGACGTTGAGGAAGGAAAGAGGGTTGCTATAAAGGCAGATATTGATGCTGGATTATACTCCGAGGAGGAGTAAGATGAAGAATTTCGAACTGTTTCAGAATTTACTCTCAGTTCTCGTGATGATGCTCTTTGGGGTTATCATCGGTTTGGCTATGGTTCCCTCGTATCTACTATTCATCGAGTTGACTTCGATAACAGAAGGGAAAGGAGGACTGGTTGAGGCAGTTGGAATCTGTGTCGGTTTGGGCTTGGGTTACATCATTTGGGGAGTCGTACTACTACTCATATGCGGACTAATGGGGGGCCTGTTCAGGATCAGGAAGGAAGAGGGGAGGTATTCTCTGAGGTCTTTCATTACAATTCAATGGGCATTCTCATTGGTGTCTCACAGGGTAGCTCAGATTTTCCTAGGCCTCGTAGTACCCTCCTTCCTTGCAAATTTGTATTACAGAATGATGGGAGCTAAGATTGGGAGAGGCGCCCAACTAAATTCGATGATGATTAATGACGCATCCATGGTTACTATCGGAGACAACGTAGTCGTGGGTGGGAATGCTACAATCAACGGTCACGTAGTTGAGAGCGGAGAGATAGTACTCGCACCAGTTAGGATAGGGAACGGCGCCCTAATTGGAGGAGATAGTATTGTGCAGCCTGGGTGTACGATAGGGAATGGCGCTGTTGTGGCTTCCAAAGCTGTCGTTCCAAAGTGGACCGAGATACCAGCAGGAGAAGTCTGGGGAGGGATTCCTGCAAGATTCATCAAGAAGATAGGGGAATGACTCGCTACTCGTTTTCTGGTTCAGGGTCTTCTTCCTCTGTTAGTCCTTCTTCGGTGGACAACTCCTTGATTTCCTCTATCACTGCCTGCTTCTGCTCCTGGAATGACTCCTGCTTAGACTGGATATCCTTGGCGGTCGAAATGGCCCTGTCAATCATATCGTGACGAGTCTGAATCGCATCGCTGAGGTCCTCGAACAGTTGCATGTGCTGCACGTACCAGTCATCCCTGGCTGCTAGCTCTGATTGGGCGGCTTGGTTGGACTCATCGATCTCCTCTGCGACGGTGAGTACCTGGCCGAGTCTTGCTTTCTCCCTCTCCAGCATCTCCTCGGTCTTGTCGAGTTTGTTCTCTAAGAATGGGATCTTCGTATTGGCCTTCGCGAGTTCCACTTCCATCTCGTCCTTCTGCCTGCGGAGGTTGCTGAGGAGGTTGTTGATTCCCTCCTTCTCGGTCTCCTTGTCGATTAGTTCACGATTAAGCGTCTCAACTTGGGCCTTCATCTCTCCGATGTCAGCCTCCTGGGCCTGGTAAGCAACGAGGAGTTTGTCCAATGCCTCCTTGTCCCTCGCAGCCTGCTGTTCGAGGTCTCGGATTGTCTGTTGGGGATCGGCTCCTGCAGAGTCGTCTTGGTCCATCATCCTCCTTTGTCCGAAGGTGCCCCCGATATAACCTCGGCGGCAACAGGATTGGTGAGTCCGGGCAAATCAGAGGTTTTCGGAAATTGCTGCTATTGTTGCTGAAAGAGCGACTGTCAGCCTCTTGGATGAGGGGATGTGCAGTTTCTCGTCTGGTCCATGGGCGTTGTTACCTGGTCCCGAAGTACCGGTGCACAGAAACATAGCTTCTGGGTATTTGCCCTGCATCATCGACATGAAGGGGATCGTCCCACCTGTCCATGTTGCCAGTGGGGGTAGCCCCGTCAATTCCATCGATGCCTCGTTAATGGCTTCTGAGATCGGTCCGTCTAGTGGCGGTGCATGGAAACCGTCGGCACATGAGTCAGGAGTGAATGTGACCTCTGCCCCATACGGCGGGTCCTTCTCCAGAATTTCCTTTGCACTAGCTATAGCACTTTCCGAATCGACCCCAGGAGGTATTCTGAAGCTCAGTTTCAGGTCTGTGTTCGTTCGGAGGACGTTTCCCGCATCCTGCACCGAAGGAATTCCATCTGCTCCGATGATGGACAGGGTAGGCTCCCAGTTCATGGCCACTATCATGTCCTCTGTAGTTTCGGAGGCCTTTCTGAGGGTGTCCACCGTTGGGAACTGCTCCCATATGCTGTCACCTACTATGTCCCTGAGTGCGATTGCGTTCTCCCAGACTTCTTCGGGGATTTCCACGTGCATCCCTGGGATTGTGACCTTTCCGGAGGATGAGTCCTCCACTCTGTCTAGTAGAATCCTCTGGATTCTGAAAGAAGATGGGATCGAGCCCCCTGAATTACCTGAGTGAATTCCCTCGTGAGATACCTTCACGGAGAGAGTCCCGGAGACGAGCCCACGAAGGGCCTCCGTCATCCAAATATGGTCATAATCGGGACCACCGCTGTCCAAAACGACCACCATGTCCGGATTTCCAAGTCGCTCGGTAAGTGCCTCCAAGTACGGGGGGAGATCGGATGATCCGGATTCCTCGCATGTCTCGATGATCATGGTACAACGGGGATGGGGGGCGCCCGCCTCTTGCAAGAGCCTTACAGATGTGGCGCAAAGGTACCCCCCATACCCATCGTCAACGGAACCTCTGCCATAGAGCCATGGATCCCTCCTCACTGCTTTCAGTGGGTGTAGGCCCTCTGACCACAGTTCTGGCTTTGATGGCTGCTTGTCCAGGTGGGAGTAGAATATCACCTCGCCCGGTCCGGTTCCCTCTATTGTGACGATTAGTACGGGTGATAGTTCTCCTATCCTATGCTTCTCGTACGACATTCCCTCTATTCCCTGATCGTCCAACCAATCGCAAAATAGTTCGATTGTGGCATCGAGCTCGCCCATCTCGGCCCAGTTGGGCTCGAATAGGGGAGATAGGGCCTTTATTCCGATGAAATCGGACAGACTAGGCAAAATGGAGGACTCCCATATCTCTTCACTTCTATCCATCAGTCGTCCTAAGTCGAGCGTCATGGTCCCATCCCTGGGTGTTCACTCATGGACTCTTCGACTCGATTTCCTCTGAGATCGAGCAGGTCCTGCACTTCGAAATACGGTCCTCGTAGTCCTTCTCTAAGTCGGATAAGGGAAACTCTGAGGCTAATGACATCCTAGCCGTCAGGGCAAGCGTCTTTTTCAGGTCTTTCTTGGCCTTATCGAGGGTCTCGGAGGGATACTCCACCAGCCTTCCAGAAACCCCGACTAGTATCGCTGGAGGGAGGACCTTCCGCCTAGGTAGTCCCTCACGCTCCTTGTCCGACTCCGACTCTTCCAATGCTATTTGGTATAGAGCCATCTGCAGCCTGTGCTTGTGTAGTAGGGATTCCTCTGCCTGGCAAGAGGGTCCTTTTGACTCCTCACCGAGAGAGTCCAGAAGGCCACTTTCCCAATCTCCAAGTAGGGAGCTTGCATCCGTGGTTTTCAGGTCAATGGCTCGGATCGCTGGAGCTCCGTCATCGCTCTTAGTGCATAGAACCAAGTCTATGATCCCGCTTAGCTCTACTCTGGTGGAATCTAATGAGATTAGTAGTTCTTCTCCGTCTGGTGTCCACTTCCCTCTTGTCACAGATTCGAATTCGGTGGGGATGGATATGTGGAATGGCATCTCGGTCCTCAAGCCCTCTACCTTTCTGCCATCAACCTCCAGGCCCCTGACCATAGCACCCAGTTTCCCGTCGGAAACTCTGCGCGACATGGTTGAAGTGACCTCTGAAACCTTCTCGAGGTCTGCTCCTGGAGGGAGTAGTTCTCTGAAGGCGGTCTGATGTGTCTCTTTGTTGTTTATTCTGTCCTCTGTGGGAGTAGTCCAGGACTTGGGCAGAGGGGTGCTTGGTCCGTTCTGTCCGGGTCCTGGGTTCCCGATTCCAATCTCGATTATCCTGTGGAAAACGTTTCCGAATGTTGCTGGGTCAACAGACAGCGAGTTTTGGTGCCGATTCTGGGAATCGTCGTTTGTCATGGTAGTGCTTAGCTCTAATCCTGCTCTCACCTCCATCCAATGGCACCTTGGACAGTCGAAATAGGATGGTAGCTTGCTGGGATTCGCCCTGACTATCGTCGAGTAGCTAATCGGTTCTGGGATTTCTGGCTTGGGGTCTTTTTCTATGATGATTCGGGATGCTGTGTCAATAATCTCGACTTGTTGAATCGGGGTGGTGAAGACGTTTCCATCGCTTCCGAGTCCGGTGAAGCACTCTGGATGGTGTAGCATTATGATGCCAGTCTTTTTCCTGCAGCCCAAGTATGCGTCTTCCATTATCGAGGCTGGACATATCTTTCTGTCACCCCCATTGACTAACATTGGTTCGGAGTGGGCGTCTGTGGGGCTCAACCATGGGGAGTGGTCCTCATTCCTTCTCCATGAGCCCATCCTCAAGGATTCCAGCCACATCTGACCTAGTTGAGGTGCTTTCTTATCATACGTCCATGGAAGTAAGATTCCCTCTTCTTCTACCCATTCAGTTCCCTTGGGGGATCCAGCAATGATTAGTCTCTCCTCTGCCCTGGTGGCTGCGACGTATAGGAGTCTTCTTGCTTCGGCATTCTTCCTGGCTCTGTGAAGGAGGGCCGCGTGATCCCAGAGTGCGGAAATAGGCGTCTTTCCCGAGGGCCATGGCTTTGGGTGACCTGCAAATATCTCTGGTCCGACTATCAGCCTGCTGTTCTGCTCATTCCTCATGTTGGTCTGTCTGGAGGAAAATAGGTCTGCTAGGACGACCACCTTCGCCTCTAGTCCCTTAGAGCTGTGAATCGTCATGACCCGTACAGCATCGCTTTGCGGGATCGTGGATGCCTCGAGAGACTGGGAGCTCCTTTCCCTCAGGTCCCTTAGTCGGTCGGCGAGCACTATCGGATCACCGCCGACCTGCTCTGACAGCTCCCTGAACAGTTCGACAAATTGTTCGGCATCCTGGCGCGATACGTCATCTGGGTATGCCACTAGCAAGTCAGAGCGATCTATTGTATCCTCGAGAAGTTCCGCCAGCCTGGAGGAAGATGAGAGCTCGCACCACCGAGAGACCAACGCCCTCTGCCTCTCGTCACGGCAGTGAGATAACATTACTGAGAGAAGGTCCGCACCCTTCTCTGCCGATGAAAGATACCTCTGAAGTTGTCCATCGCTCATTCCAATCAGAGGAGAACGGGCGACCCATGCCGCATTATGGCGAGAATTTGGTCTCGCAGCCAATTGCACCAGACCCTCTAGAGCGGATGCCGCAGGACGTTCCAGAAGGCTTCCCTCTCGATCTACCTGCGATGGCACTCCTACATCCTGGAGGTTTCTGACGATAATGTCCCTGAGGTTCACCCTGTTAGGTAGTAGGATTGTAATATCGCTGGGCTGGACTGGTTCTCCGGAATTAACTTCTTTCCATTTCCCGCATGAGGACTTCACCCTTACCGGTGTTCCCTCAATCAGGCTTCTTACCCTCAATGCGATTAGCAGTGCCTGCCTCTCTAGCCTGTCCGGGCTGCCTGGACCGAAGGGATCCAAGTGCGTCTCCAGATCGGTTGGGGGGTCAGATGAGTCATCAGAGTCAGGAGGGCATATCCACTCGATTGATGCTGGGGCGTCCCTCTTATCTGGGAACGAGTGCAGTGTCTGGGAGGATGCGTAGAAGTCAGCCTTTGAGAGGATCCTATGCCTGTCAGAGAACAGGTCTTCCCACCACTCGTTCATTACTTCCAACAGCCCTCCAGCAGAACGATAGTTCACGTTCAAAGATACCATTCCCTCTTGTCGGGACCTTACCTCCTCAGAAGATGGGGCGGGAAGGTCCCAGTCGGTTGCGTCGAAAGGGATCCAGGGGGCCAAGTCCCTGCCGCCCCTCTCCATATGCTCAGTAGCCCTAGCTATTGACGAAAGGTGGTCATTCCTCGGATCCCTGCTGTGTGTCTCCCTCCTTAATGATGGCTTCCTGGTGAGTTCCGGCACACAGGAGAACTCGTGAACGTTGACTGCCCTCAGGGACTTTGCGTAGTTTAGGAATCCTGTGACCTCCGCCTGTCTGAAGGCATAGATGCTCTGCTTAACGTCTCCGACATAGCATACCGTTGGTTCCCAGGGGGTGTTCGCCCTAGGGCCGTCTTCTTCTCTTACCTCCCTAGGACCCCAGAGACGCGAAAGGAGCCTCCATTGCAAGGGCGAGTTGTCTTGGGCCTCATCGATGATGAATGCTCTGAACCTCCTTCGGATTTGGCCTAGGAGGAGGTGCCGACTCTCGATATCGGCTCGCATTGCTTCCAGACTCGAGGCCGCCTCGCCTGCCAGGTTACGGTTTTCCTCCAGATTGGAGATTGCTTCTAGTGCCCTGTGGATATGATCGTCCCTCCAGGGGCTGTTCTGGTCTATGGAGTCCAGAGCCTGTTGGACACTAGGGTGATAGAACTCCCTGCATACCTCGGGGCAGTTAGCCAGCAGTAGGTCACCTGCTAGCCTCTGGATGTCGTCGAAGTCGTGAGCCTCATCACGTCGCTTTAGGTTCTTAATGACGCCCTGGAATCCCAGATGCAGAAGGTGGAGGTCTCTGAGATTCTGGATCTCGGCCTCTAGGCTGAAATGATGGTGCTTATTGGGATTTTCGAGTCTCTCGGGGATATTCATTTCCAGGGCGGTAATCGGCTTCGACCAATCATCGGGGACCTGTGGCGGCTCGGACTCTCCTAGTAGGGTTGCCATCCTCACGAAGTGGAGGACCATAATGCCCAGTTCATCAGACCAGATACCAGATAGTTCTGCTGTTTTCTCCTTCAATGTAGTTTTGTAAAGTGCCTTCAGGTTCGCATCTTTGATGTCGGCGAAACTCCCAATCCCTGCTTCCCACTCATCGGATGGGAGCTTCATTCTTGGGAAGTGCCTCATTTCCTTTGCCATCAGCGTGGATGGGCTCACGGTGCACGTCAGTACGTGCCCCATCCAGCAGAGTTTCCCCCAAGAATCGGTGGGAGGTCCCGTTCTATCGAGCTCTTCTAGGCAAGCCATCCTAGTCCCGGCTGCCCATCCTGATGTAGAGGGAGTCTGGATGCATTCCTTGATTGTCTCGAAGACTACCCGGATGATTTTGTGGACTCTCTCGGCTTGTTCGTTGATATCCGCTTCTTCTATCGATGACATGACCATCGCGAGTAGCTTGTCCCTGTCCACATCGCCTTTTTCGTCCATTACTTTGCGAGATGACTCCTCAACGAACACCGATTTCCCCACCAGTGCTCGGAGCACCCGGGAAGCAGAAGTCCTACCAGAATAGTGCTGAGCGACCCTGTCTCTCGCGGAAAGTACCTCGGTAGCGATATGCGCGGGAATCCCCGCGTCGACTGCATCCCCGATTCTGGACCTGTCGCTTGCGAGCCTCCATATCGTTCTGAGAGACGTCTCCACTAGTATTGCCCTTGCAGCGTCAGAAACATTCTCCCTACTGAGGGCATCCCCCAGTTTCCCTCTATAAGGAGAAACTAACTGAGACAGGAACGAGTCAATGGTGCCGATGGGGGCATCCTCGAGGAGAGTGAGGAGTTGCTCGATGAAACCTTGACTCTTGACCCTTGGATCGTAGCGATGTTTACTGTCTTCCCCGAGAGGTCCTGGCCTGATTCTCGAGATGGTTCTTCGCAGTCTGTCCTTCATCTCGTCGGCTGCTCTATTGGTGAACGTGAGTAGTACTACCTCGCTTGGCAGTAGACCATCCCAATCCTGCAGATTGATCCTCTCGGAGGCGGGTGCGGTTACCATCCCCCCTCCAATGCTTGGTGCCCTAGCTGGCTTTGGGAGGATTCTGGTTGCCCTCTGGTCGTTAGCCAGATAGTGCTCTATGACTCTGTCAACGATGGTACTTGTCTTACCGGTTCCGGCTCCTGCATCTATTACGATATGCGAGTCCAGATTCAGAGCCAGTCGCTGAGCTGTGTTCAGTCGAATCAGAAAGACCCCTCCACCCTAACATCGCAGATTTCTCTCACGGGACAATATGCACAGACTTTCGGGGAAGGGGTGGGGTGTACCTTTCCCAATCTGGCATCGCTAGCTACTCCCATAGCCACGGAGAGCCGTTGGGCCAACCAAGCCCTGAAATGATCTGAATCGGCTTCCTCGTCCTCATCCATGAATCTATGTAATCCGGAAGTGATTGTGGTTTGTGTACCGATATTAATTCCCGAATGAGGAGAGTCGAATAGTGAGGATAATTCTAGGAAGTGTTCTGATTTGTGGCCGATGACGGAAATTCCAGCTGCAACTACTAAGTCACCGGGATGGGCTTCCTCCCATGCCCTGGCATAAATGGCAAGTTGGAGTTCTTCGAGAAGACCCATGTAATGTCTATTCCTTTGGGAAGAATCCTCGGAGGTCTTGAGATCCCTAATTGCAATCAGTCTTCTCGGCCTCCATCCCGATCCCGTGACCCGAATCGGTGCCACGGAATCGCTCCCTCCGTCGTCTATCCAAGTTTCCGAAGCCAGGTCTATTGGTAGTAAGTCGACTCTATCTATCCATCCTCTGACTCTGATTGGATCTAACTCTCCTCTTACGGATATCTCAGGTGTTGGGTGAAGTTGGACGTAGTCTGAGGAGGTGTTTCCAATCTTCCACTCTATCGACAGGGGTGCAGAGTCCCCTAAATCGAGCTCCGCAGTTACTATGCTTCCTATCCTGCCTCTGGGGGAGATTGGTTTTGGATCTGCCAGCCAGCTACCCCATTCCTCCCTATCCATCCCGGTAAGAGATCTGAGTCGTTGGGTCGATACGGCATCGGTCCTCTCCAGCCAGGGAGCTCTGGAGTCCAATGACTCGAGTGCTATGCGCATGACCTCATCTTGGTCCAGTCCAGATCTCTGTACGCTGACATGGCCAAGACCGCCGTCATGCCCTCTCTCTACGCTGGTCTCGAAGCCTAGTGTTTTGGCGATTATGTCATGATGGACGTTGTGAAGAAGTTCCCCGTACGTCCTATTGTCTATATCCTCTCCCTGTAACTCCTCTCTTTCTGCACCTAGTTCCCTGGAGAGCCATCCTCTTCTCGGACACCTTAACCAGTCCTGGAGTCTAGTCGGGGACCACACCTGTATCTCCTGCGGGGCCTCCCCGGAGTGACCGTGTCTGGAGTCGCTGACTTGGCTACCAGTAGCTATTGGAGAGAGTGGGCGGGGATCTATCGATGGGGTGATCTTCCCGTTTACGGAGGCTCCCACCACTGGCCATCTACCATTGGTTCTGGGTGATTCTATTCCTTCTGGTGGTTTACCGTGAAACTTCAGGTTCTCAATGGAGAGTATGTGCGAGTGGTTTTCCTTAGGCAGATATCCGTCCACGGAGGCTATGGTCGGCTGCCTTCTCTCTCGGTCCCTCTGAACAGCTGTGTCTAGGGGGATAGAGACAGCGCTCGGGTTGATTGGCGGGTCGTAAGGAGGCTTGCCCTGTCTTATCCTGAGACCATCGATCTGTCTAGAGGCCCTGGGAGAGGGGAACGGATAGATCATTTCGTGAGTTTCGGATTTGATGCCGGACAACTCGAAGTCCCTGGCCCATTCTCTTATTGGCGCAGCTGGTGGTGAGGTTTCGTCCATGCTCGGGTCGAGGACGAAAACCTCTTCCGAGCAATTCAGCAGATGTAGCAAATTGTGCCTGGCGTCTCTGATTGGTGCGTCTGGTCTAAGGATTCCCAGCGAGTGTCGTTCGTCCTCACCAACGAATGGCACCTTTGGCACTCTCAATTCCCATGATGAACTGGACAGGTTTGACAGGACCACCAGGTCGGCAGAGCATCCCAGAGCCTCCTCTGGAGTCATCACAGAAACGCTGCTAGTGAAGTTGGAACCCCCTGTCATTGCCTTGGTCTGATCGGCAATTGAGCAGAGCTCGTCGACCCAGTCGGATCCTAGGGTGTGAGTAGGGTGTTCTGATCTTCTCTGCATCTCCCTTAGGGTTGCTCTCTCTTCCATGAGGGCACTTACTGCTGCTGCTGGGGAGAGTCCTCTACCTGGGAAGCGGGCCATCTGAGATGGCATGTCGATTAGGGAGAGCGTGTTATGCAGCCATTCGTCACCGTCTTTCGGGGAATCCGGCATAGGAAGGCGCTGGCCAGAATGGCATCCCACGGCGTCCTTTAGGTTGCCAATCAGTTCTCGGTCATGCCCTCGGAGTAACGGTCGAATAGATACTGCCAGGCACATTAACCACCATTGTGTTGACTCCTTTACTGGGCCGTCTCTCTCATCAGTTGGTTGTCTGGAAAGTGTCTCAAGCCACTTTGACAGTGCACCTGGTCCGCCAAGGACATGCTCATTCCTAGCTAGCCTAGTTAGTAATTCAGAGTCGGCTAGAGGGGAGATTTCTTGATCTGATGGATGTTCTTCTGGTTCCTCGAATGGAACGACCGAGGTTTGGAGAGACAGTGCTCTAAGGCTCTCGAGGGAGAAGGCGTCGGCTCCGTGTCCCAATCTTGCTAGGAATAGTATCCAGTGACCGATGGGATGGGATGAAGGAGGCGCCCTCCTCCTTTCCATACAAACACCTATTTCCCCAAGCAGTTGCTCCCATCTGTTCCTGTTGTTCTCCAGGGCCGGGTCTACGATAATTATCTCAGAGTCCTCGCGGCTTAGCCTTTCAGAAACGATTCGAATGGCTACTTCGAAGGAGTGAGCCTCCCTATTCAGAAGGATCCTGTTCACATTATTGGTGTGTTCTAGTAGAGGGTCTCTTTGGGACGGAACCCAACCGGGAAGTTCACTTTTATCCCCGATCGGGTGTTGGTCTACTAGCATGTGTCCATGGTGACCGAGGCGGAAGTTTCCCGGGAATGTTAGTTGGTGTATCGGTCTAATCTTCGAAAGGGACAGGAGAATCTGGGTGTGAGATTTACTCATCACCGGCGAGTGGTCAAGCATGATTATCCCGTCTATGTCCGAAATGGTGAATGGCGTCCTCCCCTTGTCCAGAGCATCGATTATCCGTTCGCATACCATGTCCGGGTGTGTGAATCGAAGTTTCTCCTCGAGCCTAGTGATTATCCTCCTGAATGTGGGGATTCCGGGTCCTTCCCACCTCTCAGCGACCAATTCCCTGGAAAGATGGTGATGGAGGTTTGCTAGTGCCTCTGTCTTGCCCTTGCCCCACTTCATCTCTGGTAGCGGGTTGATCATCGGGAATCCAAGCCTCGAGGACTCCTTCTGACACTCGGCGTGAATGATGGCACTGAGTGGGCCTTGATTGGAGATTACTCGAGGTAGCCTCAGGTCTGCGACCAGTGAAGAAATCAGTGAATCCATGGTGTGGTGGAGGGTACGATCTACTGCTCCTCTGAGGTCTATTGATGAAAGTGCTTGTCTCTTGGATTTCTCTGTTGGGTAGATAATGAGGATTCTCCCCTGGAGATTAGAATCATTGCTGGGTTTTCCTAGGGACTGTAGTCGGATGTGTTGTTTCAACCAGTCCGGTATCCTACCAGCTGGGACCTCCTCGATAGTCACAGAGTTTTCCGTTGGTCGCAAATCATCATCTCCGAGCTTTGTGCATGCCCGACGGTGGTTATTCAACCCACTGATTGAGCGAAGGTCTACGACCGGGATTCTCCTTGGCGTCTTGGGACCAAGGCAGCAAGCATGCACAGAAATGTAGCCACTCCTGGAGCCGGGATGGAGTTCGAACTATTGGCAGCATCTCGAGATTCCCAGTCTACAATCAGGACAACGGACATATCGTCCCCATCCCATGGTTCGGGGGGCTCGAATGCGAAGGACCCTGCATGGCTTGTGCCCACGTTGACAGCCTCGTGAAGGACATTAGTGTAGTTCGCCTTCCCGTTGCTCCCCTCTGGGTGGTATGCGACATCCTCCACGAACATCAGCCAGGTGTTCAGCTCCCATGGGGAGTCTTCCTCCGACCAGAGGCTTATGTCCCACTGGAAGTTGTAGTCCAGAATCTCTCCAGATTGGTTCCCACCCTGGTCGTTGGCTGGCATGGCCATGGAAGCAGACAATTCTAGGGAAATTGAGCCATTTGATGAGAAGGGGTGGTTCGAGCCCAATGCCAGTGCGGTAGAGTAGTCGGTCAGCAGACTGTTGGATTTTGTACTGATTCCTGTGTACATCCTCTCTCCGTCGAAGACCTTGCTTGGAGCGGATCTTTCTGTCCCGGGAATCTTCATGACCCCCCCATCGGATGCGGTAATTGACCTCTCGGTGGAAAGAAGGGATCCGGCCCCGTAGGTTTCCACCCATCTAGAATCAGTGGAGTTGCTTCCGAATGGGTCCAGGGTCTCGTAAAGGTGTCTGTGGTAGTGTATCCTGGTGACATCGAGGTCTCCGATCGCATCATCAAGGGCCTGTTCGGTCTTGATGCAGTTGGAACACCATGTGGCTGTGTAGACCTCCACTATTCTCGGAAGATCGATAATTCCAGATGTGGATTCCTCATAGGTCGTATTGGACAACTCGATCGAGATCCCTCCGATGGTGCCGTATCTGGTCCCTATCTCGTCAGTTATCCTTGCATCGTCCCAGAGGCTTTCCGTAGCTCCAGAGGATTGCATAGGGATTACGATGAGTGCAACCAGGAATAGTGCCCACAGGCGCCTCATGACTACTCGACTAGGAGGGGTTATTGAACGGTTACGGGTTATTGTGATTTCTCGAAGGCCTCTGTGGCCGTGTCTATGTCCCCATCAGTGATGTGGAGATGAACTACTGCCCTCACTATGGAGTCTGTCTCCACGCTCACGTCTACTCCTAGTTCGGCGAGCCTCCTGGCCACTTCAGTGGCACTTTCTTCCATGCACTGCACGTAGACCATATTCGATTGGACTCCCTCCAGTTCTACGAAGAAGGAGTCCATCGCATTGATCGATTCAGCGAGCCTAGAGGCCCGTGTATGATCCTCGGAAAGTCGCTCGATGTTGTTTTCCAAGGCATAGATGCCAGCTGCGGCTAGTATTCCGGATTGCCGCATCCCGCCTCCGAAGGTCTTCCTCCACCTACGAGATCGGGAGATTGTATCCGCGTCACCGACAAGAACAGATCCCACTGGGGCCCCTAGTCCCTTTGACAGGCAAACCGAGATAGTATCGAAGTCCCTGACCATGCGAGCTGGGTCCGTCCCACTGCCTATTGCGGCATTGAAAAGCCTGGCACCATCTAGGTGGGCTCTACAGTCGTTTTCATGGGCGACGTGACAAATCCCATCCAGAACATTCTGATCGTAGATTGATCCCCCTCCTACGTTAGCGGTGTTTTCTACACAAACCAATTTGCAGTCGGGGAAGTGATAGTTGCTTCCGGCCGTCTTCCTGATCGCACTTTCGACTCCTTCCGCACTCATCTGGCCCAATCGTCCGTCGACAAACGCGATAGAGCACCCTGCTACGGATGCGTATGCTCCGGATTCCCACAGGTAGATGTGGCTATTGCGATGTGTAACTATCTCATCACCGTGGTTTGTCTGGGTTTTTATCGCAATCGTATTCGACATTGTGCCGGAAGGAACGAACAAGGACTCCTCCTTACCGAGCATTTCAGCCACCATCTCTTGAAGTTGGATCACTGTGGGGTCGTCCCCCCATACGTCGTCCCCAACCCTGGCTCCTGCCATCGCCTCCCTCATCGGAGGGGTTGGCTGTGTCACCGTATCGCTTCGGAGGTCGACTCTGGCACCTGGGTAGTCCCTCATGTCCACCTCTGATGGATGTCCTCACATAACTGGTGCGATAGGCTAGGGCTGCTTCTTCCTGATGTCCTCGGAGTACAGGTATGACTTTCCTTTGCCACTTGAACCAGTACTCTTCTTGTTGGAGATGTAGAGGATTGCCATGGTTCCTACCAGTATGGCCGGAACTCCGAACATCAATATCGACATCCACAGGGGCCTTTCTACATCGATGCACGAGACCTGCCCGCTCAGCTCCTGCTCCTGTCCAGACGGGCACCTGTTCTGCTCAGTTGATGCGGCTTCGGAGACGTAGTTCCCCGGATCAGCGGGCAGGCATCCTACCTTACCTCCCTCTGGCTGGTAGTTCCCAGGTTGGCAGGGACTCTGGGAAATCGCGGCTGATGAAGGGACGAAGTTTCCGGGATCAGCGGGAATGCAGCTGTCCATGCCCTCATCGGGTTGGTAATTGCCTGCCCTACATGAGGTCTGGGACATCGCGCCCTCTTCGGGGACGTGATGACCTGCCATAGCAGGAGTGCATGAGTCCTGGCCACCAAACGACTGGAACTGACCAGTCGGGCAGGGTGTCTGGCTTGATGAACCGGGAGAACCGACGAAGTTTCCGGGATTTGCCGGCAGGCACGATGACTGTCCCGGATCCGGTTGATATGTTCCGGGCAGACACTGACTCTGGGATGAGGATCCAGTTTCGTTGACGAAGTATCCTGGAGATGCATCCACACAAATTGACTGGTCACCGGGCTGGTACTTTCCAGCTGGGCATGAAACCGTGGTCGATCCGTCTGGACTGGCTATCTGGCCCGGGGGAGGGGATTCGCATCCTGATGACCCTGATTCTGACTGGAACTGTCCAGGCGGGCATGGAGTAGGTCCCGTAGCTCCGTCCAGATCGACGAAGAATCCGGGCTCTGAGGGGGTGCAGGACCCCTGACCTGGCTCAGATGAGTAGGTTCCGTTCTGGCATAGGTTCTGTGATGTAGATCCTAGTTCGGAGTAGAATCCCGGTTCTGCTTCTATGCACGATGTCTGTCCTGAGTCGGGTTGGTAAGTTCCAGCGGCGCATAGGGTCTGCTCTGCCGATCCCTCCGAGTCTGTGTAGTGCCCGGGAGTGGTTGGCAAGCAGGAGGTCTGAGCGGAAGAATCCTGGAACTCTCCAGGCTGGCAGGGGGATTGCGAAGATTGCTGCACCCCATCTACGAAATATCCTGGTGAGGCATCGGTGCAGACTGCCTGGCCCTGCTGGGACGAGAATGTTCCCGGTTGGCACTGCTGCTGGGAGTCTGATCCCTCTGAAGGGACGTGGAATCCTGGTCCGGCTTGGAAGCATGAGGTTGCGCCTGAAATGATCTGGTACGTACCTGCTGCACAGGGGGTCTGCTCTTCCGACGCGAAGCCAGTAACGTAGTATCCGGGACTTGCATCCAAGCAATCTGTTGCACCTGAAGATGGTTGATAAGTTCCTGAAGAGCACTGATTCTGGCGTATCGATCCTTCGTCTGAGACGTAGTTACCTGGCTCGGATTGGATGCAGGATGACTCGCCTGAACCGGGCTGGTAGCTGCCTACCCCACATGGGGTCTGAGACGCAGATGCAGCATCCGCTACGTAGTGACCAGGGCTCGCATCTATGCAGTCCAGCTGACCGTAGCTCGGTTGGTATGTTCCTAATTGACAGGGGAACTGCTCGTATGGCGGGAGGTCGTTTGTGTAGTGTCCTGGTTCGGTCAGTTCGCATGTGCCATCCGTGGCGTAATGTCCCGACGGGCATCCGTCAGGGAACGGGTCCAGGATGTTCACGATGCCGTCGTCGTCATTGTCCCTCTCGCTCATCAGGGCGTGCCTACCAGTTCCCAGATCGACGTAGGCTGGGACGTCGCTATCCACGTCCTCCCCGAGTCCAAGGGCTCCTTCTTCGTGGTATCCCCAGCAATAGACTGAGCCGTTTGTCGCCACTGCACAGGTGTGAATCCAACCTGACGAAATCTCTGCTACTCCCAGACCTGTGGGCATAGATACGCTCACAGGGGTTGAGCTGTTGTTTGTGGTTCCGTCTCCTAGCTGACCCTGCTCATTGAGCCCCCAGCAAACAGCGCTACTGTCATCGAGTATGGCACATGTGTGATCAGTGCCTGCATCTATGGAAATAGCTGTCCTTCCTGTAGGAAGGGAAACGCTCCTTGGGAACCTTGAGCTGGTGTTAGAACCGTCACCCAACCTCCCCTCGGATTCTCCATATGAGAATGTGTTGTTACCCCAGCAGTGAACCGATCCGTCGTCTAGGATTCCGCAGGCGTGTCCCGCGCCTAGATCCATTGCAACTAATGAGCGGTTTGCAGGAAGGATGGAAATTGGGGTCGGCTCATTTCTGTCATTGTAAGTCCCATCGCCGATGTGCCCGTAATCGTTGTTCCCCCAACACATGCCTGAGCCATTGTCCAGGATGACGCAAGTAGAGAACAACCCTGCAACAACGGAGATCGGATGTCTACCCTGTGGAAGGTCGATTTCGGTTGGAGCGTTCCTGTCGGATGTATCGCCTGTCCCGAGTTGCCCATCGGAATTCTCGCCCCAGCACCAAAGCGCCATGTCGGGTTCGGTAATCGCGCAGGTGTGGACCATCCCTGTGGCTAAGGTGACGAAAGTCCTGCTTCCGGGCATCACAGAGGGACCATGAGGCTGATCACAGATATTGAAGCAACTAATGTGACCATGTCCTATTTGTCCAGAGTAGTCCTCCCCCCAGGCATAGATATCTCCGCTTGATGTAAGTGCTACTGAGTGGCGTCCGTCTGGGCTAGTCTCAATCACGTCCGAGAGGCAGCAGGTTGAGTCGTCTACTTCGTTTACTGATACTGGGGTGTATTGGTTTGGGACAGCGAACCTGTCTTCCGAAATACCCAGGAACGAGCCATAGTTGCTACCCCAGCACTTCATCTCATTGTTATCCAAAACAACGCAGGTGTAGTCGTAGGATGCTCCCAGTGCAGTTAGAGAGTAAATAGATCCTACCGTGGAACCAGGCATATTGAGTCCAGAATGGGTTTCCATTGAGGTTGGTTCTTCGTCAAGGATTTCCCCATTATGTTGGTGCAGTCCCACGGACAATGACATACCCAGAAATAGAATGGTAATTGTTAGTGCTAGAGTCCTGTTACGTTCGATACGTCCGCTCATGGCTATCGAAGTAGAATGGATGTATTAACGGTTTTTTCGTCATTGTAACTGTCCCCACTTGATGGTCAAACTAATTTGTGACATGCTACACGGGTGGTCATGTCAGATAGTGGTGTGCTTGTAGAGTCCTTCCTGTCTGACAACTGCCCACCTATGGGAATCTATGAGACTCTATACGCCTTCAGAGATTCGTTCGGCAGTTTCATGGGAACTGAAGGCACTCATCCATGGTCTCAGGGATTCCCACTCACAACCCCTCTAGAGAAATTCGGAGGCCCCCCTCTACCGGACAGTGTAGATGTCACTTGGGAGGATCGCTTCTATCCGAAGGCGTGGGGCCATCCGGACTTGCGAGAAGCTATTTCGGGGTACTACAACGATCAATACGGGTCGAAAGTAAAGCCCGAGAATGTGATGGTGTTCGCTGGAGGTAGGCCAGGGATATTCACTGTTCTGGCATTCCTCAAAGATCACGTGCAGGTAAGGATTGGCAACATTGAGTGGCCGGCCTATCTGGATATCTTGGAGCAGACAGATACGGATTTCCAAATTGTCCCGTTCACCAAGGAGAACGGCTTCCATCCTAGCAACGAGGAGTACTTCGATAGATCTGGTCTGAATGCAAAGACAAGCCTGATGCCGATCATCTCTAACCCCCAGAACCCTTCCGGGCAGACGAGATGGGGGGACGAGTTGCGGGATCTAATCAGACTGGCGGAGGGTCCCAAAAACGGTATCCTTCTGGATGAGGCATACGAGATGTTTCACTCGCCTTCGGTGAGTGGAATTCAGTTCATAGAGGACCTTGACAACAGTAACGTGTTCATCGCAGGGGCCTGTACAAAGGGATTGCAGTCTCCAGGAATCAGAATTGGATGGATCGTCTCTAGTAAGAAAAACATCGAGACGCTGTCCAACTTCTCCAGTTTCGGCATGGGTGGAGTCAGTCATCCTTCCCAGCACTATGCGATCAAACTCCTAGAGCCCAGTAGAGTCGAGAAGGCTAGGAAGGCAGTGGAGGAGCATTACAACTGGCAAAGAGGAAGGTATGGTCAGGCATTCGAGGAAATGGGGCTTGGAGTGTACACTGGCGATGGTGGTTTCTACCACTGGCTAGAGCTGCCTGAAGGTATGACAAGTTCCGAGTTAAACAAACGATTGTTCAAGCACGGCGCTGCAATACTATGCGCTACTGACTGCGACATGGCACGTCCACATTCGAAAGACCCGAGTTATGAGTCGCCTTATTCCCGGTTCTTCCGATTTTCCTTCGGTCCGCTGCTTCCTGAAACCTTTGATTCAGACATCGAATTATTCCGAGGAGTTTTCGATGGTTACAGGGAAGAGATTGAACTCTAAATTTGGTCAAATCCTTAAGTGATGGATTTCCTCAAAGCCCTGTGGCGACAGGACCAACAGCGCAACAGGCAGCCAAGCTGGCCAAGGCGACGTATACTCAATTCTTGGAAGAACCCGAACGTTCCAAACAAATTGCGAATATCCCGAAGCTACTGAAGAAGTTCGAAGGTAACTATGGAACTATGGTCAAGGGACTCCAGAAGAAGTACGGAAAGGTGAGCAAAAAGTCATCGGAACCAGAGCCGGAGCCGGAGCCCGAACCAGAGCCGGAGCCCGAACCAGAGCCGGAGCCCGAACCAGAGACTAAGAAGAAGGCCAAGAAGACAGCGGATCCAGCAGAGGCGAAAGCCAAGGAGGCTGAGGCAAAGGCCGAGGCTGCAGCAGCTAAGAAGGAGTTAGAGGCTGCTAAGAAGGCGCAAATGGGAGATGCGAAGAAAGCTGCGAAGGAGGCAAAGGCAGTTGCTAAGGCAGAGGTCGAGGCGAAGAAGGCCGAGGCCGGAAGAAAGGCAGCAGAGAAGCAGGCCGAGGCTGCAAGGAAGGCCCTTGATGATCTGAAGAGTTCCGCCAAGCTTTCCCCGGAGGAGCTTAAGGACAAAGAGGCCGAACTAAAGGAGAAAATAAAGTCGGAGACCGCTGCAGCCAAGGAGTTCGGGAAGGAAGCCAAGGATGCTATGGCCGAGGCTAAGAAGCTCGGAACAGAGGTTGCTAGGGAAGGAAAGGCCGCAGCAAAGGCGGAGGCAGAGCTGAAGAAGGCCGAGATGGAGAGAAAAGTAGCAGAGAAGCAAATCAAGGCCTCTGGTAAGGCGAAGTCGAAGGCGGAACAGCAGCTCGAGGAGTTCCGTGCAAAGCGTGAGCTTGCAGAATCGAAGATGGAGAGTACCATGGCCAAAAAGCAAGAGGCTCTGGAGGCTTCAAAGGCAGAGGCCGAGGAAGCGAAAGGTGCTCTCAAGGACGTCAAGGATCAGATGAAGACCGAGATGGCTGCTGCCAAGAGCTTGGAGAAGGAAGTCAAGGCCAAGCAGAAGGAGATACAGAGAGTAGAGGAAGAGGCTAAGAAGGCCGAAGCACAGAAAATCAAGGTCCAGCAGGAAATAGAGGACAGTCACAAATTCAAGTCGGAGACAGCGAAGAAGGCCGAGCAGGTCGAGCAGGAGATAGAGAAAATCCAGAGCGAGATGAAAGGGAAGGAAGAGGCCCTTGTCGGAGTCGAGACAGCTGCAATGAAGGCCGAGAGGGAAGCAGCTCATGAAGAGTTGAAACTAAAGGCTAACCTGATGGAAAGAGAGGAGTTAATCCTAGAGAGGGTCAGCCTCAAGGCTGTCCAGATCAACTGGGCTCAGATCGGGGAAGCAGAGGGCCAGAGGCCAGACGATTTGACTCGAATACAGGGCCTGGATGAGTTCTCACAAAAGAAGCTCAACGTTCTTGGAATCCACACCTACGACCAGATTTCCAAGATGGACCCAGTCACTGCCGAGGTCGTCAATGACGCCATGGAGTTCACACCTGGAAGAGTTACAAAGATGATGTGGGTGCAGCAATCAGTCCAACTGATGGCAGAGAGAGGCCGCTAGTCACTCGGCTGGAGAATATATCTTGTATTCGCTAAGAGGCGGGGTATAGACATGCAAATTAATCAGGTTAGTTCTTTCATCGTTTGAAACGCGATGGATATCCGGCTCCTCTGCAGCACAAACCTCTCCTGGGACGTACCTTCTGTCTGATACTGGGTAGGCCAAACCTTCCGCATTGGTCTCGTACACTGTCTCCGTTGACACTCCGGAGACAATCAAGAATGCGCAGTCGCTACCAGTGTGATCGTGGATCGGAGTATCCTGCCCTGGGGTCCAGCATATGGCCACAAGTTCGTAGTGCTCATTCTTCTTGATCACATTCCTCTGATACCCATCCTCGGAATACCCAATGCAATGCTCCAATGCATCGACGTTAACTTCCAATGAAGAAAGACGAGCATCTAGCTCATCGAGGCCCGGCCTTCTGTCGATTCCGTCCAGCCATTCTGTTAGGCCCCTGAGGGATGCACACTGGGACAGAAGAGTGGATCGCTCTTTTTCTGATAACGGGGCCTGAGTAACCACACACCTCGCAGAGGGACTCGATTCAAGACTCTTCTTACAAAGTCCTAGATGCGTCTATCAAACCTCGAGTCAACCAACTAGGGATAGTTGTCCGGTAATCTTGTCTATCTCGTCCCTGGACCCTGGGCCTATTCCGACCACCGTCTCAGTTCCAGGAGGGATTTCGGTATGTCCTGCATCGGTGACTAGTTGACATACCAATCCTGCCCTCTTCGCCCTCGTGTAGACTTGCTTCAGAGAAACTAGATCTGGTACCTTGCACACAATCTTTCTGGCTCCTCTTCTGAGATACTGATCCAGAGTCCTGGGGTTTTTCCTCTTAGCGGAAAGCACGCATTCTGCCGATGCGTGCGCGCATTGTGCCGCTAGTTTTCCCTTCGAAAGCTGTAAGTCCTGCCTGGTAACAAGGACCATGGTTAGTTCTTCAGTTGGCGACACCATCTCTCACCGATTCTAATGACTGAGAAGACCGATGCCGAGACATGATCTCTCCGAGAGGAGTGGCCATCCATGCGACGAAGAGTATGTTACCGAATGCGTGATAGAGGTCGAAAACCAGACCATTCAGGAGATACGGGACAAGCATGGAGAATCCTGTATCGAGAAGAATACTCAGTGATACGAACCAGTTGAAAGCTATTCCTGATGCTGCTGCCATCAATGCAAGACGGTTGAGCCTGAGTTTTTCATTGACAACTAGCTTGTCGGAGAGAAGAGCGCCGCATATCCCTATTGCTCCCCACCCGATGGCTTGGAAGATGGTCCAAGGACCGTGTCCCATGAAAATCACATTTGAAGCGAGAGCTACGATTGCCGCTAGGGCTATTGCTCGTGGTGCTCCGAAGTACGCCCCGGTCAAAATAACGAGTACCGTGACCGGTTGAACATTAGGAATGGGTTCCATGAGTATCCTGCCAGACACTCCGAATATAGCAAGGAGAATCAGCATCCCCCATTGGCTCTGGTCCCTAAGAGATCGTTCACTCCTGATTAGAGAGAATACGATTATAGAGAGCACTGCTACATTCAGAGCGAGAGTTTGTAACGGAGAAAGATAGATGTTATGAAAGTCGTACAAAGTTCCGCCCCAAGCCTCTGTCTCAACCCCGCCTCTTCATAGTTCCTCAAGAGTTACCATGTCCCGATACTCCATTCAATGACGTCTCCCTCGGACATAACGAGGTCTCCTATGCCCACCATGGAGGAAGCCCCATTGTGGTCTAGGTGCCAGTATGCTCCATTGAAGTCCCCAGTCAAAGTCTCCGGATTCAACCCGCCAATTGTGTGAACAAACGCCCCCCATTGCCCGACTTCGTATCCTACTGATAGGTGTCCATTGGCCATTCTAGTTGAGTTCATCATGAAGTCTAATCCGTTTGAGTACCCCTCAAATCCTCCAACACACGCACCGGTCCTGTTCAAATCCTCATTCGTTCCGATCTCTTCACCATCTGAACCAATCATGGTCACTCCAAGGTTGAATTCAGAATGAGGAGAGTCCGATGGGAAATAGATACAGAGGACTTGCTGCTCGTCCCATTCTGCAGGTAGTCCGTGGTGGGAAGACTCGTTGTCTTCGATATATCGAGTCGACTCTTCCGCTAGTCTATCCTGTATGGATGGAGCTAGAAGGATAAGCGCTACTAGGGCTACAACAGATGCGGGTTTCAACCAATCAGACATGGAGTCAATGCTAGACAGGTTCAGTCTATCAAGATAGTTGTCTAATCATAATTCAAAGATACCCTGTTATTATCCAATCATCTCGGAAATCCTATCCCTGAGAATCTTGCTTACCAGTTTCCCATCTGCAGAACCGCCTAGATTCTGCATCACCATGCCCATCAGCGGCCCAACTGCTCCCATACCTCTTTCTTTCACAAAGTCAGAGCGATTGCTAAGGACCTCAGCCACCGCATCCTCAACAGATGACTCATCGGCTGGAACGAAGCCTCGTGATTCGGCTTCGGACGACATGAAGTCCACCATTCTCTCAATTGGGCCCTCGACTGATTCCATTAGAAGGGTCTCCGCTCCCTCTCTTGTCAGGAGACCCTCCTCTCGAAGGTGAACAGACGCCGCTAGGGAGTTTGGCTTGGAGATGCCGCTCTCTAGGAGGGCGCTTGCCCATGCCTTGGCTGGGAGTTTAAGAGGGCCCTCGATTCCCTCGAATAGTAGGTCATCTATCTCCCTGTTAAGCAAGGCCTCTTCCTGATTTTTAGATAGCCCCAGGCCTGATATTCTGTTCTTCCTTTCCTGAGCGGACAGTGGAAGGTTTTGACAAATAGAATCCCATCTCTCTGGTGATATTTCCAGAACTGGTATGTCTGTCTCGGGATACATCCTAGCACCTCCTGGGAGAGGTCTGAGAGCCGTTGTGGTTCCATCTTCCGGCTTCCCCTTCCGTACCACTACGTTCCTCACCTCTCTGGGTATCCTGTGGAAGGCTAGTCGTGCCCTGTCAATGACTGCCTCGAGTGCCAGTTCGGACTGCCATTTTGGAGCCATGCACAGAACGAATGCGTCGGCTTCTGACAGAGACAGTTGACTCTTGACTGAGTCGACCTCAGTTTGAGAAATCCCGTATGCGGGGAGTTCGTCAGAATGGAAGATTCCCGATACCCCAGCAAGCTTGGCGGCACTGGCTAGCTCCCTTCCCAATCTTGACAACTGTGAGCCTTTTTCGTCCATCGTCTTCCTTCCGATCTTTCCTGAGAATCCTAGAAGGGATATTCCGAGCATACATGAGCCATTCTGCAAGGACGAGGACACCATGTCTGAATCGCATTCTGAGAAGCATTCTGTCACATCGTGAGTAGAGTAGGGTATTCTCTTCTTCGTGGCAAGTTCTACCCTATTCTCCACTGGCATCGAGTCAGATTCCCTATTCGGAGGAAGGGGAGGGAGGGAGAACTCGCTTCTCAGTTCATTCGCCAGACGGTAGAAGTGGAGTTGACGAGCCATCTCCAATCGAATAATTCTCGGAATCCAGTCTAGGTCCTGGCATCCTTTGATCTCAACCCTATCTCCACAAGAGATGCTGACATTGAGGTCTTGTCTGATTGATCCTAGTCCCCTCCTGACCCTGCGAGTATCACGTAGCAGGCGGCCCAATGCCAATGCGGTCTCCTTTGCATGCTCCGGAGATCGAACATCCGGAGCAGTGGCGACTTCTACTAAGGGGACGCCCAGTCTGTCCAGATTGTACACTACGGTTTCTCCGACATCGCTCCTCTTGGTCTCGAGCTTCCGAGCAGAGTCTTCCTCCAACGAAATCAAATCGATTCCAACCTGGCTAGAGGCGGCCTCTATTTGTCCATCAGTAGCCACTATCGTTGTTCTCTGGAAACCACTGGTGTTGGAGCCATCCACTACCGTCTTCCTCATTGCTTGCAGGTTTGGGATTGGTTTTGCACCCATCAGAGCGGCCATAGTGAGAACAACATCTACTGCCTCAGAGTCATGGTTTCTTGGTGGCGACTCGTCCAACTCGATGAGACTGGCATTGGGAGATTGGACATACTCGAATGTCCGATTCCTCCTTTGCTCGAATCTAGCGGCGACATCTGTACTCCCCCCTTCTCCCTTTGAAGCTCGGAGCCTTCTTGTGGAACGCGGCCAGTGATGAGGGATGTCCTCGGAGTTGTAGTCGAATAGTTCGCTTGGCATTCTAGAGTGTAATTTGTCGGTTGCCAACTGCTGATGAATCTCCAACCCGCACATGAATCCAAGAGCTACGGGATCAAGATGTGCAGGTTTGTTGACGTCTCCTAATGGCTCCATTACAATTCCTTGGGAGGGGGCGGTGCTCATAGGGTCAACGGGCAAATCGCCAAGCGAGAGGGTTAGAAGATGATTCGTACAGCTCCCCAGTTTGATTCATCTTCTGCACCACTTTGTCGACTTCGGCTTCGCTGATTTTTCTATTGATTGCAATATTGTAAATCTCCGTCAGTTCTGCCTGTCCCTTCTCCTGGCATAATTTCCTAACTATATTCATGATAGTAGAGTTGTTTGAACGCTCTTTCACGGAGACCCCTGAGTGCAGTTCTGATTCGTCTTCTATTCCCGATTCTTCTCTCCAGTGTTTGAAGACGGCTAGAGCCACTTTTGCATTTTCCAGGGTTGCTATCTCTTGGAGGTGCATCCTAGCGTGGGCTTCTGTCAGTCTAATCAGGGCTTCCAATGCTCTTGCTGTAATTGGGATGACTGTGTCGTTATCATGATCAGACTCGAACTGTGAGGGGCTCTGGTCTTCTCTTCCGAATGACTGCCTCTCTTCTGTGTAGTACTTGAGGATGGCATTCTTGGCATCCTCGTCTAACTGTGGGTGTACTGTTCTTTTAGCGAATGCGATGTACTTCCTCAGGAAGTCCTGAGATAGGTGCTCATTTCCGTTTTCAGAGGTGATGATGAATGACTCTTCGTCTAGTTCGGATGGGCCTAATTCGATCGTATTCTCCAATTGAGCCTCACTCTTACCCGAAGTCCTGTTGTCGAGTATGTGCCTAGCAATTCTCTCATCGTCATGAATCCGAACTTCGTCCCTAATCATCCAGATGATATCGAACCTAGATGCTAGTGGAGGTGGTAGCCCGGTCTCTTTGAATGACCTAATTACACTCGTATTTATGCCTCTCTTGGTAAAACGTCCTTCCTTAGGGTTTGCAGCCGCCAGGATTGAGCACCTTGAGTGTAGTGTAGCTGTAATTCCGCCCTTGGCCACATGGACCTTTTGCTGCTCCATTGCGGGATGCATCATTCTTTTGTCATCTGGTGAAATCTTGTCGAACTCGTCGATGGCAGCCAACCCCCTATCCGATAGTGGTAGGACCCCTGCCTCCAGTGCGAACCGGCCATCCCCGAAAGCATCCCTGACCGCAGCCGCAGTGAGGCCTGCTCCAGAGACTCCCCCGCCAGTAGCGAATCTTCCCCTAGGAGAAAGTGCGGAGATGAAGGAAAGCAATTGGGACTTGGCGACTCCTGGATCTCCCATCAAAAGGATGTGGATATCTCCTCTAGACCTAGTCTTATCATTCAGCTTCCTTGACACTCCTCCGAATAGTTGCAAAGCTAAGGAGCGTTTCACATGGCCTAGTATGCCAGTAGCGAAAATAGATGGTGCAATAGAACGCTGAATCAGAGACATCAAGTCCTCTCTCTTCGAAATCTCGAGAATCCTCTCGCTATCCTCCTCTTCAATAGAAATCTCAGTGAACGGAGTACTCTCATGCTCGGAGCTAATCAGATGATAGATTACATCGAACATAGGTGTCTTCTTTCTGTTTCTTACTTCACTTCTCACGACCGGGATTACGTTTGCAGTAATCCTCTCTCCCGGGAGATGCTTGTTGACCTGGTCCCCCTCGATAAGCACCATCCCCCTCCTTGGCTGAGCTCCGCTCGGAACATACTCGGGTTGCTCCTGAATCTCTATCCACTGGTTGTTTACCATTCTAGAGCTTAGGAGTACCAAATCGAACCGCGTTTCGGCTTTGGTACTCCCACATCCGCCCAGGGCCTGTGGACAGATCAGTGGTTCCTTCAATTCTCTCTCGTTTTCCTGGTCGATTTCTATGTCATGGCCGCACGACTCGCACTTGAAAACCGCCCTGTGTATTCTGGGTTTAATCTCGGAAATCTTGGTGACAATGACGTCGACGCTGCGCAGTTTGTCTATGTCCGAGCTGCCTATCTCTCGCAGGGGCATCCTTGTGTCTCCAGGTAGCTCTCCGACCCGTAGTAAGGCATCTATCTCCTCCCCCCTCTCTCTGCAAATCTCCATCAGAGTCTTGGAGCCAGCGGAGAGAATCTGTTTTGGATGCTCCAGTACGTCCTCTGCAAATTCCGGATCGAAAGTCTGGATCTCATGGAATGGGACGGAGAGATAGGGGAAGTTGGTTTGACGAGACAACAATGTCATGACCTCTGACTCCTTGGCCTCCTCAAGGAAGGTCCTCCATCTGGCCGAAGCGTCATGTGCTGCCATTGTCATATTAGTCACCGGGCTTTGAGACTCGGAACACACGGCCTATGAACAGTATGGTTGATTTTTCCAACCCCCTTACTTCCGGTGGAGATATGAAACTCCTTCAGGATGCTTTTCTGGATTTTTTTCACTTCTACTGCAAATTAGAAAACGAGTCCTCCGGACTGATTTAGATATGGTGATGTTGAAGTCTAGAGCCCTAATCGACAAGCATGGAATTTCGACGATTTGGTCGTGACCTATTCGTGAGGCTGGACAAGGGAGAGGGATTACATGATGCCATTAGGAGTCTGAGCAATCATGGAATAAGCACTGCAGCAATCACCAGCGGAATAGGGAGGGTGAGGGGGACAGAAATAGGGTTCCTTGACTCTGACGGGATTTACCAGAAGATGAAAATTGAGGAGCCGATGGAGTTACTTTCGATGCAGGGCAACCTGACTCCCGGCCCAGATGGGGCTTTCACACACATCCACATTGTAGCCTCAGATGATGATCACGTCGTCAGGGGCGGTCACCTCTTCGAGGCAACCGTCGAGGTTACGGCAGAGATTCACATGAGGGTATTGGACGAGGGAGAGGCGTCCATGGTAAGAAAAGCGACAGAGAGCGACTTCTTCGGGCTCTCATTCTATGACTTGGAGGGTTAGTCGTGCGGGTGCTTTTCGCACATGGATTCGAAGGTAGTCCAACTGGATCCAAGCCCACCTACATGAGGGAGGCTTTTGGATGGAACGTTACGGCACCGAAGATGTCTGAGCTAGGATGGAGTATCGCGAGTCAGACGGACCTTCTAATCAAGCACTTGGACGAGGGAGGGTATGACTTGGTCGTCGGTTCTTCCATGGGCGGGCTAGCCGCGGCGAACGCCTCGTCAATGAGGCCTAACGAGGACATCAGATTACTGTTGATAGCCCCTGCATTCGGACTTGCGGAGAACTGGGAAGGGATGGAAGAAACGGGCAGGAGTGCTTGGAAAACCACGGGAGAAAGGCGATACACTGGTTTCGAATTGGACATCGTTCTTCCATGGGAATTTATGGAATCCGCAGAAAGGATGTCCTGGCCAATTCCTGCACACCCCACTGCGATAATGCATGGGAGGTTCGATGAGGTCGTTCCCATCAGCTATTCGCGCAAGGTCGACGAATCCTGCGATAATGTTACTCTTTACGAGACAGATGACGGACATAGGATGAAGGATTCGTTGAGTGTTATCCAGGAAATTGTATCCGAACTCATGGGTGGATTTGTTGGCAACCCGAATGAGGGGCAGAAGGTTGAGGTACAGGAGGAAGTATCGCAAGAGGTGAGCGTCGCTGGGGAAGAGCCTAACCTCGAGTTCGACGACGATCCAGAGGAAGAAATCGAACAGCTCGAGGCCGAGATGAAGAAGCTGGAAGTGCAGATGGCGAAGAAGAAAGAGAAGCTGGAAGCCTCGAAGAAGGAAGCTCAGATAGAAGAGTTGGCTCTGGAGAAGGAAGAGGAGGAAATTGAAAGAGAGCTCCAGTCGATGGAGGCGAGCGAGGCGGTTCAGAAGGCTGAGCAAGAGGTTGAGAAAGCTAGAGCAGAGGTCGAGGAGGCGACCAAGAAGGTCGAGGTCGAGGAGGCTGAAGCCGAGGAGGCCCGATTAATCGCAGAGATGGAAGAGGAGGAGGCAAGGGAGGCAAAGGCCGAAGCTGCCGCTGCAAAGAGGAAGTTAGCAGATGCAATCCTGAAGGCAGAGATCGCTGGTAAGGATGTACAAGAGATCACTTCGGAGGTAGAGGATGAGAAGAGGGAGTTGCTCATTCTTGAGAGAGTGGGAAAGAGAAGGGCCTCAATAGACTGGGAAAAGATTGGTGAGTTCGGAGGAGGTTTATCTGACGATTTGACATTGATTAACGGGATAGACGAGTTCACCCAGAGGAAGCTCAATTCTTTGGGCGTATTCTCCTATGAGCAATTGTCTAGAATGGATTCAACCAATGCTAAGGAAGTGAATGACGCGCTAGAGATGTTACCAGGGAAGGTCATTGAGATGGGTTGGACCAAGCAGGCGATAACGATGCTCGAGTTGAGGGGGGTCGACAAGGCATCTTCGAGCATCATCGAAGATGGGTCTGAGGAGGTCTTTGCGGACCTGAGTGCCGCTCAAATAAAATGGGCTCAGATAGGTAAGGCTGGAGATAGGAAGTCGGATGATCTGACTAAGATCAAGGGAGTTGATGCTGAGACTCAGAAGAAGCTGAAAGTCCTAGGAATTAGGACCTATGACCAACTCTCCAGAATGGATGCGGAAACCGCAGAGGCTGTGAATGGTGCGCTAGGAATGATGCCAGGGAGAGTTTCGAAGATGATGTGGGCACAGCAGGCAAAGGCTCTGATGGATTAGTGAGTAACTAGTGGTTCTCGGTGGATCCCAGGAAGTACTCCCCTATCTCTGGATCGGTCAGGATGTGCTGGGCATCTCCCGTGTGAACTACCTTGCCGTTGGAGATGATGTATCCTCTATCGGACCTGGCAAGGGAAAGTCTGGCGTTCTGTTCGACTATCAGAATCGTGATTCCTCTGTCCCTAAGCGAGTCGATGCTCTCGATTATCTGCTGCTGGTAGAGTGGGGACAGTGCAGCTGTGGGCTCGTCCAGCAGTAGGAACTTGGGGTCCGAAATTAGTGCCCTGGATATGGCTAACATCTGTCTCTCCCCGCCTGAGAGTGAGGCGGCTAGATCGTACTCCCTGTTCCTAAGGTCAGGGAACATCTCTAGGGACCGCTCTATCCTCTCTGCTAGAACTCCCTGCGATAGTGAGTTCCCGCCCATCTGGAGGTTCTCTAAAACCGATAGAGATGGGAAGACGTTGTCCACCTGTGGAACATAGGCGATACCGTGGTTAACTAGCTGATCGGTCCTCCATCCAGAGACCTCCTGGCCCCTGTATTGAATGCCTCCTCGATAGTATGTAGCGATTCCAAAGATGGTCTTGATGAAGGTTGACTTCCCACATCCATTCGGTCCGATCACTGTTACGAATTCACCTTCGTCTACGTACATGTCTATCCCGTAGAGTATCTGTACTGTGCCATAGCCACCTTCAAGACCGCTAACCTCCAAGACACGCGTCACTCTTCTTCGCCCTCCGATTCTCCAGCAGCACCAAGATACGCCTCGATTACTGCTCTGTTGTTGCGAACTTCGTCGGGCGTTCCTTGCATCAGAACCCTTCCCTCGTTCATCACTATGATCCTATCCACACCCTGTCTGAGGATGAAGTCCATGTTATGCTCGATAATCAGTATGGTGATGCCGGTCTCGTCCACTATCTTTCTGAGGTTGTTGAATATCTTCATAGCCAGTGGTCCGGCAACTCCTGCTACTGGTTCGTCGAGAAGAAGAAGCCTTGGTTCGCCCATCATTGATCTGCCAATATCCACCAATTTGCTCTGTCCTCCAGAGAGCTCGCTAGTCAGATTGTGTGCCATGTGCGGAACCTCTAGCTGGTCTAGGACCTCGAATGCCCTAGACAGGCGTCCTTGTTCGGCTTGGTTTTTCGGGAGGAGGAGTGACCTAGCCAATTCTCTGATTGAGGAGCCGAACTGCCCCCTAGGAGGAACTAGGAGGTTCTCTATCACTGTCATCTCTCTCCAGAGATTGGTGTGCTGGAAGGTCCGCGTCATCCCTAGGTTCTGGATCTGGTCTGGTCTTAATCCGGAGGCGTCCTCCCCGAATATCTCGACGCTACCCGATGTCTTCTCCAGGAGACCACTGATGCAGTTGAAGGTCGTGGACTTTCCACATCCGTTTGGTCCGATAAGCCCTACGAACTCCCCCTTTCCGACAGTGAAAGAGACGTCCCTGACGGCGACTAGTCCACCGAACTCCTTCCTGAGTCCAGAGACTTCGAGGACATTACTCACCGCCAGTCACCTCCTCCGGTCTGGATGGTCTCACGGGCACCTCTGGTAGCAGACCCTTTGGATTGTACTTCAGTGAGAACAGCATGAGGCAACCGATTAGGAGTATCTTGACGTATAGCATGTCAGCGGTGACGACACCCCCGTAGTATGACTCGTCGATTGACCTCTGGCCGAGTGCAACAGCGGCGAATGCGAAGATAGCAGCGCCCGAGGCCCCGATATCAATGAGCTTTTCCGATCTGGTCGCCATACCGACAAGTGCGATTATAGCGAATATCCGGAAAACCTCCCACTGACTCGTCACGAGCCAAGCAAAAAGACTGTCGATCCTGTCTGCTGTAGTATGTAGCGGCAGGTCAGGTGAACCCTGGCCCACTGCCAGCACGTTGAAGACGAACTCCATCAGAACGATGATGAACGCACCCACGACCATGCCTCTGTTATTCGATCTCCCCCCTATTACGAAGGCGGCCCAAACTAGGAAAGTGGAGCGTGCAGGCGCCATGAAACCAGGTTCGAAAGCAGTCAGCTTCCAAGCCCAGAATGCACCGGCTAGGCCTGCAATAGCAGCCCCCAAGGCCAGGCTCGACGCTTTGTGTTTCAGAACGTCATGACCATGGTGCTGGGCTACCTCTTCATCCTCCCTGATTGCCTTCAAAACGCGTCCCCAGGGGGAGGAAATGAGCACAGAGAGTAGTCTCCAGACTACCACTACAGCGACAACCGACAGAAGCATCAGAACGAAGAAGTAGGGGGCTGGTTGTCCCAGACCGAGAAGTTCCCCGACGAAGACTGCTGGGGTGTCCGTTAGTTCTACATCCGAAAGACAATCGTTTGGTCCAGCCCATGGCGTATCTGGACCAGGAGTCCTGGAGCCGCAAAACCACCAGTTCTCTAATGGTAGGGGGTAAGAGGCAATCCCTATTGCGGACCCTACCGATCCTACTCGTAGCAGGGGCTCTCCCTGCAGGAGGACTTTGACGATCTCACCCAGTGAGATGGTCACTATTGCGAAGTAATCCGTCCTGAGTCGAGCTGTGGGATATGCCAGCGCCCACCCAAGAGCGCCGGCTAGTGCTACTCCGAAAATTGTAGCTGGGAGAATGCCCCATTCATACCCATGGAGCCTCTCCGGAGCAGTCAGAACCCCTACAGAGATAGCGCCTACTGAGACGAAGAAGATGACCCCGAAATTGACCATTCCCGTGTAGCCAGTATGCAGATTTAATGATAAGGACATCAATAGGAAAACGGATAGTGTCAGAAGGACGTTTGAGACCTGTAGGGTCTTCTTGAATCGGAAGTCGTCAGACTCGGCGATTGGTAACCAAGCCAGGAACATGATCAGTATCAACATCAGAATTAGGAAGAGTGCCCATGATCCGAATGGGCTCTCTCTACCGTAAAGCTCGGCTTTCCTCCTCTCAACCGAGAACTTCGGCCCGAATACATTGTCTGAGGCATCGGTGACAGATGAGTAGGCCCTTCCGCTAATTTCTGAAGTCCTAGTATAGATGCTCGCAAGGAGGGGTCGGACCCGTGATGCTGCCGCTTCCAAGGCATTCTTGTGCTTATTATTCAACTCTGACATTTTTCTTCTCACTTGCAGAGTGGCCATTGATAGAGAAGAGTCGCCCTGTAACTTGAAAGAGGGCCACTCGATTGGCTCTTCCTTACCCGATAGCATCCTGAAACCCTCATATGCAGAGTAAATCCAGATGGCTACGATTGCTGTGGGCCAAATAACGTCCCCAAAGTCGACGATGAAATTAACGAAGTCGATCTCGAACCTGAACAAATCGAACCATGAGGAGTCAATTTCGGAAACTTCGGTATCAAAGTGGGGGGAGTCCTCCAAAAGCAGAGTACCGTCGTTCCTACCCGTGACTAAGGCGAGGTTTGTTTCCGCTGAGGCGTTGGCAAGACAGTCTTCAGAGCACGAGCCATCGGCTAACGAGTTCTTTCCCACGAAATCGCTGAATCTATGGAATACATAAGCAGAAAAGGTAGCGATGGAGAAGTTCTGCATTCTGTTTGGCCGATTCCTCCACCAATGGTGAAGTCCGAGAATGCCAGTAGGGAGTATGGCCAATGCGGCTGCTATCTTTATGTCCCGAACGGAGTCTTCTTTCTGCCTCTTCCTCAGCCTCTCTATCTTCCACTTCTCGTAAGCATCGCCTATCCCCTTGGGCATTATCATTAGGATCGCAATTAGGAAAATATACGGCATCATAGAGTCGAGATTTGTTAATCCCGACCTACCAAGAGGGTATCCTATTCCGATTGTTACTGGGCCGGAGAGTGCCCTGACAAATCCAACGACTATCGAGCCAACCAATGCTCCTGGAACGGATCCTATGGTGCCCAACACTATGATCGCGAATGATGGAAGGAGAAGTGTGAATGCCGTTTCCGGACTGAATCTCAGGGTCAGTGCGAATACGGCCCCCCCTATTCCCGAAAGACCTGCTGAAAGGAAGGCACTGACCATGTGGACTCTCTCCACGTTGATTCCACTGCTTGCTGCCAGCTCCTCGTTATCGGCCACTGCCCTCATCCTCCTGCCCAGCCTGGTCTTGTTCAGAAGAAGGATCAATAGAAGCACGGCACTGAAAATTACGAATGGCACCACTCCCTTGTAGTAGACGTAGTTGGTAGTTGCCTGGGCGCAGTTGAACGTGATGTCGTATACCTCCCAAGCGGGCTTGGACGTCTCAGTTACAATTCTAGAGAGGATGGGTTCTCCTGTTGATGCATCTAATCCTGTCTGCTCGCACTCCCATGTAGTGTACGTTCTGCCCTCAGCCACTGATCTATCTCCTAGGTTGAATCGCATCTTCGTGGTCGGAATCTCCCATGATAGGTCAGGTCTCCTCCAATCTCCCTCGGGCTCGAAAATCTGCCTCCCAGCTCCGAACCTGAGGTAGGTGATGGCTCGGAGGATAAGTGCTACACCCAGAGATGCGATCATCATGACCTGAGGGCTTGCCCCCTTCTTTCGGAAATCCCGGTAAACCAGTCTGTCTATGATGATGCCAGCAAACCCGGTTAGTACGAAAGCTGCAATCAGAATGAAAATGAAGACGGACCAAGTAAGAACTCCTTCCTGGGATGTAGAAAGACTGGACATAGGGAACAAAAAGTCAGTCCAAGTCATGATCACCGCAAGGTACATGCCCAGCATGAAAAGTTCTGATTGTGCGAAGTTTCCATACTTCTGCACTTTGTAAGTGAGTGTGAGTCCTATTGCTATAGCCAGATATGTGGATGACCATGTCAGAGTTCCTGTGCCTATGGATACGAAATCTAGAGTGAAGGAGGCACTTACGGCAAGGCCCTGCATCAGAAAATCGAGCGTGAGGAATACAAGTGCCACCATGAACAGAGGAGACGATATCAGTGCGGTTGTTCTGGGAATTCCACGAGGAGCGTCATCGAATAGAACCTTCACGACTACGAATCCCGCTGTGATTGACTGTACTACTTGTAGGATCCAGACCAAGTCATTGGGAAGACCACCCCCTACAATCTTGTCTAGAATATTCAGGGATCCGAACCCGTTCAGTAATCCTAGCAAGTTCGC
The DNA here is from genome assembly GCA_902601345.1 of uncultured Candidatus Poseidoniales archaeon. Classification (GTDB taxonomy): domain Archaea; phylum Thermoplasmatota; class Poseidoniia; order Poseidoniales; family Thalassarchaeaceae; genus UBA36. Next base: position 50,252 of record CACKMK010000004.1, read on the forward strand.
ATCAATGAAGAGAACTGTGGCGAAGATTACTCTCCTGGTCCACCTTGGAAGTTCGGAGAATCTGTCCAAGGATCTAGATCGAAGTGGTTCATCCCGAGTCTGATTATCCTCGCCCGCCTTGACCCCGGTCACGGGATTAATCCGATCCCGGACCTCCTTCTCTTCCTGACTCATGCTTCTAACGGAACCGGTGCACGAGGTGGCATAACTGTTGGGGCAGTGCGGCGGGTTTTTTCCCGCCGCACTGCTTTTCGTATTCCCGATTACTCAGTCGTGGCGGCGGTTATGCCGTTGACTGGGTCCCAGCTTCTAGCGCAGTCGTAGGAGACCGTGCCATCGGTGGCAGTGGAGAACTCTCCGATGCAGAACCCTGCAGCGGGTACGTCGCCGTTTGCCAGGAAGCTGAGTGTGCCGCTGGCACCGTTCCATCCCTGTCCTGTTCCCATGACAGCGTCTTGGGCTGCCAATCCTGGGGTCGCCAGAGCTGTAAAGGCCGCGAACGCAGCGATGGTCACTGCGTCGAATGCCTCGGCGGTGTATATCCCGCCAGCGCAGTCAGTGGACTGGGCGCAAAGGGCCGAGAAGACCATTGCTACCGCTCCTGGGGTTCCAGCTGCAGCGGGCTTGGTTGCGATTATGCCGTTCACCAGAGTGGTGTCGGACATTCCTGCAGCCAGACCCTCTTCTGCTATGCCGTCAGCGCCGTAGATGGCGCCTGAGTATCCAAGACCTGCCAGTTCCTCGATGATCCCCGCGCCGTCAGTGGCGTAGGACACGAGTAGAACGGATGTGCATCCTGCGTCTACCACGGCCTGGGCCATGGTAGCGAAGTCTGTCGTGGTCTCCTCGTAGCCAACCTGAGTGCAAACGTGAGAAGCGTTCATGTTATCCACGAAAGCGTCTGCCAGTCCAGCACCGTATGCGTTGGTCATGTGGACCACGGCAACGTTGTCCTGCCCGTCGGCTGTCATCACATCAGCAACGACCGCGCCCTGGAAGGCATCGCTCGGTACGACCCTGAAGAAATTGGGGTAAAGCGAGTCATCTGTTAGCGCGGGGCTGGTGCTTGCGTAGGAGATCTGTGGGATCCCTGCTGCAGAGAGAACTGCGTTAGCGGCCATGGAAGCTCCGGAGCAAGCTGCTCCGACTGCTGCCCAGACTCCAGCGTCGACTAGTGACTGGGCTGCCGTTCCACCCATTGTGGAGTCGCAACCCGAGTCAGCGTATACCAGCTCGAACTGCACGCCGTTGCTGTACCCGATTGTGTTGGCTAGTCCCAGTGCGATCTGGGAGGCTGACACGAAACCAGGGCCGTAAACGGCGATTGGACCAGTAGCGTCGTTCAGGAAACCTATCTTGACAGTGGTTCCTGCGAACTCAACGGCTGAGAGGCCGCCAGCAGCGTCCCACATCCTGTCGCAGTTGAAGTACTCGCCGTATGTAGGCACGTGGTGGAAGGTGCAGACGTCGTATCCAGAGCCGCCGACATCGCCGTTGGCTAGGAAGGTGTGAGTTCCGCTGTCACCAGCGTAACCGTTGCCGACCATCTCGATGTGAGTAGCCATGTTGGCTCCGTCCTCCATCATTGCAGCGTGTCCAATCATCATGACAGTGTCGTAAGCCTCTGACTGGTAGATTCCGGTAGAGCAGACTGCGTCGTCTGCGCAAGCTGCTGCGAAGACACCTGCGCCTGCGGCTGCTGCCCTGGGCTTGGTGACCTGTAACAGGTTGGCTGCTGCTGGTGCCGAGTAGTCGTTCAGAGCAGCTTCGCCTGCCATTCCGTCAGCGCTGAAGGTCGGGATTGCTGCCCCGAGTCCTGCCATGGTCTCTACGATCATGGCACCGTCTGCTGAGTAAGAGGCTAGGAACGCGGAGTCGCATCCAGCATCAATTACAGCCTGGACTGCTGCCTGGAAATCTGTGGCGGTCTCCTCGTAGCCTGCTTGCAAGCAGACGTTCTCTGCTCCTAAGTTGGCCACAACTGCGTCTGCTAAGCCTGCGCCGTAGCTGTTCGTCATGTGGATTACTGCGGTGTTGTTGACGCCCGATGCTGCAATCATGTCCGCAGCTGCCTGACCTTGTAGGGCATCGCTTGGAACAATCCTGTAGAAGTGCGGGTGGTCGGTATCACTCGACAGCGCTGGCGAGGTGCTCGCGTAGGAGATCATTGGGATACCAGCTGCCGAAAGCACTGCGTTTGCACCCATTGAAGCACCGGAGCAAGCTGCTCCAGCCACTGCCACTACACCCGAGTCCACTAGGGACTGAGCGGCCGTTTGGCCCATGGTACCGTCGCATCCTGAGTCTGCCTCGACTACCTCGAAGACGTAGTCGTCTCCCATAGCGTTCAGGTCAGACTGGGCCTGAGTCCATGCATAGGTGAAGGGCGCAGCGAACTGAGCTATTGGTCCTGTAGCGTCGTTCAGGAAACCGATCTTGATTGTGGTTGCCTCTGGCTCTACAACTGGAGCTACGAACACAGGGTTCGCGGTTCCCATGTAGTGAGATGCAATCTCGTCGACCACCGCGTGTGCCACATCTGCATCGAAGCCAACTACGTTGTTGTCAGCGTCGTAACTCTCGAAGGGCGGGTAAAACGGGTCTGTGCATACCTTCAGCTGCCCTGACTCCAGAACTCCAGTCAAAGTGGATCCCTCGCTGGGTGAGGTTGGGTAAGCCGTTGCGGTGTCAGCGGTGGTGTCATCTGCGAGAACTGCTGCACCATCGAATGAGGCCTGGAAGATTGTGTCGTACTCTCCAGAGTTGACTATTGCGCCGATTGCCACGTTGAGGGCGTCCAGGAGTTCCCCTGAGTCCTCGCGTACTGCGAACCCGAAGTTCTCGTCCGAGAACTGGGTCATCAGTGTACCTTCTAGGGAAAGCACTGGTGCGTCGCCCAGAGCGTACATGACGTCTCCATTGTCCAAAGCGGCTATGACCGATGGGAAGTCCTCATATGCAACAACGGTCGCATCTGGAAGGCTTGCCATGTTATCGGCATCCCCATTGGCGAAGATGTCCGAAGTCGTACCGGACTGTACGCCCACAGTTATTCCTGCGGCGTTGAGCTCGGATACATCGCTGACGGACGCAGATCCGGATCCGCCGATTACACCCTGGCTGCTTGTGTAGTAAGCCCTGGTGAAGTCAACGACTTGGTCGCGTGCCTCAGTCTTGGTCATCGCCGAGATGATTACGTCACACATCTCGCCGGCATTCAGGTTGGGGATGATGGGGTCCCATCCGGACTCCACCCAGACAACCTCGACATCGCTGGCCATCGAAATGGCCCAATCGGCGTCATCGTCGTCATCCCCCCCTGCGCAACCAGCGAGACTAGCCGCTAGCATGCTCAGGGTAAGCATCATTGCTATCATTTTCTTGTTGTACATAGTGTTCACACTATCCGTGCCCCCGCGAAATACATTGTGCATATAGAGATTGTTGATTATTATCTTTATAAGTAAGGGGAAAAAAACAGCCCTAGCGTCCGAAAAACGAGGTTTTTTTTTCAGAAGATTTCCAGTGATTGAGGATTGTCCTTCCGAGACAATGAAGTTGCTGTCTCCACACGGCTGGTTATGGGCGAGCCGATGGACTACGCGTCTAGCGGGGTCGATATAGATCTAGAAGCCAAGGCAGTGGCTAGTCTGATCGGTTCATTGGCCTCCTCTAGCAGGGCTCCAGGTGAGCTTGGCGCTCCGGTGCACCTACCAGGGGGATTCGGAGGGATTATCGAATTTGGTGACTCTTGTCTTGCACTAGCAACCGATGGCGTTGGTTCCAAATTACAAATCGCGAGCAAAGTAGGACAATTGGGTGGTGTGGGCTTTGACTGCGTTGCCATGAACGTGAATGATCTAATTTGTGTTGGGGCCGAGCCCCTTGCGTTCGTAGATTACATAGCAGTCCCAGAGGCAGACCCAGAAGTTCACTCGTCTTTGGGCCATTCTCTTTCTCAAGCATGCAATACAGCAAGAGTCACATTGGCGGGAGGGGAGACAGCTACGCTACCAGGGATCGTGAAGGAACTAGACCTGTCTGGAACTGCACTAGGGTGGTTTCCCAGGGGAGGGGGGATCACAGGAGAGAATCTTGCCGATGGGGATGTACTGATTGGACTTCCCAGCAGTGGGATTCACTCCAATGGATTCACCCTTGTCAGAGCAGTGATTGAGAGGTCTGGCTGCTTATTGGAAGACTCTTGTCCGTTCGATCCAAGCCATGATTACAGAGAAGTTAGAAGATTTTCTGGGAAAGACGGCGCCATCAGTCTGGCTGAGGTGATTTTGAACCCTACAAGGATCTATGTTGATCCGGTAGTTGAGCTCGTGCTGGAGTCAAGGAGAGTGGGGGGAGTGATTGGTCCAGATTGCATAAAGGCAATCGCGCACATCACGGGAGGGGGTTTGTCGAACTTGCTTCGTCTGCATAGCACTCTGGGTTGGGAAATACAGATGCCGCTAGACCCCCATCCAGAGTTTAACTGGATATCTGAAATCGGATCTGTTAGCGCATTGGAGATGCATAGGACCTTCAATATGGGGATGGGTATGGTGGTGGCTGTATCAGAAGAATATGCTGATTCGGCTGAGAGATGGCTTAGTGAGCGACTTGCAGGTACTAGAATTGTAGGACGAGTAGTTTCGAATGGTAGAAGAGTTACACATTCTGACCCAGAAGTTGTATTCTCTCACTACTAATCGTTGGTAATTCCTTTTGTCGGGTTGCCCTGCGGGGGCCATGTCGTTCGGCAACGGGGGCTTCCCTCATCGCGAAGGAAGGACGCTGATGCTTCTGCCCCAACTTCCCGAGGATGCACAGGGCCCTTCTGCGAAGTCTTCTGGAGAGGTTTTCTACAATCCGGCAATGGCTGGAAGTAGGACTCGGAGCGTTCTTCTCTTCAGGCATGCGATGGAAGAGGGCATGCTCGGTGATGGAACAGTTTACGCTCTAGATGGGCTCACTGCCTCAGGTCTCAGAGCAAGAAGATGGCTGAATGAGTTGCCGTGTGAGTTATCGTCCAGAATCTCAGCCACAATAGTTGATTTGGAGAAAGAAGCCCTTGACTGGGCTAGGTCCTCTCACAAGGAGTTCCCGCCATCTGATGGAGTTGGTAATTTGCAAACCTTCCAGGGAGACCTTAGAGCAGCAGTTCTCAGTAGTGGAAGACACTGGATTGACATCGACCCATATGGTTCACCCGCCCCATTCATTGATTCGGCCATGCAGTCCATGGCCAGGAGTGGAGTGATGGAGGTCAGCGCAACGGATACTGCTGCTTTGACTGGATCCTCGAAAACCGCTCTGGTGAGGAGGTATGGTGCCAGAGTTAGGACTGATTGCCTGGCCCATGATTCTGGGATGAGAGTGATGCTATCCAATATCTCCAGAATAGCTGCCAGACACGATAGAGCGATTGAGCCACTACTTTCGGTTTGGGACTCCCATCACCTTAGGGTATCATTCAGGGTCGTCAAGAGTGTGTCTTCGGCCAATATATTGGAGGAAAGAATCGGTTGGAGAGTTTTTGCTCCGTCTAAGGAGGAGTTTGCCGCTTCAATTGATTCTGGGTTGCAAGTAGTAAGTGGAGGAGATGTTCTTCCAATGCATTGCATGCTACCACTTAATTTTCCAGTGGATAGGAAAGACCCCCGCGTGTCTGGTCCCCTATGGATAGGACCTACCGGCGATAGAGAGGCTATGTCTTCAATGTCTGAGGAACGAGCACTGGAGAGCTGTGGCCCTATCTTCATCCCCGATGATCCAGTAGGTTGGAACCAGAAGAGCTTCGAAATCGAGAGGAGGAGGGTCGCCAAGAGCGTCAGACACCTCGCAGAGGAGTCGCAGGTGATTGATTCTTGCAACTTGGTTGTTGTGGACGATCTGGCCGCATGGCTTGGAACCGGTGCTCCCCCCAGTCCACGAAAGATTGTTGAGTTGCTCAGGCAGAACGGACATTTGGCCGCGATTTCCAGTTATGGAAAGCCTTCCTTCAGAACCGCTGCCCCCTGGGAGGCAGTAGTTGAGGCCGCTATGTCTATTCATCCGCCGATGTAGGACATCTCCACCCTAGGAAGGGAGATTGGGCCCGAAGAGCGTTCCTCGCTGTATCTGTCTTTCCTAGCGGACCATATTGCTTCTATTGATTGAGTGAGTCCCTCCGTTTCCCCGCCAGACCTAATCAAAGCGGACATGTCGTGCCCCATGGCCGTGAAAAGGCAGGTGAAAAACTTGCCATCGGAAGTAAGTCTGGCTCTCACGCAATCTCCGCAGAATGGCTGTGAAACGGAAGATATGAATCCAATCTCTCCCGAACCGTCTGAGTGAGCCCATCTAGAGGCCACATCGCTGGCAGATTTTCTTGCTAAAGGAGTAAGATCAAATTCACTAGAAAGGAAGTCAATAATTTCGGAAGTTGGCACTACTTGGCCCTGTGTCCAACCATTTGTACTACCGACGTCCATGAACTCGACGAATCGCACAATAACGCCAGTACCTCTGAATTTTCTGACTAGCTTGGGAATCTGATGCTCATTTACCCCGCGTTGCACTACGCAGTTTACCTTAACGGGTCCCAGTTCGTATCTGATTGCTGCTGAGATTCCTCCTAGGATATCTCTGACTGGAACTTTAGAGTCGGTTATTTCGGAAAATACCTCTTGGTCAATTGCATCTAGGCTGATTGTGACTCTTGAGAGTCCTGAGTCGGCTAGGTTTGCTGCATTACTTTCCAGAAGTGATCCGTTTGTTGTGAGTGCGACTTCCATTTCCATGGAAGATAGTTGTCTGACTAGATGGTGGATGTCCTGCCTTAGAAGGGGTTCACCGCCGGTGATTCTTACCTTTCTTAGCCCTAGGGGTCTGCATGCTTGGACAAAATTGCGTATCTCTTCGTATGTCAGGATCTTAGCCTTTGGGAGGAAGTCGTGGCCCTTTCCGAATTCCTCCCTAGGCATGCAGTACCTACATCTGAAGTTGCACCTATCTGTAACAGAGATCCTGAGATCTCTCAGAGGCCTGCCCAGTCTGTCTAGCGCCACGTCCAGTGGGTTGGGTGTCAGGTGAATAGTTTGTCTGAAAGAAGAACAGGTTGAAGAATGAGGGTTTCCTGCATTAGACAATGCTACAGATCACCGAGAAGGCCAGGGAGATGCTGGATAAGTTCGCCGAACAGGCGGATGACGACGATGTGGCACTCAAGATCGTGATACTTGGAAGAGGACCCAAGGGCTTCCAGTATGACTTGCAACTCATAGGAAGTGATGATGCATTGGATGATGACATCGAAACGGAAGTTGACGGTCTCGTAGTCTTCGTTGGTTCTAGGACCGCTCCCTATCTGGACGGAACTATTCTGGACTACAAGGAGACGCTAATGGGCGGGGGATTCAGTTTCGAAAACCCAAATCCTCTCTGGATAGATGATGTCTCCAAGTCCGTTGCAGAGGTAATCGAAAGCAAGGTGAATCCGCTTGTCGCGGCACACGGTGGTCACGTTGATCTCGTAGGCGTGGATGATGGTAAGGCAATGATCTCCTTTGGGGGTGGTTGCCAGGGCTGCGGCATGGTGGATGTGACTCTGAAGGAGGGGATAGAGGTCATGATCACTGAGGGGGTTCCGGAAATCACGGCAGTTGTCGATCTGACAGATCACGATGCTGGTACCAATCCATTCTATTGATCAGTACATTGGGACGTCGTCTTCGTCGTCATCTGAGTCAGGAGCAGGAAGAGCGTTCGACTGAGCTTTCTCGAATGCTTCCCTAACTCTTTCTTCGATATTCCTCGCATCCTCTAGCAGTCCCTCGACGGGGACCTCTATCCCCACCAACTCGCTGAGGCCCTCGACTGCAATGATGGCTGCTCTTGCATCAGGGTACATGGGATTACACTCTGCCAGTAGTGCCGTGACGTCTAAGCCTCTCCTTTCTCCCTCAGCGATGAGATATCCGGCTATTCCAGTAACTACTCCTTGCTGAATCCTCTGGATGCTCGAGTTGTCAAGTTGGTCACGACCTACCGAAGTAGAGGATACACCCCAAAGTTCGCTATCCTCCTTAATCCCCAATTCATTGCTTACGACTCCATCAATTACAATCAGTCTGTCGAAGCCACCTTTGGTGAACCACTCGAGAACAGTATTGGCAAAGTAGACGTCGTGTTCGCTGGTGAATTGGATTTCTGATGTGAAAACACCAATTCCGTCTCCCTGGTACACTCTCACAGGGTGCTTAGGTACAGAATCGTGAATCAGGGCTACTGCAGGAAATTGAGGATGAAGAACGGTGCCCATCGGACTAAGCTGCAGTGAGCTGATGAGATGGGATGTCGCAATGACTCCAACAGAGCCCACGGTTGAGAAGCCGCATACTGCGGTACCGCCCAATCTGGAGGGGTCGGCCTCTGAGTGCAAAACCAGTGGATAGCCGTCCCCAGATTCCGCGCTCATGGGGTTTCGTTATGCTGACGCTCTTTGAATTTCACGGCTACTTAATAGTCCCTGAGATGTTAAAGAAATATAGAAAAAAATAACCTGATAAGTGACATCGCGCGGGGCTGATCATGTCTGCAAAGGACTCCAAGGAGCTAGGGGGACTCTTCCTGAGACTAGGTTCACAGGACATCAATCTGGCTGACTACACCAAAGAGGCAAGCGATAGATGGCTGAAGGTTACCAGTCAGGATACGTGGTCCTCAACTCTCTCGCGTGTAAGAATTGCCAGGCAGGAGGCCATGGAGATGACTCTTGAGGCAATCAGGTCCAGTGGCTTTCCGGATAGAGGGACTTCTTTCGCCAGACTACTGGACTCGTGTGGAATCGAGAATAAGTCTGATGTTATTCTGGCCGCGATACAGTACATGAGGTCTGTTGAGAAAGAGGGAAATACCCCTCCTAGGGAGATAAGGAGGCTAGTTGTAGAGACCGGCAAGTGGACTAAGAGATCGGTGAAGAAGTGGAACGTGTCATTGTACATAGGGAGAATGCTTGAGAGTGGCCCTGGTGGATCTGGATCTTTCTTGGAGTATCCTCGAAGAAGACCAAGGAAGAATGCGTTCGTGGTTCTTACTGAAGCGGGAAGGGACCATCTTGACCAGTTGTCTCTAAAGAGGTGAGGATGTGGCAGAAGGAGATAGCAAAGACTGGTCATTCACATCGCATGTTGGAGAGGACTTGCGAGGAGCTGACTTATCCGGCGCCAACCTAAGGAGGGCGATTCTAGATAGGGCCGACCTGGAGGGTGCGGACCTTTCGGGTGCTGATCTAAGGAATGCGTCATTGAAGGGCGCTAACCTGATGAAGGCGGCACTGGATGGTGCCGATCTTAGAGGGGCTAGGATGGTTAAGGCCAGACTTGGCCTATCCAACCTCCAGGGAGCGAGGCTGGACGGAGCGGATATGAGAGGAATAAGGGGAAAGTATGCGGTTTGGAGAGGGGCTAACTGGTGGGATGCGACGATGGACGAGTCGCTGACAAAGGCACTATCGAAGAAGTGGCCTAGAGAGTAGTCATGATGATTCGATCTTGGCTAGGCAATCCCTCATCCAATCGGGGACAGCCATCTTACTCTTGACCTCGTTCATGTCTGTGCAGACAGTGACTTGGTCTGCCGTCCAGCAGAGTGTGCCGTGCTGGTTCCTGAATTCGTAGTGCCACGTGATGGAGGTTTCTCCGATTCTAGGCACCGTGATTGTACACTCCACGGTATCACCGTAGGAAATAGGATGGAGGAACTTCGCCTCGCTGTGGACTAGTGGGAATGCAATCTTCTTCTCAGAGAGGATTTCGTTGTAGTGCATGCCGCAGGTGAATTCCCAGGACTCCTCGTAGAACCTATGTGCCAGGTCCCAGAAACGAGGATAGTACACTATCTTGGCCAGGTCTACCATTGGGAAATCGATACGCCTCTGTGAGATGAAAGCCATGGTGCTGACAGGAAGCCATGGTTGAAGGCTGTTATGGAAATCTACTGGCCTCGAACATGAGATAGAATCCATTGCATTATTTCTGGATTATTGTAAATAACGAGATAGCCCCCATGCTCGCCGCCCACAACTGACTGGAATTCCATCTCCGAACCCAGGTTTGAGAGATTTTCTGCCATCTGGGCCGCCATATCATATGAGGATGTGCTGTCATTTGTTCCATGGCTCATCCAAACAGGCAGGTGTGCAACATCTTCCGCTAGCGTGAGATATGAGTATGGCTCGTGATGAGGCTGGAGCGGCATTATGGCGGCAAAGTAGTCAGGCAGTGCTGCGGCGACAATGAAAGTCCCCCTTCCGCCCATACTATAGCCGGTTAGGTAGACCCTATCATCGTCTACATTGAGATTTGATTTGACATCCTCAATAACATCGAGCACCTTCTTGGGGTCCCAATCCAATTCCAACTTTGAGGGTCGAACGATTATGTATTTGTCATCCTCGGGCATATGGAAGTTATTTGTCAGGAAGTTGTTGTAGAAATTTAAATCGTATATATCTCCATGAAGGAAGGCGAAGACTGGGTAGGAGTAACTGGAGTTGTATGCGGGTGGAATCTTGACAGAATACGTGTATCCGCACATCCAGTCAAGTCTTTGATCGACCACTATTTCGGTCTCGTTATCATAATCATCCGCGGTGTAGGAGACTGCGGTCAAGCCATCGACGGATAACCATGTACCACTCTGAAATTCAGACCATTCGATTGGGTTGCTGGTTGAATTCAGCCCCATAGACGCTGTGACATTACATGGCGGCACGTATGTTGGTCCTTCCTGTAGCTCCTCTCCTTCTGACTTCTGTTCTGGGAATGAACAATCGCGTATTTCCTCGTCCCAGGTTCCACCTCTCTGCTCGCAGTATATTTTAGGAGAATCTGGATCGTACGTTGGTTCCTCATCTAGGGAGCAATGCGATTCTCCACTCCGTTTTGATTCCTCGAACCATGTGCCCCCCCGTTCCTCGCATTCTTCTTTCCCAATCAGGGTCGTAACTACGACTTTCTCGTTATCTGATTCAATCTCAGAAGTGGTATCCTCTATATTCTCAGAGGTGGTATCTCCCGTACACCCAGTCAGAGTCGATGAAAAGATGACTAGGGTAACTAAGGCAATCAATCTCACGTCATTGATTTGTTGGTCGGGTATTTAGTATGGTTTGTAAATGGAAAGTGTACTGATGGCGGACCCACCGCGATTCGAACACGGGTTTCCAGCTCCGGAGGCTAGAGTGATATCCAGGCTACACTATGGGTCCTGAATCCGCCCCCAGTACGCTCACTATTGAACCGGTCGCCCTTCTTCCTCGTCTACTAGGTGGCGGACCCACCGCGATTCGAACACGGGTTACAAGCTCCGCAAGCTCATGTGATATCCAGGCTACACTATGGGTCCAGCGTGTGTTGGACTGTAGGACCCGGCTTAATCCCGACGGTGCAAAGTCACATTGACAGGGGCAGGATGGTCTTCCAACTTGGCTCGGCTAGCTTCTTCGACTTCGGGCCTGTCATCGGCTGTGGTGTCCTGTGAGTAAGAACACCATGCATGCCCTGTACGTTGAACTTGACTCTCAGTTCTAGCATTCTGTCCCTCTCGGCAGTTATTACCTGCTCCTCGTCCAGCTCAAAAGTAGAAGAGGGCTCCCCGGACTCGTTGACTATGCTCAGAGTGGTTCCTGAGAGATTTGCTCTGGGGGAGAAGTCATAGTCCTGGGGGTCCTTCATGCCCACCTTCGCATCTACGACCAGGCGTTCTCGAATGGACACCTTTGTGATCTCAAACGACTTTGCCATGATAATCCCAATGACTGGGGGTTGAAAGGTCTTCGCTCGATGTCATCAGACGCTTACTTCACTTACCCTTAGGAGCAATACGACGAACTGGGCCTCAAGAGTCCAATCGTTACCTTGGTCTGGATCCACTCCATCCACAGGAGTATCGGGGTCGCATTCCAGTGCGGTAATCCTCCAGAACCAGTCTCCCTGTCCAAATCTTCCATCGGGATCTCCGAGAAGCGACTGCTCCAGTTCTTCCTTGGAGTCTGCGAAAACCGTATAATCGGATTCTGGAGAAGGGTTCATTTCAGTCCTCTCGATTGTCGCAGATGAGTTCTCTGTGATATTTTCCTGAGTTGTAATAACGGTGTAGGACCATCCGGAGGAAGGGATGTCTACCTCTAGGGTGAAATTGTCCTCCGGCCAAGTGATTGGGAGGATATCTCTAGTCAGAGAGAGGGTTGCGGACACATCGATTAGCCTGGATCCTTCCCCGGGTTGGAACTGAATCTCATGAGTCTCGCCCTGTTCTAGGTAGCCTGACCAGTCGTAGTCGACGAATACTTCTTCCCAAACAATCCTGAACGTACGAGAGACGACTCTGAGGGTCCAAAGTGTGGTATTCTTCCCTCCGCTATCGTCTGAGACCGTTACGGCCCCAGTGATATTTCCTGCTTCGGTAACTGTAATCCTAGTCACTGGACCGCTTCCATCGACGTCATTGAGAGGGTCGCTGTCTCCATCGGAATCGGTGTTCGCATCGAAGTCCCACACAATCTCCACCCCTCCTCCCTCGGGATCGAAGGAGTCACTGGCGTCGAGTCTGGCCTCCTGTCCTGTCTTGACGAAGTCTGGGATGTTGAGGATGATTTCTGGTATCGCATTTACGAAAACTAGGATGCTGGCAGAGTCTGAGTCTCCATTGTCATTGAACACCTCAACTGTCACTTCGAAGTTCCCGGCCTTTGTGAATGCATGACTGATCACGCCCTGCTTTGTTGTCTTCTTCTCGCCATCACCGAAGTTCCATCTGAATTCGTCGATTATCGTCGGATTGGGAGTGGTAGAGGAGCGTGCATCGAAATTTATCGTCTCTCCCGTGTTAACGGTGGCTCTGTCTGATGTGAGAGCCGCATTTGGGCTGCCTGGACCTATGCCTCCGCATCCTGCCAGAGAATGGGAAATCATCAGGATTCCAAGGAGCATTGTGAGTCTTTGTCTGCGTCCCGTCATACTACCAGAAATAGAAGGTCACTCATATGCGTGTTGGACGGCAATCCACCTAGAATGGCTTTGGTAGGGTTCATGGATGGTGCCGGCAGCGAGGACTCGTGGTCTCTGATTTTCTTGGAGGGTTCAGGGTCCTTGGATTCGATTTGGAAACCACTGGATTCAATCCTCGGCAGGATAGAGTGGTGCAGTTCGCACTGGTTGGCAGTGATTCTGATGGCTCGCCACTTAGTATGCAATCGCTAGTTAACCCAGGGTGTAGGATTCCAGTCGAGTCTAGTAACGTACATGGCATATTTGACGAGGATGTGAGAGATGCGGAGAGTTTCGGTGAGCACCTGGACTCCATCTGTGAGATGATTGATGGTTCAATAATTGTAGGCCATAATGTCGTAGCATTCGACTGGAGGTTCCTAGAAATGGAGTGCATACGAATTGGGAGAGAAGTGCCCTCTCCGCTAGCCTTGGTGGACACTCTTGAGTTAGCAAGGACTCTTGGTATCCCGGGAGGACACAGGTTAGGTGTTCTTTGCGAACGCTTCGGGATATCACTTGAGAGATCCCATAGCGCGGATGCGGATGCTGGGGCTACCCTACTCCTTCTTTGGAAATTCATGGTCACCTTTCCTGAAAGGTTCGAAGGAGCCCCCCGAGACGTTTTGAACTCAATTTCTCACAGACCGGAGTAAAGGGGACCAAGGGAGAATCTCCGACCAATCCCCCATTCGTGCGGTCTTACCACCGAACATGATACTGCCCAGGAATAGGTATCCATCTAGCTCTGGTTGATCCATTTGTCGTATCTTTTCCAGGGATTTCCCCTTTAGCAGCGCCCCGAAGCGGTGATCAGACCCCCTCAGTTCCCCATCGCCCCCTACAGGAGTCGTTCGCTCGAAAAGAGCCGCTCCCGATTCCTGGTCAAGCCTGACCAGCCTCACTACCTCGTCTCTGAACATCCCCTCCTGGCTGAGCTCACCCTCGTACTTCGCTTCCCACCACCTGGGACACCATGCCTTCCACTCGCAGAATGAGCAGGCATCTTCGCTAGGAGTGGCCTGGAATGGGGTTTCAGTCAGTTTCATCATCTCCCATGCCCCTATGGCTTCTTCCAAGATTGGCGGTCCTTCGGCTCGGTAAACTGTATTGTTGGAAGAGTACCACCCCTCTGCCCGAAGATCCTGGTCTTCTGTTACATTCTCCTTCATTATATCTCTGTAGAACAGCAATTGCCTGCTTACCTTCTCGCTAAGTTCGTCTTCCGGTGGCTTTCCTGTCTTCAAATCAGCAACGATTAATCCACCATTAGCTTCATCCTCAAGATCCTTGATTAGAAGATCTAGTCGCCCCATCAATCGTCCGCATTTCGACTCAAGGTTTGCCTCGGTTTCGACGACAATATCCTGAACCTGCTTCCATGTCTTTACGGTGACCGAGGATAGTTCTTCCAATGGAAGCATCGCCTTATCGAAAAGTATGGAGATAGCCCCAATAAGTCCGTCGAGCGCTACTGAGAATGACTCATCCTTCCATCGAGGATGCCTAGGAGTCTCCGAGAACAATGTCCTTTCTTCCTCCCACCTCTTTTGTAGAGTCTCTCTACAGGAAGAATGGAGCCAACCAATTTCTTCATCCTCCCTACCAGAAAAATCCAAGTTGCACAGATCCTCTACTGAGTTATGTATGGCAGTACCCATTGAGGCAGCCATGCTAGCCTTGCGAGGAAGCCTCTGTCTGGAAAGCCAGTATTTCCTAGGACATTCCTCAAACCTGTTCCATGAGGACGGAGAAATCTGGAAGTCGTGCGCTGTCCCTCCCATCTCGCCACGTCCTCGGAATCGAGTCGGGTCGGTAACAACGATTAACACCATTGAGTAGTTTCTCGATTCATGCAAGGGGCCCCTCTAGTCGAGGTTGGAGATGACGTGAACGCTTCTGGTGCCCTTCTGGTTAGTTGTTTCCCGTCAGTCGGATTCGTTAGCAGCATAGTTGCACACTTCATGGTGGAAAAGCTGGATTTGGAGCTCGTCGGGGGCGTCAGGCACCCAAACCTTCCCCCCATGTGCTTGGTCCAAGATGGCAAGCCCCTACCTCCACTGAGATTCTATGCTGGAGAGCCGATATGCAACATGGAGAAGTGCGACAAGGTGGTACTTATCGCATCGGAGATACAGATCCCATCTGAGCTCAATCTTCCATTATCATCTGGAATAATCGACTGGATAGAGGACGCGGGAGTGAGTTCTACGATAATGGTCGATTCATTCGCACACGGAATAGAGAGTCTGCACAGTATTTTCGACGAAGATCCGGGGACAGATTCGATTCTGGGGCTAGGATCCACGGATTCTACTCACGACGTGCTCAGGGGAATCGGCGTCCCTCTTCTGAAACAAGGAGTAGTGGGGGGCATGACTGGAGTGATGATGGGAGAGTGTAGGAGAAGAGGGATTGACGCCCTGGCGATACTTGCAGAGTCGGATGGAGAGATCGGCCAAGGGACGATTCCCGATGCCCGTGCAGCAGCGGGAATAATCGGATGCTTAGACGGACTTCTACCTGCAGTCCATCTGGATCCGGAACCCCTCATGGAGGAGGCTCAGAGAATAGAGGGTCAGATACGTGAGATGATGGCTGTGCACCTGAATCCCCCTCAGGAGAGTAGCGGTGCTTCTTCTGGGATGTACGGATGATCAGAACTCTCCGAGCGTAGACTGCCTCTCTTCGGGCAGCTCCTCTAGTATTGATCCCCCCAGCATCTCGTCCAACTCCGATTCCGATATGATCCGGACGCCAAGCCTGTTGGCCTTGTCGAACTTTGATCCCGATGAATCTCCTGCAACTAGGAAGTCTAGGTTCCCTGAGACGGACGATACGACCTTGCCTCCCTCTGACTTTATCGAAAGAGCAATCTCCTTCCTTGGTCTGCTCAGAGTGCCTGTAATGCAGAAGGAAGAGCCGGAAAGGGGCCCATCGGCGGATATCTGCTCTCCTTCGACGATTTCCACCTGCTCATAGAGGTCGATAATCGAGTCCTTCCTATCGGAAATACCGTCCAGCAGAAGGTTGGCCACGGTCTCTCCTACCCTGTCTATGGAAACCAGTCTCTGGATGGCCTCCTGTCTTTCTTCGGTCATCTGTATCAGCTCTTCGAGAGTCTTCACCTCCGCACAGACGAGAGCTGCTATCTCGGGACCGATCCTAGGCAGTCCAAGTGCTGAGATGAAGGTGCTGAAGGTCATGGCTCTGGAGGAGTTCAATTCCTCGAGGATGTTGCTGGCTGACTTCTCGGCCATTCTCTCTAGTGAGATTAGCTCCTGCTCCCTGTCCTCCAACCGATATAGGTCCCCCAAACTCGTGACCAGCCCTGATGAGCAAAGTTGCTCTGCCAACTTCTCGCCTATCCCATCCATACCCAGCTTCCTGCACCAGTACAGTATTGCTCTCTCTAGTCTCGATGGGCAGTCTATGTTGGTACATCTGATGAATGCCCCATCGATAATTAGGTCAGTGGAACATCTTGGGCATCTCTCGGGAACTGGAATCTCGCACCTGGAAGGTAGTGATTCTGAGAAAGGGGTTCCATCTGAATGGGACCTGCCAATGAGGTCGCTATCGTGGGCTGGTCCAAGGACATCAGTGATTTTTGGTATTACGTCCCCCCTTCTAACTACTCTCACCTTGTCCCCGATCATTATCCCGAGTCTCTCGACCTCGCCCTTGTTGTGGAGTGTCGTATTCTCAACGGTAACTCCTGAAACTACCACTGGTGCTACGCGCGAAACCGGAGTGACGTTGCCCGTCCTCCCGGTCTGCCAGAAGACGTCCATCAGCACCGTTACCGCCTCCTCGGCAGGGAATTTCCAAGCCAGTGCCCAACGAGGGTGATGTGCGGTCTCGCCCAGGAGGCCGCGCTTGTCCAGACGGTCTAGTTTGATCACGACCCCATCTATTTCCCAGTCTGCAGAGTCTCTCGACTCGAGCCACTCCCTTGTCACTGCCAGTATGGATTCTGTGGTGGTGGTGTCGTCGTCACCTGAAACCACATGGTTTCCTGCCACCTGAATCCCCATCTCGCCTATCCATGAGATTATTTCCGAGTCGAGTTTGAATCCTGGGGGCTCAGGACTGTCTGGATGGCGGTCCTTATCGCTTGGGAACTCAACCCCATAGGCAAGGAACTGCAAGTCTCTCGGGCTTCCCTTGCCTGCATCGGCATATTTCTGTCTAAGTGCTCCTGCGGCTAGATTCCTTGGATTGGGCGCAACCTCTGAGTACTTCTCTCTGAATACTTGCAGAGGCATTACGACCTCACCCCTCACGTGACAGTCTCCGTTCCAACCGAGTTTTTCAGGGACGTTCATCATCCTTCTTGCGTTTGCCGTAACATCCTCGCCCCTCCTGCCATTGCCCCTGGTGGCTGCTCTGATTAGTCGGCCTCGACGGTATTCCAATGAGAGGGCTGAGCCATCGAGCTTCGGTTGGCAGACGAACCGCCGGCCATTGGCGGTGGTCTCGGAAACGAAGTGAGATACCTCTTCGTCCGAATTAGCCTTGTCCAGGCTCATCATCCTGAATAGGTGGTCGACCTTTTCAGAGCCTGGAGGAGGATCTGAGCCCACCCTGCTCAGTTGGGGATGATTGGGGGACAGGAGCTGCAGCTCGTCTCTCAAAGCATCGAAATCTGCATCTGATATCTCGGGTTCGGCTTTGTTGTAGTAGAGGTCTGAGTGCCTCTCTAGCTGCTCTGCTAGCCAGTCGACCCGGGCCTCGGAGGTTCCCTCGTCCGAATGCGTAGAACCCATGACGATGCAAAGGGGGCGATGGCCTTCAAACTGACCATTTTTGCGGTACTTTCCCAATGGTGGGCCTGCCAGGATTTGAACCTGGGTCGCGCGACCCCCAGCCGCGAAGTATAGGCCAAACTAACCTACAGGCCCCAATTGGGCTCCTGCGAGTGAGCGTTCAGTCAAAGCCCTGACGGAGAGCTTACTGCTGTCTGTCTATGCTGAAGGGTGCGACCTCGTCGATAAGGTCGATGTGCCCCACGAACATTCTTCTGCAGCAGTACAAGTTGAAACCAAGGTCATCGAGGACTTCTCCGGCATCCTTGCCCTCCGCGAGAGCATTCTGATACTCCTCGTACTTGTGGGCTATGACCTTCCCGCAACTCCAACATCTGACTGGTATTAGCATATTTCCACCTACCTGTACGACTTCTGCCACTTCTTTCGAGCGCCTCTACCCATTTGATGCTTGGGTTCCTTTCTCCTGGGGTCGTTGACCAGAATCTTCCTCTCGAATCGTACGAACTCGTCCCTCAGTTCCTCGTCATCGCCCTCGGCTCCATCGTTGTACTTCACCAGACCACGGGCTATGGCGGTCCTGATGGCGTCGACTTGCCCCATCTGCCCTCCGCCCTTCACATCGACGGAGATGTCTACTCTGTCGATTCTGTTCATTGCCTCGGCGATTCTAATTGGTTCGAGTGCCTTCCTCCGAGCGAGTTCGGGCTCAAGGATGTGGATTGGGTGACCGTTGATCCTGACCCTGCCCTTGCCGGGTTTCAGAGTGGCTCTGGCTATTGCGGTCTTTCTCTTTCCACTAGTGTTGACCACCTTGGTGCGCTTCTTCCTTGCCAATTCACTCACCTGTCCATCTACCTGCATCCACTCCAAGGTGGGAGCTGATCTCGCCCAGTCTGACGTACTTATTGGGGGTATCGCGAACAATGTTCTCTGTCGGCCCCCACTCGTGTCCATCTGGGAGTTCTTCCAGAGAGAGGTTTTGCGGGGTCCCTATCATTACTCTAAGATCCCTCAGGGCCCCCCTTCCGCTGCTGTTCTTCTGATACGGGAGCATTCCCCTGACTGTTCTCTTGATTATCTTGTCAGGCATCCTTGGGAAGAATGGCCCTTTTCTGGCGTGGTTGAGATTGTATTTTGCCCTGTAGTCGCTTAGTACCTTGGTCCTGGGTCCCGAAACGATGGCATCCTCTGCGTTGATTATGATGACCCTCTGCTGCCTGCCTGACTTCCTGGCAGAAATCATCTCTTTTGCCACTTGACTGGCTAGCCTGCCAAGAATCTTGTCCGTGGCATCGTATACCATAGTTGTCTCAGACAAGGATCCTCACCCCCTTGCCGTTGGGGTTCTCGTCCATAAGTTCGCGAATGCTAAGAGTCCTCCCTCCGGAGGCCTCTATCTTGCTCCTAGCTCTATCGCTGAAGCTGAAGGCGGCGACTGTCTGCCCTCCGCTGATGCTTCCGCTGCCCAGTACCTTGCCGGGCACCAGTACTGTCTCCTTCTTTGCAGAGTGCCTGGAGATGTGGCTAAGATTGGGCTCTGCCCAGTTTTTCCTACTGGTCTCTAACCTAAAGGCAGTGTCCCTCCATATTGGAGAGCCGGTTGTTCTACTGTGGTCCTTCAGGTCTCCTATGAGCGAAACTAGCGCTGAGTTGGTCTTCCTCTCTGGCTTACTCACAGTATCCCTCCCCTAATCAGGTAGCGCGGCCACCAAAGTCGGTGTTATGAATCCTGCGGGCGCCCCATAGGGGCGTCAGGACAGTGGATTTCATCAGTGTCTCAGATTTTGAAACCGTCGTTTTCCTCTGCATCATCTACTCCGGCGAACCTAATGTTTCCATCTGCATCGACAAACTGCCCTGCCTTCACCGAGGGACCGTACAACGAGGACTCGCCAACTGCTTCCCTCGTAAGCAAGCTATCTCCGAGAGATCTGTTCATCCTACCAATCATCGACTGGAATATCTGTATCGCCCTGTCCCTCTCCTCCGATCCTATGTCGTGATCAGAGTAGCGAGCCTCCTCGAATATCGAGAAGAAGGAGTCGATCTCCTCTGGGGGCACTATTCCTCCGAGCATGTTGTTGATGACGTCCTCGAACTCTCTGGTGGTCTCGAAGACCTTCTTCATGGCGCCTCTCATCCTGAAGTACTTGATGAGGTCCTTGTAGCAGGAGAAGATTGCCTCGATGTAATTGTTCGAGGCCTTGAGGGACATTAGCGCGTCGGTCAGTATGCCTCGGAGGACCTCGACCTTTCGTCTCTCCCTGTAGTTGTTGTACATCATCGCACCCACCAGCGCCACTGTTGAGAGTGATATTCCGGCGAGGATTAGGACCTGGGTAGTCCAGAGCCCGCCCGAAGTCGAAGAGGTGCCCTCTCCCAGTTTTATCTCCGGGGTGCTATTGAGCCACTTCTCTACGAAGTAGGGTTTGTTCGCGTCTACTGATTCGAAGTGAACCAGGACCCTCCATTTACCTCCTGGGGCGCTCCACTCCGGGTGTCCGGGAATGGTTTCACCGGTGTATGGGAAGGAGAAGTTCGCAGAGCCCCTCTCATTGGTGATCAGTATCTCCACGCGCTCTGTCTGCCACTCTCCGGATTCATTCCAGAACTGTCGGTGGAATTCTACTCTCTGTCCCTCAACAGTGAGATCCAGCCTGTCTCTGAGGATTGCGACCTCCCCAGCGATAATATCGCCCTCTTGGTATCCAGCGGGGCTTGACCAGTGCTGCTTCAGCAGAATGTCAACCTTGCTTCTCACTAGGACTTCGACGTCTACTACGGAGCTATTCAGAACCGGGTTTGGTTCCAGTACTTCGTAGTCGCAGCCCCCTGGTACGTACCGTTCTGGCTCGTAAGCAACTCTGACGGTACGGAACCCTTCGAGGTTGTTTCCGCTAGGCTCAACTCCCCTCCTACTGGGGTTGTCATCTGGATCTGCCGAGTACCAAACGAACTCACCGGTTCCACCAGCCGTGAATGCTGTGGCAATTGGCCTGGTGTTTACTTCTGGATCTAGGTAAATGTTGACGCACTTCCCACCGACTGGCTTTCCGTTTGACTGGGAAAGCCTGGCATTGATGTGGAATGCCTCCTTCAGGTACAGAACTTCGAAGGTTGAGCCGTTCGGGAAGGTGTATGTCAGGTAGTCTGACCTGAACGGGCCCACTTCCGATACGTCGATAGTCGAGTTGGAGAAGACGGGGAAGAACATTGCTTGTGTCTTGTTCTTGTATCTGTATCGGTCATTGTTTAGCGGGTCCCAGGCATTGTACTCTATCTTCACCTTGGCCATTCCTGCGTCGACGCCAGTCATAGGGCAGTTGATGTCGAAGAATCCGTTCTCATCGGTCGCCCCTGGGATACAGGCCTCTATGCCGTCATCTCCTGCACGGAATTTCATCCGATTCTCGACAGGGTCGAATACCATAGATCCCATCTCGAATGTGACTCTGATTTGTCTGTTTGACAGGTTTCCTCCGAGCTCATCGGTTAACTGTCCGGTCACTATCATTGGCTTCTCAAGTACCTGTCCCGTATCCAGGTCTATCTCAGAGGTGTAGACTATCTGCTGGTCTACTTGCAGATCCGTGTTCCCGATGAGGCTGAACCCATCTACTTGGAACTGCAGTACCTTCCTGAAGTGATCACTGTTGAGGATGGTCACGCAGGGGTCCCATGCTCCGGATGTGGACAGCATCCCTGCGTCTATTGGTTCGCAACCCTCGTGAGGCAGGTTCTCCTCGAACCGCAGGATCACGTTCACAGGTCCGAAACCATCGGGAAGGAAGGAGAATGGGTCGTCCTTCAGCAACTGCGGGTCCAGGTATTGTCCATAGCCGATGGAGCCAGATGCCGGGCACTCGACGGAGACTATCTGTCGGTGGGTCCTGTCCTCGAAGTCTATTCCCTCGAAGATCACTGTCACGTTGCCTCCCAGGTCGTATCCCTCAGGATTCTGCATCTCTCCCTCGCAGCTATTCAGAACCTGGCCTCCGTCCTTGTCGAATGGAGTTCTATTATCATCGGTGACAACAGCGGTGAATTCCCAAAGGTCTCCGTTAGATCTGATGTTGGGACTGGTGCTCTGAACGTTGATGAACGTCCGTGAAACGACCCACATGTCTACTGAGTCGGTGCTTCCCAGCCTGAACTTGTCTCCGAGGTAGGTGAAACTGAGCGAGAAGTTCCCCAAGGTGTCAATGTCTGTCAGATTGACCCTGAATATCCCGTTGTTGTCTGTGAAAACCACACCGCTCGATTGGTCCTCGGCCCATGACCAGTTCACTGGGGCTTCACGTACAGGAAGCCCGGCATTGTCAATCAGACGGGCCTCGACCGTCGCGTTCTGGCCCCTGTAGAGGCGCGTCAGAGATGTCAGTAGGAAGTCAGTGGAACCTATGACAGATACGTTTCCGTACGCGCCGGTGGCCGCTAGGACTCCTGCTTGCTCTCCGGTGAAGAAGTAGTCGGCCTGGCCGAAGTCGGCTCTGAAGCCGTATGTCGATGCTGGCCAATATGGGTCCCAGATTATGTCGTGGTCGAATGTTGCCAGGCCTTCTGTATCGATGTCCAGTCGCTGGTTCACTCGAGTCTCTATGGAGCCAGCGAAGATCCCATTGTAGTCCAAGTCTATCTGTACTGCTATGGGGTCCTTCGTTCCATCGCCGTCGAAGTCAGTGACGGGCACCATTGTCTTGTTCCAGACGTGTCCCCTTACCCTGACGGACTCACCTGCGAATATCTCCGGCACTATCTCGCAGCGAATCTGGCTGCTGGGATCAAGTGGGTCGACCGGCCCGCATGGAGGTGAGTCGAAGTCAGCCGCATTCTGCATCGTTATGGTCCAGTTTATCCCATCTGAGGACAGGAACGGGACTAGGGCGCCGGCTGCTATTCCAGAGAGCCCCGAGGGAGTCCCGTCCCATAGAAGCGGGTATGGCTTGCCAAGGCTTGCCTCCTGGTATGTCATGTTTGCATTTGCAAGGGATGGAGCGTGGAAGAGAGCCCTCCATGCACCGAAGGACGAACCAGTGAACTGGGTAGAGTCCCAGAAGTAGACTGGCCTGAAGGAGGCCGCTGACATCTCGGCCTCGATGAACATCCTGTGCATGGAACGGATGTAGAAGGCGTCCGTCTCTGAACCCTCGAGGTGGGACCAAGGCCATTCGTAGGAGTCGTCAGTGCATCCTCCCAGATCAGGACGTGAGAATCCGATGAAGGTGTAGTCACCCACAGGGAGCGAGGTGTTCTTGTACTCATAGGGCGCTATGACAGAATGGGATCCTACCGGATTGAGCGGTCCACACGGATTCCACACTATCTCCTCGTATCCGCCTGTCGGGACGCCCGGGCCATTATCGAGCAGTGAGTTCCACTGGACCTGTTCCCATAGATCCAGGGATTGGTTGTAAGCCAGTGAAACCCAGCCTCCTGCGTCAGCCCTGTATCCGTTCCCGTATCCATCGTAGACAGTCGGATGGGTGATGTTCCCGAACTGGGGGCCTGGGTCGCTAATCGTGAAGGAAACTGGCGCATAGGGCAGTCTGTTGTCGAAAATCCCTCTGTTGTAGTCTGCCGAGTAGTGGACCTTGAAGTCTAGCTTGAGGGGTTGCTCGTCCGATCTGAACCGCTCCCCGGATACGAATCCAATCGTGGTGTTCGCCCTTACCTCCACAGGCATCCCCGAGTCTCCGATGCCGTCTCCGTCAGTGTCTGAAAGCGTCGAGCTGTAGTCGTGAACGAACATCTCTGTGACCTCTGAGTAGACCTCATAGGTTGAGTTAGGCCCTACATCGATGTCTTCCGGGAACAAGAACTGGCCGACGATATACTCTCCGTTATCATCGGTGAGGACGTCGATTGTCTCTATGACGGAGGTGCCGTTCCCAGAGTACCTAATGTGGACCTGGACAGGGAGGTCTGGTGCCGGGACGAAACCTGTGTCGTCCAGCCAGAATACAGAGCCATTGAATATTACTGGCCGGTTTTCGTCTAGCCACAATACAGATGGAGCGGTCAGAGTGATTCTGGTCGGTATCTTATCGTCGTTGTCTAGAATTCCATCATTGTCAGAATCCCAATCCGAGCTCCATCCTGAAGATTCCTCAATCTTGTTTGATGGTGTAGCCCAATCCCCTGAAGAGGGGTTGTTCCAGTCCAAGTCCGCCCTTCCATCGTTATCGTCATCTACATCAAAGTAATCTGGACCCGTGGAGTTGTTGTTGGGGTTGGCCAGTCCGACCCCTCCTCCAAAGTCGTCGTGGTCCCATGGATTCGTTGATTCGGTACCGTATCGTGAAGGCCAAAGCATCACTTCATCCTCGTCCTTCATACCGTCGTAATCATCGTCCTCGTCTATATCGTCCCTTATCCCGTCATTGTCATGGTCCCATGGGGCTATGGGGAAGTTAAGGCAGCAGGTGTCGTCAATAGGATCTGCTGTCCCATTGGTATCATTGAGGTTCTGGAGCTCTAGGGAATTTGGAATTCCGTCGCCGTCCCAGTCGTCATCTGCCCAGTTAACTATCCCATCGTTATCGTGGTCCCATGGGCTCTGTTCCTCCCCTGTGAAGCATCCTTCGAATGCCTCCTGAGCCTCATCTAGAAGTCCATTATTGTCGTCGTCAGGATCTTCTCCGTCCGGAACTCCGTCGTTATCGTTATCCACGTCGTAGTACTCTGGGAATAGTAGGGCCTGACCTAGTACTCCTTTGTCCCATACTGCCTGATATATTCCATCATCGTCGGGGTCTGTGTCCAGACCGTCGTCGTCATTGTCCTCGCAATTGCTTCCTGTGAAGTAATATGGCTCCTCTATCCCTGAATCATCATCTAGATCGTCATTTGAGTCGATCTCAAAATAATCCCAGATTCCGTCATTGTCATCGTCCACATCGAAGTGATCGTAGACTATGTCCCAGTCGTCATCCAAGTCGTTAGTATTGTTGTACATGCAATTTGGGGTCCAAGATACCTCCGGCATAGGCTGCCCGCAGTCCACGTCTGGATCTACGTCATCGTTGAGATCGTCAGCAATCTCGTCGGGGAAGAAGTTGTTATTCGCGTCCGAGGTCCACTGAAAGAATCCGAAGACGGTAACTCCGAGGTAAGCTATCCAAAGATCTCTGTTATTCTTGATGTCCTCGTATGTGTACGCAACTGAAGGGGTTGGGTTGCTAGTAGGATCAAAGGTGAACCAAAAACAGTTGCTGTCACAACTACCCATTCCAGTGGGGTGATTTGTCCCATCATATGCCCCATCGTCCCATTCAGAGTCGGGTCTGCTGCTGTACGGAACAGTGAAAGATTGCCCTCCTGATTGAGTTGGAGTAAGTAGAGGCGCCTTGAAGAGGAATGCGTAGATATGACCGCAGAATCTCTCAGTTGTTGCGGATAGGATTACTGTTCCACATGAGTTGCCATCCAAGGTACCTCCCATCTTGACGTCGTCGACATCCAGAACTCCGTCATTGCCCTCGTCTTGATCCCACCAATCGGGCATTCCATCTCCATCCTGATCCACATCTATTCCGTTTACCAGTGAGTCTCCGTCGCTGTCGATATCGAAGAAGTTGTCACCATTGTAGGGGCTCCACTTCATCATCAGAGACCAGTACATCTCAGGAATAATTCCACTTGGGTCGTTGAGGTTGTTTGGATCGTACCCGTTGTAGTCGAGCATGAAGCTGTTGTTTGTATTGAATGGGTTGAACCCCCAAGTGAGGTTCCAGTAGTAGTTCGGGACTGCAACATATGCATCTCCATCCTCGGAGCCATCAATGGCATCGCCGTCTCCCTGGGGCCAGCTATTGCCCCAGAAGTTATCCGTATTGTCTGTGTCCACTACACCGCAGTTTCCGTCATCAGGGTCGAAGAAATCATTGATCCCATCATTGTCGTCGTCCCAGTCCTCGTCGTTCTGTAGACCGTCTCCATCCACGTCGGTATCTATGTCGTTCGCTCCGTCGTCCCTGAACATCGAACCGTTTAGCTCATGTAGATCTGCGTCATTATCCAGGTCGCAGTCGGGGTCTATATCCAGCCAATCCAGGATTCCGTCATTGTCGTCATCCATGTCGACCCAGTTGTTCAGACCATCGCCATCCCAGTCGTTGAATCCGGTGTAGGACGTCCGCCAAAGTACACAATTGTCGCTAGGGTCCTGGGGATTCGGGTTCGCAACGCTTGCACAGTCCCATGTTGCCACCTCGGCTGTTGAGTTCATCGGGTATGGATCCTCCTCATTGGGGATTCCGTCATCATCCAAATCCCAAGGCTGTGATCCTCCCTGTAGATTGTCTGGATTTGTTGTACCCCCCATATCGGGATCGAGCCAGTCCCAGACCATGTCGTAATCTCCGTCTATGGCTCTGAATCTATCATCATCCAGATCCCCGTCATAGTCTATTTCACAGTCGATTCCGGGTACTTGGATAGTCACTATAGCGCCGTTGAATGCTTCTAAAGGATAGTCTCCTTGGCCATCTCCATTCGTATCCAACTGCCTGCATGAGTCGGGTATACCATCATTGTCGTCGTCTACATCGTACATGTCCGCCAGACCATCATTATCGTCATCGGTGTCTGAGGAGTCGGGGGCCCCATCGTTGTCGTTGTCGGGATCAAGGAAGTTTGGAATTCCATCTCCATCGAGGTCACCGTCCACTACCTCCGAGAAAGCCTGTTCTCTGGGGTGTTCCAGGGCGTGAAGGGCGACGTAGTCCAGCCCATCGACGTATTCGCCGTAATCCTCAGGATCCCACCTGACCCAA
Organism: uncultured Candidatus Poseidoniales archaeon; assembly: GCA_902601345.1. Taxonomy (GTDB): domain Archaea; phylum Thermoplasmatota; class Poseidoniia; order Poseidoniales; family Thalassarchaeaceae; genus UBA36. Next base: position 76,823 of record CACKMK010000004.1, read on the forward strand.
GAGTCCCATAGTATTCCGGGTGCGGTTTCGATGGACGAATTCTGCAGGGGGTCCCATGGGTGTATGTCTGAGATGTCTACTACACCATCGTTGTCATCGTCATCGTCGAAGTAATCCTGTATTCCGTCTGAATCAAAATCACAGGGCCAAACGAACTGATCGATTCTGCCGTCGTTATCGTCATCCTCATCGTATGACCCGCGACCCGATCCATCTACATCCTCATCGGTGATTCCGTCATTATCGTGATCCATTGGATTCTGGTCTACTAAGTAGTTGAAGCCAACTGCCTGCCCTGTCCAGGGGTGGATGGTCGTGGGCTCTACATGCCTGTCTGAAGTTACATTCCACGGGTCGTTTCCCTGTGAGTAGTCGATTGGGCCCTCCAGTATCCCGTCATTGTCGTCATCCCAGTCAAACTCGTCCCTAACCCCATCATTATCGTGGTCAAGGGGATCTGTTCCGAAACAACCATCGAATCGCTCAATAAGATCATTAATTCCATCATTATCATCATCTAGATCATTCAAATCGTCAATACCATCGTTATCGTGATCGTCTGTGTTCGTTTCTTCGAGAAAGAATCCGTACATCGGGTCGAGCGCCAGGGCGGATGGATCCGACACCTTTCCGTAGAGTGCGGCCGGATCGTTGTAGAATGGGTCTTGATATGCTGCAGTCTGGAATTGGCTCATCATGGATGGAGAATTTTGATTCCCGCCTTGGACTGATCCCCCAAGTTGCTCCAATTGTTGGTATGCCGTTCTTTTGGGGGGTTCGACACGGGTGTCTTGCTCTGGAGAATCGTCAGCGTTCAGTAGCAGCGATATCTGAGGACTCAGCAGCATTATGGCTATCATTGAAAATGCTGGAATTATTTTCTTCTGTGTCTTTCTCTCTAGTTTGACGTTCATGCAAATCACTGCTTACCCTCGGGCAAGTGAACGCCCGATTCTGTGTGCTTATCAATGGATGCCACGGTATGGTGGTTTGGGTATCACAGCAGCCCCGATGTATCATCTGGGATTTTCAATTCCTGTGATAAGCCGAACCGCGGATGATCTCAGACGCCCGGTAGAGCTGTTCCATGAGTAAAGCAGCGGCCATCTCATGGGTAAGAGTTAGGTCTGACAGAGAGATTAGTTGGTCGGCGGATTGCTTGAGTTCATCGCTAAATCCATCTGCGGGCCCCACCGCAAGATTGGTTCGATTGTTTTCTAGATGAGCGGAATTTAGCCATTCGGCGAATTCCTCACTTGATATTGAAGTCCCCGCCTCGTCTAGAAGGACTAGCCTTCCCGGCAGTCTTGACAGCTCTGATTCGTAGTTCTTGGTTCCGCGTTTGGATCCAAATATTTCGATCGATATACCTCTAGATTTGACTCTCTCGAAATATCTTCTGATAATGGATGCAATGTCGCTATCCTTCGGATTGCTATCCAAGTAAACGACAACGCGGCCCATATTGTCCCGTGCAGGCTTAGGCACTTAGGAGTTCACAAAGCATCAAGACGTCTGGCTTCGACGTGAGTCTGTTACAATGGGATGGTGGCCCTTCCGAAAAAAGAGGAGTCTCCACAGCGAGCCGCATGTAAGAAGTTCAAAGATGTGGATTCAAGATCTTAGGGAGATCTGCGAGAAGAGTTTCGATAACAGAGAGGCCGGTCAACTAGAAGTGGAGTCTATCAGAGTAAAATGGCAAAAGGCATTTTCTGAGAAAGAGGTGGATGAAGCACTTCTAGAAGGACTCGAAAGGAGAGCTATGATGCTCTTAGGAGCAGGGGACCCAGAATGGTCACATTTACTTGACGATGAGGACTTCTGGAAAGCAGGGTGGGGAAGCAAGGTAGATGATTGAGATGTTTCTTTGGATAGCTCTTCTACTGGTTTTAGGGTCCTATTGCTACTATCTCAGTAGGCTTCAGCCCTTTCCTGAAAAGGGGTCTAGATTCTCTATGCTCCTATTTACAGGGGCCATTATACTGTGGATTGCTAGCACAAGTCCAGAGGGATTCGGAGAAGATCTCCCAGCTTCGATTTCAGTATTTCTGGGTGGAGTGTTCATTGTTTTAGGAATTAGAGATATGAGTCTGACAAAGACCGATGTGATTGTCGCCCCTCTAGCAGGAGTCCTCTTTTGCATCGGAGGTATTAGTCTGCTTTCCTCCAGATGGGAGGTTGCAGATCAAGCAGAGCAGATTGGATCCTTTCTTCTCGCCAGCACAATGGTAACACTAGAGTTGTATCTCGCATTCAGAGGACTCGTAATCGGTGTCCCCGGAATCGCTTGGTCTAAATCGGGTCTTAGACAGATACACAGAGGCTTGATTCAAGGTCCTAACGGTGCTGTAGCGCACTTTGAGAGGTCTTGGGATATGGAAGATCAATGGATAAACTCGATGAGTTACGCGGCTTTGATACTTATTCATAGGCATAGTAACAACCATGAGGAGGAAAAGGAATGCCTAGTCGAACTAGAAAAGTTGGGCGGCTGGGAAACCGTTGATAATTCCTGGATTGAGGCAATAGAGAAAGGCCTGTCAGACTCAGAGCCAATCTGAGTACGGTTGAAAACCTGAACCTCTTGGGAACAACATGGTCAGGATAACTAGAGTCCATACTGGGACCGGGGATGGTGGAGAGACATCCCTTCTTGATGGAAAAAAGGTCGGAAAAGAGAGTCCCAGAGTTGAGCTTTATGGCACTATTGATGAGTTAAATTCGCAAATTGGCGTAGTCCGGATGGAGTTTGGAAGGATGCCGGGAGTGACAAGATTTCATCGCCCCGGTGAGGCTGATGAAGCGTTGTATAGAGTTCAGCAGGAGTTATTCGACATAGGGGGGGAGTGCGCCTGTAGTCCCGGGAAGTTGCCAGAACAAATGGTACTCGTAGGCATGGATGAGTGCGACAGGCTGGTTGAAGAAATGGATGATTGGATTAAGGAATTAGAGCCTCTGAAATCCTTCATCTTGCCCATGGGATCTGCGCCGGTTGCATTCCTACATGTAGCAAGAACCGTCGCCAGAAGGGCAGAGAGGGAGGCTTGTCATTTGAGAAGCGTCGAGGGCGATGGTTCAGTTAGGAATGAGATTATTTGCTACCTTAACAGAATTTCAGATTGGTTGTTTGTGATGGGAAGGTGGATTGCAAAGAACACCGGCGAGGAAGAGGTCCTATGGACTCCGCTAGGTAAGAGAAATACTGATTCATAGACTTCGTCCGCTGGACCTAAGGTGATGCCGGGCAGAGCGGAGTAGCTCCTTCTCTTGCTCGAATGTGATTTGTTCCTCTGCCTCGTCTAACTGCAACCAGAGGTAGTTGTTATGCTCATGTGAGAGGCTTACCTCCAACTCATCTGTCTCAGCCAAATACCAGAAGACCTCTTTTGGGGTCTCCCTTCCTTTTCTGAAAAATGTATATTCAGTCTTCTGGGTCCATTCACTATCGATGGTGATCTCAGATATGCCAGTCTCCTCCGTAAGTTCTCTTAACGCGGTAGAGTGGTGATCAGCGTCGCCCTTCTCCACGTGCCCCTTAGGAAAACTCCAGTGTCCCTGTGGGTACTGGAGAAGAAGAATGCTATCAAAATTCAGAAGTATGAAACCGCATGAGGTCTCGAGAGGTCCGGGTTTGCCCTGCATATCATGCCCATGTATCTATTCGAGATGAAAACCTTCCGTGATTTTGATTTATCACAGAAATCACCATTGACGAGATTGCTCACCCAGAGGTTGTGCCGACACAGCCATCAGATTTGGATATCAGGCGTATCGTCACCGATAGTGATCTGGATGGAGTGGTAACTGCAGCGATACTGAGGCGTTGGTGGACGGATGCTGAAGTGGTCTTCGGTCATCCAGGAGAACTGCGTGCGGGTCTTTTCGATGATTTGATTGATGAATGGACTGCAGTTTGCGATTTACCGATGCACCCCAAATGTGGACTGAGCATTGATCATCATGAGTCAAACAGACCAAGGGGCAATGAGAGCAAGGCAATGGTAGTATGGAAGGATAGCCCCTCAGCAGCTCGAATCGCCTATGAATTGTTTCGCGAAGTTATCGATCTTTCTGACCTTGAGGATTTACTGGATTGGGTTGACAAGCTTGACAGTGGTTCGCTATCCCATGAAGAATTTCTTTCTCATGCCCCCGCTATCTGGCTAAGCAGGATAGTTGATTCGGGAGAGGATACAGGCTCTTGGATTCTTGAGCAATTGATAGCTGGGGCGACAACTGAAGAGATTCTGGCAGATTCAAAAGTTTCCAGGTTAGTTGCTGAGAAGGAGGAGGAGTTAGTGAATCTGAACGAGGTTATACTCTCTAGCATGCGCATCGAGGACAGAATAGCAATAGTTCGATTGGACGGTTTAGGAATCCGCTCTAATGGCTACCATGTCACTGCAATGGCTGGAGACGAATGCGATGCGTGCATGATCATTCACGGTGAATTGGGTGCTGATTTCGGAGACTCTGGAAGATACCCGGTGTCTGCGTCCTTCTATACCAACTCATTCCTACATCGGAGGGGTGGAATTTACGACTTGACTGCCCTGGCAACCCTTTTCGATTCCGATGGCGGGGGGCATGCTAATGCATGTGGATGTAGAATTAAGCCCATTGAAAGTGGGGATGTCGTAGATAGAGAAGTATCAGAAGACGACATTGAGAGGAATATATCAGAGTGGCTAAAGATGTGGTCCAAGAGATAGTCAGTCCCTTTTCCAGACTGCTCTGTACCTAATTTCCTCCTTGTCTGGAACCACGGCAGTGTGGAACTCTACTTCTGATAGGCCTTCTCCGATTTGGTGTATGAAGTCTCTAGTCAGCGGCCAAGGCGGGGCATCATTCTGCTCTTCTAGACCGTTTGCCAACCTTCCTATACACATCAGAAGGCCGTTTCTATTCAGAAGCGGAGATAGGTTCCTATAGGCGCTATTTCTAATTTCTTCGGGGATAGCTTGTAGAATATGTACCTCAAGGACCAGATCGAAGGCCTCCTTCCAGCTCTGTTCTGGTTGAACAAGGTCTCCAACCAACCAATCAATCTCTTTCCCCTTGTGCAATTGACTTGCCCATTCAACTGCTGACTCAGACACATCGAATGCTGTAACTTTCCATCCTTTCTCATACAGGAATGCTGCGTCCTCTCCTAGACCAGAGCCAACAACGAGAGCGCGTCCGGTATGCTGATTCTCTTGTATCCACTCTACTAGGAAAGGGTGAGGTTCCATCCAATCCCAAGGAATCAGTCTCCTGTCCCTTCGAGAGCTACAGTAGAGCTCCTCAAACCAAGATAGCGGGTCGTTAGAATTCTCTGAAGCAGAATAAATCTCAAGCATCTTCTCTCTTGCTTCATCCATTTCTAAGACCTACATGTGAGACACGATTGCTCGACCGAAATCTGAACAGGAAAGGAGGGTAGCGTCTTCCATTAGTCTCTCAAAATCATATGTCACTTTCTTAGAGGAAATCGCTCCCTCCATGCCCTTTACGATCAAATCTGCTGATTCTGTCCAACCTATGTGTCTGAGCATCATCTCTGCAGACAGAATCAGACTTCCAGGGTTAACCTTGTCCTGTCCGGCGTACTTAGGGGCCGTGCCGTGAGTGGCCTCGAAAATTGCTACTCCTGTATCATAGTTGATGTTCGCACCGGGAGCAATGCCGATTCCCCCCACTTGTGCGGCTAGTGCATCTGAGATATAGTCACCATTCAGATTCATAGTAGCCAGTACCTCATATTCTCTAGGTCTAGTCAAGATCTGTTGAAGCATCGCATCCGCAATAACGTCCTTCACAATTATCTCAGTGCCTGTTTTCGGGTTTCTAAATGAGCACCATGGCCCTCCATCGATCTCGGATGCACCAAACTCCGTCTTCGCGATATCATAACCCCAATCCCTGAAACCTCCCTCGGTGAACTTCATGATGTTGCCTTTGTGCACCAGTGTGACGCTGCCCCTGTCATTTTCTATTGCATACTTGATCGCGGCTCTGACTATCCTTGAAGTTCCTTGTTCACTGATGGGCTTGATTCCCAAACCAGATGTATCTGGAAATCGAATTTTGTCAACACCCATCTCGTTCTGAAGGAAATCTATGACCTTTTCAACCTCCGGAGTACCTGCCTCCCACTCTATCCCAGCGTAGACATCTTCGCTGTTTTCTCTGAATATCACCATGTCAACCGAGCCTGGGTCCTTAACTGGACTGGGGGTTCCGTCAAACCACCTTACTGGTCTAACACAGGCGAATAGATCTAACTGCTGTCTGAGTGCCACGTTTAAGCTCCTAATTCCACCTCCAACTGGAGTGGTTAATGGCCCTTTGATAGAAATCAGGCTCTCTCTCATTGACTTCTTAGTTTCCTCGGGAAGCCATTCCCCAGTGGAGTCGAATGCTTTCTGCCCGGCTAGCACCTCTCTCCAGTGTATCTTCCTGTCTCCAGAATATGCTAATTCAACTGAAATATCAACGACATCTATCATCACCGGGGTAATATCTACACCGATTCCGTCCCCTTCAATAAAATGAATCACAGGGTTGTTGGGGACTTCTAATTCCCCATTAGAAATTGATATTTGTTCTCCTTCTGACATGTCTACCAATCAACTCCGACTAGAAAGTGATAGATGAAGCCAACCCTTCAAGGGGGTGCATCGTTTGGAATGAGTATGAATGGAGAAGTAGTTTGGACCGAATCAACTGGCTATACCGGAACTACCGGCGGAGGGAAAACATTCGGTATTTACGATTCAGAATCACCCAGTCCAATGGAAATGGTACTTCACGGTCATGCTGCCTGTTCTCTGATTGACGTTATTGACGGTCTGAAGCATAGGAAGAAAAACCTCGAGGTCATCAAGGTTGAAATCGAAGCAGATAGAGCAGATAAGTCACCTAGGGTATTCACATCCGTAAGAATGAGGTACATTGTGAAAGGCGAGGTACCGGAGGAATTGGTGAGGAGGCTGATTGAAAGTAGCCACAAAAAGCACTGTAGTGTTGGGGTAATGATTACACGCTCTGGTGCTGAATTGGTGTGGTCTCTTGAAATGATTTCCTGAGATTCTATCCACTCGAGAAAATGGAATTGTCAATATTTTTGTGAAAACGGCCCGCCTTGTGTGGGGTTCGAACCTAATCATTAAACACCCCCCATCCGGAAGAGCAAATCCCTTGCGCTGCCGGGACCATTCTCGGCCGAGCGATATGGGAGGAAGATACAATGCAAACGAAAATTAAGTCCTCTAAGAGCAATGTGGAATCTGAGAGTGGTTTGGTAGTCGAGCGGCGGTTCACATCTGCAGGGCAGGATCCGTTCGAGTCGTTCGAATGGATTGAGATGGACGTGCAGATTAGGAACCCAGACGGGTCTATGGCCGACTCGTTAGAAGGCGTGAAATTGCCTTCAGGTTTCTCTGGAGTACCGGGGACGGTCTGTGCTCAGAAGTATCTCCGCAAGGCGGGAGTGCCGAAGTATCTTCGGACCGTTCCCGAGGACGATGTTCCAATCTGGCTACAGCGAAGTGAGCCGGATCACGAGCGGCTTCAGACTGTGGATGCGGCTGAAAGAATGGGTGGTGAGATTGACGGAAGACAGCTCTTCCGTCGGCTCGCAGGGACCTGGACCTACTGGGGCTGGAAGTACGGATACTTCGCAAGCGAGGCTGATGCCCGCGCGTACTTCGATGAGATGTGCTACCTGATTGCAAGTCAGAGGTCTGCACCTAACAGTCCCCAGTGGTTCAACACAGGGTTGCATTGGGCATATGGAATCGAAGGCCCGGCTCAAGGTCATAGCTACGTAGACCCAGATACAGGTGAGCTAGGAAAATCTACCAATGCATATGAGCACCCCCAGCCCCATGCCTGTTTCATTCAGTCAGTATCTGATTCACTGGTTGGGGGTACAGACTCAATCATGGGCCTCTGGAACAGAGAGGCGCTTCTATTCAAGTATGGATCTGGTACTGGTTCCAACTTTTCTAACATAAGAGGGAAGGGAGAGCCACTGTCAGGAGGAGGGACTTCCAGTGGGCTCCTGTCTTTCTTGAAGATTGGTGATAGGGCTGCTGGAGCAATAAAATCCGGAGGAACTACCAGGAGAGCGGCAAAAATGGTCACTCTCGACATGGACCACCCAGATATTGAAGAATACATTGACTGGAAGCCCTCGGAAGAAGACAAAGTCTCGGCATTAGTAATCGGAAGTACAATCCTACAGAAACACGCCGACTCCATAATGGAGTCTATTTGGTCATTTGATAGTGATGAGGGGAGGTTCGATCAGAAAACGAACCTCGAACTCAGGAAAGCTATGGTCAAGGCCATCCATGACAGTTTGCCGCAAGCTCACATCAAAAGGATTGTCGATCTAGCCGAACAAGGTTGGAAAGGTCTGGAGTTTGAGGTCCTAGACACTGATTGGCAAGGCGAGGCCTACACGACGGTATCCGGTCAAAACAGCAACAATTCTGTCAGAGTCCCTAACTCATTCATGGATGCTGTGCAATCTGGGGATGAGTGGAACCTCTACTTTAGGACTGAAAGGGACGCTGCTGCGGATGAAGGAAGGGATGCTGTCCCATGTAGAACTGTGGATGCCAAAGAGCTGTGGGACAAAGTTGCCTACACTGCTTGGGCTTGTGCGGACCCTGGAGTACAGTTCGACACCACAATAAACGAATGGCACACTTGCCCTCAAGCAGGGAGAATCAATGGATCAAACCCGTGCTCTGAGTACATGTTCCTGGATGACACTGCTTGTAACCTAGCGAGTATTAACCTTCTACATTATTACGATCTAGATAGTCATACCTTCCAGATTGAAGACTTCAAGCACAGTGTCAGAGTATGGACTGCTACCTTGGAAATCAGTGTCCTAATGGCTCAGTTCCCTTCTGAGTCGATAGCAAAGGGCTCCTATGATTACCGAACTCTTGGACTTGGTTACTGCAATATCGGATCTCTTCTAACTCACATGGGAATCCCGTATGATGACGAGAGGGCCTTCTCAATATGTGGAGCTATAAGTGCCATAATGTGCGGGGAATCATATGCCACAAGTGCAGAAATGGCCTCATACCTCGGTCCCTTTCCGGATTACGAGCGTAATTCTGAAGATATGCTACGCGTAATGAGGAACCATCGAAGAGCTGCATACAACGCTCCTGCTGAAGAATATGAAGGGATAACCGTATTACCTATGGGAATAGACTCCAAGAAGTGTCCCAAGGATCTGCTAGAAGCTGCTAGAAGCTGTTGGGATCGGGCAGTAATGGAGGGTGAAGAACATGGTTTCAGGAATGCGCAGACGACGGTAATTGCTCCAACGGGAACAATCGGCCTCGTAATGGCCGCGGATACCACAGGAATCGAGCCCCAGTTCTCTATGGTACAGTATAAGCAGCTTGCAGGAGGTGGCTCTCTGAGAATTATCAACCAAGGACTGCCAAGCGCCCTGTCCAGACTTGGTTACTCAAAGTCAGAAGCGAAAGGGATAGAGGAGTATGTCGTGGGAACCGGCAGACTGAGTCCAGCAATACCCCATGAGCTCCTAACCAACGCCGGAATGACCTCTGAAAAATTGTCTGAAATTGAATCTGAGCTACCAAAAGTATTCCATGTTAGGAATGCTTTCTCACCGGACATTCTTGGAAAAGAGTTCTGTGTTAAAAATCTCGGATTGACAGAGGACGATTTCTACTTGGACGAGAACGGCAAGGAGAAGTGCAGCAACCCATGGTTCGACACTCTCTCCCATATTGGCATGACAAACGAAGAAATTGAGTTTGCTAACACAGAGATTATTGGTCGGAACACCATTGAAGGAGCTCCAGGTCTGAAAGACGAGCATCTACCGATTTTTGACTGTGCTCAGCCATCGGGGGCTGGGGTCCGTTCTATTGCTCCTTCGGGTCACGTAAACATGATGGCTGCAGCACAACCCTTCATCTCGGGAGCGATTTCAAAGACGATCAATATGCCATCCGACTGCTCAATAGAGGATGTAAGAGAAGCATACAACCTTAGCCACGCCACAATGAACAAAGCCTGCGCCGTTTACAGAGACGGGAGCAAGCTTTCACAGCCCTTGATGAGTCAGCTAGTGGACTCCATGGACCTAGAAGAGGAGAACGAGGGAGAGAGTGTTGTCGAGAAGATGGTGGAGGAAGCCGCGAGCGCCCTACCACTTCCTGAGCCGGTGGCGATGCCCGTTGCAAAGGCGCTTGTTGAGAACTACATCGCTTCAAAGAGGCCGCTCCCCCACAGAAAGAGGGGAGCGAACTTCAAGGCCAGAGTGGGCGGTCACAGCGTACGTCTCATCACAGGAGAATACGAAGATGGCAAGCTCGGCGAGATCTTCCTGCTTACCTCCAAGGAAGGCGCCGCTTGGAGGGCCCTTCTATCCCAATTCGCTATCGCGGTGTCTATCGGTTTACAGCATGGAGTACCCATTGATGCATTCGTGAAATCATTCACATTCACCAAGTTCGAGCCAAGCGGAATGATAGAGGGAGGCAGTGGACGTGTGAAGATGTCATCCAGCATCATTGACTGGGTCTTCCGCGAGCTCGCAATCGAGTATGCCGGTAGGGACGACCTAGCTCATGTTCCTCTGAATGAGGAGGACCTGAACCCATTCTCCATCAGCAGACCAGAGGTGACTGAACTGGGACTGTCTCGAAGCCAAGGTGAGAGGCGCGAGGTTCAGATGACCCTAGAAGCAGCAGTGGGAGATGTGGATGCGAGGACCAGGCAGGCTGCCAGGGAGAGAGGTTTCACCGGCGACATCTGTGAAGACTGCGGAGGAAGCCAGATGGTCAGAAACGGTACTTGTCTGAAATGCAATGAGTGTGGTTCCACAACCGGTTGTTCATGATTGTAAAATCAAATCTCAAGTTCTATGTTCAGATTTTGAATAAGTTCCTTGTACCTATTCCTAATCGTGACTTCCGTCACTCCAGCCACCTCAGCAACCTCTCTCTGGGTCCTTCTCTTCCCACAAAGAACGCTAGCGATGTAGATGATTGATGCAGCGATGCCGGTTGGCCCCCGGCCACTGGTCAATTCCTTTTCCTGTGCAGCTGCAATCAACTCGTAGGCCTTGGCCTGAACTTCCGCGTCCAGATCAAGCCCCGAACAGAATCTAGGGATGTAGTCCTCGGGCTTGGTTGGTGGTATCTTCATCCTCAGTTCCCTGACCATGAATCGATAGGTACGACCAATCTCCTTTCTACCGGTTCTGCTAGCCTCTCCAATCTCATCCAGAGTGCGCGGATTCTCACAGATTCTGCATGCGGCATATAGGCTCGCGGCTGCGACTCCCTCAATCGACCTACCGCGGATAAGCCTTGCATCGACCGCTTTTCCGTAAGTTACTGCAGCGGTCTCTCTGATGGTCTTTGGAAGGTCGAGCCTGCTTGCCATCCTGTCCAGCTCTGCCAGTGCCATGGCCTTGTTTCGCTCCGTGGCATTGCTCACTCGAGAGCGCTTTTGCCATTTCCTCATTCTGTAGAATTGGCTTCGGTACCTACTAGAAATCGACTTACCGGAGTAGTCTTTGTTCTGCCAATCGATGTCCGTGGAAAGTCCCTTGTCATGTAGCATGACTGTCATAGGGGCCCCGGTTCTTGCTCGTTGATCTCCCTGTTCAGGACTGAACACGCGCCACTCAGCGCCCTGGTCAATCACCTTGTCCTCCAGCACCAGTCCACAGTCATCGCAGACCACTTCCCCTCTAGATTCGTCTTTACTCAGATTTCGGCTTCCACATTCATCGCATTTCACGGTGTCTTCAACTAGGTATGACATAAAATCCTCACCCCCTTTTCACCAAAAGGTATTAAATTCGCAAAAGACATCTTATTTAAGGTTATAATATTTCTAATGTGTTCTCTTCTCGAGAAAGTTCAGACATAACTAATCATCGAGAATCGTGAAATAAGAAAGTTCACTGGCACGTGTGAGGGGAACGATGTCTGAAGAAATGTGGCCGCCAGAAAGTATAGGCCTCACTTCAGGAAAGAGAGTTCTGTTCCTAACAAAAAATCTGGAGTTGATACGAAAGCAACTTTACGAAGGATTGGACCTGCGAATGGAAGATTTGTCAGTCGATGATCTTCTCGATGACATCAACACGGATGTGATGACTCCGGCTTGGGTGTGCTTCGATTACGACCCTGCAACGATAGCAGAAAATGCATATGCTGGTCTACTACACGACGGTCGGAGGGTATTCGAGCCCAGAGCTTTGATTGACGGTGGCTTCGAAGTAATCGTCTCCGGACACAGAAAGGGTACTGGATCAAGCAGAGAGACGGCACCTCAGTGTGAGAGGTGGTCGGGAATTAGAATCGTGATTGCGGCCTCATTTGCACCAATACATGAACGAAACAACCTGAATCTTGGGCAGCTTATGGGGGATCACTCAATCCTAAGTAGGCTTCAGGACGGCGAAAAAATACCTCTGACTGAGTTTACGGAAAAGTATGACTCGGTGAGTAGGTTGATTCTGGAGAACGGAGGGATATTGCCATTCGCTAAGAGGATGAAGGAGGGAGGTGTTTCTCTCCCAGAATTTGACACTAAAGAGCGCCCTATGACGATGATTGAGAAATTAGTGTCAAGCAAACTACTGGGGGGCGATAAGACGAGTAAGTTCGTGAAACCTGGAGATGCTGTTCTAGCACAGGTTGATGGAGGCTATTCTCACGAGTTCACTACTGCTCAGGTACACACATTCCTCGAAGAGGAATACGGAATAGACTACAAGATTCCAAATCCGTCTAAATTCGCTGTTTTTGAGGATCATCTGCTTTACGCTACTGGCGTTCCAAGATTCGGGAAATTCACTGACAAGATACAGACCCTAAGGGATATGCAGAATTTGTTTCAAGAGTACACCGGAGTCAGAGACTATTCTGCCAAGGATGGCGTGAGCCCAGGAATATGCCACCAAGTTGCGAGAGAAGAGTTCATCGACGTTGGCGACTTCATCCAAGCGACTGATTCGCACACTTGCATGGGAGGTGCTTCCAATGCACTGGCATATGGAGTGGGTTCCACCGAATATGCTAACCTTATTCACAATCAATTCGCGTTCGTCAAGGTCCCAGAAAGTATTCGTTTCGAATTGATGGGCGAGTTAGATCCAGGCTGTACCGCTAAAGACGTGATTCTCCATATTCTCTGGCGTTTCGCTGCGGAGTCTGAGACTTTGGATAGAAGCATGGAATTCGGCGGTCCGGGTCTTGCAAGCCTATCTATGGATGAAAGAGCAACATTGTGTAATATGGCTACAGAGTGTAGTGCGAAGACCGGCATATGTGAGGCAGACGATATCACAGTCGATTGGCTTCTATCCAGACGGGAGCACATGGAGGAAGAGGATATCAGGAGTAGATTTGTCCTACCTGATGAGGGCGCGGTCTACGATGGAGGAATCCATGAGATCGACCTATCAGAAATCCGGCCGATGGTAGCACATCCTGGAAATCCTGACGAAGGAATTCCTTCGGATCCTACGAACGGAGCCTACATTGACGAATTAGGAGATGTTCCGATAGACATCGCCTATGCGGGTTCATGCACTGCGGGCAAGGATGATGACTTCTCGTACTATGCTATGGTTTGCGAAGCAGCACTTAGAGAAGGCCTTGTAATTGCAGATGGAGTGGACTGCTACATCCAATTCGGCTCAAAGTCAGTGAAGGATCTCTCATTGGAGATGGGTTGGACATCGATATTCGAGAAGGTTGGTGTTAAGCTCATCGATCCGGGTTGTGGTGCTTGCATCGGTGCAGGCCCCGGGATAAGCGACAATCCAGAACAAGTCACTGTATCTGCGATAAATAGGAACTTCCAGGGTCGCTCTGGGCCAGGAAAGCTGTATCTTGCAAGTCCTCTAACGGTAATGACCAGTGCATTTACAGGTAAAATCACATCTTGGCATCCTAAAATATTCTCACAATAGGTCAAGTTCACCTAGAGAATGGGGCATTGTTCAATAGCGTTCTCGTTTCGGGCATAGGCTACCTTGCAAGCCCCTCGTCAGTCGGACAAGGGAGGACTTGGTGGTGGTATAAGATGGACCCAGCAGAAAGACTCGCTAGTAAACAAAAACAGATCTCAATAAGTGAGTTCTTTGAGAAAAACAAACACTTTCTTGGATTCGATACCCTTCAAAGATCGATAATCACCGCTGTGAAGGAGGCTGTGGACAACTCGCTAGATGCTTGCGAGGAGTCTCGGATACTTCCAGAGATCAGAGTAGAAATTCAGAGATTGAAGGGGGATAGGCTAAGGTTGATTACTCGAGATAACGGACCAGGAATTCCACGAGAAGACATCGAGAACGTTTTCGGGAAATTCCTTCTGGGATCAAGATTCCATGCAATTAGACAAACTAGGGGTCAGCAAGGCATAGGAATCACTGGAGTTGTGATGTACGGTCAGTTGACAGCTGGATCAAAGACTAAGGTTATTTCCAAAATTTCTAGAGATTCCTCTGCAGTTTTTGTGGAGCTTGGGATAGACACTCGCAGAAACAAAGCAACAAAATCAAGGGAAAGTAGGGATATATGGTTAGATGAACAGACCAGTGAGCCGGTTCCTCATGGATTAAAGATAGAGACAGAGATGAGGGCAAAGTACCAGAGGGGTAGACAATCCGTCCATCAGTACCTAAGGATGACTTCTATCGTCAACCCTCATGCAAGTATCTCGCTGATTGTTCGAGACAGAGATGGGAGCACAATTGAGGAGGACGAATGGCAGAGAACCACTGATAGGCTTCCACGGGTGGTTAGCGAGATCAAGCCTCATCCCCATGGAATTCAACTAGGTTCTCTACAAAGAATGCTAAGAGAAGCCGAGGAGAGGAAAATGACTTCCTTCCTGCGGCACAACTTCTCGGGGGTCAGCATGAGGGCGGCACGGGAAATCTTAGCTGAAGCCGGTTTAGATGAGGGGAGGAGCCCAAAGAGGATATCCGGGGATGATGCACAAGGAATGATCAATGCATTCAGGAAGGTGAAGCTCCTCTCACCGCCCACTGATTGTCTATCGCCTATAGAGGACCTCCTTATCAAAAAGGGGCTCTCGAAGGCAATCGACTCCAGATTCGCATCGACAATTACCAGGAACCCGAAGGTAACCCAAGGAAACCCGTTTCAAATTGAGGTTGGTTTGGTCTTTGGTGGAGATCTTAACGCGGATGGACCCATCGAGGTCCTAAGATTTGCAAATAGGGTCCCACTAATGTATCAACAAGGAGGATGTCTCCTCACAAAGGCGCTTGAGGCGGTTGACTGGAAGAGATACGGTTTAGATCATCCTGGAGGAAAGGGCATCCCAAAGGGTCCTGCAGCAGTGCTAATCCATCTAGCATCTACTAATGTCCAGTTCACCAGCGAAGCCAAGGAGGCTGTTTCCGACAACGAAGAGGTGTTCGAAGAGATTAGGCTGGCCATGCTCGAGGTTGGAAGAGGCCTGAAAGGCCATCTGAAGAAGAGTTCTCAGAGGAAGAAAGCAAGAGAGAAATTTGAGCTCATTAACATAATTCTCCCAGAAATCTCGAAGAAATCCTCAGAAATACTATCCAGGGATGAGCCTAATCTAGCACCTATAATTACCAGAATAATGGATGCAGTCTTCTGCGAAGAGGAAATGGGTTGGGATGATGAAAGGGACCTAGCCACTTGCTCCATAACCATATACAACTACACCGCTAGAGCAAGAGCCTACACCATTCTAGCAAAATGGCCGGAAGGAGATGGAACTGCAATTTCCGATAACCCCCTAGGTGGGGCCAAGCAGGCCAAGGGACTGTGGGCATGGAGGCTGGATACACTGAATCCAGGAACTGCCACCACAATACACTTCGGAGTCTCTGGTTTGAGAAAGGGAGAATGGAGCGATGCAGAGATATTCTACAGGGGTAATGGAGAAGTCATAGGTGCGTCTAAGATCGATGAGAAGCTGCTAGAGGAATTGAGGAAATCAGAAGCCTTGGAAGCGGCCGAGGCGGAGTTGGAACAACCCAAAGAAACCATCCCCCAGCTCAAAGAGAGAGCCGAGAACAGTGAAGCGTCCCAGGCTCGGCCCCTAGTTGAAGGGCAAACAAGCCTGTTTAGCGATTTCACAACAAAAGATGGAATGGAGGTGGACGAGTGACAATGGACAGACAAAAAACGAAGGAAGAGGTGATTGATGCTTTGCATGGAGTCGCCTCGGAAATGCATGATAAGATGATGAAAGGTAACCCGCCTACTATGACCCTGCCAGTGAGATCGAAATCAAACATAGGATTCGACAAGAAGCTTGGAGTATACAAGTACGGGAAGAAGAAGACGGTCAGAGACGCGACATCTCTTGGTTCTGCCAGGCAGCTTTTGAGGGCACTACACATTTCAGAGTTCGTTGAAGGAATGATCTCTGATGGAAAAACCTCCACACTGAGGGAAATGTACTACATTTCTGAAGGATGGGGGCATGGAAAATTCTCTAGTCAGAACGAAAGCAATGGGGTATCTGAGGACTTGGAGATAGTAACGAAGTGTCTGAGAGAGGATTTCGGTCTGAGGCCTGAGGAAGACGGCGCGAGAATCATCGGTAACGTCACCTTTGAGGAGAGGAATCGTAGAGGAGACTGGATGAGGATTAACTGTAGAGACGACGTAGGTGATTCTGGATACGGGGTTCCGTATAACGTAGAGTCAGAGAAGCTTAGGATGGTGGAAGAGGATATCGACTTCGTGATGGCAATAGAGACTGGTGGAATGTTCGACAGGCTAGTAGAGAATGGTTTCGATGAGGAGGCGAGGTGCGCTCTAGTCCATCTAAAGGGTCAACCGGCAAGGTCCACTAGGAGGATTATGAGAAGAATGAGCGATGAATGGAACAAGCCGATATTGGTCTTCGCTGACTGCGACCCCTGGTCATTCAGGATCTATGCTAGCATAGCCTACGGAGCGATCAAAACTGCTCATATCTCAGAATACTTGGCTACTAAGGAGGCAACATATCTAGGGATAACAGCCGATGATATACTTGCCTACGACCTTCCAAGTGACGATTTGACAAAACAGGATTTGAATGCACTGGAAGCAGAATTGAGTGATCCAAGATTCGCTACTGGTTGGTGGCAAGAGCAAATCCAACTAATGCAAGAAATAGGAAAAAAAGCGGAGCAGCAGTCTCTGGCAAAGTACGGTCTAGACTTCGTCACTGATACTTACCTGCCAGAGAAGCTCGCCACAATGGGCATAACTTACTAAAAAAAGCCTGATAGATGAGTGCACGGAGGAAGGATTGTGACCGACAGGAAGAGGGCTTGGGCTAGAATCACCGCCGCTTCCTCCGTGGCCCTACTACTGATGGCCGTGATCTCTTTGTGGCAGGTATTCGACGACTACAACGAGTTGTACAATCCGGAGAGCAACTCTCTAGTAAAACTGGAACCAGGTGATTCGATTACGTTCGAGATAGAGAGCTCCATCTTGGTCTCGGCACTTAGGGTGTCCGATGACGGCTCACCCGATGCAGATCTGATATTGACAGACAGTCAGGGTAATGAGTTGCCAGGGAGAGGGGCTAGAGCACTAGAGTTTGATCGTTATGATGAGCGTAATGGGACTTCTTTTTCTGTTGTAAGAGTCTTCGAGAATATTGGAGGAGAGTACACCTTAGAGAATCTTGGTACCACCACGCTCTGGCTTGTTGACGATGAGGACTCTGCGAACAAATTAAGCGGAATCGTCTGGACTTACTTGTTCTACATAGGCTGTTGCCTGGGTTCCCCGATTGGCCTGGTTGGATTTGTACTAGCAATCATGGTATGGACTGATAAGAGGAAGATGCCTGACCAATTCGTAATAATTGATGACGGCCGCGTAATAATAGGAGACGCCCCAAGTGATATGAAAGGCGATCAGAAGCCTCCTGAGGCACCGAATCCTTTCTCAGATACCGATCGACAGCCTGAGTCTACCATCTCCACTGATGCTTCATACGAGAAGGACGGCGAGTCATGGAAGACGTGGGACGAGGGATGAACCGAACCGCATATGGTCAAAATTAATTCTAGATTGGGTTTTTAGAGGACGTTGACTACCCAACCTTGAGTTGGTAAGTAGTGGTGGGCTTCGATGAGTCTCTGAGTATCCTTGAGAATCCAACCAGGAGATCTATTCTCAGACATCTCGTGAAGGAGCCTCACTACCCCTTGCAACTCTCTGAGTTGCTTGATGTCAGCCAACAGGCGGTTGTAAAACACCTCAAGGTTCTGGAGGAAGCTGGATTCGTAGATTCGGAAATGAAGAAGTCGAACAAGGGCGGCCCCCCCAAGAAAGTGTACAGAGTCAATCAGTCCTTCTCGATTCGTCTTGATTTGGGGCCCGACCTTTTCAGAGCAGAACATAGGAAGATGCCTCGAGGAGTGAGTTTTTCCGGAGGTCTTCCTGAGGGTCTGGAGAGTGTTTTGGGCAAGATTCGCACCAGGAAGAGCCTGCCGATAGTTGATGCGATGGGGATCTTGTCAGAGTTGGATGCAGCGTTGGAAAGTGTTGACAGACAGAGAGATTCGATAATCGCGCTTCATCAGCAAGTCATGCACAAGGTCTCTCCGAGTCTGGAAAAGGGCTTCGAGTCTTACGAAGAGAGGCAGCTTGCACACGCCATGATGAGGAACCCTAGGAGACCGTTGGACTTGGATGCTTTCTCCCAGGGTATGAGGATACAATCAATGCATGCTGAGAAGATGATGGATGCTTTGAGAGAGAAGCTAATGAGGGATTTCGCGACAAGTTCTGGTTCCTTTGTCTCCGGCAGAGAGTCAATGCCGCTTCCATGGTGGATGGCGAAGTAGACCTCAGAACACTATGTCATCATCATCTGAACCTGGCAATAGACTGCTCAGTTCTGAGAATCTAGCGAGTGCCTCGGCCCTCCTTCCCCAGATTACGAAGCCTGCGACTCCGAATAGGGAGAAAGTTGCTCCTATGATGATAACAGGAACAGAGTATCTAACTACAATCTCTCTCCCTACATCGATTGCCCCTAGTGGGGATTTCATGGTCCCTATCTTCTCGATATTGTTACTCTCGTCGGTTTCCACGATGTTGTTGTCAGGATCTACTACGACTACGATATCGTGGTTGCCAGCCTCGACCATGTACAGCAGGGTGATCGGATCTGACAGATCTGATTCGGACTGCCCTATTGGCATAATAGCATTCACAATCTGTCTGTAGACTATGTTCTCCTCCTTGCATCCGTTCCTCTTGATGTCAGATTCGGACTGATCCTTGCAAAGGATGATGTTGACGTCAGCAGCGTGTGCGTTTCCTCTGTTTGTGATGTATACATTGACCGAGAGCATCTCTCCAATCGCGGCTTCTCTGTCTGGAGCCACCACGCTCTCTAGAACTAGATCGGGAGCTCTGAGGCGCATCTCGAGGACCTGCTCATTCGTATCGCAATCGGGAGCGGGATTGTCGGGGATACCGTCAGAGTTGCTATCCAATGTGCACGAGTCGGTCCAAACTTCAGTCTCATCGAAATCACCGCCCTCGTCAGAAGAGCCGTGCATGGATAGGACCTTGATCCCGAGATTTCTGTCAACCAGCGATGCATCGGGAGCCACGGTGACAATGACAACTAGTTGCAGAGTAGTATAGGGCTCCATCACGGGAAGTGTGATCGTATTTCCTGCGGTTACATAGCAATAGTCGGGCCCTTCTCCCTGGGAGACTTGCTGGTTGATTTGGTTCTCCTCCTCGACGTTTAGTTCTACGCATGGCTTCTCAAGCGGGAATTCGCTACCGAACCCCTCCAAGAGAGCGTAGTCTATTTCCCATGTGCTGAGAGAACCCAGGCCCGGACTCACGGACCAGATTTTGTTCACATCATCGTATGTGTGGTTGTGGATCGTAGGCTGATCAGCCACGTTTCCATAATTTGAGACGTTGAGAGTGTATCGTACGATTCTGCTCGGAGCCGTGGTCTTAATTTTGCTCTCCACCAATGGGTCCAGAGAAATTTGCATATCATGGAACTCGATTATGGTAGCTCTGAGTACAACCTGGTCCTGAACCCTAGTTCCCTCATAGGGCTCCTCACTTAGGACGTTGAATGTGATGGTGTAATCACCAGCTAGGGTCTGAACTGGGACGTTGATGTAAATTGGGACGGTCTGCGACTCGTCTCTATTCAATTCCTCGAACAATATCCTCGGGATGTACATGTCCCAAACGTGAGCCGCTCCCTTATCGTCAATTATGGACTCGATTGTGACGTCGAACCTGTCTTGGCCATTTCCTAGATTGGAGATTGTGGTGTTCATTTGGTAGGACTGACCGGGGTATAGGTCTAGTATAGTCTCAGGTACTGAGGACTCTAGTTGGTACCTCTGAACAACATTAGTCAGAATTAGCACAGAGTCACGAACTTTCGGGGAGCCATCCAGATGCGCACGGACTGTGACAGATTCCCCAATTCCGGCGGTCGCGTTGAACGGAGAGCACATCTCGGCTGTGACTGTGTATTTGTTGCCCACATTTGCCCAGTAGATGTCCTGATCAGCAGATGAAGATCCGCCCGGCCATTCTGAGAAGTCCAAGTCTACTGTCCAGTGATCGAACCTCCATGAGTTGATATCTGCCTCTTCTGGCCTCTCCATCGGTGCACCGGGAGTCGTGAAAACTAGACTCCCTGGAGTAAAGTACTTGTTCACCTGAACAGGGAATCTGGCACACTCCCCAGGAAGAACGTACAGTTTTGTATCCCCGATATCGAATACAATGTTCCCGGTTGTCCTTATTGAGACGTTTATCCATAACTCCAGTACATCGAATGTCCCTCTATCAACAGACAAGACAGGCTCGCCGGTTGACCATCCCTTCAGGTATATGGCAAAGGTGCCGGGGTCCTGGGATTCAGGGACACTGACCTTTAGATTCCTAGTCACGGATTGACCTGGATCCAAGGACAGCGACAGTGGGAAGTCTATCCCCCATCCAAACGGAAGCGCCCACTCGTTTTGTCCGTCCAGTGTAGCCGGGTCATAGAATGCGAACGTATCGAAAACGTTTCCAGTGTTCTTGATCGAAATTGAGAAGACTGCAGACTTGCCCTGCTCAACATCTACCTGGAAATGGCTGGTATCGAGTTCTATTCCATGGACAACATCCATTAGAGTTAGCAAGGTTAGCTTGTTGCGGATAGCGGGGTCCTTTTGCGAGGTTGCTATGATGCTTATCTGCGCAAGTTCGTCGCTCTTGGCCTGATAGATTGTGGGTGTTCTGACTCTTAGGTAAAGGGGATCTATGGCTCCGCCCTCAAGGAAAATCTTAGTTGAGTCAAAAATCGGGGTATTGTTGGTCGTATAGAATAGTGTTGCAGTCCAATTGTTTGGAACGCCCTCCATTGTTATGGTGAACGTATCTTGGACCAACTCCGCAGGCCCTGGGGTGGGATTGGCTATTGTGATGTTGAACGTTGTAAGTTCTCCTGGCTGAATAGTATGGTAGAATGTCTCAGCGTCTGAAGGGCAATCGTACGGGTATCCCTCAATATTTGGATTTGCCTGTATCTTTTCGTCACAGGCCAGTGAGAGGTCCACTAAGCCAGTCAGCACGTGCACGTAGCAAAGAGTCCACTTGTTCGCATTCTGACCGTCCCAGTCACACTTCTTGTCTGACCATCCGATATGTGCTCCACTACCGAGATCGTTGGCGAATGCAGGAGGCATCCCGCGATCGAGATTGAAGTCGGGGAACAGATGGTGTCCGTCAGCGGTATTGCACTCTGGCTGGCAGGGTGCTGGGCCTAGCTTGTCAGAAGACCAGTTGGTAACTTCTTGTATCTCCCATGGGTCCAATATAGAAGAGGCTGCAGAATTCAATGGGAATCCTTGCGGGTACTCCTCGTTGGTATTGTTTAGTCTGGCATACATAATTGTCTCCTGCCATTCAGTATTGCTGTAGTCTATCCAAGCGAGGTGGACATTGTCGAAGGAGTCGGTCAAGATGGAAGGGGCTACAGAGCTTGGCGCAAACGGGAATTCTTCGCTAGCACCCTCGCATTGCTCAGAGTTCGAAATCGCGCTTGAAGCGATTTGCTTGATCCCGTATGCTGGTAGGCCCTCGGGGACTCCGTCCCATTCTGCAGCACCTCTTAGTCTGAGTCTGGTGTAGTATACTTCGTAGGCGCCTTCGATATCGATACCACCTGTCGGCCCTGAGCAGCCAGGGTACAGTCGGCCGTCCTGCCATGCGAGGTGCGTATTTCCTGATGTGTCTATTGCTATTGAGGGATGTAGGCTGTAAGCAGGGTTGTTTGTAATTTGGGTATCATTCACAACAACCAGATGTCCATAGCCCTGTTCATCCTCTGACGGGCCCAAATCCTCGGTATAGTAACCTCCTTGCTGATTAGATTCTGTACCTGGATCGCCCCTAGTCCAACCAGGCCATGGATTCTCTAGAAGCGAGTGAGGGTCTAGAACAGTCATGTAAATCTCTCGAGAGTTATTAGTAGCTAAGTATACCATTGCCTCTACCATTATCTCGAGCTCTGACGAGGAACCTGCGGTTGTTGGGAACTGATACATTTGGCCCTCTGCAGAAGTTGTTCGAGTCGTAGCCCCGCTGCATGACCTAGTGTTCAGTCCCGACCCCACAGGGCACTGGGCAAGATCTAGCATGTAACTTCCTACAGAAGTGTCGGAGCCTGCCCAGAGAGGATATGGCTTTGTCTGAGCCAAAACACAAGCGTCATGGGCCTGATTGATGCTCTGCGTATCGTCATTGTCCATTGGCGTCCCTCCGTATGGTCCTTCGTCAGAAATTGGAATCACAACCCTCGTGGCATTGTCATTCCATCGATGGTCCAGAGCTGTTGGGGGGTTTGCAGAAAGTCCCTGCCTTCCTTGGACATCTCTGTAGGACAGGCAGGCCCACGTTGCTGCAGGCCCCCAGAACTCGCTGTAGTAACCGCCATCAGCGGGTAGGTTGGTCGCCTGGTTGTTGTAAACCACCTCAGTGAGTTCTCTAATCCCTCCGGAGGAGTCTCCTGGACCTAGAGGAGTGTTTCTCGGGCCCTGACTACCGGACCCTCCGGTCTGGTAAGCGTCAGCACAGTTTCCACTGGTCGCTGCTGCTGGCCAATTGCCACTTAGTGCATAGAGGGTTTCGTATACACTCATATTGGCACTGACAAGCATGGGCTTTAGGCCCACGAAATACCCGCCGCTCGCAAAGTTCCCTCCATAGAATACAGCACACATGTCAGCCCATTCTGCATTCATGGAGCCAGATGTATCGATAGGGACAACCATCTCTACTTGGCCACCCCTGGTATCATCCCAAACTATCTGAACGAAGTCGTTTACGTCAACGGCGATATCTGGGTGGCCCTTCTGTCCGAGGATAGGTGTCAACAGTGTGCTGTCAATCTCCACTATCACCATTCTAGCGACATGATCAATTGACATCATCTTATAGTAAATCTGAGATTGCTGATAGTATAGTTCCAATGGTTCGAACGAGTCTTCCCATACAATATGTGGATTATTTTCAGAATCTATGTCTATTGCAGGCCAGTCTCTGTTCTGGGGATTGTTTGCAACCTCGTAATCGTCTGGGACCACGGAAAGTACCGAGTCCAGAGAAGCATCGCCGCTCTGATCGTCCAATGAAGGATCCAATAGAGTGTACATAATCTTGTACTGACTTGCCTTGTCCGTCCAAACAACGTGGACCATGTCATCATTGTCTACTCTAATGTCTGGATGCCAGGCTCGATGAGCTCCTGGATCAGAGATTTGGGTCTCGGCGATCAGTGTCTCCCCCCTAGGATCTAGCATCTTGTAGTAGAGGTGATTCGTGTTGCGGCTCCAGACTACGTGGACGTTGCCAGATGAGTCTGCATCCATGGACATCATTCTATCATTGTGAACACCGCTCTGGACGACTTCTATGGGATCGGTCAGAACAATTTCGCTCGCACTAGCCTGTGGCGAGAATGTGGCAAGGAGGCTCACGAGCATTAGCACGACAATCGCTAAACCGCTCTTCTTGGTAGATATACGATCGTTAGTAGGATGCCGATAGGTATGCATCGTTTTCATTCGACTTCCTCGAATACTTAACCTATACCCATTATGGTCACTTGGTCGAGATAACGAACTAGGCCCATTCCAGTGGGTCAAAATCCTTCCCAAAACCACCTGTCTCGTCAGTATCAATCTCTGAATGTCTAGTAGGAGATTCAGGGGATTTTCTGCCTGTCTTCCCTTCCCAATCATCAACTGGGCCTGGTTTCCCCTTCCCGTTTCCAAAGCCGTATTTTATTTGGTGAATCAGTGATAGCTTGGTTAGCCAAACTCTTCTCATACTCTGCATGAATTCATTCTGAGTAAGTCCGTCCAGCCAAACTGGCCTAGAGAGATTGAAGGCCTGGAGTGGGCCGGCAACTCCCTGCTTGCTTCTCCCGACATGGAGGACCCAATCTAAGTCAGACGATGTCATTCTGATTCTAGTATCGTGAAGCCATTCCTCCCATGACTCTGAGTCTTCTCTAGCCATTTCACGCATTGACTCCTGCTGTCCCTCGTCCACTCTTGTAATGGAGTATAACAATACCAAATTTCTCTTCTTGGGAATTACAATATTGAATAAATGGCCTTGCTTAGTTGGGGGGTATCTAACATGAAGGTGGATAATAGCCTGAGAGTCTTTCACCTCCCTTGCCTCCAGTCTTTCACTGTCCAACCATGACCGAATACTGTCCGCAGCCTCGTTGTGATTCACAAATGCTCCAAAAGGTCGTCCTATTTAGAGCAAGTTGAGATTGGTTTTCACATCTGAAATCAATTCTTCGAGTCTCTTTCCCCTGTCAGAAGAAGCGAGTTTTGCTCTCCTTCTGGAAGTTGAGAAGTCTGACCAACAATCATAGCCAAACAAGAAAACTAAGTTTGAGACATGTATTACCAACAAAAACGACATAGTAATGGCGATGCTCACCAAAGAAGGTGAATGCATTAGGAATGCTGTGACTATTGCCAGCGGGAGCCAGAACAGTATTGGTGAGAACATCGCAGCTAGAAAGTGGTAGGTTGTCCTTGCTTCTATTCCCTCGTCGGTCCTATCTCCAAGATACCAAGCGAAAAATGCCTGAATACCAGTGGAGGGGATTGTGATTGGAGACATTAGAATCATTAGAAATATTCCAATTACAGATTTTGTCCATGCTATTCTGGAGTCTAACTTGATTCCAGTCAATGCTCGGCCATCTAGCTGATCATCATTCAAAATTGTGGCAGCCTCGATAGCGGGCGCCATCAAGTCCTCCTTAGTTTGTCCATCAGACAATGCGGCTCTAACTTCTCTAGCTGCTAGAACCTCGTCTCTAAATGATTTCAGCTGGGAATTAGAAGTATTCGCCTTGATGTGTCCTATCAGATGCCAAGCACGATACGTTTCCCAATCCGGAGCATCTGGAGTTACCTCTGATAGAGATGAAAATAGAGCGTCCCTCAAATAATTAACTTGATCCGATGGTGGTTCTTCCCATATCCCTGAGGACAATCTCTCAGGAGCCCCTGAGACTTCTGGAGCAAGGACGGGGATTGGTTCCTGGAATTCGACAAAGACATCTGTTCTAAACCAGTGGTGACACCTAAAGTGCAATCCTACAGGCTGAAGGGCAGGATTGGGGAGGCCTCTATGTTTCGCTATTGAGGCTGCATTTAGAGCAAATCTCATCGGACCAGTCTTGAAACGGTGGAGATGTGGATCTTGGTGAGACATGCCTTCGGGCATTGCCAAAGCATTGTATCCCGAAGCAATACAATTAGTCATCGTGAGAAGAGTCCTATCGTTTATTTTTCTAGCGTATTCTTCATCGGAAACTCCGTTTTCAACCTCCGACTTCCTGATTACTGGTTGTGATCCCATTCTTCTAGTGAACCAGCCAATTAGTGGCATTGTCATTAAATCGTGTCTACCCATAGATATTATTCTTCTATCTTGGGAATGCACCAAAGCGGCAGGATCTACCAATCCGTTAATGTGTATCGAAGATATCACTCTACCTCCTTCGTAATCTGGTATCTTCTCATAGTGACTCCTTCTGAAAATATATCTAAGTCCTACGCCTATCAGTAGTAAGACAATCCTCCAGAAGTATGGATTTCCTGGGTGCCTTCCTGTATGATCCCAGGGGAGACTGCCGAGCTTTTTCCTTCTAAGCTTCATTGCTCCGCTAGACAACTCGGGTTCGATATCGGGTGCATCCTGCATATCCGACACGGGTTTCGGATGGGGTGAGAGGTCTTGATTATTGAGAGGCCGGACGACTCAGCAAATCTCTGATTGAAGATGATAGTTGTGCTCCATCTTCATGATCTATCGACGTGGGGTTGAATGGGAATGTGAGCCCTCTGCCATCTTCCATCTTCGGGATGATATGGAAATGAACGTGGAATACACTCTGGAATGCATTCGGGCCGTTGTTCTGAATTACGTTGAACTCAGATGCCCCAGTGGCCTCAAGCACTGCCTTTGATATCCTAGGCAGGGCTTTACCGATGGCCTGCGCGGAATCATCACTCAGTTCATCAAGAGTCCTGGCTGGCTCTTTGGGTACCACTAGCGTATGGCCAGGACTAGATGGATTGATATCCAGAAATGCGAATACCAAGTCGTCCTCGTATACCTTGTGGCATGGAATCTCTCCTTGGATGATCATTGTGAAGATGCTTTGGTCATCTTCCATAATCCTCACCCAGAAGTAAGAATCACTTCAGCGACAGATGCAAGACCGACCAACCGTAGAGCCTCTACCATTTCGGTGTTCATGATAGATGAGGTATCAGCTAGGCTGATTCCTGTATCTTTTATCGCCCTCACTTCGGCTAGTGATGCCTCTTCGGATGATCCGGAAGAGATTGCAGATGTCAACTTCGAGTGAAACTTGGCAACTGCCATTCCATCTCCACCCATGATGGAAGAGATCCTAGCTGATTCTCCCCTCACGGCCTCCTCAATCTGAGTATTTCCTCCAAATTTTATTTCTTTTGCCCATTCCGAAGCGTGCTCGCCTGCTGTTTTGCCTGATACTAGGTCGTCAAGTAGAAGATTCCCGGGTAGCGCGTTTGATCCGTGCATTCCAGTATAAGCGCTCCTTCCAGCAGCGTATAGGCCTGTGTGCCAAAGCTCGGCAGGAAGGCCCTCTGTTGTGTGGCCTTGGAAAACAACTCTTCCTTGCGCATCGGATGGTGCACCACCGGTTGTGTATGCTACTCCTGGAGAAAGAGGTATTACGTCCTTTGACATGTCGATACCTAGTCTATCCATTATTCTCATAGATGTCTGTGAGAACCAAACCTTTGCGTCTGCATCCATCTGTCTAAGATCGAGCACACATGGTTCTCCTTCCAGGGCTTCCTCTGGGCCTACGTCCTCTCCATTCTCTCTTCTTATTCTCCCACCGGATCCTAGTACATCGAGGGGGATGTGAATCCCGCAATCCCTAATCGTTAGAGGATGCCTGGGGGTGATTTCCATCCCCTTCAGATCGATACCGGCAGAAATAGCGAGTGCTGAGCCGGTTCCCGATCCATCGCTGGGTTTTGACCAAAGTCCCTGATGGCCTTCGGTTGCTAGTATAACTGCCTTGGCCTGAATAGCGTCTATTCTTCCGGTGGGCACATCTAAAGTCACAACCCCCCGAACCTGTGAGTTGTCCGAGACTATGCTAAGGGGAATCGAGTCAGCGTTTCTCTGGATTCCTCTCTTGATAGCCTGTTCCTCGAGTAACCTCGTCACCTCCCTAACGGTTGAGTCCCCGCATCCCGTTAGCCTGGGTGTTTTGTGCCCTGGTGCTGCGGATGCATGTGGAAGCCCTCCTTCTCTACGCCTTAGAGCCAATCCCCATCTCTCTAGTTCAGCTAGAGTCTCCACTCCCTGTTTACATGTCCTGGATACAACCTCCTCATCACATGTTTCGCCACCTAGTGCTAGAGTGTCCTCTTCATGGGATTTTGAGTCCATTTCATCTATTGAGGCTGCTAATCCAGCTACTGGGTGAGAGCCCGAGGCAGAGCCGATTCCAAACTCATCAATCATGAGTGGTACCGTTCCTCCATCAGCGCAGGCTATCGCTGCGCGCAGGGCTGATGGACCCGAACCGATGATGACAACCTCCCTGGACTCCATCTTTCTCTCCAACGCAGAGGTCTCGGTCACAAGAACGTGACGCTGTGAGAGATTCCCCTGGTAATATCAATCGGCAACGGAAATAGCGATTCTGCGTACTGCAACTGCTGCATCGAGCATCTTCTCAGTGGCTCCCTCTGGATTGAATCCGGAGGAGAGGGTTGTTTGGACCACGAACGCCGAGAGTGTTTCCCCTGTGGGCCCCCTCATGTTAACCTGAACTGGCTTAGAGCCTGTTGACCCAGTGGGCCATGCTAGACCTATCCATAAGACCAGACTGTTGTCAATCAGTCTTGCTAGCACGTCTACTATATCGTTTCCTTCTTCTCCTATTTTTGCAGGTTTTTTGGGCTGCCTGGATACCGGGGGATTCAATCTCAGTGTCTGCTGGTGGGGTTCTCCGTCAGCAGCAATGATGTCTACCTCTATCTGAGATTCACGTCCAGAGTGGTTATGGATCATAACGAACAAGTCCCCTTGGCCCTGGGAGCATCTCGGGGGGATGTCCAGATCGAGTCTCCATGGGCTCTCGATAAGTGAGGAATGCCCCCTCAGTGCAGCATCCTCGAGCCTATCTATCAGTCTGAAGAGTCCTGGTTGCCATGCCCTAGTGTGTGCCATTAGTCTTCTGAGTGTCCTGTAGCAGAACTTAGACTCCTCATTGTTTAGATCATCAATTGCGGCGACCCTGAAGACCCTCTTGGATTCGGATATCAGTCTGCTGTCATCAAGGAGACCTAGGTGATTCAGATGTAGTACTCTGAGTAGGTGTTCTACCGCAGATTCAGGAGTTTGGTTTGATCTGACCTTGTTTTCTAGGCTAACGACCCAATCGTCCCATGCCCCCGCTGTTTCCGGATCTAAATGTGCGACTACCAGATCAGTAAGAGCTCTCTTTAGAGTACTTTGATGGAGAGTTGGAGCGTGCATGGATAGCAACGGGAAGTCTGAGTCTATCATTGGAATTCGACGTTCCAACTGAAGTGTGTTGATAATAGAGATAGATCCTAGGAATACAGACAACCCGAACAGGATCGACGCCAGAATTGTTCCAGTTTCGAAGTTGTCCTCAGAATTCAGCGCTCCTGCTGCAAGTAACGCACATACGAGCCTGGTTCTCTCTCTGAGTGTTCTCTCTTGGAGAGTGTTTAGGATTCTCTCAACACCTGGATAGGCTTCCATGTATCTAGTACGTCCAATTTTCAACTGTAGTCGGTCTCTAGCAGACATCTGGGCGAAGGAAGAGGCCAGCATAGCAGGGAAGAAAAGAACGGCCTGAAATGCGAAAAGTGCAATACCGAGGTACACCAGTTCCCCTCCCCGACCAGATGCTAGGACTAGCGTAGCCAATACAGCAGCGAACGATATCGATATTCTGGCCAGGCCGCTCCACCGTATAGTGGCAATTTTGGTCCAGAATACTCTCTGAGAGTCTCTGATCCGAACTCTGCGTTCCAGAGCGGATTCAGAGGAGCCGGGTAAGTCGTCTTCGCCGTAGGGGTTGGGCAGGTCGGACACATTGCTCGCCATGTGTTCCCCAGAAGCCTCCCCTGCTTCATGGCATCGGCTGGCTCTGCGAAGAGTGTCCTTTTTTTGGGGCAGATTTCTTCAGGAGTGCGTGCTCGCAAGAACGGGCGTGTAGCATAGCCTGGATAATGCACCGGCCTCCTAAGCCGGGGACCGCGGGTTCGAATCCTGCCGCGCCCGCCACGATTACATCGAGAGTCCGTGTTTCTTCCCCGCGATAGCAGTTCGATGCAGGAATCTCTCGAAGTGAATCCTAGGATACGTGGATCTCTGTAGTCCTACATCGCATTCCGACAGTGCATTCAGAATCTCATACCTTAGTGACTGGGGGACGCTGAGTCTCCTTCCGATGATGACAGAATGGATCTGAGAGACGAGGTCGGTAGAATCTAGACCATGATTAGTCATCAGGTTGTCAACCTCTGCCATTGCTCCCGATAGGACTTTCTTATTTCTTCCTCGTCGATTTTCCCACTTCCATTCGACTACCTTGCCTCGAATAGCCAATTCTACCAGTCTCCTCCCTGCTTGAAGAGTTGATGCCTGAACCATCTTGTGAACCGACGAGCGATCTGAAGCAAGCCCCCTGGAATCCAGCATCTCTAGTGTGAAGATAGCCTTCTTGAGATTACCTTCGGAAATGTATGATATATCCTCTAGAACTCCTTCTGCCGGTATGCATCCGTTTTTTCCAGCTATTTTTGATAAAGTAGTGGTGATTGTTTCTCTGTCGGTAGGTGGAATCCGAACCATCTGACTACGTGACCGTAGGGCGTCTATGATTCTGGATGGAGCCCGGGCCACGAGCACGAATCTTGAAGCCCCTCCTACCGTCTCCATCATCCTCCTGAGATATGCTTGGCGAATATGTCCCATGTAATCGGCGTCTTCAATCACTATCAGACGGCTGACAGGCACCATTCCATCGCGCACTTCGGTCTCGGAACCTGCTGGAGCAATGTTTGCATCTGGATATAGGGAAATTCCTCTATCGAAAGCGTCCAGGCTGGTCCTTCCTGCCAAGGTGTCCTTCTCTGACCCGCTGGGTCGCAGGAACTCCTCGAAAGAGGACATTGCTCCCCGCTGCCTCACTAAATCTCGTGCTTGCAGGATGTGCGTCGTGGACTTCCATCCGGGTCCCAGAAGCTGTCTGGCAAAAAGGCGCCAAGATGCGGTCTTGCCTACACCCGCTGGTCCGGTGATTAGTAGGTGAGGCGGATCCAACGAGATGCTACTGGAAGCGAGTGTCTGACGAACGGTCGCTGGGACTGCTAGTTCATCGAAACTAGTCGGAGCCTCTGTCTCAAGCCAGCTTGCCACATACTAATGGGAGAGAGGCGGGTCTTGAACTCCGCGATTGTCACTCGGCTTTCAAAATCTTGGCCATGCCATCTTTTCGTGGCTTGACGAAGATTCGGTATCCGCACTTGTGACAGGATCTACCAGTGGAGTCTGCCTCGGCCCATGACATGTGCCCGCAGTTAACGCACTTGTATCGAATTTCTAAAGGGTCCATAGGGGCGTTGCAGTGATTGCAGTGCTCTTCGGATGTGGGGTTATACTGCCTCTTATCGGTCCTGTTGCAGTTTCTGCACTTGTGTAGGATCTCCTTGTCGCCCTTCATTGCTACCAAGCCCGCGACCTACCGCGCCTTCTTCAATCTGTCCTATGCAGATTTCGCAGATTTGCAGATCTCGACGAAGTTTTCGAAGATGTTTGACCCGAACTCAGTATCATTTACTTCAGGATGGAACTGGAGGCCGAATCTGTCTAATTCTTCGTTCTGCATAGCCTGGACTCTGCAGGACTCGCTTTCGGCGGTCACAGTGAAGCCTGGTGGAGTCGTAGTTACCTCATCATTATGGCTCTCCCAAACCGTTTGGTGAGACGGTGTACCTCGGAACAGGGGACCACCATCCCCTACAAGGGAAATGGTTGCTGCACCGAACTCTGGCTTAGGAGCCTCTCCTGCATTCCCTCCATAGTGTCTAGCCATGAATTGGTGGCCAGCGCATATCCCCAGAATCGGAACTTCAAGAGAGAGGTATTCTTCACAGTTGCCTAACTTCCCGGTTAGACCTACTCTGGCCGCTCCTCCTGATAGAATTAAGCCGTCCAATTCACGCATTTCTGATACCAGGACATCGTTCGGAAGTATTTGCGTATCCACGCCCAGATATCTAAGCATGCGCCACTCTCTGTGGGTCCATTGGCCCCCATTATCTATGACGTCGATGACCACAGGTGCTCCTTCCATGGATATCCTGTGCACGGTTGGGCCATCAATGATGCCCCCTCAAACCTTGAAAAAGGAAGGCTATCTCGTCAGAGAGCCGGCCCCGATGGTGTAGTGGCCTATCATGCAGCCCTGTCGAGGCTGCGACCCGGGTTCAAATCCCGGTCGGGGCGCCAATGAACCGTCAGTTAGAATGATTTCATTTCAGTCTCTGCTTGGCCCAATTGCTCAATTTCTCTCTCTCTATTTTTGCTTCATGTCCTGCATCTACCGGAAACGCCCCCGAATACTGTAGGAAAGTGAGCTCACCGTCATAGCCCAGTAAACGACAGGCTCGTTTCGCCTCTTCTTTCAGCCTCTTTTCCATTTCATTCCAAGGAGCGCTGTCCTTTTCGACCAGAATCACGGGCCAATGGTTATCTGGACCCGCCACCAGAGCGGTTCTAATCCCGAGGCTGTGATTGAAGATCGCCTCTACCTGCTTGGTGTGTAGAGTGGAGCCGTCTTTCGATCTAACTCTGTGAGCCTTCCTACCGACTATCCAAACTCTACCATGCTCATCTAAGTATCCCAAATCCCCGGTTCGATGCCAATTAGTCCCATCGAGAGAGTCGTGAGCAGTGGTCTTTGGGCCCCCAAACTCTATTTCATCCTGCCCGATAAGAGAAGAATACACTGCTGGGCCCATGACCGAAATTTCTCCGATGGAACCAGGCCCAGAACCCGAGACTTCTGATGCAACGGAAGGGTCAAACTGTTCATTGTTATCCTCGAAAGAAAGCACCCTGATCCTAATCTCCCCCACTGGTTCTCCCAGACAGAACCCCATTCCAGACTCGGTTTCTGTGTGAGTTTCTATGACCGTGCTGGCCTGGGCATGGCAAAGGGGAAACCCCTCAGTAGCCCCGTATACAAGATGGAATCCTCCACGGGCCGGCCTCTCTTGTGATAGGTGGCTTTCAATCGTACTGACGAAACCAGCAGAAATCGTCTCCCCTCCGACGTAAATCCGGGTTAGAGATTTCAGCATTGCCGGTAATTGATTATGAGATTCCGCGTGGCTTTCCAAGTAGTTTGCCAGATGGATTGCCGACGGAGGGGACAGGAATGCTGCCGTCGCTCCCCAATTAGAGATGGTTTGGACTATTTCCTGCCCGGTGATATGTCTAGGTTTAGCAATTATTGACACGGATGAAATTCCAATCAGAGGATGGATGATTAGCGTACCAGATCTTCCGAAGAAGACGTCCTCAGACGTAATTCCCTCCGATTCGAGAGTGCGGAGGAGAGAATAAAGCATCCCGTGAGAGTATATCACTCCCTTCGGTGGTCCGGTGCTTCCTGTTGTGTACCTAACAAAGGCAGGGACGTCGGTCCAGTCAATTTCCTTTTTCGAGATAAAATCTGACTCTTTGTTAGAATTAGGATGGAATTTCTTTAGATTTCGGATGTTAATTGTCCTCAACTTTCTGGGTCCGAGACGGAGGATCCTGCGAATTGCGAGCAAAGCCCCGCTACCGATTACCCCCTCTGGTCTGGCTCTGTTCAGAATTTTTCTTAGTTGCGCTCTTCCGTTCCGCTTCCTGATTTCGATGGGAGGTAGTAGGAGAGGGACTGCCCCCGTCTTGAGCATTGCATACATCAGTACGACGAATTCGGTACTAGGACGTGCTAGTACGAGTGTTACTAGACCGTCCTTGAAACCTCTATTCGATAGATAGCGAGCTGCCTTATCGCTCTTTTGATCGAGTTCTCTGAAAGAGATACTGTCTGTTTTCTTCTTTCCTTTCCTGATGAACGCAAATGCTATTTTATCAGGAAATGCGTCTGCCTTGCTAGAAAGTTTGTCTAGGATGTTGTTCAAACTAGTCCTCCCGAGGTGCAATCCAAGCCTGGAAAGAGCATAGTCTAAGTTTGCTACTGTAATCTCTCTTTATTCTCAGATTTGGGGCAGGGAACCCTTCCAGTGAGTCAGGGAGATCTCGACTAATGGATCGGTTGGCGTGCTCGATTTCGTTCTCTGGGACAATAACCCTACCCCTCACCATAGATGGGGTTTCTCGGTCAAGCAGAGGCACAAGAGAGTGTAGAATATCGAGTGTCCTATGTGGGAGGTTTACTATGAGCAGGTCCCACCTGCCAGTAAACTCCGGATTAGTTTGTAGTTGCATGGCATCGGCGACCCCGATTATACGGTCTTCGAAGATCCTTGATATCGGAGCAGGTCCCATCGGATAACTCCTGCCGTCCCATCTGCGGAGGTTATCCATCAGGAGCTCCACTGCATGGGGATTAAGATCAGATGCCAGCACCTCGCTGACTAGGCCCGGTTCCGAAAGCAGAATTGCTAGCGAAGGGCCTACTCCACAAAATGGATCGCAGACCCTTAACGGCCTTCCTAGTAGTTCTCTAAGTTCTCTGGCCAGTGCAAGAGTCTCGAGTCTCTCGGACTGGAGTTTGGTCGAGAAGTAGGCCTTACTTGGATCACAAGCGATGGATTTCCCAGACTCTCGGACCAGGACACGGGTACTGCTGACGGAGTCTGGAATTGCCTCGGTAACTATCGCGCCATCGACTCTGGCACCAATCGGGGTTAGCTTGCGTATCCTTAGCTCGCCCTGGACGCCTTCGTCGTTTAGGACTAGTCTGATGTGAGGATGGGAAAGGAGTTTGGCCTCAGCGATTTGGGTAGAGAACCTCTCCAAGGCGTCCTCGATTCTTACTATCATCATATCCGAAATGAACTCATGTGAAGAAGGCCATGCTTCACCATGAGTCGCAATCACCTCTGGTCCCAAAAGACTCGTGAGATGGTTCCACCAATCGGAGTCGATTCTATTGTCGGGCTGACCCTCGTGGACTTCTGTATCGTATTTGTCAAAGGGCGCTGGGAGTGCGATTGGAGACCCAGGATCGATGGGGACCAAGCGGAATTCTGCATCGTCCTGCGAGAAAACCCTCATGTCAGAAGCTAGCCACTCCCTCTCTCTGAGTAGACTCAGGATCCTCTCCACATCGCGATTTGGGACCCTCAGGTGACGCATCACGTTGATGGGCCGGTAGGCGCCATCGCTTGACAATGACGGAGATGAGGGTCACATGATCAAGAGCATCCTGATCTCGCCGATAAAACGAAACCTGCTCACAAAGAAGATGTTCAGGGTAGCTAAGGAGATGTCCGAGACCAAGGGGAAGAAGCTGATGGTAATCGGTGATCCCTGTAGCGGGAACTACTTCCAAATCATGTCCAGCATGTTCCCTAACTGCGAGCATGGGGACGTTACTGTAGACCTGTATGGCTGCGATGAGTGCAATAGGATGGACATCAACGATATGTCGGCCTGGGAGGAGTTCGATGATGGTGAGTTCGTGGTGATGGAGACAGGGGTTCTAGGTTTTTCGAAGAACATTGGGGCGGTGCTTTCCCAAATCAGGAGGGTCTCTGGAGGAGACTTCCTTTCTGCGGGAGGGAACAAGGGCTTTCTTTGGGAGATGTTCCTCTACAAGACCTACAGTAAGGAGTTGATTTACTCGATGGACCCATTCGACTCGCGTGTGGATGATCATTACTCGGGGATTCTGTTGGGTCGAAAGGGCTCCTTTCGCCTGAAGTTCTGAGGCACATCATATTGATGTGCATAAGAGCATAGGCAAGGGAGATGGCAACTGATGAGGTTCCTGCCGGGCTATGGCTAATCGGTATCGGTCCAGGGGATCTGGGGCACATGACTGAGAGGGCTCGTAGTGTGGCACGGGGGTGCAAAAAGAGGTACTTGGAGGGATACACCGCAGTTCTGCCCACGGAGCAGGAGGTCCTGTTGGAGAGTGTGGTAGGGCCCTGGGAGAGGATGATGCGCCCGTCTGTAGAAAGTCCTGAGGCTTTACTTGACGAGTCACGGAACGATTCTGTGGCCCTTATGGTCGTTGGAGATCCGATGCAAGCTACCACGCACATAGATTTAGAGGCAAGATGTATGGAGGAAGGGATTGGTTTCGAAGTAATCCCTGGGATGTCTGCCACTTCGCTAGCCGTCTCTCTATCTGGACTTCAATCGTACAAGTTCGGACGGCAGGTCACGCTGCCCTATCCATACGGAGATTATCTTGCCACGTCACCACTGGAAATGATTCTAAGGAATTTGGAAGGTGGTTTGCATACGCTGGTTCTTCTGGATCTCGACCCAACGGGGATGGGTTTCGACCTTCCGACTCCGATGAGTCCTTCGCAAGCCATTTCCACCCTTGAGGAGATGAAAGAGAAGTGGTTGGAAGAGGAAGATGGTCTAGATTCTAATAGCGTTATCAAAAGCGTCTTGGCAATCAACGAGTGGGAGGGGATGCTTCTGAGTGATGTTGGAACTAAGGGGCAGAGAATCTTCTCTGGGAGTCTTGAGGAAATCTCAAAGATTCAGGGGGGTTGGGTTCATTCCCTCATAATACCGTCGGAAATGAGCGAAAACGAAAGAGAGGCTTTCGGCAGAAGGGGAGCGATGTAGGGCCCCCGTCGAACTCAAGTCTGAGATGCCTTTCGGTAAATTGGATATCATGGCCAAGCCTCCCGCAGAAGTTCGTTTCCCCGGTGACAGGACCCGTAGGAAGAGAGTGAGGGTAAGGGGGATTAAACAGGCCTCGAGAGAAATCCAGCAGAGGCTCGAGAAGAGCCTGGAGGCACTGCTGGAAAACCCAGAGAGTTTCCTACCAGAGATACTCGGGGAGTTGGGGAAGGTCTCACTCTTCGGGAATAAGGACCCCATGGCATTGACGTTGCACGAGCTCAAAGCTGTGTCCTCAAAAAGAAACGATATCAGGTGGCTTAAGAAAAGGATGTCCAAAAGAAGTGGGGGGGATGTATCCCGTTCCCTTGCTGGGAGCCTAGTTGCAGCATCTGAAGAGGATTTGACTACGGTCTCGGTATTCAAGAGCGACGTCTATGGTAACGCTAGCTACCTGAAGAGAGGGAGCGGTAGGCCTGGCCATCTTGTTGGCATACAGAACTTCAACCACCCCCGGCTGAGGCTTTTGGTCTGGGACGACCACGCCAAGGCAGGCCAGTACTTCTTCTCGTGGGATGGGGGTTTCGTGTTCACTGGATTTGAGCCGGCTCCCCCCTCCGAATGGGTGCAGTGGACGCTGGGGAACATTTCAGTGGATCTGCAGGGAGATTCTTGCAAGTGGTCTGCGGGATTGGATGAAGAGACGGTTGTCTCGGAGTTAGGGACGGCGGATGGCTGGCTGAAGCTCGAGTTCTCCGATGGAACCAGGGTGGGGCTCTCCCCCGCGGCGCTGGCCAAGACAGAGGAGCCTGTGGCAAGGAGCATGGCTGTGTCGATGATGCCTCCCAATAAACTTGGAGAGGTCTGCGAGGTGGCTTGGATTTGGAGGCCAGAGGGGTGGCCAGAGGACAGGGCTCTACCCGAAGAGGGTCTTGAGAGAGTGGATGAAGTCCTGAATACCTGGCTCAAGATGTCGTTGGAGGACAATGCGTTAGCAAGGGCGTGCAGGTACAGTATTCTGAACTCGATCACCGATGGATTCGTCGTCGGTAGTAACTGGTTCTCCGATGATGATAGAGGGGAGTTCCTCGATCACATGAGTGGGACGGAGGATGAGCGCCGGGCGCTTGCCTGTGTACTTGATTCGATAGATGATGGAATCCACGTCAGGTCGGATGGCGTCGTAGTGGGCCTGGACGAAAAGGTCGTGAGGCTCGAAGACTCGTCGTGCCACCCTGTTCTGGTTTCTCTCTGGGAAGAGCACGGTGGGACAATCCTCGAGGGTTTGTTCGGACTGGTAGGAGAGGATGCGGAGAGGGTTCACTCAAGACAGTCGAAGAGGAAGCAGGGGTTCGGGGCTTTTCTACGAGAATTAAGCGAGTCGCTGAGCAC
The DNA here is from genome assembly GCA_902601345.1 of uncultured Candidatus Poseidoniales archaeon. GTDB lineage: Archaea > Thermoplasmatota > Poseidoniia > Poseidoniales > Thalassarchaeaceae > UBA36. The sequence continues at coordinate 114,697 of CACKMK010000004.1, forward strand.
TGCAATGAAGCTGGATAGGCTTCCTTGGGAGAGCGGAGCTCTCCCTAGCCCTCTATCATTCGCAGATGAGTTGGTTCGAAAGGCAGCTGATGATGGGGTTGCCTCCACTGTCTCCACGGCTAGAAAGGGTAGAGGTCTGGAGTCCTCCATGGGCTGGGCATGGTTGGTAGTGCACGAAAAGACAGAGTCGGATGCATGGAGATTCGATGAAGAGAGCCGCGACAAGGGTGGCGACTGGGTCCCGGCCCTGAGGGCGCTTTGGGACGCTGCTCAGGCGCTTCTGCTGGATGACGATCTTGAGGCTGAGTCAGACTATCGCTCTGCTATGGAGTGGTTGGCAGAGGTAAGCGGGTCTGGCTCGTTACCTTAGGCCGAGTTTCACATTTATCGCTAGAACGCCTCCGGGAACATCTCATACGCCTGGTACAAGAAACCAGCAGAGAATCCGATCATGCCCAGACCGCAAATTGCCAATGCAATTTTGTATGCTCTTGGCGACATAGAGCCACGTGTCCTGTCGAAAATGAGGGCTATGGCCATCTTTACGATGATTATCGTTACCAGGAAAGATAGTGCGTAGGCCACAGGAGCCACCGGCTCCTCGTCTGCTGCTGATGCCATCAGAGGACCACCGATTAGGAACCAGAACACATACACATTCGGATTCAGTAGATTCGTAATCACCCCTCTGCTAAACGATCCAGTGACCTCCTGCTGCCCGATATCAGAATCAGGCGGTTCTATTCTGAAGCAATCGATACCGAACCAGAGTAGGAAACAGGCTCCCAGCATGGAAATCGTGAACATAAGACTAGGTTGATCAGCGACCCATCCTGACAACAGTACGCTGATCACGATTAAGGGGCCATCAGTGAATATTGGAGCTGATGCGGCCCTTGCACCCGCGGACCATCCTCCAGTTAGGGTCTCTCGGATTACCATGGTCAGTAGGGGGCCTGGGCGAACCCCCTCGAACAGACCGAGTGCTATCCCAGCTAAGGCTAGCTGCAATATGAGATCTGTTTGCATCATCTAGCGCCTCGAGTAAATGGCAATCTTTGCCAGTAACTCCAGAATTTCCAGGTACAACCAGATTAGTGTGACCATCAGCCCAAAAGCGGCTCTCCACTCCAACTGCTTTGGTGCTCCCATCTGGACACCCCTCTCAATGAAGTCAAAGTCTGCCACAAGGCAGAGTGCTCCGATTCCTACGACGAAGAGCGAGAATGCTATTCCTGCAGGGGTCGCATCGTGGATGTAAGGGACTTGAAACAACCCTGTGACTGCACCAATAATAGAGAATATGTAGATCAGAATGATAGCAAACAACGAGGAATATACTGCTATCGCTAGATTCCTGTCCCACCTGATTAGGCCTGCTCTGTAAATCGCAATCATTGATGCGAGAATCATGAAGGTGAGGAAGGCTGCTAGGATTCCGATCCCTGGAAGGTCGAGGCCCACTTCGAAAAACCAGGTTATCCCCCCTATTACCAGCCCCTCTAGTGCTGCGTATGTGCATATTAGCATCGGATTAGTGGACCCGGAGAAAATCACGATCAAGGCTACGATTAAGCCACCAAGCGCACCGACTAAGATAAGTGGGGCACTATCAGGCATCGAGAAAGCGGTAAAGAGTGCAGTTGTGGCTGTAATCAGGAGTAGGAGCCCCGTTTTCTCCGCTACTCCCTCGATTGTCATCATGTTGGACTCGTAGCCCTCCCACCAAGGAGCGTCCTTGTAGGCAGACTTCTGGAATGTTGAGTCATTGAGTGCGGGATTCCCCGACCTGTACATGGATATCGGTTCCGGTCGGGGTTCTCAAGGCTTGGGATTGGTTCTGTCAGATCATGCCGTTTAGGTGTTGACCCGTATAGCTTCCAGGCTCCCTAGCGACCTCATCAGGCGTTCCTGCGACTACCACCTCTCCACCCAGCTCTCCTCCCTCCGGACCTAGGTCGATGATCCAGTCTGCGCATTTGATCACATCAAGGTGGTGTTCTATCACAATCACCGTGTGACCGTTGCGTCGTAGTCGCAGTAGGACTTCGATGAGCTGATGGACGTCTGATAGAGCCAGTCCCGTAGTCGGTTCGTCCAAGATGTAGAATGTGTGCTTCCTTGGTGGTCTGTGAAGTTCGGTTGCCAACTTGACTCGTTGGGCCTCTCCTCCAGAGAGTGTTGTTGCAGGCTGTCCTAGCCTGATGTATCCCAATCCAACATCCTGGACCGTCTTGACTATCCTGTGGATTTTGGGTTGATTCTCAAAGAAGACGCATGCCTCATCGACGCTCAATTCGAGAATATCATGAATCGTCTTGCCCTTCCACTTGACCTCTAGTGTCTCCCTGGTGTACCTCTTTCCTTTGCACACTTCGCACGTTACCCAGACGTCTGGTAGGAAGTTCATCTCGAGTTTAGTAGAGCCCGCTCCGCTGCATGCTTCGCATCTCCCTCCTCTGACATTGAAGGAGAACTGTCCTGGTTCGTATCCCCTTTCCTTCGCCAATTTTGTCTGTGAAAATAGGTCCCTAATAGGTCCGAACGCACCCGTGTAGGTTGCCGGATTAGATCTTGGAGTCCTACCAATGGGTGATTGGTCGATTACTATGGTCTTGTCCACCATTTCCAGGCCTGTAATCCCATCCATGGCGCCGAGAGTTGAGTCTGTTCCGTGTAGCTCTCTGAGAAGTGCTGGTGCAAGTGTCTCAGTAACTAAAGACGATTTTCCGGATCCAGAAACCCCAGTAACGGCCACCATGCAGCCGAGGGGTATCCTGACATCGATGTCCTGGAGGTTGTTCTGACGGGCACCTGAAATCTTGATCCATCGTTCATCGTCGGGCTCGACTCTATCGTCGGGAATCGGGATCCCCTCCCTCCCCGACAGATATGCGGCCGTGGGGCTCTCATCGCTTCGTAGGAGATCTGGGTAGGTCCCGTTAACGACCAGTTGGCCGCCGTTCTTCCCAGCGCCGGGTCCGAGATCGACCAGCCAATCGGCCTGCTTCATCGTAGCTTCATCGTGCTCCACAACCAGCAGTGTATTCCCGAGTTCTGTTAGCTCCCTTAACGTCTGAAGTAGTCTGTCGTTGTCCCTGGGATGAAGACCTATGCTAGGCTCATCCAAGACGTACATTACGCCGGTTAGTCGGGTACCAATCTGAGTTGCCAATCGTATCCTCTGACTCTCACCACCCGAGAGAGTGTTGGCCCTACGATCTAGTGTCAGGTAGTCTAACCCAACCAAGGCAAGGAACCTGAGCCTAGACTCTATCTCCTTGATGATCTCCTTTCCTATGTACATGGAACGCTCGTCTAGCCTCTCCGTCGATTGGACTATGACGCTGTCTGGGGCGTCTCTTTCGAGATTGTCCCATGTATCGTCCAAGCCCCCCAACCTCCAATTCTGTACCACGGCCAAGGCTTCCAGCACACTGCAACTTGAAATTCCTGGAAGATTAACCCCCCCGACGGTGACCTTAGATACGGCATCGTTCAGTTTGTCTCCTCGACAGTTTGAACACGGCTCGTCCGTCATGAATGAGGATAGCCTGGACCTAGTTCGCTCTGAGCTGGTATCCTTGTATGTACGAGCGAGTCTGGAGAAGACCCCTTCCCATGGTCTGGACATAGTGTACGAGGACCCCTTCTCAGAATTGAATTCGAAATTGATCACCTCGCCTCCTGAGCCATTGAGCATGATATCGCGACTGTCCTCGTCCAATTCTCCGAACGGGACGTCCGTGGGTATGCCGAAGTGGTCGCATGTCTGAGTCATCTGGCTTCGGTACCAGCCGGACATCATCGACCTCCGAAAGGGCCTGATGCATCCCTCCCCCACCGTAGCTGTCCTGTCGATTACAAGGTCGGGAGAGAATGACCGCTCAACCCCTAGACCCTGACAGGTGGGGCACGCTCCTAGGGGGTTGTTGAAGGAGAAAACTCGGGGGCTCATCTCAGGAAGAAAGGAGCCGTGGGTTGGGCATGCAAACTCCTCTGAGTAAGCGATTACCTCTCCCTCCTGGGTCCTGAATCTCTGCTCTTCTGCATTGTCTTCCCCGGGTTTTGGCGCACTCAGACTCTCTACTGCAACGGACCCTGCGCCGAGGCGCAATCCAGCCTCTATTCCCTCTGTTAGCCTTTGTCTATTAGGTTGTGTCAGCAGCAGTCTGTCCACTCTGACATCTACATCGTGTCTCAAATTCTTTTCCAAGCGTGGGGGGTCTTCGAAGCTAGCCTCTCTTCCATTTACCTTGCCTGCAAGGTATCCTTGGTCTACTAGAGCATTGAACAAGTCAGCGTGGGTGCCTTTTCGGTTCCTGATTGCAGGACTCCAAATCGCTATTCCATGTCCCTCAAATCGCCACATGACATCATCGACAATCTCCTGCACGGTCCTCCTGCTAACCTCGCGTCCACACTCGGGACAATGAGGGAGCCCGACCCTGGCCCATAGAAGTCGCATGTAATCCATCATCTCGGTTACAGTAGCAACTGTCGATCTGGGGTTGTGACTTCCTTGCTTCTGATCTA